>JAUTCR010000006.1 GCA_030673895.1 Verrucomicrobiota bacterium JB023
TGGCGGACGGTGCTCGTCCTGCTCGGGCTTTCTCTTCTTGGCGCGCTCATCCTCTTCTTCACCTCATGAATGCGAAAAAGCGTAATCGCTTCTGGCAGCTGCACTCTCTCCTCGGGATCACGCTTGGGCTGCCGCTTTTTGTCATCTTCCTCGCGGGCACGCTCGCTCTCTTCGAGCCCGAGGCCATCAATTGGACCCAGCCTCAATTCGATGGCTCCACGCCAGCAGAGAACCCCTTGAACCCGGTGCTCAACGAGCTGCTCGCCAAGCATCCTGGCACGGACGAGCTCTCGGTGGTGCTCGCCTCGGACAGGCATCCAGTCACAGATGTCTATCTCGAGGAG
Source organism: Verrucomicrobiota bacterium JB023 (assembly GCA_030673895.1). GTDB lineage: Bacteria > Verrucomicrobiota > Verrucomicrobiia > Verrucomicrobiales > Akkermansiaceae > Roseibacillus. The sequence goes on from JAUTCR010000006.1 coordinate 345, forward strand.
GATCATCATCCTACCCACTACTGGATCGATCCCCGGGACCTGACGGTCAGCGAGGCCACGGGGCATGAGGCCGACCTCTTCCACTTCTTCGTCGATCTCCACTACTTCGAGTTTCTTCCCTATGGCATCCAAATCTCCGGAGCGATTGCCGCCCTCTTCTTTGCCATCATCCTCAGCGGGCTGGTCTATCAGTGGCGAACAATGCGACAGGACCTGAAACTCAAGAACCTCTCGCTGAAGGGAGCCAGCCGGTGGAAGAAGGTCCACCGCTTCACCTCCCTCTTCACCCTGCCATTCCAAATTGCCTACTCGGTGACGGGGGCCTCACTGGCTCTCGGGCTCTTTCTGGCCGCACCGGCGGTGAGTGTCTTCTTCGATGGCGATCAGGCTGCGCTTAATGAGACGCTCTTCCCCGAGCACATGGCGATGGCGGAGCCTGTCCATGAGGAGCCGACCTATCCCGTTGATGAGGCTCTCGCCCTGGCGAGTGCCCACTGGGGGCCCGGCGTCGAACCTCTCATCGTCCACATTGCCCGCGAGGAGGCCCACGATGATCACCCCGCCTCGCACACGATCCTAGTTCAAGGGAAAGAGAGAGGGCTGCACTTCGTAGGCACCTCCTCGCTGACCCTCGATGAGGACCTTAACATTCTCCACGACCAGACTCCGACCTCCCACTTGGGCCCGATGATGATTGAGGCCTTGGTTAATGTCCACTTCGCCACCTTCAATGGCTTTCTCATCAAGGTCCTCTTCGCCCTGCTCGGGCTCATTGTCACCCTCTCCATCGCGGCCGGAGTTTACATCCTCGTGCAGCGGAGGCGGCAAGGAGCGGAGCGGGATAGCCGCATGACCAAATTCCTCGTCACCACCACGCACTGGCTTCTCGGAGGCCTCCCTCTCGCGTGTGCGCTTTCCCTGCACGCGGCCCAGCTCAGCCCGGGTCTTCCGGTCGTGCTCTTCTGGATTGTTTTGGTGGCCGCCCTGCCGCTGACTCTTCTTCTCAAGGACGGGCTTGGCAAGGTCACGACGGCATCTGCGGTGGCCTTCTCTCTCCTTCCCCTCGCCTTCCTCATCGCGCAGAGAGAAAGCCCGCTACAAGTCGGCAATACCCATGCGGTAATGGTAAGCTTCTTCAACTTGTTCTTCCTCCTTATGGGCATCGCCATCTGGCAGCTGGTGCGTCAGATCAAGGAGAATGAACTAACAGCCAAGGCGAGGTGACCTCGCTCAACGTTTCGTAGTCGAGAGAGCGAGGATCAAAAAAACCGGCGAGGTCCGCCGGTTGCTTTGCCTGGTTATCGGAAGGCGAACCGCCTACCGAATTGGGTTATTAAGGTGAGGGCTTCCTTTGCGAATCATCAGATAACTTTGGGAAAGATACTGTGCATTCCTTCCCGATGGCTCCGCCATTTGTTAGACGCCTGTCCCGCCTGGAGGTCTTGCCCACCAGCCCACCTTCGTGGTGGGCCAATGGGAACAAGGGAAGAACGGTCGGAAGCTGCCGGAGAAGTTAGAAACTGTAGGTCGCGACCACGTTGACCGAGCGGTCTTGACCAAGGAAGGCGTTGGTCACATCCGTGCCAAGAAGTTCCGAGGTCTCCGTGGTCTGAATGTATTGCCGGTCGAAGAGGTTGGAGACATTCAGCTGGATATCAAAGTCTTCCCACTGATAGCCGACCATCGCGTCCATCAGGGTGTAAGACTCCGTCTTGATGGCATCGCGGCCGTCCCAGCGGTCGCCGGTGTAGCGCACGCCCAGACCCGCCCGGAAGTTTTCCAAGGGCCCAGCTAGTGGCTTGTAGGTCAACCAAGCCGACGCCTGATGCTCCGGCACCCCGGAGAGGCGGGGAGAGCCCTCGATATCATTATTCTCGGTATCCAGATAAGTGTAGGCCGTCTGGATGGCGAAGTCCCCCATGCGCTGCTGGTAGGAGAACTCAGCCCCCTGGGTATCGACGCTGGATTGCTCCTGGCTCAAGGCACCCGAGCCGATCACGCGGTTGTCCTCCTTGATGTCGAAGACGGAGGCCACCACGAGGGTCTCCTCATTGGGCATCCACTTCACCCCGAGTTCATGCTGGGTGCCGGTCTTGGGCTTGAAGGCCTCACCGGTGAAATCATTGATGCCCTGCGGCTCAAAGGACTCAGCATACGAATAGTAAGGAGAAATCCCGTAGGCCGCCTGATACATCACGCCCGCGTCGAAGGTCCAGTTGTCCTGCTTGTCGGTCGCGAAGTTCGTGGACTCGAGGCTGTAATCATCGAAGCGGGTGCCCATCGTGACGATGAGGTTATTCCACTCAACGCGATTGCTCAGATAGACGCCAAAGAGCTCCTCGGTGAACTCATCCAGCTCGGTGCGGTCGGGCAGAGCGACGGCCATGGCTCCGTAGTTGGGATTGGTGAAGTCGAGGAAGCCGCCGTAGGCGTAGTTGAGACCGAAGAGGCCGGGATTGGCCGGCAAGGTGTAGCGCTCCCTCTCGGAACGAGTGGCATCGATGCCGAACTGGACGTTGTGCTTCACGTCCGCAGTCTCGAACTTGGCATTCAGAACCACGTTCCCCGAAAAGACATCCGTCTCGTGGTCGGAACCGTAGAGCAAGCGATGGAAACTGCCCTCGGGCAAGGGTGCGATGAAAGCATTACCAATCGCGGGAGGCACGATGGTGTGCTCAATGTAATCGGCAGATGACTTCAGGTAGCGAAGCGTCGAGTTGACGCTGAAGATGTCGTTGATCTGATGCTCGAGGAGGAAGGTGACACTCGTTTGTTCGGTATCATATCGATCGAGACTCGGCTCGCCGGCATAGAGCTCGTTCCTCAGGGTGAAGCCATCGATTTGCGCGGCCTCGTAGGGATAGAACTGGAGGGACGGGCGGCTGTCATTCTCCTGATGGTGGAAGAGGAAGCTCAGGGAAGTGTCCTCTGTGGGCTGCCAGGTGATGGAGGGTGAGATGAACCAGGAATCATCGTTCACGAAGTCGACATAAGTCTCGGACTCCCGATAGTAGCCGACGAAGCGCAGGAAGACCGTTTCGGCTTCGTTGACCGCCATATTGTAATCGAGGCCAAACTGCATGCGGTCCTCCGTTCCGTAGCCTGCCATGATTTCGTTTTCGACGCCGGGTCCGGCAATCTTGGACGAGGTGTTGACCGTGCCGCCCACCGAGCCACGGCCGAAGAGGAGAGAGGCAGGCCCCTTGACGAAGTCAACCTGCTCGACCGCGTAGGCTTCCTGCGGGGTGTTGTTGTAGAAGTTGAAATTGTACTGCAGACCATCGCGATAATTCAGCGTGCTCTGCCCCCGCATGCGGATGAAGTCCTGGCGATTGTCCAAGCCATAGTAGCCGCTCTGCACGCCGGAGAGATAGCGGGCTGCTTCTTCGAGGTTTTGCGCGCCGCGCTCGGTGAATTCCTCGCGCGTCACCGATTCCACGCCGCGCGGGGTCTCGAAGATTGTGTAAGGCAACTTGCCGCCCAAGGCCGGTGAAGGGTTAATCACCGGATCGGAGGCCGGCTCTTCCCCGCTCTCGCGCTCTGAGGTGACCAAAGTCGGGTCGAGGGTGAAGTCTCCCGAGTTCGTGGTCTGGGAAAGACCAACCTGCCCTAACAAAAGCCCTGTTGTCAGGCAGGTTGGAAAAATCAATGCGTGTGACTTAGCAATCATGGAAGGCGCGAAAGGTAGGCCAAAGCCCCCCTCGCGCAGTAACGCTCAATTGCCATTCTTTAGCGCTAAATTGACAAATGACGCCCGATTATCACTCTTTAGCGCCATCTTCTCCCGCTGGCTTTTTGCCATCACCGCGGATGGCATCAGGGACTTCGCCCTCCGAGCTGGCCGTCGTGAAAACCCGCGTGCCTGGCACGTTCTTCACGTAGGCCCAGAACCAGTGAATGAGGACACCGAGCTTGTTCCGGAAGTCGACGAGGAAGAGAACGTGGACGAAGAGCCACATCATCCACCCGAGCCAGCCCTTAATCTTGGAGTCCTTCACCTCGACCACGGCAGAGCCCTTGCTCACAATGGCCATCTTACCCTTGTCGTTGTACTTGAAGGGATGGTTCCTCTTTTGATCGAGCGGGGTCGTCGCAATCAGCCGGGCCACGTGCTCGCCCGCCTGCACCGCTGCAGGTGCCACGCCGGGCACGCGCTCGCCGTCACTGACCATCGAGGCACAGTCACCAATGACGAAGGCCGAAGGATAGCCAGGAATCGAAAGGTCAGGGTCCACCTTCACCAGGCCCGGTCCGACCAGTTCGGGAGCGGGCTTGATCTGGCGCGTCAAGGCCGTGGCCTGGACTCCGGCCGCCCAGATGATGGTAGCGGCCTCCAGCTCTTCCTTGCCATCGAGGATCACCTTGCCGGGCTGGATATCCGAGACCAGCGAACCGGTGCGGACCTCGACGCCAAGCTTGGTCAATTGCTCCTCGGTGTATTGGCTCAGCTCAGGACTATACGGGGTCAGGAGACGATCCTGCCCCTCAACGAGAATGATCTTCTGGCGATTCGTATCGAAGCGGCGGAAGTGCCGCTTCATGTTCCGCTTCACCAAATCACAGAAGGCACCTGCCAGCTCGACACCCGTGGGACCACCTCCTACGATAACGACCGTAGCAAGCTTCTCCTGCTCCGGTCCGCTGCATTGATCAGCAAACTCGAGATTCCGCAGGACATGCTTACGGATCCCAATCGCATCATTGAGCGACTTGAGCTCATGGACGTGCTCGGCCCAATGATCATTGCCAAAGAAAGAAGTCCGCGCCCCGGTGGCCATCACGAGGACGTCGTAGTCCAAGACATTGCCCGAAGCCAATGCGACCGTCTTCTCGTCCAGATCGATTCCGCAAGCTTCATCATAGAGGGTTTCCACCCAATCCTTGTCCCCGAACATTCCCCGCAAGGAGCGGGCGATATCCGGCGCGGTCAAGGTGGCCGTGGCCACTTGATAAAGCAGGGGCTGGAACAAGTGGTGATTCCTCCGGTCAATCAGGGTCACCCGAAATTGTTCTCTCCTCGACAACTGCTTCGCACAGGCCAAGCCTCCGAATCCTCCGCCAATAATGACGACATGTTTGACTGTTTCTGAACTCATCTCTCAACGTCGGCACCCAGCGCAACCGCCTGCCGGCTTGAGAATAACGCGAGAAGCTGATCCCGCCAACTCTCAACCTCGTCCTCATACCAGACGTCGCAATCGACGCGGGGCAGCATCGGCTTACCCCCGTGGCGAAGCAGCTCACGCTCAAGAATCTTTCCGCATTCGCAAAATTGATCATAGCCAGTGTCGCCCAGGCCAAGCACGGCGAAGGGCATCCCGCCCAATCCCATGGGCTCAGCCTGACTAAGATTGTCAAAGAATGGCACCGCATCATCAGGTGGCTCGCCATCCCCCCAAGTGCTGACGACACCCAGGATGCAATCAGCCTCCTCGAGGACAGTGATATCCTCGTGCAGGGAAAGGTCGAGCAATCGGACCGGCAGAGACCGATCACACAGGTGATCATGAAGTTCCGCAGCCACGTCCTCCGCATTGCCCGTCATACTCGCAAAGACGATCAGTATCTCCTTCATCTCTCGAAATGGCATTAGTCGCAGAGTGGCTCAAGACGCTCGAACGAACGCAGCTCGACGCCCTCGGGCTGCACCAATGATAGAGCGGGGCGATTATCCTTGGTGAAGAAGGAGGCAATGTGCCGGTCACCCGAGCGCACCAAACGAGCGTGATGATAGCCATCCGGGTGGATGGTCATGTGATTCCCGCCACTCGAGAAGGCCAACCAACATCCTGCGGGTTGTTCGGCCTCTGCCCTGAGGGAGTCCCAGGTGGATTGACTTCGGTGCGGCAGGATGAGGCCCAGTTCGGCACCTTTCTCGATCGCCTCCCGTTGGATTCTTTTGAGTAGAGGAAGAAAGTTTGTCTTCCGGCCCTCGGAAGCCCGGAGAGGACGGCAATGCATCACATTGGCTCGACGGAGATGGAGGATATCCCAAGCATCTCCCTCACCTACGATGAAGCTCTCTAACATCTTCCTGTCCTTCTTCGCGTGATGCGCATCCCGATAGCAGAGCTTGAAGAGCCCGCGACCCTGCTCGTCCGCAATCTCGAGGCAAGGCAGCATCTTCCCGAAGCGTTCTTCCTCATAGAGCCAAGCTTCCGACCAATCGGCCAGACTCAAGGTGACGCCACGAAATCCCCGGCTCTGCACCGCATGCCGGGAAACGATCTCCACCGAGGGGAAGGCCCCGGCCTGGCAATGAATGGCATGCGTTCCGCGATACACCGTCGCGGAGGTGCGCAAGCGGGGTAACAGGGTGACCAGCTTCTCCCAGTCGGGTCTCAGCCGGAAGACTCGTCCGGCCGACTGGGGCTGAAAAGGTTCGATATCAGATTCAGGGTGCATCAGTTTGTTAGCGTTAGATTCATTCTTGAGAAATGATGCCACCTCTCGCGCACTCCGACTATCGGGAGAATGTTATCTCTTGATGGTCGATTGCTACTTCGCGCATCCGCAATGGAAGGGTGAAAGAAAACACCCGGCACGAGGGCCGGGTGTTTAATTGGAGCTCGAGTTGCGAGGGGTCGAGCCCTGGGCAGGAAAAGGAAAGAAAGTGTGAGGCCCTACCCCTCAAGATTGGAATAGGAACCTTCGCCACCCTGCGACGATCCCCAGTAGCCACTTCGCGGATCAGCAAGAAAGCCCTCCCAACGCTCCGCGACCAATTTCTCTGGAGCCGAAAGCGTGGCCACCACCTCGCCATGGGTATTGAGAAGATGCACATCCAGATTCGCCACTCCGTCAACCTGACTCCGCCCCGTGACGAAGGCATGCAGAGACCGCGCCTTGACCGTTACCTCCGCATCGTCACCTCCGGCGATGATGGAGCCCGCCCTGATATGCACGCGGGTAGGCAGCACACTGCTCAAGAAACTCGCGCCCGGCCGACGCACCCCGACGAGCAGCCTGATCCTGCGGTCCAAGGCATCGGTAAGCATCCGGGTGATTGGGTTGAAGTGACTCCGCATCGCCCGCCGCTCTCCCCGCTCCACGCAGCAGGGGCACATGGGGGGCTCGATCAGCTTCCGCTCCTCGCGACGCTTGGCTGTCTCGACGACCATCTCATAGCCAAACGTGCAGGAGAAATTATTGAAGACCCTCAGGTCGCTGCATTCGAGCGTCGACATTGCCAGTCGGCAGCGGCGGCTTGCGAAGTCGATTTCCAGAGCAGGCACATCCCTCGCCGAGGGCTCGACGGCATGAATCCCGCTCACCTCTTGGGTGGCGATGCTCAGGCTATGCTGCGGGACGAAAAATCGGCCCGACCGCTGGAGAAGGGAGGAGGAGAGATCGATCACACTGCGGAATGACACCGTGGGATCATCAAAGTGGACACCCATCTTCCCCAAGACCGCCAATCCGCGCCAGAGCCCCGGACTGGGCGGCTCGAATTCATGCAGCCACCGTCCCTCTTGCTCACCCCGGGGGGTGGAGCCCGGGCGAGTAACCCTCCAGCTTTCTCCTCTCCGAGCGTCGCCAGCAACGCCTCGCGGAGGCATTGGCAATGACGTCTCGCGAAAGCCCCCACCCTTGCTCGGGCCAGACCGTGCCGCCTTCTTGTCCGATTCGTTCATACCGGCACCGTGGCGGAAAACCACCTGCCCGAGCTGCCGCCCGATTGCCGATTTCTAGCGAGCGATTGCCCTCCCAGCCGGCTGAACCGCTTCTGTAGCCCTCTCTTACCCGCCGCTATTTTCTCAATTCGAGCCGATTCATGAGCGCCATTCATGAAAACCGACAGCCACCGTCCGCTTTTATTTATCAATCTGACTATCGGGTGGCACGGCTACCGCTCTCTTTCCCCCGAACCCTCGCTTCCCGCCATGGCAGATTCCACCAAAGACAAAATCAAGTATGGCCTTCTCAAAGGCATCGATGTCAGCGGCTTCAAAGTCCTCGATCCTCCCGTGCGCCTTCTCTTCGGGGAAGAGCCACAGAAGCAAATTCGGGATATTGCCAAGTACATGCTCCTCCCCATCCTCTTCGTGCTCTGCTGCATCCTGCTCTGGAGCGTCGTGGCGCCCAATCACAAGACGCGCTCCGGCGAGGTGCCGGGCCCGAGCAAGGTGCTGACCGCCTACTCCGATAGCAAACGCTTCGAGGAGCGGCAGAAGGAAAAAGCCAGTGACTTCAAACTCGAGGGCCAGGAACGCTTGGCGATGGTCAAGGAAGTGGAAACCGAGCTGGCCAGCCTCGAGGCCAAAGCAGCTGAACTCTCAGAGGAAGCAGCCAAGATCGAGGCGCTCGCCCAAGAAAAGATGGCCGCTCGAATCGCGCCAATCCAGAGCAAGCTCGACGCGCTCAAGGCGAAGCACAAGGCGGCAGAAGATGCCCGCGACGCACAACTCGAGGCCTTGGCCGGGGAGGCCGTCGCCGGTGAGGTCAGCTCCGACACCTTGGTCGCCTTCATCCGTGAGACGGAAGCCATCGAGGAGAAAGCGGACGCCGCCGAGGACGTCTATGAGGAGCAGCTTGAGGAGATTCGCTCCAATCCTCCCTCCGAAGTGAAGGACGCTCAATTGGCGGCCAACCGGGTCGCCGACGAGGTTCAGCATTACAAGAAGCGTCTGGCCATCCTCACCAAGGAGAACCGCAATGTCAAAGAAGCCGAGTATCTCGCCAAGATTGCGGAAGATAAGGAACAACTCGCCGCAGCCAGCACGGCTGGGGATGTCGTCAAGGAAGCCAAGGCCATCGCGCGGAATACCGAGCGCGCGGAAGACGTCGGCAGCCAGACCTATCCCCGCACGGCCACCATCTTCTGGCAGACCAAGCGCTCTCTCGCCACCGTCTTCGTCGGCTTCATCATCGCCGCCGCCATCGCCATCCCCGTCGGCATCATGTGCGGGCTCAATCGCATCTTCATGGCCTGCATGACGCCCATCATCTCGATCTTCCGACCTGTTTCTCCCGTAGTTTGGCTCCTCATCTTCCAGATCATCATTGGCGCCTTCTTCCCCGATCCGGAGAATCATCCCCTCTTCGTCACTCTCAATCAGGACAAATTTTTCGGATGGATTGCCAATCCCATCGCCTTCCTCGGCACGAACCCCGCCATGATTTTCTCCGCTTGCACGGTAGCGATGTGCGCCCTCTGGCCCGCCTTGGTCAATACGGCCCTCGGCGTCTCCTCGGTAGACAAGGATCACATGAATGTGGCCAAGGTTCTTCGCCTCGGCTTCTGGTCCCGCCTATTCAAGATTGTCGTTCCGGCCTCGCTGCCTCTCGTCTTCGCCGGCCTTCGCATCTCCCTCGGCGTCGGTTGGATGGTCCTCATCGCGGCCGAAGCTCTCTCCTCATCCGATGGCCTCGGCAAGTTCGTGTGGGATGAATACCAGAATGGCTCCTCCCAATCCTTCGCCAATATCATCCTCGCCTGCTTCGTGGTCGGCATCATCGGTTTCTTCCTCGACCGCATCATGGTCTTCCTCCAGCGACTCGTCTCCTTCGATGACGGCTCGGCAACAGCGTGAACCAGCAACCTCTTTCTACTATGTCTTTCCTCACATTGGACAACGTCTCAGTCGCCTTCGGACCGGTTGGCAATCGCACTGAGGTGCTCTCCAACATCAATCTGTCAGTCAAGGAGAACGAGTTCGTCGCCGTTATCGGCTTCTCCGGCTCGGGCAAATCGACCTTGATGAATCTCCTCTCCGGCTTGGAACCACCCACCGAGGGCAAGGTCATCATGGATGGCAAGGAGGTCACCGCACCCGGACCCGAGCGGGGGCTCATGTTTCAGAACTACTCCCTTCTCCCCTGGCTATCGGTTAATGAAAACGTCGGCCTCGCGGTGAAGACAGCCTTCCCCAAGCTCTCGAAGTCGGAGGTTGCCGACAAGGTCCACCACTACGTCAAGATGGTGAAGCTCGACCACGCGGGAGAGAAGAAGCCGCATGAGCTCTCCGGCGGGATGCGCCAGCGCGCGTCGCTCGCGAGGACTCTCTCCCTTGATCCCCAAGTGCTCCTCCTCGATGAGCCCCTCTCCGCCCTCGATGCCCTGACCCGTTCCGAGCTGCAGGACCAAATCCTCAACATCTGGGAAAAGGACCGCCGCACCGTGGTCATGATCACCAATGATGTCGATGAAGCCGTCCTCATGGCCGACCGCATCGTCCCCCTCACCATGGGTCCCAGGGCCACCCTCGCCGAGGACTTCGTGGTCAACATGCCCCACCCGCGTGATCGCCACACCCTCAACGACCACCCGGAATACATGCGCCTCAAGTCGGAGATCACCTCCTTCATGATGCAGCTCAACAAGGAGTCGAAGGCCTCGGCGGCCAACAAAATCGTCCCCATGCCCGACGTGCGTCCCAAGGACTTCTCCCTCCCAGTCGCCTCACCACGACTTCGGAACAAATCACCTCAACCATCATCCGCAGCATCATGAGCCTCCAAGTCTACGAACCAGTGGAAGAGCCTAGCCTATCCAAGTTTGTCGAGATCTCGAATCTCGTTAAGGAATACCCTAATCCCTATGGAGATGACTTCCGCGTCGTTGAGAACTTCAACCTCAACATCCGGCAGGGTGAATTCATCTCCCTCATCGGCCACTCCGGTTGCGGGAAGTCCACCGTCCTCACCATGCTGGCCGGCCTCAATGAGATTTCCGATGGAGGCATCATCGTGGGTAATCGAGAGATTGACGGCCCTGGCCCTGACCGTGCCGTGGTCTTCCAAGCCCCCTGCCTGATGCCTTGGCTCACCGCCTTCGGCAATGTCATGCTCGGCGTCAAAAGCGTCTATCCGCATGCCGATAAGGCGACCCAGACTCAAATCGTCGAGCACTCCCTCTCCGTCGTGGGTCTTGCCGATTCGATGAAAAAGTATCCCCGCGAGATGTCCGGCGGCATGCAGCAGCGTGTTGGCATCGCCCGCGCCATCGCGCTCCAGCCCAAGGTGCTTCTACTAGACGAACCCTTTGGCCGCCTCGACTCTCTCACCCGCATGGAGCTTCAGGATGTCATCATCGACATCCTTGCCCGCGAGAAACTCACCGCCATGATCGTGACCCACGATGTGGATGAGGCCGTCTTCATGGCCGACCGCTGCGTGATGATGTCGAATGGCCCCAAGGCCACTTGCGCCGAGATCATGGAGATCTACTTCCCCCGCCCTCGCGACCGAGAGGAAGTCTTCAATGACCCCGCCTTCTTCCAATACCGCGAGCACCTCCTCGCCTTCCTCGAGCAACGCTCTCACATCAAGGGAGACACCCGCATCCACAATCGATCCAACCTCATCGGCTATCTCGACAAGCCCGCTCTCACCAATCTCGAAAACAAACTCTCCGTCGCCGTGGCCTAACCCACCCTCGCTCCCCCCCAAAAGCTCTCCCGATAGAAATACCTCGCCCAAACAACCGCAACGCTCAAGCCCCTCGGTAGGAATGTCTCGCCGAGACATCCGCAAAGCCAAAGGAAAATCCCAGCCAAAGCCACCCACAACAGTCAGCCACCAGCCACCAGCCACCGGACTGAAAACTGAAAACTAACAATCTAACAATCTAACAAACTTCCCCTCATGACTCCCGCCTTCACACCCGAGCAAACCGCCTACCTTTCCGGCTTCATGGAAGGCTTCAAGCAAATGCAAGCTGAAGGCCTCCTCTTCCTTGGACAAAACGCCAGCGGCCAATTCACCCACGATCCCGCACAGGCCGAACCCCAGGAAGAAACCGTCCACGGAACTCCCATCGACGACCTCTCCAAGGAAGAGCGCGTCAAGTATGAGCAGAACGGCCTCGACTGCTACGACACCATTCTCGAGCGCGCCGCCGAGAACAAATTCGCTGACGGTGGTGATGTCTTTCGCTTCAAGTTCTACGGCTTCTTCTACGTCGCCCCCGCACAGGACTCCTACATGCTGCGCTGTCGCATCCCCGGCTGCGTCCTGACCGCCCACCAGCTTCGCGGGCTTGCCGAGATTTCGCGCGATTGGGGATGTGGCAACTGCGATATCACCACCCGGGGCAATATCCAGATTCGCCAGCTCATGCCGGAGTCCCTCCCCAAGGTGATGACCAAGCTCTACGACCTCGGCCTCACTGCCAAGGGCTCGGGCGCTGACAACGTGCGCAACATCACCGCCACCCCCACCACGGGATTCGATAAGGACGAACTGCTCGACGTCCTCCCCCTGGCGAAGTCGATGCACCACTACATTCTCAACAATCGCGATCTCTACGGTCTTCCTCGTAAGTTCAACATCTCCTTCGACTCCGGCGGCGCCATCTCCGTCTGTGCCGATACCAATGACATCGCCTTCTACGCCGTCCGCCTCACTGAAGAGACCGACGGCCTCGCCCCGGGCGTTTACTTCCGCATGCAGCTCTGCGGCATCACCGGGCACAAGCAATTCGCCACCGACTCCGGCGTTCTACTTACCGCCGAGGAAACCATCCCCGTCGCTGCCGCCATTCTCCGCGTCTTCATCGAGCATGGTGACCGGACCAATCGCAAAAAAGCCCGCCTGAAATACCTCGTCGACAAGTGGGGCATCCCCAAACTCCTTGAAGAAACGGAGAAGAAGCTCACCTTTCCCCTCCGCCACCTCCCTCTCGATTCCTGCGAGGTCCCCATGCCCAAGGTCAAGCATGGCCACTACGGCATCCATAAACAAGCCGACGGACGCAACTACATCGGCGTCGTCATTCCCGTCGGTCGCACCCCCGTCGACAAGGTCGATCAGCTCTGCAAAATCGCGGAGAAGTACGGCGATGGCGACATCCGCCTCACGGTCTGGCAGAACCTACTCATCCCCAACATTCCCGACGAACATCTCGAAGAAGCCAAACTCGCCATTCTCCGCACCGGCTTCAGCTTCGATTCCACCAACATTTCCGGCGGCCTCGTCGCCTGCACGGGCAACCTCGGCTGCAAATACGCCGCCGCCAACACCAAGGGACATGCGACTCAACTCGTCGAATATCTTGAGCCCCGCGTCGAGCTCGACCAGCCCATCAATATCCACCTCACCGGCTGCAACCACTCCTGCGCCCAGCACTACATCGGTGATATCGGCATGATGGGCGTTCCGGTCAAACTGGAGTCCGGGGAGAAAGTCGAGGGCTACAACATCGTCCTCGGAGGCGGAGTGGACGACGACCAATTCGTCGCCAAGGAAGCCTGGAAGGGCATCCCATTTACCGACATCCCCCCCCTTATCGAGTCCCTTCTCAAAACGTATCTTTCCCATCGCAAGGGAACCGAATCCTTCGCACACTTCACCCGCCGCCTCGACATCGAGACCCTCCATTCCCTCATCGCGGACTCCGCCTCCGCCAAAGCAGCCTAACATCCGGTAGAGATGCCTCGCCGAGGTCTCCTCCAGGGCTCGAGCCTTGCCCACTCTCAAACCGCAAACTCCCTCTCATGATCAACCTCCCACCATCCGCGCCTTTCACGCCCGAACAAATCGGTTGGCTCAACGGCTACCTGGCCGCTCGCATGCAGGCGACCGGGGCTCCCGCACCGGGACCACCGACCGAGGCCACTCCTCCCTCCGGGGTCCCCCTCACCATCCTATGGGGATCACAAACCGGAAATTCCGAATCCCTCGCCAAGAAGGCGGCCAAGACGCTCACCGGCCAGGGCCACCAAGTCACCGTCACCGACATGGCTGATGCCGACCCCGCCGCCCTCTCCGCTATCGAAAATCTCCTCATCATCACCTCGACGTATGGAGATGGCGAACCACCTGACAACGCCGCGGACCTTCACGAAGCCTTGACTGGCGACTGCGACCTCAAGCTCGACAAGACGAGCTACGCGGTTCTCGGTCTTGGCGATTCCGAATACCCCGACTTCAATCAGTGCGCCAAGGACTTCGATAACGCGCTAGAAAAACTGGGGGCCACCCGTCTTTGCGAACGAATCGAGAGCGATGTCGATTTTGATGATCCTTTCGCCACTTGGCTCAGCCAAGTCACCGAAAGCCTCGCCAAGCTGGAGTCCTGATTGCCAAGCGACCCAACCCTGCGACCATGTCCGGCCTCCCTCCAGAGAAGACCTTGATCGACGACCTCCTCGCTGATCAGAAGAAGCTCTTCACCCCCGTAGCGGATTTCGCGGATCGTCACGAGCGCGAGCCGGACCTCGCCGGGCACTACCGCAATCTCATCCCCCTCTCCAAGCCAGGCCCCGGCGAGCAATACGCCTTCGAGGTGGCCTTGGACAAATGCACTTCCTGCAAAGCCTGTGTAGCTGCCTGCCACAGCCAGAATGGGCTCGACGAAAATGAATCCTGGCGCGACGTCGGTCTCCTCCTGGGAGGCGACGAAGCCCCCGGATGGCAGCAGACCATTACGACTGCCTGTCACCACTGTGCCGACCCCGAGTGCCTCAATGGCTGCCCCGTGCAAGCTTACGAGAAATCCAGTGAAACAGGCATCGTCCGTCACCTCGATGACCAATGCATCGGGTGCTCCTACTGCATCTTCAAGTGTCCCTTCGACGTCCCGAAATACTCCAAGAAGCGCGGCATTGTTCGGAAATGTGACATGTGCCACGATCGGCTTGCTGAAGGCGAGGCACCGGCCTGCGTTCAAGCCTGCCCGACCGAGGCGATTAAGATTGTTAAGGTCAATGTGGCTGAGAAAGCGAAGCTCGGCTCCCGTGACATGGGCTGGCTCAATGGCGCTCCACCGGCCTCCATCACCCAGCCTACCACCCGTTACACCGGCCGCGAGGTTCCCACCTCCGCGCATGCCGCGGACCACGACGATCTCACCCCCGAGCACGCCCATTGGCCCTTGGTCATCATGCTCACCCTCACCCAGGCCGCCGTCGGCCTTTTCCTAGGCTCCCTCTTTCTTTCACCAGAGACCCGCGCCCACCTCACCTTCTCCGCCCTCTCACTGGCCTTGTTCAGCATCGGCCTCGTCGCTGCCACCTTGCATCTGGGGCAACCTCTCAAAGCCTGGCGCTTCTTCCTCGGCCTACGCACCAGCTGGCTCTCCCGCGAACTGCTCGCTTTCACTATCCTCGGCGGCTTCCTCACCGCGCCCCTTCTCAATCACGTCCCTCTGCCACCCCCACTGGGCTTTCTACCCTCCATCATTAATCACCCCGCCTTCTTGGCCTTCTCAGCGGGCACCGCCCTCGCCGCCGTTTTCACCAGTGTCAAGATCTACCAAACGACCAACCGCCGCCTATGGAAGTCCGCCATCACCTTCCCTCGCTTCTACGGCACGGTCACCCTCTTTATTCTCCTCACCTTGGCCACGATATCTCCCGTAGCATCCTTTGGGTTTGTCCTGGCCATCATTGGCAAGCTGGCCCTGGATCTCATTCAACTCCGTGTCCCCTCATTGGCGAGAGAGCGAACCATCGTCACCACCGCCCTCCGCCCGATCTCCCTGCTCAGAGTAGTAGGAGTCCTCGGTGCCGCGTTGCTGCTCCCTTTCTCACCCTTGGCCGCGCTTCCGGTTCTCCTTCTCTCCGAACTGGCCGAACGCACTCTTTACTTCAAGGCGGTGCGTCCCCTCAAGATGCCGGGCTTTTTGCCTTAACCCTCCTTCCTCCCCATGACCATTTCCAATAAGCCGAAGGCGATCTCCGACCTCGTCAAGCAGCACACCCAGCTTCATGCCCGCACCGGCCCCTTCACCGAGGAGCTTCTCCGTCAACCCGGCAAGTTCGGGCTCGGCCAAGTCCCTGCTCACCTTACCCCGGATTCCACAACGTCATCCATCTGCGGCTACTGCTCGACCGGCTGCCGCCTCAAGGTCCACCTCAAGGATGGTCAAGCCGTCAACCTCACCCCGGCCACCAATTACCCCGTGAATCTGGGCATGGCCTGCCCCAAAGGCTGGGAGGCCCTTGCGGTGCTCGACTCACCCGACCGGGCCACCACACCCTTGTTAGAAGGTCGTCCCGTGGATTGGAATACGGCGCTCGATTCCTTCTGCGATAACTTCAAGTCCATCCAGAAGCAGCATGGTCAGGAGTCCGTCGCCTTTATCTCCACGGGTCAGATCACTATCGAAGATTTCTTCCTTCTCGGCACCTTTGCCAAGTTCGGCATGGGCATTAAGCATGGAGACGGCAACACCCGGCAGTGCATGGCCACGGCAGTCACCGCCTACAAGCAGTCCTTCGGCTTCGACGCCCCACCCTACACCTACGCTGATTTTGAAGAATCCGATGTCCTTGTCTTCATCGGTGCCAATCCTGCCATCGCTCACCCCATCATGTGGCAGCGCGTGATGCGCAATCAGCGCAATCCTGAAATTGTCGTCATCGACCCCCGGCGCACCGAGACCGCCCAAGTGGCCAGCCGTCATGTCGACCTTGCTCCCAAGTCTGATCTTCCTCTGCTCTACGCCCTCGCTCATTGCATCATCCGCGATGGGCGTATTGACGCCGACTCCCTCGCCCGGACCGAGGGATTCAGCGAATTTAAGAAATTCCTCAAGAGCTACTCTCCGGAAGCGGTTTCGCTCAAATGCGGACAAACGGTTGCCCAGATTGAGTCCCTCGCCCGACTCGTCTCGGAGCCCGGCAAGCGCGTCTCCTGGTGGTGGACCATGGGCATCAACCAGAGCTACGAGGGAACTCGTACAGCGCAAGCAATCATCAACCTCTGCCTGATGACCGGCAACATCGGCAAACCCGGCACCGGGCCCAACTCCATAACCGGCCAGTGCAATGCCATGGGCACCCGCCTCTACGGAAATACGTCTTCCCTAGTAGGTGGCCACCTCTTCAACAAGCCCGAGCACCGGGAGAAGGTCGCCAAAATCCTCAACATCGACGAAAGCCGCATCCCCACCGAACCCGGCTGGGCGTATGACCAGATCATGGACGGCATCGACCGTGGAGACATCAAGGGCCTCTGGATCATCGCCACCAACCCCAACCACTCCTGGGTCGCGCAAAAAAACTTCGCCCGCCTCCGTGAGAAGCTCGACTTCCTCGTGGTGCAGGACATGTATCACAACACCGAGACCGCCAAGCTCGCCGACCTTGTTCTCCCCGCTGCGGGATGGGGGGAAAAAGACGGCACCCTCATCAACTCCGAGCGCCGCCTCGGCGTCATCCGCCAAGTCAAGCAAGCCCCTGGACAGGCCCTCACCGACTACCGCATCATTCAAGCCCTCGCCGACCGATGGGGAGACTGCGAGTTCGTCAAGCAATGGCCGACCCCCGCCGACGCCTTTCAGACCATCAAAAAAATCAGCGCGGGCCAGCCCAGCGACATCACCGGCATCCGGGACTATGACCACCTCGAACAAGCCGGAGGCATTCAATGGCCATGCTCAAAGGAGCAAATCGCCGACGCAGAATCCCCGCTACCTTCCGAACGCCGCCTCTTCTCGGACGGAAATTACTATACCCCCAGTGGGAAAGCGATTTTCCACTTCGACCACCCTTCCCCTCTCGCCGAACCGACCTGCGAGGATTATCCATTCATTCTCCTCACCGGGCGTGGCACAAGCAGCCAATGGCACACCCAGACCCGCACCGCCAAGTCGGCCATCCTCCGCAAGCTCTACCCGCAGGACTGCTACATCGAGATCAACCCTGACGACGCCAATCGCCTCGGCATCGCCGACCGCCAGACTGTCACCATCTCCAGCCGCCGTGCCAGCATCGAGGCCCTCGCCTACCACGCCCCCACCGTGAAGCCGGGCCAACTCTTCATCCCGATGCACTACCCCGATGCCAACAAGCTCACCCACGCGAGCTTCGACCCCCACTCCCGCCAGCCCAGCTATAAGTATTGCGCTGTTCAGGTCGGATAGAGCCAGCATCGAACGCCAGCCATCGACCGGATGCCTTGAACGGTAGCCACAGATCGCCGCATTCGCACGGCGTTTACCTTTAATCCCAGCGGAGACTACCCCTTTGGACAACCCACCGCGAGAGGCGTCAACTCATTGACAGCCTCAGCCCGTCGGCGCGTAATGTCGGCATGTTCAAGAGTTTGGCACTGCATCCAATCCTCATTCTCATCGGTTCCGTGCTCCTTCCTGCTTTGGCTCAGGCGGAAGAATTTGCCATCTTCGACCATGAACGGGCCACGGAAGAGCTGAAACGCTTCGGCGACGCCGAGTTCGAGTCCGGCAAGGCGCTCTACCAAAAAGTTTGCGCAGTCTGTCACGGGGATCTGCAGAAGCCAGCCATCAACGATACCGTTCGCCGCTTCCACGAAGTCCCCTTGGAGAACGGATCCACCCCTCTCGACATCTATGGGACCTTGACCTATGGCTATAAGACGATGGCGCCCCAGCCCTGGATGGATGCGCGGCAAAAGTATGAGGTCATCCACTACATCCGGGAGGAGTTCTTCAAGGAGCACAATCCTTCCCAATATGTCACCTTGGACGATGACTACACGCAATTCCTCTGGAGCCGGCCCGATGCCAGCCTCCGCTTTCCTTGGCCGGAGAGCACCGCGCCCGATGCCGCTCCCTCCCCGCATAGCGAGGTGGACAATGGGCCAGCCCTCTTCGGGCATTTCGAGGTCAACCCCAGTCACTATGTGCCTAAGGGGCTCATCATTTCTCTCGACCCAGAGAATCGCAATGTCTCCAGCTCGCAGCACAATGCCCTCTATGATCTGGATACAGGCCGCCTGGCTGCCTTCTGGCAAGGAGGCCCGGTCACTTGGACCGATATCGTCTATGATGGCCAACACTCGCAGAACGCTCGGGTGAAGGGGGAGGTCATCTTCGAGAGCCCCATGGGCATTGCCTGGACCAAGAAGCAGGAAGTCACGCCGGGCAAGCACATTGACTTCCGCGATCCCCGCGAGCAGGGACTCGATGGCCGCAGCTACGGTCCCCTTCCCAAGGACCATCTGCGCTACAAGGGCCTTTTCCTGAACGGAGACCAACCCGCCATCCACTTCGAGGTCAATGGGATTGACGTCATCGACAAGCCCTGGCTCGCAAGGGTCGGAGAGATTGATTACTACGTTCGCAGTATCACCGTCGCGCCCCACGAGCACGAGATGTATCTGCGCTTGCAAGGGAAGATCGAAGCCATTGCCACCAAGACCTTCTTCGGCAGCTCCGGCGATTTGTTAGGCAGGGGGAACATCAATGACGGCATCGCCCGCCTGTCGCCTGCCGACAAGCCCCTCACCTTCCACTTCGTAGCAACCCATCCGAAAAACATCGAGCAACTGGGCGCGCTCGAGCGTGAGGACCTACTCTACGAGGGCCAGCCTCTCGCCCAGAACTTCCCTTGGCCCGAACTGCCCGATGGCAGCGGCACCTCCTACCTCCGCAAGGACTACTCGCAAGCAGTTTCCATGGAGGCCGATTACCAAAAGGGCGAAGCCACCGGAGCCTTCAAGGTGGACACCATCCAACTTGCGCAAACCTCCAAGAATCCTTGGAAGACCCGCATCCGCCTCTCCGGCATCGACTTCATCGACGAGGACACGGCGGCTCTCTGCTCTTGGAGCGGCGACGTCTTCATTGCGGAGAACATTCAGGGGAAGGATGGCCAGCCGGTCATTCTCTCCCGAATCGGAGCCGGCCTGCACCAGCCTCTCGGCCTTGTGGTCAGGGACGGTGAGATCTTCGTGGGATGCCGGGGTCAGATCATGCGTCCCCACGATCTCGATGGCGACGCGGTGGCCGACTACTACGAGGCCTTCAATACCGACCACGTCGTGACGATGCACTTCCACGACTTCTCTGCCGGATTGGATACTGACCAACATGGCAACTTCTACTATGCGAAGTGCTCTCAACACTGGGGCTCGGCGGTGCACAAGCGGCACGGCACGCTCATCCGGGTCTCCGCCGATGGCTCCAGCTCGGAGATTATCGCGACGGGGCTACGCTCGAACAACGGCATGTTCGTCGAAGATGACGAGACCATTTGGCTCACCGACCAAGAGGGCTTTTGGAACCCACAGAACAAGATCCTCCGGGTCAAGCTCGGCGGTTTCCACGGCAACATGCTGGCCTGGCACGACAACACACAAATCTCAGCCTCCGATGACGACATGGAGGAGCCCATGATCTGGGCGCAAAAGAGCTTCTCGAATTCACCTTCCGAGGTTTTTCGCTTCCCGGCGGAGGGCTGGGGCAACCTCAATTCCAAGCTGGGCTACTTTGGCTACGGTCGGGGCCATCTCATGATCATCGCGAATGAGGAAAAGGGCGACGTCTTGCAGGGCTTCACTCAGCGACTCGATCTCCCACCCTTCCCCACCGGCATCATGCGGGGGGAGTTTCATCCCTCCGACCACTCGCTATTCGCCTGCGGTCTCTTCGGCTGGGGAAGTAATCGGACGGAATGGGGAGGACTCTTCCGCATCACCCCGACGGAGCACCCTTCGTATAGCCTGACGGGGATCGAGACCGCCCCCGGCAAACTCTCCTTCACCTTGAGCGATGCCATTGAAGGCTCCGAGCTCAAGCCCGCCGATATCACCCTCACCACCTACTCGATCGAGCGCTCGGCGCGCTACGGCTCCAAGCTGAAAGACGAGAACCCGATAGCTATCGAGACCTTGGAAGTCTCGGAGGACGGTCAAACGATCACCTTGGGAGTGCCCGATCTCGCGCCCGCGCGCATCGTGATTCTCAGAGCGGAACTTCCCACCGGGTCGGGCGTTCAAGTCCGCGAATTCCAAGGCTCGCTCTACGAGCTGTGACGCCGCCTTTCTTGCTCGTTGCCAACCCATTGTCAGGTTGGCAACGGGCCTCATTCACCCCGCTTTCTCCTCTTCCTCGGGCTCCAGCTTGCGGGAAAGAATCTCGACGCCGAGAATCAGGAGCGCCCCCGCAATGATGGCGACGATGGCCACCCAGTCCCCACCGCTGCCGAGGTGCGGCAGGCTCCAGTTACCGTAGCCTTCGACGACGAGTTCTTCGTCCCCGACGAGCCCCGCCTTGACCTCGGCGAGAGTGCCCGGGCGGGCTTCCAGGGCGCGTTCCTCGGTCTTCACTAGCAAGTGCCCCCCGTCATTGCGAGCTGGCATCTCTTCCTTCCAAGGCCAAATCACGACCAGGGAACCGACAACAAAGCCGGTAATCATCCCGACCGCCTCGTCATGGAAATGCTTGAAGAGCCAGGTCAGGAACCGCGAAAGAGCAATCAGCCCCACCACCGCCCCGATGCCGACCGGGATGAGGATGGGCAGGGCTTCACCCAGCTTCAGCTCAGAAAGCGAACTGATGGAATCCAGCATGATGAGCTTATAATTCCCCATCAGAACAAGAACGAACGAGCCACTCAGCCCCGGAATGATCATGCTGCAGACCGCGACCACCCCGCAAAGGCCGAGGTAGATAACGTTGGTGTTCTCCTGCGCTGGACGAAGGAAAACGAGGACCACCGCAATCGCACAGCCCAGCAGAGCCAGCGCGATGGTGCGCCCGCTCCACTTACAGATCATCTTGCCCACCAAGGGGATGGACGCGGCGATGAGGCCGAAAAAGAAGGCCCAGACCTGCAGGGGGTAATTCTCGAATCCCGCCTTCAGCACCTTGGCCAAGGTGAGTAAGCTGAGCACCGCGCCGATCCCGAGCGACGAGAGGAACCACAGGTCAACGCGCTCGGCAGCGGCCTTGAACTGGCCGCTCAAGGCGAGTTTGGCCGTCTCGGCATCAAAGCTTTTGAGCGCCCGAATGAGGCGCTCATAGATTCCGGTGATGAACGCGATGGTGCCGCCGGAGACGCCCGGGATGACATTGGCTGCTCCCATGGCAAAGCCCTTCATGGCGGTGAGTAGATGCTCCTTCACGCCCAATTTCTTCCGTTAAAAAGCCGCAGACAGCAAGCCTTAGCCAAGGACTGGATGACAATTCATCCGCAGGCGAGCGCCGCCCTAGTTTTTCTGCTTATCGAGCTCACGCAGTTTCGCCAGAACTCCCCGCACTTGGTTCGGGTCGGAGCGCAAATGAGCCAAGCGAAGCCTCTGCTGGAGGACTTCCCGGCTCTCAAGTTCCTCCGGGGACAGCTCGAACAAGAGCCGCGCGGCCAAGTCGTCATCGTTCATATCCAGAGCGCCCTCGATGGCCGCGAGCATCTCGTCACCCGAGGGCTTCGCTGGTTCTTCCGTGAAGGTCACCGAGCGTGACCCTGCCGGCAGGCGAGTGGCCTCGGGCCCTTCGACGGCTTCGAGATAAACAAGCTCCGGCCCAACCTTCCTCCGGCGGTAGTCATTGAGAATCAGAATCGCAAAGAGCCCCATGATGAAGAGGAGCGGCTCCATGATGAGCGGCGTCATCAGCCATCCACGGATGAGCGCGAAGACGATGCCAATCGGCTTGGGGAGAAAGCCTAGCAAAAAGATCAGCAAATAGAGGCCGGAGAAGGCCAGGAGCACCCCCAGCGCTGCTCGCAAGGCGGGCCATTGGGATTTATCAGGCAAGGTCACCCCCGTAAGGTGGCACGAATGGGGAAAAAAGAAAATGGCCGAGTGTCCCTGAGTTGTTAAGCAGAGCCATGTCGCGACCGGGAGTCAGCATTGAAGCCAAGGCCCGCTCCCGGGGCCAGCTGCCCGGGAGGATGAGGAATTGGACCCTGCGGCGCCAAGTGGTCTCCCTCGCCCTCTGGCCCTTTCTTGAGCAGGTGCTGGGATTTCTCGTCGCCACCGTGGACCTCGTGCTCACCGGTCGCATGGCGGAGGGCGACCTCCGCGTGGCCATGCTGGATGCGATGGGGCTGGGAGGCTACACCGCCTGGCTCCTGATGATTCTGCAGAGCTCGGTAGGCACCGGAGTCATGGCTCTCGTCTCGCGCGCCACAGGGGCGAACGACCGCCCCTTGGCCAAGCGGGGCTTGGCGCAGGGGCTGATCCTCGGCCTCGGCACCGGCCTGGTCGTCTCCACCCTCATCTTTCTTCTCCTCCCGACGATTATCCGGGCCTTTGGGCTCGATGGAGAGAGCGGTCGCCAGGCGATGGCCTATCTCGGCACCCTCGTGTGGAGCGCTCCCCTCATCGGCATCATGTTCGCGGCCTCCAATGCCCTGCGCGGCAGTGGCGATACCCGCACCCCGTTCTTCGCGATGGTGGTGGTCAATCTCGTCAATGCCAGCCTGAGCTGGCTCTTCGTCTTCGGCCCCGGTGACTGGGGCGGCCGGGGCGTGCAAGGTCTCGCCCTGGGCACCCTCTTCGGCTGGGCCTCGGGAGCCTTCCTCATGCTCACTTACCTCTTCTTCCACCGTCGGGCCGAGGATGGGGAGAATCTCGTGCTCTCTCTGCGCGGATGCCGCCTACTTCCGGAGCGGGAAATAATCCAGCGGATCATCAAGGTCGGCATCCCCCAGGCCATGGAGATGGGCGGCATGTGGCTGATCCAGGCGGTCATGGTCTCCTTCATCTCCGGTCTGCCGCAGGATGGGACACTCGGTGCCCACATGATCGCGATTCGTGTGGAGTCGATGAGTTTCTTGCCCGGATTCGCCATCGGTACTGCGGGGGCCGCCCTCGTCGGGCAGTATCTGGGCGCGCAAAATCCAGAAATGGCAGCCAAGACGGCACGGCTCTGCTGGCGCTACGCAGCCACCTTCATGGGCCTGCTCGGCATTCTCTTCCTCGTCTGGCCGCGCGAGCTGATCGGCCTCATCGTGCCCGAGGGACCTGATTCCGAGCTATTCAAGGACCTCTCCAGTCCACTTCTCTTCCTTTGCGGCCTTTCCCAGCCTTTCCTCGCCACCTGTCTGGTCATGAAGACCACCATGCGGGGCGCCGGAGCCACCAAGCTGGTGATGCGCTACGCCTTCTCCTCGATGATCTTTTACCGCGTCCTCGTCGTCCCCATCGGGGTCACCTACTTCGGCATGAATCTCACCGGCATCTGGATCGTGATGTTCATGGACATCATCACCCAGGCCATTCTCTTTTCCCGCCTGCATTTTCAGGGTCAATGGCTGAAGGCCAAGGTCTGAGCCGCCCCCTTGTGGTCCGGAATCCCCGGAGCGGGCCGAAAGAAGCCGAACGAGCTCGTCGTTAATTGTTTTGCAAACGAGATGGCCACACCCTACTTTATCCACATGAACATTCCTGCATTCATTGGCGGCCTCGGCGGCCAGGAAGTCATGATCATCTTCCTGATCGTGCTGCTTCTTTTTGGCGCCAAGAAGATCCCCGAACTTGCTCGCGGCCTCGGCAAGTCGATGGGTGAATTCAAGAAAGCCCGCGACGAATTCGAGCGCGAAATCATGACCGCCGAAAGCGAGGCTATGGATGACGAGCCTAAGGCCAAGAAGAAGGACGAAGAGAGAGCGCCTGCTCCCGCTGAATCCCAATCCCGCGAAAGCTAAATGAACCACCGCCATCCGATTTTCTCTAAGAACGCGCCCCGCTTGGTTGGCGCGTTTTTTTTCATGCTCCTGCTCGGAGCTTGCAAGGCCGAGCCAGCTCAAACTCCGGACTGGACGGAGGCCACTTCTCCCCCACCAGCCGAGGCGCCCGCTACCGAGCAGCAGCCGGTCGAGCCTGAGAAGAAAGAAGCCCCCTCCCCGATTGAGGGCGAGGGCGTTCGCTTCATGGCCTACAACGTCTATAACTACCTGACGATGAGACGAGGCCAGACCGAGGCGCCTAAGCCGGAGGAAGAAAAGGCCGCGCTTGTGAAGATCATCGTCGCCGAACGTCCCGATGTCCTCGGGGTTTGCGAAATCGGCTCCCGGGCCGACCTGATGGATTTGCAAGAGCGATTGAAGGAAGCAGGACTCCCCTTGGCCCACGCCGAGCACATTTGCGGCTCGGACGGCACCCGCTGCCTCGGCCTGCTTTCCCGTTTCCCCATCACCGCCACCAATTCCCAAGACAACCTCAGTTATGAGCTGCAAGGCATCACCTGGGGGCTGCGCCGCGGCCTGCTGGATGCCACCGTCGATACCGGTGACCGCAAGCTCCGCTTCGTCGGCTGCCACCTCAAGTCCAAGCGGGAAATTAAAGACGCCGACCAGGAGCTCATCCGACAGAGCGAAGCCCAATTGGTTCGCGACCATGCCGAGCAAATTCTCGCGCAGAATCCTGATGAGATGCTCCTCGTGTATGGCGACTTCAACGACACCATCAAGACGAAGTCCCTCTCCATTCTCAAAGGGCATTACAAGGCCCGCAATCACTTGGCGGACTATTATTTTACCGACTCACGGGGCGAACTTTGGACGCATTTCTGGAACTACCAAGACGTTTACTCTCGCTTCGACTACATCCTGCATACCCGCAATCTTCGGGCGCTCATCGACGGGGAGAACTCCTACATCGTGGATCATGAGGACTGGCGAACCGCCTCCGACCATCGCGCCCTCCTGATGACGATTAAGTAATCACCTGCTTCCAAAAGGACCGGTAGAGGATGGACCAACGCCGGCAGGAAGCCCCCGCCCATCAAGCGGTCGGTAGGGATGCCTCGCGGAGGCATCCGCCATTCAAGCCAAAGTGACCTTCCTACGATAAAGCAGAAGGCCCGCTCCACGAAGACCCCCACTCACCTCAGCTCGCAACAGGCTGCGACGCAAGCTCATCGCTGGGCAACCTTTTTGACGAAGGCTTCCATCTCGTCCTGGCTCCCATCAATTTTCTCAGCGAGCTTAAGCTGGGTGCGAGCGCGGTCGAGATTCTGCCCCTCCCGCCTGGTGCGGAAGTAGTTATCCCCATTCAAATAATCAGCAAGGAAGCGCATGCCCAGCTCGAGCGCGATCACCTTGCCCGACTGAGCCAAAAGCGACACCTCCTCATCAGTCAAAACCGCCCCTGCGGAATTGAGGAATCCCTCCACCAGAGCCTCAAAGATCGGCATCCGCATCTGAACGCGGTCAAGATCGCGCTCATCCTCCTCGGCAGGATTGACCGCCGTACGAACCAGATCACCAAAGTCATAAAGCGAAAGCCCGGGCATCACCGTGTCCAAATCGATCACGCAGACCGCCTGATCGGTCTCGATGTCGAAGAGGACGTTGTTGATCTTGGTATCATTATGAGTGACGCGAAGAGGCAGCCGTCCCTCGCGGTAGCGGCGCACCAGGCGACTCATGTCCCGCTCCAGATCGCAGATGAAGTCGAGCTCCGGCCGGACTTCACCCGCGCGGCCCACGGGATCCTTCTTCACGATCTCCATCAGCTGCTCAAAGCGCTTGGGTGTATTGTGGAAGTCCGGAATCACTTCCACAATCTCATCGGGAGCCAAGTCACTCACCAAATCCTGAAAGGCTCCAAAGGCGTGAGCCGCTTGATAGGCCTGCCGCGTATTTTCCACCACGTCGTAGGTGCGACATCCCTCGATAAAGTTGTAGCAACGCCAGATGCCACCCCCCGGGTCCTGGACGAAACTCTTGCCACCCCGCCCGGGATAGAGATTGAGCGTATGGCCCCCGGCATCCTTCTTGACCCGTAGCACCTTCCAGTTGATGTGCCGCGTCACGCACTCCACATTACGCATCACCTCAAGCGGCTCGCCGAAGACAGTCTCATTGATTCGCTGGAGAATGTAGCGGTTCTGCTCGCCACAATCGCGCTCGTAGGTGACCAGCCACGTGGTGTTGATCAGCCCGGTTTCCACTTCTTCCGCGCGAAGAAATTCGCCCTCAATGGCGAAGAGATTTGAGACTCCTTCCAGGTTGGCGGCACAGTATGGCACAAAGGTCATTCGCCCGACCAAACCAACAATTCCGCTTTTTGACAATACCCGAAATAGTCAGTGCCTTTTCGGTCAAAAGACGACATCCTATTCTTGGGACCTTGCCCTAATTTTCAATTTTCAATTCGTCAAACTCCCTTACCTTCCCGCCATGAGCGATTTCGAGGACAAAGCCCGCGCAGCCCTGTCCAATCCCCAAAACGTCGGCGAGATGCCGGATGCCGACTCGGTCGGGACCGTTGGCTCTCCCGATTGCGGAGACATGGTCAGGATGTGGCTAAAATTTACAGACAAGGACGGCAAGAAGGTCATCGACCGCGCCTCCTTCCAGGCCTTCGGCTGCCAGACGGCCATCGCTGTCGCCTCGATGGCGACCCAGCTCCTCAAGGGAAAAACTGCGGAAGAGGCCGCCAGCCTGAAGCCGGACGAACTTACGGGCGACCTCGGTCCCCTCCCCCCGATGAAGATCCACTGCGGTCAATTGGTCGAGAATGCACTCAAGAACGCCCTCGATGGGAGCGCTCCCGCAACTCCTGCCCCGGCGAGCGGCGAGACGCTTGCCTCCTCTATCAATCAAGCCAAACCCAAGGGCTCCATCCGCATTGTTCCCTTGGAGAGCTAAGCCCGGTGAGCTGAAAAACGCTCGCCCATCCCCTCATCCTCAAGCAAACAGAAGAAGACTCACATGAACGAAGAAATTGCCCTCGCCCGGGAAGTCCAAGCTATCCAGATCCCATCCGGTGACTCCATCACCCTGCCCGCCGGCACGCCCGTCGTCATCACCCAGACCCTGGGTGGCACCTACACGGTGGCAACCTCAGCCGGCTTGGCCCGCATCTCCTCCAATGATGCCGATGCCCTCGGCGTAGATGAAGCCGATAAGGAGAAGAAAGCCGAAGAAGCGGAGAAGCTGGCCAATGCCACCCTCGAGGAGCAGGTCTGGCACCAGCTCAAGCAAGTTTACGATCCAGAGATCCCCGTCGACATCGTCAATCTGGGGCTGGTGTATGATTGCTCGCTCGACGAGACCGACCCCGAGAACGTCAAAGTGGCTGTGAAGATGACCCTCACCGCGCCCGGCTGCGGGATGGGCCCCGTCATCGCCGCCGATGCCCAAGCCCGCATCATGACCCTCGACAATATCGAGGAAGCCAACGTCGAACTCGTCTGGGATCCTGCCTGGAACCAGGACATGATCTCCGATGAGGGCAAGATGAAGCTAGGCATGATGTAAGGCTGCCTGCCTTTTTTTTTACCGGCGTTATCCTCCCAGCGAGGATAGCGCCTTTTCTTTTCTCTCCTTGGCGAAGGGCGTGAGGACATGCCGGGAGAACTCGATGCGCTCCTCCACAGAGGCACTTCCCTTCATGCGCATGGCTTCTTCCTGCACCCGCTCGAAGCGCCGCCGCAGACCCTCCGCATTCGCCAGCTGGATGGCGAGCCCGGGCCTCGCATTGACCTCGATGAGCATGGGGCCTGTCTGGCATCCGATCATGATATCCGCCCCGAGATAGCCCAGCCCGGTCATCTCGTAGCAGAGAGCGGCCAACTTGAGGACCAGCTCCCATTGCGGAATTTGCTGACCGATGAGCGGGCAGTCGAGGTCCGGATGTATCTCAACGGGACGACCGTGACATACCGCGTGGTGGGAGAGCCCAGTCTCCAGATCGATACCGACCCCGATGGCGCCCTGATGGAGGTTCGCCCGCCCATCGGATTCCTTCGTCGCCAGACGTAGCATCGCCATCACAGGGTAGCCGTGGAGCATCACCACGCGGATATCCGGCGCTCCCCGATAGCTCAGACCCATGACATCTTGGGAGCATTGGATGAATTGCTCCACCATGGCCACATCACGCCGCCCGCCGAGGCTGAAGAGTCCTCCCAGGATATTATCCGCATGGAAGCGGACATCGCTCAATGTCAGGGAGCTGCCACTCCCTTTTAAAAAGAAGTCCCCCTTGCGACCCGTGACCACCAGCACCCCCTTGCCCCCGCTCCCGCGGGCAGGCTTGATGACGAACGACTCATGCTCATCCAGCAGCTTGCCAATGTGGCGCAATTCACCCGGACTACTAAAGGTTCCGTAGAGCTTCGGAGTGGGAAGCCCCATCTCGAATGCGAGTTCCTTCGTCCTCACCTTGTCGTCAACCGAGCGGTAAAGACGCCTCGGATTGTTCGGGAGAAGATAACGGCCATTGCGAGCATTCAGCCCGACGACGCCGAGCTTGCTCAGCTCGCCGGGAGTCACTAACCATCGATGCCACCACCTACGCTTCATTTTCCTACAAAGCTCCGGAATCGAATCAACTCGCTGGCACGATAGCCCGTGTAACGCCCTATCAAGAGAATACCCGCGAGCAGTAGGAGAAGCAGCTCCGGAAAATACTGTGCCCAATAATTCACCTCACGAATGATCATGATGAGGTAAGCCGCAAGGGCTGCCGCCAAGCTCCCCGCGACTTGCCAAAGAGCTGCGGAAGCCCCTTCCTCATCCCAGAGCAAGGACATTCGCTCGATCGTCCAGGCCAAGACAATCATGGGGAAGACCGTCACCCGCAGGCCATCCATCATGCCGAGCTTAAAGCTGATCAATCCCAGCGCGATCATCAGCAAGGTCACGACCACCACACAAGCCGCCACCCTGGGGACGACGAGGAGATTGAGCTTTGTTAGGAAGAAACGGAAGGACAAGCCTGCCGCCAGGATCAAGGCGAACATCACCAGGGCCGGCCGCAGCGGAATCTCCAGAAAGGAGAGCGACAGAAGAACGGGCATGAAGGTCCCCAGCATTGAGAGGCCGACCAGATTGCGAAGCACCACAATCACGAATGCGCCCACCGGGATGAGCGAAATGTAGCGGAAGACGTTCCTCTCCTTCACCGGTAACGATGCGATGGTGCCAACCCAGAAGGGCGCATCCTGCAGTGAGAGGGTCGCTTCAAGCGGAGCCACATTCTTCTCCACAAAGAAGAACACTTCCGAGCTTCTTCCCCCACGGACATCCAAGAGAGCATCTCCCCTGGCCCAGACGGCGAGTTTGCCGGGCTCACGGGCGGGCGAGCTCTCCGAGGAGCGCCAAAAGTAGCCATCATAATACTCGACCATCTCGATCGGCCGTTGCGGCCCCAGCTCGTCATTGAGGATCACCCCCCAAGCTCGGCGAGTGGGGATGGCCTCGGCAGCCAGGAGCTCGGTGAGAAGGATCTGCCCCCACCCATCACCGTAGCGCTTCTGGTAGGAGCGCTTGAGAATGGCCGCGTCCTGGGAAGTGATCTCCCCCCACAGACGAGCAGTCAACTGGGCGACAAAGGTCTCGGCATCCGAGGACAAGTCGCGACACTCGTCCAACAGACGATTAGCAGCGGCAATGACGGAGTTGGCCCCGCCAATTGGCATTGCTTGCATCGCGCTGGCTTCCCCGCGTTGTTCGCGAGTCGAGAGCAGCAGCTCCTCCCGGACATGGATCTGATAGTAGAGATTTTGCAAGCCGCTCCGATTCCGCGCGCTCCATCGCCCGATGCGGCTCTGACCTCGCTCGACCACCTCGGTATACCCATAGCCTTCTGAGGCCACTTGCTGCCGTGGGAGGTCCGGCACCTCGAAGTCTGGCAAAGCCAACTCCACCCGGACAGGACGCCCCTCAGCTTGGAAGCGCACCTGCGCCTCCACCACCCAGCTCTCCACCTTATCGCCGGGGAAGAAGGGAATCCCCAGCTGGTATCGCTTGTAGATTGACAGATAGAGGGCGGTGCCAAAGAGAGCCAAAACCACCACCCACAAGAGGGCACTTTTTCTTTTCATACTGACCTCACTTCAAGAGGGTCTTTTCCGCCAAATCGACCCGGCTGCAATCCAGGTAACCCATGTGGCGAAGAGCATTGCGGCCAATCAGCACCGGGCAGGTCAATCCGGTCCGATCGTTCAGGGTGAACTCCTCTCGCATCTGCCGTTTCCCAATCTGGAAATTCAACTCCACGACAAAACGCCGCTCCAGCGTCCCATCGGTATTCTTCACCTTGGCGATACGCTCGACGGGAGCCTTGATCAGCACCCGCTTTGAGTCCGGCTGATTGGGATGCAGCAGAACGAACTGCACCCACTGCCGTCCATCCCGCTCGAATTCCTCGATGCCCTCGGCATGGAGGGAAGAGGTGCGCGCCCCGCTATCCAGCTTTGCCCGCATCAGATCGGCCTTGGTGCCGATGCGGACCCACTCCTTCCAGCCATAGACTTGCTTCTGGCCGCTCTCGGTAGGAGCCTCCCGGTCGCGCGCTTCCTCAGCCGCCTCCTCCTTGGCCTCATCGGCAGGAGCCTCATCCTCGGGGGGGGCCTGGGCCGCCCCCGGACTCGCCTCAGCCTCGATTACCGCGCCTTCTCCAACCCCGGCGGCAGCCTCCTGCCCGGTCTCACCAATACCCTCCTGAGCAGGCGAATCTGCGGAAAAGACGAGAGACCAAGAGGCGAAAATGAGGAGAAGAATCAGGTTCTGGGATTTTTGATGAAACGAAGGGAACACAGCCCTCGTATCTGCCCGATCAACGCGAAAATGCAAATCATATCGCCGGAAACCTGCCGCAAAATCCTGGCCGCCACCGCGCTGTCAATCGCGTCTTGCCAATCGATCGGCGAGCGTCCGGTGGCCACCACCACCTTCGACCTTCCCGCCACCTTCGCCGCCGCCTCCTCACGCCAGAATCAGCAGATTGCTACCGGCTGGCTTTCCTCCTTTCGTGATCCCGCACTCAGCTCAGTCGTCCGGGAGGCCTTGGCCAATAATCCCAATCTGCAAGCCACCGCAGCCAACCTCAAGAGCGTGCGCGAGGGCACCATCACCGCGCGGGCCGCTCGCCTCCCCTCCCTCTCCGCCAGCGGGCGCTCCTCCCTCTCACGCGCCGATGGAGAGAACGCGGACTCCTATAGCCTCTCGCTCAATGCCTCCTGGGAGCCCGATGTCTGGGGCCGCCTGCGCGACCTTGAGGCCGCCTCCTTCGCGGATTTCCAAGCTGCGGTAGCCGATTTCCGCTCCGCCCGCCTTTCCCTGGCCGCCAATACAGCCAAGGCTTACCTGAACCTCATCACCGCTCAGCAGCAGCTCACCTTGGCCGAGCAAACCCTGGAATCCTACGAGGAAAACTACCGCATCATCGAGCGAGGCTACCAGGCCGGCACCCTCCGCGCCATCGATGTCAACTTCGGCCGCAACAACGTCGCCTCCGCGCAACGCTCTCTGGCCTCCCGCCGTCTCTCCCGCAATGAGGCCGCCCGCTCCCTGCAATTACTGCTGGGCACCTATCCTGATGCCCGCATCCTGTCGCGCTCGACCCTCCCCGATCCAGACCTCGATATCCCGGCCGGGCTTCCCTCCTCGCTTCTCGAGCGCCGCCCCGACCTCGCCTCTCGGCGCGCGGACCTCTTCGCCTCAGCGAAACGTGCAGACGCTTCGCGAAAAAATCTTCTCCCTGATTTTTCTCTAAGTGCCTCCTCCGGAACCAGCTCCTCCGAGCTCTCGCAATTGCTTGACCCCTCCGAGCTCGCCAGCTCCTTGGCAGCCTCTGTCGGCCAAACCCTCTTCTCCGGAGGACGACTATCCGCCCAAGCAAGGTCTGCCGTCTATAGCAACCAAGCCCAGCTGAAGCTCTATACCCGGGACGTCCTGGAGGCGCTTAATGAAGTCGAATCCGCTCTCGATACCGCACAATCGCTGGCCCAGCAGGAGGAATTCCTCGAGAAGGAGACCAATCAGGCCATCTTGGCCGAGCGACAAGCCGAGCGCGACTTTGTCGAAGGCATTGCCGCCTCAGATGGCTCAGGGATTCTGGAAGTCCTCGAGGCTCAGCGCCGGGCGCTTTCCGCCCGCTCGACCCTGATTTCGCTTCGCAACCAGCGATTGCAGAACCACCTCGACCTCCTGCTCGCCTTGGGCGGCAGCTATTGAGAAACGTCCACTGCTCAACAAGCTTGGCGGACAATGCTCTAATGAGGGCGAGAGCGAGTCCTTAGCGGCTCTGCATGGCACCGAACATGCCCTGGCCTTCGCCGGGTTGCATCCGGTTCCAGGGAAGCTCGCTTTCAGCGCTCTCAGGCAAGACAGGCTTGCGCTCTTCTTCCACCGCACAACTAGCAAGCCCCATCGCAGCGAGAATCATCAAAAGACCTTTCATCGGGAGGAGAACTAAGCATCAAATCCTCCTACCACAATCTTTCATTTTCCTCCCAGTCATGCAGTTGCGCGTCAAGGTCACTCCCAATGCGAAATCAAATCAGATCAAGGGCTGGGCCGATCACCCCGAAGCAGGCCGCCATCTCCGCATCCAGATCACCGCGCCCCCAGTCGACGGCAAAGCAAACAAGGCCCTCATCGCCTTTCTCGCCAAAGAACTCAACCTTCCCAAATCGCAAATCTGCCTGCGCAAAGGCGAAAGCTCGCGGCTTAAGACCATCGAACTACCCGACAGCACCCTCCTTCCGGATCAGCCGTGAGACGCCCCGTGCTTGACTCCCGGGTTTGCCCGTTGACCCGAACAAGCGAAGAGAGATTCCTCTGGATAACTCACTCCTTTGGAGCCAGCCCCCTCCTTTCAGCAGCATCCGAGGATAACTTGGCTTCTTTTTCGCAGTACTTTCGACGCTGTGCCCAATCTCGTCCCAACTCACGACACCCCCTTTTCCTTTCCCTGCTTACCGAGGACCCGCGCATTAATCATCGAGACCGATCAGACAGGGAACCTCGAGAGCAGCCGGAGCAGCGAGCCAAGACAAAAAACGAAGAATTGCACACAAGAGGCCACAACAGGCTCAGCAACTCACAAGACGAAGAAACTAAGCAACACTTAGTTTATCCTTCTGAGGACATTGATGGAACAGAACGCCGAATCGACTTTGACAACACAGCTTCCTCGTCCCAGAATCTCGCTTGAAAACTTCTTATTTAAGAGTTTTCTCTTAAATAACTTGTTCTGCTCAAAAATGGCTCGCGATGATTGGTTTCGACGAACGACATGGTCTCAGGAGGACGAGACCGAGTTCTTCGCACGTCTGAAGAGATCACGCGGACAATTCCACAAGGCACAGTATCTCCGGATTCAGGCAACCTACCTAGACGACAAGTATCCTGAGACTGCGCTTCGTCTTCTCGACATGGTGATTGAGGAGTATCCGGAGCCCTTCGAACTCGCGCAGACATACCTTCAGAAGGCTCACTGTCTTATTGCGCTGGGCAGACCGGATGAAGCGATCCCATGGTTTCGGAAGGTTCTTGAGCAAGAGGAAGCGAGTTCATCCGCGCCGACCCAAGGGTATTTGGATTTCCCAACGTTCATCGTCGCGAACGAGCGCCGAGATCTTTACTTAGAGGCTGATCAGATACTTCGCACGCATGCGGAGCGCCTGATGTTCCCCGTTGATCACTACAGATGGAATTCAGCGTTGGCCATTATCAGTGAGCATGACGGCGACCTAGGCTCCGCAAGCGCATTTGCAGGTCGAGCACTTGAGGCAGCGGGGCAAGAACACTCGGGATTTCGGTACCACCCGAAGGTTGGTCTCGTTAAGAAGCAGGACAAGAGGATTCAAAAGCAACTTGTGAAACTAACAAAGCAGAACAAACCACTGAGGCCAACTGACAAGTGATTTTTAGGTAAATTGTTCACAGAGTTTGGGGTGGGTTTTCCTGATAGCCTCAATGGTTTTCAGGAGCGGGCTTCCTGATTTCTCGAGTGCCTTGAGGTAGCGTTTTTCA
>JAUTCR010000007.1 GCA_030673895.1 Verrucomicrobiota bacterium JB023
CCACTTCCCCACTTCCCCACTTCCCCACTTCCCCACTTAACAACTTAACAACTTAACAACTTAACAACTTAACAACTTAACAACTTCCTAAAAAAAAGGAGCGGGCCGAAGCCCGCTCCAGTCAGTATTCCTATTATCCAGCAGTCAAAATAGTCAGGCTTGCTTCTTGAGCAGGTCGCGAATTTCCTCGAGTAGAACCTCTTGCTTGGGAGGCTCAGCCGGGGCCTTCTCTTCCTCTTTCTTCATCCCCTCAATCACCTTCTTCACCACAATGAAGACGACGAACGCCAAGAGGGAGAATGAGATGAAGTCTTGGATGAACTGGCCGTGATTGATGGCCACCTCGGGAACCTCTGCCACGGCAGCTGTGATGACCGTGCCGTCCTCGGACTTCACCTCCTCGATGGCCTTCACCCCCGGCTGGAGCACAACCTTCCATTTCGAAAAGTCGACTTGGGCAATCATTTTCCCTAGAGGGGGCATGATCACGTTATCAACCAACGACTTGACGACGGTGGCAAAGCCGCCACCGAGAATGAAGCCGACAGCCATGTCGACGAGATTGCCTTTGAAGGCAAATTCCTTGAATTCCTTGAGCATCTGTTTTGTGGGTTACGGTGTTGAACCATTGAGATTAGAACTTCGCACCCCAAGTCACATCTTTTCTCCCGTCACCGGAACAACTGACACAAAACGTCTTCCGGAAAGGCCCCATTCCCTGCTCCTATTCCCTTTGCCATGGCCATTCATCCCACTGCCGTCATATCCCCCAAGGCTGAAATCGGAGAACATTGTGAGATCGGACCCTTTTGTGTGATCGGGGACGGAGTGACCCTCGGCGACCATGCCCGCCTCCATTCCCACGTGGTCATTGAGCGAAACACTCGCATCGGCACTCATTGTGAGGCCTTCCCCTTCGCCGCTCTCGGGGGAAAGACCCAGGACCTCAAGTATGAATCCGAGCCCACCTTTCTCGAAATTGGCAATCACAACACCTTCCGCGAGAACGTCACCGTCCACCGCAGCACCCGTGCGGATACGGTGACCCGGATCGGCGACCACAACCTCTTCCTTTGCTACGCCCACGTCGCGCACGAGTGCCAGGTGGGCAATCACACCATCTTCTCAAACAACGCCACCATCGCGGGGCACGTCACGGTGGAAGACCACGCCATCATTTCCGGCCTTGCGGCCATCCATCAATTCTGCCGGGTGGGTCAGCATGCCATGGTCGGCGGGCTCGCCCGTATCATCTCGGATGTGGCGCCCTTTACCATTGTCGAAGGCAGTCCGGCACACACTCGCAGCCTCAACCTCGTCGGATTGCAGCGACGCGGATTTTCCGAGGAGGACATTCGTTCCCTCAAAACCGCTTACAAGCACCTCTTCCTGAAGAAGGAGCTCAACTTCGAGCAGCAGCTGCTCAAGCTCGGCGAGCATGAGCACGCGGCCAATCCCCAGGTGCAGGCACTGCTTGAATTCATCGGCAAGACCCAACGCGGCATCACGCGCTAAAATCATCCGCTCTCAAAATCCGGTCCAGCCGGGAAACAAAAAGCCCGGGCGGCATGGCCCGGGCTTGAACTTGGGAAAACTGAGTCTTCGCGCGGTTTCTTACCAGAAGATGATGTAGAGGAGCACGGTCAGCACGATGACCACGATTCCCCAGATCTTCGCCATCTTGGACTCCTCGAGCGCGATCTCGGTCGTTTCCGGCATCTGCACCGGATTGGCGAGCGGCTTGGTCATCGTCATGATCCAGCCCACGATGAGGACGAGGAAGAAGCAGATCGCCATCCGATCGAGGAAGGCCATTTGATCGGAATACCAAAGCCCGTTGTTCACCAGCGCGTCTCCGAGGAAGAACTTGAGCGCGGCGTAGGCCACAACATTGGTCAGGATGCCCACCACCCCGAAGATGCGAGGGGTCCGCGGCGAGAAGAAGCCCAGGATGAAGACGGCGAGGATACCCGGGGAGATGAATCCCTGGAACTCCTGAATGTAGGCGAAGATGCTGTCGAAGGAATTGAGCGAAGGCGCCACCAGTGCCGCAATGAGCACGAATCCAATCACGAAATAACGGCCGACCTGGACCAGATGGCCCGGATCCTTGCGGCCGGTGAAGTTGGAGTACAAGTCCATCGTAGCAATGGTCGAGGCCGAGTTCAGCATGGAGGCCAGCGAGCTAATGACCGCGCCACAGAGGGCCGCGAGGACGAACCAGGAGATCCAAGGATAAGGCTTCACCAAGTTCCGCACGAGCACGGGGAAGGCGGCATCATAATCGTATCCCTTCAGCTCGGTGGAGCTCACTCCCTCCAGCTCTTTGCCAGCAGCGACTGCCGCCAAATCGTTGATCGCCTGGGTCATCGCCGCAGGCTCCAGATTGGCAGGCGGCGTCGGGTCCACCCCGGCAAGGGTCGCGTTCGCAACATAGGCTTGCGCAGCCATGGCGGGATCGTTTTCGACCAAGGCAGGCTTAACCGTATAAATGGTCTTGCCCTGGTCATTCTCCAAGGCGGCGGTATTCACCTTCATCGCCGATTCCCGGAGGTCACCGGAGAAGAGGTTGAAGGCAAGAATGCCCGGAATGACCACGACGAACGGTATAATGAGCTTCAAGAAAGCCGCGAAGACGATGCCCTTCTGGCCCTCGGCGAGGGACTTCGAGCCCAGCGTGCGCTGGACGATGTATTGGTTAAGCCCCCAGTAGAAAAAGTTGGGAATCCAGAGCCCGATGAGGAGCGCGGTCCAGGGAATATCGGAGTCCTCCTTGGGACGGACCATGTGCACCTTACCACCGGAGAGGTTGTCTCCATTCCGGGCCACAGCCTCACCGTCTTTACCATCGTTCAAGAGCATGAAGCGCTCCCAGCCGCCCGCATTTTCGAGGTCGGCCTCGGTGATATTTGCATTCGCCACCTTGGTCTCGATCAACTCTGCGGCGGGACGCTCGGCCAGATTATTGAAGGCAAAGATCATCACCACAACGCCACCAATGATGAGCGCTGCCCCCCAGATGAGGTCCGTCCAGGCGCAGGCCTTAAGGCCTCCGATAAAGACATAAACGGCCGCCAGAATCGCAATCATCCAGCACATCGCGGTGAGGTTGCTGATCACGGGGACGTCGTTGTAATACTCCGAGACGAACTTCGCTCCGGAGAAAATGACCGACGAAGTGGTCACCAGGACGAGGGTAACAATCGCGGGGATCGCCATCGCCAGCCGGGCTACCCCATCGAAGCGATATTGGAGAAACTCGGGAATGGTGTAGAGCCCGCTCTTCAAGAAGCGGGGCAGGAAGAAGAAAGCCACCACCACCAGGGTAACGGCCGCAATCCACTCATAGGAAGCAATCGCCATCCCCAGCCAGTTGGCGGATGAGCCCGACATGCCGACGAATTGCTCGGTCGAGATGTTGGCCGCAATAAGGGAAAAGCCGACCAGCCACCAGGTCAGCCCCCGGCCGGCGAGGAAGTAACCCTCCGCTTCCTTGTCACTTCCGTGACCCTCCTCTTCGGCATCCTTCGATTTCCAAATCCCCAGTGCGATGACGCCGACCACGGCGACGATGAATAAGATGACTTCCATGAGTTTGTTTTTTGGTGTTGCTGGCGCCGAAAGAAGGACCCCCGACGTTGAGGGACTCTAACGAGGCCCCCTTTGGCTTGGAAAGGGGGAATTTCAAATCCAAGCTCCCCTGATGACCCACCGCATCCTCGTTGTCGGCAAGCCCGCCCTCTCCTTCGCTGCCGCTGGCATCGAAGATTACCTCAAACGAATGCGGCGCTATGGGAACTACACCCTTGAGACTCTGAAGGATGGGCCAGCCGAAAAGGTGGCTCAGAAGCTCCTCGATGCGTCCGCTGGCACGCATCGCGTCGTTCTCGACGAGCGCGGCCTCCAGCCCACCACCCGCCAATTCGCCGATCTCATGACCCGTTGGCAAGGCGATCCGGGCATCAAGGCGGTCTCCTACCTGATCGGGCCCTCCAATGGCCACCTGCCAAAGACGCGCGAGGCCGCCGACCAATTACTCGCCCTCTCGCCCCTCACCCTCCAGCACGAGCTTGCCACCCTGATGCTCGCCGAGCAGCTCTACCGCATTGCCACCATTCAGGCCGGCACCCCGTATCATCGCGATTGAGCTGGCGTTTCAGGCTGGGCCAAGTCAGCCAAAGCCTCCTCCATCGTCTTGAAGCGGAAGCGGAAGCCCTCCGCAAGCAGGCGCTCCGGCACCACACGGCGGCTCTTCACCACCAGCTCAGTCTCCGTCCGGAGGAGAAAGGCGCCCATCCTGAGCATCCATCGAGAGGCGGGGAGCCCGAAGCCCCGTCCGGTGGCCTTCCGGAGCAGGGCCATCATCTCCGCATTGGGCAGAGGCTCCGGGGCGGTCAGGTTATAGACGCCTTCCGCACTCTCATGCCTGATAAGCCAGTCAATTGCCTGGCAAAAATCCTCCTCATGCAACCAAGAGACGTATTGCCGCCCGTGCCCCATCTTGCCTCCCAATCCGACTGCCGCCAGCTGATGCAAGGTCTCATAGACGCCGCCCGGCTCTCGCCCAAAAACCATCGCGGTTCTCATCGTCACCCCCCTCACCCGGCCGCCAGCCTGAGCTCGCTCCAGCGCCTCCTCGAAGGCCCCTTCCCACGCATGGGCCACCTCGAGCGAAAATTTATCCCGGGCCTCGACTTCCGCGCCATAGAGCCCCGCTTTCTCCGTATTGGCGGCATCATAGCGATGCCTATAGATGGTCGCCGTGCTCGAGTTCAGCCAAACGGAAGGTGGCTCCGCCAGCGAAGCCATCACTTCGCCCAAGACCCGGGTCGAGTCCACTCGCGAGGCCATCATGGCCTGCCGATTGCGGCGGTGATACCGACAATTCACCGACCGGCCGGCCAAATTCACCACCGCCGTCGCACCTTCCAGCTCTTCCTTCCAAGAGCCCGGCGTCACGCCATCCCAGACGACCGTCCGCGCGCCCTCAACCTCTCCTTCTCTGCGGCTCAGGACCACCACCTCCCAATCCCGCGAAGCGAACCACTTGGCCAGCGTTCGCCCCAAGAATCCACTGCCACCGGGAAGAATCAGTTTTCGCGCGTTCACGAGAAGCAGCATCCCACCGCGCGCTCAAATGACAATCTTTTTGTTTCAGTATTTTCTGAAATTACAATCTCTGCCGTCTATCCAATCTCAGCCTCCCCCGACTCACAAAACAGCTTCAGCCCATCCATGCGCACCTCTTGCGCGCGGCGGAGCCTCGGGAGAAGTATCCATCTCGCGACGAGCTGGCCGAGCCACCCGGCAGGGCATTGGAAGTAGAAACGGTCCGTAAGAAGCGACCGACCATCGAGTGAGCGAATGCGGTATCGATGTCCGAACTGGCGGAAGAGCCCTCTCGTCATCGTCTCATCAAGAGCCCAGGGAGGGTCCGCCAGCGTGATGGTGGTCTCCAGACGAAACTTCATCCCAAAGAATCGCGCCGACCAGTGGGTCGCGTCCCCCTGCTCGCTCAAACCGGTGGTCCTCCCACCGAGAGCCTGTCCACCAATCGGACGGGCCAGTCTCACATGGAGATCAATACTACGACACGCATCGTAGACGCGCTGCGGTTCCGCATAAATCTCCCGAGAACTGACAATTTCACCCATAACTCAACCCAATCCAGCCTTATCTTTCCCTTATCAATTCTCAATTGCCAAACTGCGCCCCATCCGCCATCACCCTTCGCATGTCCCACACGATAGCAGTTCTTCCCGGAGATGGCATCGGCCCCGAGGTCATGGACCAGGCCCTTCGCGTTCTTGATGCGGTGAGCGAGAAATTCAGCCTCACCTTCACCCACACGACCCATCCCGTCGGGGGAGCCGGGATCGACGAACTCGGCGCGGCCCTTCCTGATCAGACCCTGCGCGCCTGCGAGCAAGCGGACGCTATCCTCTTCGGCTCCGTGGGCGGCCCCAAGTGGGAGAACCTGCCCCCTGACGAACAACCCGAGCGTGGTGCCCTCCTTCCCCTCCGCAAGCACTTCGGTCTCTTCGCCAATCTCCGCCCCGGCGTTTGCCCTCCCGGGCTGACCCACGCCTCACCTGTCAAGAATGAGCTCATTCCCGATGGCTTCGATGTCCTCTGCGTCCGCGAACTCATCGGTGGTGCCTACTTCGGGCAACCCAAGGGACGGGAAGAGCGCGATGGCAAAACGGTCGCCTTCGATACCATGATTTATGAGAAAGGTCAGATTGAAGCCATCCTCCACGTCGCCTTCAAGGCAGCCCAGACGCGGGACAAGCGGGTGACCTCAGTGGACAAGGCCAACGTCCTCGCCTCCTCCGTCCTTTGGCGGGAGACCGCCATCGAGATCGCGCAGCAGTATCCCGACATCACTCTCGACCATCTCTATGTTGATAATGCCGCCATGCAGCTGGTCCGTCGACCCGGCAGCTTCGACGTCCTCGTCACCGAGAACCTCTTTGGCGACATTCTCTCCGATGAGATGGCCATGATCTCGGGCTCACTCGGCATGTTGCCCTCGGCCTCGTTGGGTCAGGTGAATGACAAGGGCCTCTACTTCGGCCTCTACGAACCATCCGGTGGTTCAGCCCCTGATATTGCTGGCCAAGGCATCGCCAATCCCATCGCGCAAATCCTCTCCCTCGCCCTTCTCCTCCGCCACTCACTGGGTGAGAACGAGGCGGCCAATGCGATTGAAAAAGCGGTCACCAAGACCATCGGCGACGGCTTCCGCACCGGCGATATCCATACCGGCGCGGAAGGCGAAAGCCTCGTCAACACCGAGGCCATGGCCGCTGCTATCATCGAGCGCCTCTAAGCACCGTGGCCCGGCGGCCTTCCGGTCTCCGGGCCCGCGATTTTCCTTTCGCGCAACCCCGCCGCCAGCGCATAATTGCCACCATGAGCGACCTGCACGAAGAAATCCGCCAACTCCGCGCCGACCTCCGCGAACTCAAGGAGCTTGATGAGCCCACGAGG
The DNA here is from genome assembly GCA_030673895.1 of Verrucomicrobiota bacterium JB023. Lineage (GTDB taxonomy): Bacteria > Verrucomicrobiota > Verrucomicrobiia > Verrucomicrobiales > Akkermansiaceae > Roseibacillus. The sequence goes on from JAUTCR010000007.1 coordinate 6,994, forward strand.
GCGGAACTGGCCAAGCTGGAGAAACGCATCGAGGACCTGCTCGACGAATCCAATACCGAAGAAACGGAGAGCGACTCCGTGATCGATCAATTGGAAGAAGCCTCGCAGAACTTCGCGGCCAAGCACCCGGTGGCAGAATCCCTGCTGCGTAAGATTTCCTACGCGCTCGGGCGAATGGGGATCTGACGCGAGGCGGAGAGACCGTCTTTGAGTGATTAAAATTTCCAGCGCACCTCGGTGCTCACCCCCAGCCCCGGTAACGGGGTGGTATCCTTGCGGAAGGAGGTGTGATTACGCGCTTCCTCATTGAGGAGATTGGTCAGCCGGACGGCACATTCCAGCTCGTCCCGATCCCCGGAAGGGGCGTAGCTGAAGCCGGCATTGACCATCGTGTAGGCCTCGGTCGGCAGCTCGGGCGTCGGCAGCTCGGCCACCTCCGTTTGCGCGAAGGAATGACGAGCCTCTAGGAAGGCCGTCCACCGGGGCCCGGTGTATACTAGCTCCGCGCCCACCCGCGCCGTGGGCATCCGTGGCAAGGGCTGATCGAGGCGGTCGTTGTGCCCCTTGGTCATGTCCGCCAGCAGGCGGAGCTCGAGGTTCCGCTCCTCATCATCCAGCAAGGCGACCGAGAGGGAGGACTCGAAACCATGGAACGTCGCCGGGGCCTCCACGTAGGCAGCAGTGAGGATGAAGCTGGTCCGCTGGTCTTCCAGGAAGATAAAATTACTAAAATCATAGTAAAAGGCGGCCAAGTCGAGCTGGATGGGCCCTCTTTCCAGATGCAGCGTAGCCTCCACGCCCCGCGAGCTTTCCTCCGACAACTCGGTCCCATCCAGGTCGCCACCGAAAATGAAGCGGCCCAACGCCGTGCTGTTCCAGAAAGCATAGCGCTCGGTCGGCGTAGGCAGACGCTTGACGTCGGACCCCGTCAAAGCCACGCGAAGGCGATCCAAACCCGGCAAATCCTCTTCCTCGTAGGCGAGTGAAAGCGAGCGGGAAACCGTCCGGCCCTCGCTCTGCAGGGGGTCCCCGCCTTCCTCGCTCGCCAGCACGGCGGAGTAGTCGCTCCTCACTCCCCCTTCGAGCGACCATTTCCCCCAGCGTAGCTTCTGATAGAGAAAGAGACCCCACGATTCGCTTTCATAATTGGTCGTGATCCGGCTGGGCGTCGGCAAGGGCACAATGGTCCTCGTCGCCAGGAAGCGGTCGCTCGCGTATTGAACCCCCATCACTCCTTGCAGGAGGGAGTCCTCCGTTCCGTTGAAGACTTCGAAGCGAGCCTCATTCGCTTCTTTCTCGAACTCCGTCTCCGTGAAGTCTGTTCCCTCATCCTTGTCCCTCCCCTCGAAGTTCTCCGTATGGTGATAGTCTCCCGTGCCGAGGCGGAGGGAGATGCGGTCAATGAAGCCCGCAGCCTCGTCGGGGACGAACTCAAAGCGGACCGTCGAGCGGGACAACTCGGCGTCCACCGCGACGTCGCCGAAGAAGTCGGTGGAATCCCCCGCGAAGTAGTAGGGAACTTCATAAGCATTATCGAAGCGGCTGTGCGCGATGCCAACGGTCAGGAAGTCTGGATCGCCGAGGAGAAGCCCGACCGATTGCGAAGAGGATCGATGGGCGGAATTGGGCAACACGCCGGTAGGATTCTCCACCGGCACCTCCCCCACTCCCGGGACGGCGACCCGTGGCTGATAGAGGGCATCATACTGCTCGGTCCTCGCCTGACCGGGAATCGAAATATCACCCGCCTCCCGCTCGCTGAAGCTGCCTCCCAGGGTCCAGCCATCCCCCTGCAAACGCATCCGCCCCGCCTGATGCCAGCCATCACCCTGACTCTCCAGACCACTCGCGCTGGCAAACTCGAAGTCCTTCCCCTCCTCGCGGACCGGGATATGCCGCGTGCGTGTATTGATGGCCCCTCCAATGGCCGTGTTCCCGTAAAGCAGGGAAGCTGGGCCGCGATGGATCTCAATGGCATCAGCCATCAAGGTATCAATGGCAACGCCGTGATCCGGACTCACCTGGCTGAGGTCCATCGAGGTCAAGCCATCCAAGAGCGTCTGCACCCGCACACCATCAAATCCGCGAATGATCGGCCGGGAAACGCCCGGACTATAGGAACTGGCGCTCACCCCCGGTTGCGAAGCGAGGGTCTCGCCCAAGGTCGCCCGCAGCGAGCGCTGCAGCTCCTGGCCAGCAAGCACGGAGTCCGAGGGCCCTCCGAAGCGTAGGAGCGTGGTCTCATCCAGCTCCGCGATCCCGACCTCGATGCGCTCCGTCGTCTCCTCCTCAATGTACTCGCCGATGACCTCGATCTCCTCGAGATAATAGGTGCCGTCCTCATCGTATTGGCCAGCGGGCGGAACGAAGGGATTACCCACTTCCAGCAGGTCCAAGACACCGTCCTCTTGCGCCCAAACCGCAGAAAAGCAGAGGGCCCCGAGAAAAATTTTTGCCTTGAAAACACCGCGCACTTCGGAGCACTTCCACTTAATGCAACATTTTCGCAATAAAAAAAGACTCCTCATCGGGTGTGTGCTCGGCCTCGCGGTTGAAGCTCCGGCCTTGGATCTACTCTACGGACACTATGAACTCCATACCGATTACACGCCCGAGGAGGGCTGGTGGATGGGAGTTTCCTACAACCAGAACAACGACTTCAATGACCGGAGTCAAATCCGTCGCCTCGATCCGGAGGCCACCATCATCGTCGCTCCTCCGGTTTCCAAGAAAGAAATCACTTCGGCAGTCTCCTTCATGGGCGAGGTCGGCGAGCCTCTCTGGCTCCTGCCTCAAAGCTTCGAGGAGGGAAATCACTTCCTCGGGATGCGCATCATCATTGATCCGCAGATCTTCAAATCGCGCGTTGGCGACAATTACTCTTCCTTCGGCCAAGGCTCCGTCGGCATCCGTCTGCTGGACGTCAGCGGGACAGGCCCAGACCGCGGCGGAGCGTTCGCGCTGTGGGAGAATGAAGCCTTCGGCGGCAACCTGGTTTACTTCAATTCCGCGGATGGGATTGACGAGAATGATGACCTCCCCATCCTGCCTGTTGGTGCCCACAGCCACTTCGCCTGGGGCTTTACGCAACCCGGTAGCTATGCCGTCGAGTTCGAGGCCTATGGTCAGCTGAGAAGCGGGGAAGACACCTCCATCCGCCAGACGATCAACTTCCAGATTCCCCACGACGGGCTGGTGACCAGCTGTGACCTCTCGTTGCTCGGGGATGCCGGGAACTGGGCTCTCATGCTCAAAGACGAAGACGCCTCCGTCGCCTACGGCGATCGTCGGGCCACGGTCCTCGTCAGCGAGGAAGTGAATGGAAATTGGGAAGTCCCCTTCACCATCGACGCTGCTGGATGGTCGCCCGCAGACCGGATTGCCTTGAGCGAAACCTTGGCCGCCTCGGGAGCGGCCACCTCCTACCCGGAGGGAGTCGAGCTCCGCCTCGTGGGCCACGAGGGACCTGGCGACGTCAGCTTCACGGCTGAGGACATCACTTACTACGATTCCAGTAACGGACTCGATGAAGCCGATAGTCTCTCCCTGGGCGACACCACGTTGAGCGGTCACATCGACTTCACCGCAGAGGGAATTCACTGGCTCAGCTTCCAAGCCATGGGGACCAGCCAAGAAGCCACCACCTCACAGGAGCCCTTGCGGATCCGCTTCCTAGTTAATCTGGCGGCGGACTATGATTACGCCGCTTGGGCCGATAGCAAAACTCGCATGAGCGGGCTGTCAGCTGATGCCCTTGATGACCCGCTGGCCGACTACGAGGGAGATGGCCATCCGAATTGGCTGGAATACTTCATGGATGCGGCCGGGGCCTCGCCCTTCCGCTCAGAGGAGCTTGCCACCATCCTCCCTGAGGACGGGGACGGCTACTCACAGTTCATCTTTTTCCGCGACCTTTATCAAGACCCGCTCGATACCTCGCTGCCCCGCTTCGGCATCGATTACTCCTCACTGTTGAGCGGCTGGTCGGAGCTGTCTCCGGCTAATCCCGGCTTCCCCCTGCAAGTCTTCGAGACGGGCTATGAGATGGAAGGGAATGCCCGTTCCAGATTCATGCTCCGCTCCCTGCGCATTGAGAACAGCGAATCCACCCGCCAGTTCTATCGCTTCAACTACCACGATAACGCAAATTAACCGCATTTACCTATTGCGACATTTTTGCATTTTGATTGATTTGTCGCGACATGAAAAAGACAATGAACACGAACCTCATGCAGGGCAGCCTCCTTCTCGGCGCTTTCTTCGGGATGGTCGCGACAGGCTCTGCCTCGACTCTCTGGACCGGTGGCCACGGCGACATCGGGGTTGGCTATGAGGACGAGGGCGATGGCCCCGAACTTCACTTCCACCTCCACCTTGGAGAAGGCAGCGGAGCCACCGTGGGAGGTGTGCTCATTGGCGAGTCCGAATTCGAAGCCGAGTCCGTCGGCATCTGGATGGACAATCCCGTCCAGATCAACTCCACCGATCCTTCCCTTTTGTCCGGAATTGGCACCACCACGGGTTCCACCGTCTATCTCCTTCCCCAGTCGGCGATTGACGCCGATATCGCCGGCGTCCCTTTTGTCGGATTTGGCACCGAGGAACTGGTAGCAGCGGACTGGGGCCCTGTGACCATCAGCCTCGACAGCGTCGTCGGACCGGGCGAATTTTCCGTCTATCAGCCGGATGGCCTGGGCGGCTTCAACTTCGCAATGTCAACTGCCGACGGCATCGATGGCTCCGATTCCTTCACCCGCAGCGCGGGTGGCCACGACCACTTCAATATCGTCTTCACCGAGGCCGGAACCTATGAAGTCACGATGACCGTCTCCGCGACGCACGTCACCGATGGTCTGCAGACCTCGACCGAGACCTTCACTTTCACCAGCATCCCGGAGCCTGGTACCGCGCTGCTCTCCCTTCTTGGGATGGTCGGCCTCATCGGCCGTCGCCGTCGATAAGCTCACTTGGTGTGTGACGCGTTAAACTTGAAGAAGGTGTCCGGCTCCCGGGCACCTTCTTTTTTCTGGTGAGGAAGTGACGAGAGCCAGGGAGAGGTCCCCTCTCCTCCCGACTTGAGAAGATCCGGCCCTGCTCCGAGCCTTTGCTCAATTCAGATTGCTCTTTCCCCGAAAGAGGAGACCATTCCGGGAGCCTCTCATGCATGTCTTCCTCCTCATCTTCCTCTGTGCTGGCCTGCAGGGGGAAGAATGGCAATCAGCCGCCCTAACCTCCTACGAGAACGGATTGCGCTGGCTCGTGGACAATCAAAACGAGGACGGCTCGTGGGGTGGAAGCCAATGGACGGGAGGAGTCGATCAAGACCCCGCACCCGGAGCCTTCCAGTCCTTCGATGTCGCGGTGACCGCCATGTGCCTGGAGGCCCTCTTCCCATGGCGCGATGAAGAGGCTTATCTCGATTCTACGACAAAAGCCCGGAGCTTCCTCGAGCGGGAATTCCCCCAACTGAGAAGGCCGCACCCCCATCACCTGCCGAATATCTGGGCCTACTGCTATGGCATCCAAGTGCTGGCTCGCTATCTGGAGAGAGGGAGCGAAGCGGAGAAGCAATGGGCGGCGGCAGAAATCCGGAACCTGATGGCCGGCCTGCAGCGCTTCGAGATACCCGGCGGGGGATGGTTCTACTACGCCGGCAGTAGCACTAGAAAGCCCGACGCGCCCTCCGCCAGCTTTGTCAATGCCGCCGTACTCACCGCTCTGCGCCGCGCGCAGGAACAGGGAGTCGAGGTCGATAGAGAGCTCGTGCAACGGGCCCTCCGAGCGACCCGACTGCAGAGAAAGCCTGATTCGACCTTCCTTTACTCCGCACGCACTCCGCTCGATCGGCAAGGCGCGATGTCCCCTATCAATCGCTTGGCTGGTAGCCTCGGGCGCTCCCAAGCCGGCAATTATGCGCTCCGGGTTTGGGGAGACCCAGCAGTCACCCATGAAGTCATCGACCACTGGCTCAATCGCCTAACCGATCGACAAGGATGGCTGGACATGGGGAGAAAGCGGCCTATTCCCCACGAGTCTCACGCTGGCGTCGCTGGCTACTTCTACTACTTCGGCCACTACTACGCCAGCCTTTGCATCGAGGAAGCGAGCCCCGGGAAGCAGGCCGACTACCGGGAAGCGCTAGCCGCTATTCTGCTCGCCCGGCAGGAGAAAGACGGCTCATGGTTCGACTACCCCCTCTACCGCTATCACAAGCCCTACGGAACGGCTTTCGCCGTCCTCTCGCTGCACGAATGCCTGCATTGAGCATGGCCTGAGCAAGGAAAAAGACAGCAACAGCCTCCGCCTTCAGGGACGCCGATGCCAAATCGCATAATGAAACCAGCATCGCGCTCCTACCCATTACTCATCTTCTAAGGCCTTCTCAACTGAGCCTTCTTCCGGCGGCTCCACCAGATGGCGGTTCCGCTCAAGGTGAGGATGCCCGGGCCAAGCCCTGCTAGAGAATAGAAAATCTTAACGGGCAGACCGCCAAAAGTACCGAAATGCAGAGGCTCGAAGCTATCGATGAGTTGGGTCCATGCCGATTGTTCGGTGAGATCGTAGTGGGAGAGAGGGTCACCCGTTTGTGAATCGAAGGAGACCCACGAACCCGTGCTGTTGCGCAAGGGAGAGGCCGTGTCCTTCTGTCCCCAGAGGGTGAACGGGCCTTCGGGAGCCCAAGGGAATGAAATGAAGGCTGTCTGAAAGCCCGGGATCTCCTTGTTGGCTTTGCTGACCAAGGCTTCCACCGAGAAGTCAGGCGCAAAGAGCTTCTCATAAAACAAGGGCTCCTGAGCAGCGATGGCGGCATGCTCTTCTTCAGTCTCGAGAAGATGCTCGATGGTATGCCCGAGATTCCAGTAGGCCCCGGTGATGCCTAGAATGAGATTGGGAATCACCGAGAAAACTCCCACTAAACGGTGGAGGTCGGCACTCAGCATCCGAAAGCTGGCTCGGAATCGGAGGCGAAAGAGAGTTTTCCAAAATCGTCGATAAAGGATGATTCCGGAAAGCGAAAGAAGGCAGAGAGCAACTCCAAGGAGTCCTGAGATCGCTAGCCCGATGTCTTTGAGAAAGAGGCTTTCGTGCAAAGAAAGTAGCCAGCCTTTCAGCGTCTCACCATGGGGCTTGGGCTGCGTGAGGAGTATTCCCCGGTAGGGATCGAGCGTCAGATAGCGCCATTCCCGGGTGCCAAAAGGCATCACATAAACCCCGTCTGCCTCCTTGGACCCGTCTTGGGCGAAATGCCAACCTGTGACGGCTTTGTCAGGATGTGCGGCTTCGACTCGAGCAATTAACTCATCAAGCGGAAGGCGCCCGGCGCCTACCGGTTCAGCATGATGTTGCTGGGAGAAAAAGAGCTGATCAAGCTCTTCATGAAAAATGAGCAGGCTGCCTGTTAGACCGATTAGCAGCAGTCCGAGGCCGGCTAACAAGCCGACCACAGAATGCAATTGCCAAAGCTTTTTACGCATAAAAGGCAGCCTTCAACCCTGGGGTTGCGAGCGCTTGTTAGAACTCCCAGGAAGCCGACAACGACAACGTCCGCGGTTGCCCCAAGGTGAGGTAGCCGCGGCCAGGGAAACCACCCACCGATGCGTAATAGTCTTCTCCAGCGACGTTCTCAAGTCGCGCTCGAAAGGTGACAAGCTGATCATTGAGCGTCGTCTGATACCGGGCGCCCAGATCGAACCGCGTCCAGGACTCGACCTCCTGCGTATTCGCTTCATCGGCGAACTGTGAGGCAGTGTGAATGACGCGCCCGTCCAAGGTCAGTCCAGGGGCGAAGGGAAGGTCATACTCGGCATTAAAATTGAACTGATAGTCGGGTGAACCGATTTGTTCGAGACCATTGCGCTCGGTGTCGAGGAAGCTGACTCCACCCAGGATGCGGAAGCCATCGAGAGGTTCTCCATAGACATTCAACTCAACGCCGCGGTAGCGCTGATCGTAGAGTTCCTTGTAAACGAAATCATCATCGAGACCGACGACAGGCTTCTCACTCTGGAAGAGGGCAAGAGAACCTCCGTAGTTATCGGATTCATACTTCAGCCCGACCTCGTATTGTTGCGTCGTGTAGGGCTCCAATGCTTCTCCTCCATTTTGGACCGTATTGGTCCCGGAGGTGGTGGGCGCGATATCGCCTCGCTGCAAGCCCTCGATGTAGCTGCCGTAGATTGCGAGCTCAGGAGTGAGCTTGTAGAGGGCTCCTACCGACGGAGTCCATGCCGATTCGTCATAGGAATCGATTTGGTCTCCGGTATTCACATCATAGTTATTTTGCTTCACACGCTGATAACGCAATCCCCCAAGAAGGATGAGTTTTTCATCAAAGAGAGAAACCATATCGGCAAAAGCCACGCTGCTCACCTCCGTCTTGAGCGTCCTGAGAGGGTCACCCAATACGCCGCCAACGAAGGCATCCGGCACGGGAGGGGTCACCTCGTAAGGATCGTAGATATTGTTCGCGAAACCTCCAAAATCAGAGAAAGCGTAGGCATTCTTTTCCTCATGGGAATAAGCATTATAGACCACACTCGGGCGGTGACGCATGCCTTGGAAGTAGAAGTCTCCACGCAGCCCGACTTCTCCTGAGAGCACCGAGTCTTCCCGGGTGTTGTCAAAACGGTAAGCGGTGCTGGAGCCATCCGCTGCTCGCACGGTGGGATTGGCGAAGCGATTTTCTTCCTCACCTTCCCTGAATCCGAAACTACTAAACAGCGTCAACTCATTAGTGACATCGTACTCAAGCCGCGCGGTTCCGAAGAGGTTCTCATCATCCGCATAAGTCCAGGGCTGTGCAATCGTCCGGGATGCATCAGGAGCATCAGGGATATCCAAGCCAGACGCGATAGTGATGTTCGGCTGGGAGGCGTCGCGATTGACTTCTTGATAACCCAAATCCATGGACGCGCGGAAACGGTCCTCACGCCAATCGAGACCGAGAGCCCAGATACCAATTTGAACGTCTTCCCCATCGACGGCGGTTTCTCCATCACGGAGGCCGGCGTTGAAGCGGATGCCGAAGCGGTCGTCGAGGGCTCGACGACTTACGTCCAGAGCACCGTAGAGTTGACCTCCATTTTGGACGCCGACAGTCACATTCGTCAATGGATCGTAACCGGCTCGCTTAGGCAGGATATTGACCGTGCCGCCCAAGCTACTCCCGGATGGGGCCGCGCCATTGAGAAAGGCGGTTGCTCCCCGGAAGACTTCCACGCGTTCGATTGGTTCAGTGGAAAGATACTGGCGGGGAAGAAGACCATAGAGCCCATTGAAAGTCAGGTCATCGGAGTAAGTGGGCAAACCGCGGATGATGTAGGTTTGCTGGAAGTTGCCGAATCCGCGAGCCAAACGAACTGCCGGATCATTGAGGAGAACATCACCAACCGTCTGTGCCTGTTGATCATCGATGAGTTGCGCGGTGTAGGAAGTCGTGGTGAAGGGTGTCTCCATGTTGTCAAGAGCACCGAGGAATCCATTGCGACTACCACTTGCCACTTGTCCTCCGGGTAAGGCCTCAGGCAATCCTTCCTCACTTGCATCAGCGCTGGCCTCCACAACGGTCTCCTCGATGGTGACCAGATCCGCATCCTGGCCACTGGCAAATGGGATCGTCACCGCTCCGGCGATCAAGGAGAGGAGGCAGCGCGACGGACCCCCCTGTTTCTGAGTGGCTGAGATAGAGTCGCGTGATCTGGCTTTTTTTGATTTCATAGAGACCGTGGATTTTATTGAGAGCGTGTCTCAACAAGCGAAGGTCCTTTTGTTCTTTTGCTGACGAATGTCAAGGATTCCCCCTTCCGCGGAGACTCATTTTCTGGCTCCAACAGAGTTGTCTCTTTCCATCGACTCAATAGCCGAGAAATCCGATTTTCTTGGGGTGACGCCCTCGGTAGCAGCTAACAACTAAAAGAAGACAAACTCCACCTATCAACGACAAGAAAGTCACCTCGAAGCCCCTGGTTTCCAAAAAGAGACCATCCGCCATCTATCTGACTAAAGACGAGTGACTTCCCCATTCCCTACCTCGACGAGAGCATCAAACCCGGCCCTTCGCTGCTCCTTCACAAGCTCTCGCGCAGAGCTGGTTGGCGAGGCATCCGGATCGTTGGAGCAGGATATTGCCTCTCCACATCACCTCATCTTGGGCTGGGCAACTTCCGCTCATATCCTTAACTTCTCAATTCAAAACCCATCTGACCATCCATGATTCGTTTCACGCTGACCCTCCTCCTCGCCGTCCTAGGCACTTCCCCGCTCTGGGCTGCCCAACGACCCAATATCATCTTTCTGATGACCGATGACCAACGCTGCGACAACCTGAGCTGCTACGGTCGTCCAGAGTTCCGCACCCATCACATCGATGAACTAGCGGCCCAAGGGGTCCTGTTCAACAAAGCCTATTACGCGGTCTCGATTTGCATGCCGAGCCGGGTCACGATGCTGACTGGGCGCTATCTCTCCAATCACCAGGTCGGCTTCTCCCCTCCTTACAATTACACGTTGTCCGAGCAAGGTCTCAAAGACAGCTACCCCAGCCAGTTGAAGAAAGCAGGCTACCGGACCGGCTTTGTGGGCAAGGTCGGTTTCTCAGTCACTGAGGAGAAGCGACGTCCCAACATGTTTCAACCCTATGACTTCCGCGATCATTTCCGGGAGCACTTTGACTTCTTCGCCGGCGACGGCACCCACACTGGTAGCGAACTCCGCCTTTGGCCCGAGGAGGATCAGGCCCTCAAGGAGATCTACGACAAGAGCAATAAGAAGCTGACCCGCACCCTGCGCACCGGGGAGGCGATGCTCCGCTTTCTCGAGACCCAACCAGCCGATCAGCCCTTCTGTCTCTCGGTGAGTTTTCTTGCCGTCAAACACGATAGCACCAGCCACATCTATCCTCCCCATCTCAAACTCTTCCAAAACACGGAATTCCCTGTGCCGGAAAATTGGGTGAACGGGGCGAACGAGAAACTCCCGGAGGTGGTGCAGAAATTTTGGCGCGGACCGAAGCTGCATCTCCAGCGCTCCTCCACGCCTGAGCTTTATCAGCGCCAGGTGCGGCGCTTCGCAGCGCAAGGATACACCGTTGATCAGCAGGTCGGCAGAATGATGGAAAAGCTCGAGGAAAAGGGCTTCTTGGAGAACACCATCGTGATCTACACCAGCGACAACGGCCGCTTCCAAGGCTCGCATGGGCTTTTTGACAAAGCCCTCCTCTACGAAGAGTCCATGAAAGCGCCCCTGATTGTCTTCGATGGCCGGGCACCCAAGGAGCAGCGCGGCCGCCGCGAGGAGGCGCTCATCTCATCGGTCGATATCGCGCCCACTATCCTCTCGCTCGCCGGGCTCACGCCTCCAGCATCCATGCAAGGCGAGAGCTTTCGTCAGATCCTCGACCAGACTCAAGATCGCCCCCAATGGCAAGACGGGGTCTTTATGGAGAGCCTCTTCATCAACCATCTGATGGGCGCGCGCGGCAAACCCAACCCCGAGGAAATCAACGAGAGAACCATTCGCGACAACAAGTCCTATCGATGCCACGGCATCCGGACGGCGCGTTGGAAGTATTTCCGCTACTACGAGCAGGATCCCGTTCTCGAAGAGCTCTACGACCTTGAGAACGATCCCCTTGAGCAGACGAATCTCGCCGCCGACCCCGCCTATTCGGAGACCTTGCAGGAATTGCGCGACCGAACCCAAGAGCTTTACCTCAAAGCAAAAGGGTAGCGCTCTCTCGCTCTTTTCACCTGAATGCCTCGAGCGAGGCCTTTTGCAAAAGGATTTGCAAGTGAAGGAGGTCACTGGCAAGGATGAGTGGGACCAGTCATGGGACTCTCATCCCAGGCGCGCGGTAGGATTCGCGCGGGACCAAACGCACAGTAGGGTCCATCCGGTAGATGGTTCACACGCGAGGCATCCCTACCGTCATCATCTTTGACGGCGAAATCCAGGAGTTCTCAAGGGGTCTTGTCTTCGTAAAGAAGCAATCCATCCTCTCCCTCCGTTGGAAATCATCCGAACTCTTCCGCCAGAGATGGCAGGCCCACAGGGAATCGAACCCCAACCTACGGTACCGGAAACCGTCGTTCTATCCATTAAACTATGGACCCGTTAATGGAGGCGGAGAATGACGCCGCCTCGGCCCCGATGTCAATGGGAAAGCAGTCTTTCCCTCACGCTTGGTCTGAACGGCCTCTTGGGCACCCCTCCCGCTGCCGCCTTTCAGGAGCGAAAGAATTTGGAAAGGAAACCCGGCAGGGCCTTTTCGGCCGCGAGAGCCTTCATCGCCTTGAGGATGAGCTGGCGGTCATCCTCGCGGGTGAAGATCGCGCGGGCTTCGGTAAGCTTGCCAACCATCCCTGCGGCCTGCCACTCCACCCAACCGGCTACTAGTCCCGCCGAAGTGCCGAGACCGATGCTGAGAACAACAATCGCGATGGCCGGCATGAGGGGAAGCTTGGCCACGACGAAGGCGAAGATGACCACGAGAAGCGTAAAGGCCGGGAAGGCCCAACTGAACTTGAGAGCGCGTTGCCGCCACTCCGGCAATTGAGGTTGCCGACGGGCCAACATGGCCAGACCAGCCAGCAGACAGGCCTCCGCGACATCGCGCACCTCCCGGGAGGGCCCCGCATCAACAGGCAGCAGAAGCTGGCTCTCCGCCAGCTGGAATCGCTTGCCCTCATCGACCCGCAACTTGAGGGCCGCTCCCTTGGTGAGGCGCTTGGCAAGCGTCGAGGCCGAAGAGCCGACCTTGACCTCTCCAAGCGCGTTGAAGAATCGCCTCCCCAACCAATTGCGCGTCAGCACGCCCACCACGACGGGCAGGAGTCCCAGGACGATCAAAAGCTTCCACATCGCGGCCAGCCTACCGAGACAGACGCGGGTGAAAACCCCGGAATTCAGGAACCTTGACCATCGAACGATTCAGGAGAAGCCACGGTCAGGATTGCCAGATGAGGCGAAGGGAATCGAGACGGAGGCGCGAGTTTTCCAAGGCTTCCCTGACGGCCTCGAACTCCGCCCGCATGCCCGCGACCTCTTCCTCGGTCACTTGGGGATTGCGGGAAGCAAGGTCCTCCAGGCGCTTAAGTTCCTCACCCATGATTTGCTCGGCTCGCTGTGCAGCCACCGCCTTGGCCTCCTGCGACTTGGCCTCAGCCAGCTGACGGGCACCACCCAGCAAGGCCGGAAGGATATTTTGCCGAAAGCTGTCCTGGCTCACGAGTTTATGAACATCCGCGCCTTTCAGCGGCATGTCGCCGATCACCTCTTCTGGCCGGCGCTCCTTGGAGGCGTGATCCACCATGACCCGGATCGAGGTCGGCGGCAGGAAGCGCTCCACATGCAGCCGGGCCGGGGCGAGGCTCTCGAAGACGAAGGAGCATTGCAGATAGACAGCCTTTCCTTTGCCATTCTTGAGATGAGCAAAGGTGGAATTACCACCCTCACCAGCGAGAATTTGCTCCAGTGCGGTGCGGAAGGTCGGGTGATCCGCGGTGAGGAACGTCAGGTCCTCACGGAAGTTGGCCTCCTCCCGGTCAAAGGTGATCGCCAGGCCTTCCTGGGGAAGGTCGGCGAAGGTTTCGCTGAGGCGCTGGCCTCTCTTGAGCAGGAAATTGCGTTGATCCATATCCTCGACATCTAGACCCAGCTGGTCGAAGAGGCGGAGGGCAAACCCCTCAAACTGCCGGTCTCCATCGGCGGCATCGATGGCCTCCAACAGCTCCCCGGCACGCTCGGGTGATGGCGCTCCTAGCGCCAGGAGACGGTCATGACCGCTGGCCAGCTCGGCAGCGACTTCGTCACGCCGCTCTCGCGACTTGGTCAAAAAGTCCTCAAATCCCTCTCGCCCGGGATCCTGGATGTATTCCTCCAACTCCCCGGAGAGCTCGGCAGCCAAGGTGGCCGCTCCTTTCAGAGGTGCCTCGAAGGCCCCCAGCCCTTCCGAGAGCCAGCGGGCGAGAATTTCGTAGCTACTATTCTTCACGTAGGGGACATGGATATTCACGTCCGCGCTCTGCCCAATGCGGTCCAAGCGGCCGATGCGTTGCTCAAGCACCTCAGGATTCCTCGGAAGGTCGAATAGAACAAGATGGTGGGCGAACTGAAAGTTCCGCCCTTCACTCCCGATCTGGGAACAGATCAAGATGCGGGCGCCATCAGGATCAGAGAACCATGCCGCCTGCCGATCCCGCTCCACCATCCCCATCTCTTCGTGGAAGACAGCGGTCTCGATACCGATGCGCTCCAGAAGCTTCTCTTGGATGCGCAGCGCACCATCGAGGGAATGAGTGATGAGAAGCACCTTCTCGTCTCCAAGCTTGCGCAGGAGATCGGCCAGCCATTGGATGGTGCTCTCCCCTTCCTCAAGGGGGGCAAGAACAAGGCGACGCTTCGGAAAACCCTCCAAGCGGTCCCGCGTATTGCGAAAGAGCACCCGTCCCGTGCCAAAGAGGTCGACCAATTCCGCCTGAAGAGCCCGCGCCACCTCCGGAGCCTCCTCCTTCTTGAGAGCCTCCCAGTGCCGCCGCGCCCGCTCCGATTTCTTGAGAAATGGCTCAATGAGTTCGTCCTCCGGTAGCCGCTCATCGGCCAAGCTCTCCACCACCTTGGCAAGAGGACCATAACTCTCCGCTTCCTTGGCGAATTCCTCCAAATCGGAATAGCGATCAGGATCGAGCAGGCGCAAGCGCGCGAAGTGTCCCTCGGGCCCCAACTGCTGCGGGGTGGCCGTGAGAAGCAGCAAACTGGAGACCTCTCGAGCCAAGGACTCGACCACCTCGTATTCCTCGCTGGGCTCGCCGGGATGCCATTCGAGGTGATGGGCCTCATCGACCACCAAGAGGTCAAAACCCGCCTCCCGGGCTTGGCGGGCCCGCTGCGGATTATCTACTAAAAACTCCGTAGCACAAAGAATCAACTGACTATCAAGGAAGGGATTCACCGCCTGCCCCCCATCGTCATCGAGCCCAATCTCAGCAAGGAGATTCACACTCTCTTCGTCGCCCGTCTTTCCAGAATTCTCAATCGCAACCGCACGCCCTTCGTCAAAGAGCGCGAACAGCAGATTGAACCTCCGGTAGAGTTCGACGAACCACTGGTGCACCAGGGGCTCGGGAACAAGCACGAGGACCCGGTCGGCACGACCTGTTAGGTGAAGATGATGAAGAATTAGGCAGGCCTCAATGGTTTTGCCCAAGCCCACTTCATCAGCCAACAGCAGACGAGGATTCAGGCGGCGGGCGGCTTCCGCCACGATGGCAAACTGGTGGGGGATCAAATCGATGCGCGCTCCGGTGAATCCCCGGGCAAGGCTGCCCCGCAAGCGGGTGTTCCACTCCAGGGCCTGAGCACGAAAGTCGAACTGGCGGAAATCGTCGGTGATGCCAGCAAGGAGCCGGTCCTCTGGCGATGTGAAGCTCAAGGTATCAAGCAAATCGGCTTCATCCAGCTGCCCTCCTCCCCTTCCGTGATAGGTCAGCAACCCCTCGCTATCCTCCTCCACCCGCTCCACGACGAGCTTGTCGCCACTGGCACTTTCAATGACATCGCCCGCCTTGAACTTCACCCTCACCAGGGGGGCGGTTGCCAAAGCGAAGCGTCTCACCTCCTCGGCGGCAGGGAAAACAAGTTCGATCTGCCGACCATCAACCTCCAAAACCAACCCCAATCCCAACTTAGGCTCCGATGTGCTGATCCAGCGTTGTCCCTCCCGTGGCGAACTCATTACAGGGCAATAGGCCACGAAAGGATTCTTGGCAACCGTGGCCCGAAACCTTCTCGCTCTCCACGCGAACGAGATGCTCTCCTCTCATCGGCGACCGCTCGCCAAGCCATCTCTGGAGACAACTCCCGGGAACAAGAGCGCTCTCCAGATGACCTCTTACCTCATGCCATTCACCCTCTCTCACGCGGGCTTCGTGATGCCCACCCATCGCTCGCTTTCAGCTCGAACCTTTTGCGCGCTCTTGCTGGGTTCCCTCCTGCCTGACACCGGCTATTTCATCCGTCAGTATGACTTGACAGCCTTCGCTCACACCGCTTGGGGCCTTCTGCTCTTCTGCCTCCCTCTGGGCCTCGTCCTGCAGCTCGTGGTGACACGAAGCTTCCATCACCTCGTCGCACCTCTCCCGCTCCCGCACCGGGCCTACCTTCGCCGAGCAAATCTCAGCACGCCCATGCGCTCAACGGAATGGCTCGCTCTACTCGCTGGAGCCGCATCGCACCAATTCATCGACGCCTTCACCCATGAGCCCGGCCAAGGAGTCGCAGCCTTTCCGATTCTCACCACGGAGGTCTTCACCTTCGGGGGAAGCGCCTTCCCTATTTTTCGCCTCCTTCAATATGGCGGATCCCTTGTTGGCCTCGCTCTCCTCGGCCTCATTTATTTGCGAGGCTTGCGTCCCTACCTCGATAGAGAACGGATGAGTCTCTGGCAAGACGGCAGAGGGTGGGTTCGCTTGTTAGGAGGTGCGGCAATTTCCTGCTTCCTTGCTCTTCTCCTCCATCTCGACATCCTCTTGCGACTGGAGGATGTCGACACGCTCCGTGCCTTTGCTTTCCAGTTTCTCACCTCCTGGATACCCCTCGGGATTCTCGTCTTGGTCCTCCAAGCCTTTCTCATCAACAGGCACCAAGGTAAGGAGTGAGATGGTGTTATAGAGCGTCGAAAGAAGAAGACTCCGACCTACGACATCGACCGTATCTAACTAGCGGGACGTCGATTCCTGAGATAGATATCAGCGAAATCGACAACCCGAGGACAGGCTTTCCGGTTAACTGGGTGAATTCGAATCCCTTTATAACTCCATCGCTTTGAACGTTCTTGCTTGGAAAAATCGACTCTTAGCCATGGGAAAAATACAGCATCCGATACGCCAAACCCCTGCCTCGTCACAGGAGGCCTTCCGCATCCGGCAGATTGCCGGACGATTCCCCCAATGCTGTGGCACCCCGCTCATGGCGGGCCTCCTCATCAGCCTCTTGTCTCTCCTCTCCTCACCGAGAGGGCTCGGCCACGGCTTCGAGGTCCTCGTCTTTACGAAAACCGCTGGTTATCAGCACGGCTCAATCCCCGCCGGCGTGACCGCACTGGAGGAACTGGGGGCAGTCCATGACTTTGGCGTGAGGCAAACGGACGATGCCGCGACCTTCATCTCTCTGCTCGACTCTTATCAAGTCGCCGTTTTTCTCAACACCTCGGGCGATGTCTTCACGAGCACGCAGGAGAGTGCATTTCAAGCCTGGTATCGGTCGGGGCGCGGGTATGTCGGCATCCATGCTGCTGCCGATACG
Organism: Verrucomicrobiota bacterium JB023; assembly: GCA_030673895.1. Classification (GTDB taxonomy): domain Bacteria; phylum Verrucomicrobiota; class Verrucomicrobiia; order Verrucomicrobiales; family Akkermansiaceae; genus Roseibacillus. Next base: position 24,292 of record JAUTCR010000007.1, read on the forward strand.
GAGCATGATTGGCCTTGGTACGAGGAGCTTGTGGGAGCTGAATTTGCCAATCATCCCGCCATCCAGACTGGCACGGTCAAATTCCTCGATCAGGTCCACCCGATCACGAACACGGGCTCACCCAGGGCGCTGGAATGGACCGTCTCCGAGGAGTGGTACAACTTCACGGAATCCCCCCGCGGGAAGGCGCACGTCCTCGCCGTCCTGGATGAGCTGGTGACCACCAATAGCGACTTCAACGAAGCCCCCGACACCGGAATCACCGGAGGCCAACACGGGAATGATCATCCCATCATCTGGTGCCAGGAATTCGATGGAGGTCGGAGCGCCTACCTCGGCCCGGGTCACAACAGCGCCACCTTTGCCGACCCCATCTTCCGCGACCTGATGCTCAACAGCATCGAATGGGCTGCCGGAGAGCTCGGTGGCGACAGTGGGGCCACCTTGGAGGAGAACTGGGAAAAGGTGACGCTGGAGACCAATCTGAATAATCCCATGTCACTGGATATCGATTCCAATGGCCTGATTTACCTCATCGAGCGTTTCGGAGCGATCAAGACTCACAACGAAGTGACGGGAGCAACCACCCTGATTGGCACCTTGGACGAATACAGTGGAGGTGAATACGGTGGTCTCGGCATCGCCTTGGCCCCGGACTTCGACACCTCGCGACAGCTCTATATCCTCTGGTCTCCTAATATCAGCGAGAAGACCCGCATCTCTCGCTTCACCCTGGACGAATCCGGACTGATCGACCCGACCAGCGAGGTCATCATCATCGACTACCTAACAAACCGGGTCCTCTCCGGTCATCACCAGGGCGGCTGCTTGCGATTCGATGCCGACGGGAACCTGCTGGCAGCCATCGGCGATAACACCCAGGCCAGCGGATACAGCCCCCGCAATGACTCGCAAATCGGACGCGATGCCCGCAAGTCCTCGCCCAATACCAATGACCTCCGCGGGAAGATCATCCGCATCACCCCGGACGTCGGTGGCGGACCTCCCGCTCACCCCAATTACACTATCCCTAGTGGCAATCTTTTCCCTCCCGGCACCCCCCTCGCCCGAGAGGAAATCTACGTGATGGGAGCCCGCAATCCCTTCCGCTTCTGCATCGATCCCAAGACTGGCTGGCTCTACTACGGAGATGTTGGACCAGATGCCACCTACTCGGGCTCGGGGGCCTATGAGGGCGCAGGCGGGCACGATGAATTCAATCAGGTGAAGGAGGCCGGCTTCTTTGGCTGGCCCTACTACATCGCCAATAACAAGGCCTACCTTGATGGCAATGCCCAGGAATGGACCGATGCCACGCTGCGCACCGACCTGGCAAATTACTTCACCCTACCCTCCTTCACCGGCAGCGGCGCGGTGGCAGGTGACCCCGCGCTCCTCCCCGATCCGCAGCCTGCTTGGATCTGGTATCCTGATACGGAATCCGCGCCCGCCTTCTCCGAGGTCGGTAGCAGCAGTCAACGATGCGCCATGGCGGGGGCTGTTTACGAATACACGCCGGGCAACAACTTCCCCAGCTACTACGATGGCAGTGTCTTCCTCATGCTCTGGTCGCGCAATCAGATCCTGGAGGTCAAGAATCGCCCCGATGGTTCGATTCTCGAGATCACCCGCTTCGCTCCCCACCTCTCCTTCAGCCGCCCGCATGAGATGACCTTCGGGCCCAACGGGGCGATGTATGTCATTGAGTGGGGCAATGCCGATCTCGTTAAAATTCAGTATACGGAAGCATCGGCCACACCGATCACCGTGGCGACAGCCGACACCACTTCCGGCGACCTTCCGCTCACAGTCCAGTTCAGCTCCGACGGGACTTATGATCCCGACTCCACCGACCTCACCTACGCGTGGGATTTTGATGGCGATCAGGTGATCGACTCGACGGAGCCGAATCCTCTCCACGTCTATAACGAGGCGGGAAATTTCACCGCTCAATTGACCGTGACCGATGAGGAGGGGCTTTTCTCCAGCGCCAGTCTAGGGATCTCCGCAGGCAACCACGCCCCGGTCGTCACCTTCGAGACGCCCGGAAATTTCAGCTTCTTCGATTGGGGCGACTACTTAAATTTCGCCATCCAGGTCGTGGACGTGGAGGATGGAAGCAGCGCCGCTGGCGACATCTTGGAAAGCGAGGTCCTCTTTGAGGCCTCGCTCGGGCATGCCGACCATCAGCACAATGAGGTCCAAGCCAATCTGTTAGAGGGACAACTGCATATTCCGCGCGACGAGAGCCACCCCTTCGACCTCGACCTCAGCTATGTCTTGGAAGCCTACTACAGCGATGAGGGCGCACCCGGGGTCAATCCAGTGCAATCGACGGCTCGCGTCGACCTCCAACCCAAGGTCACGATGGCACAAACCTTTGACGAGGCCTCGGGGGTGGAGACCTCACCGACCCTCGACCCCGTAGGCGGGGACGTCGATGTGACCTCCATTGACGAGGGTGATTACCTCATGTTCTCCGGACTCAATCTCGATGGGATCTCAGCCATTCGCCTCCGTGCTTCCGCTGCCGGGGCAGGAGGCAGCGTGGCCATCCGGCAGGGCTCGCTCACCGGTCAATTGGTCGGGACCGTCACCGTGAACTCCACCGGAAATGAGTCGATTTTCCAAGACTTCGAAACCGCGCTGGAGAGCCCGCTTCCCGGCTCCCACGATCTCTACTTCATCTTTAACGGAGCCGGTGAGAGCACCGACCTCATGAGGCTCAACTGGATCAACTTCCGTGGCCAAGGAGCAACGGTCCAACCCGAGCGACCCTCCGTCGTCCACCTTGCTACCCCAGTCGCAGACACCTTGCGCCTCACCTTCGACCAAGCCATGGATTGGTCGACTCTCGCCAATCCGAACAACTACGTGATAGACAACAGCGGCCTCATCCTCGCCGCCACGCCTACGCCAGACCAGCGCGCGGTCGACCTCCTACTCGGCGAGGTCGAGGTCGGCTCCTACTACACCATCACCCTCGAAGGGCTCGAGGATCTGGCAGGGGATGCCCTCGCCCCCCAGACGGCGGTCACCTTTCTCCACCGCACGGCTGACACCTCGACCTTCGAGATTGGCCTCAACGCCGGCGGCCCGGATTACGTCGACTCGGCGGGCCAACTCTACCTGGCGGATACCAGCACCCCGGCGCTCTCCACTGCTCCGGTGACGCTTCTTGTCGATTTCCGCTCCTCGGCCGGGTCGTCACTCGCCTCCACGGCGACTGATTTTGCCCAAGGCGATTCCTCCATTCAGCCGACTGCGCCTGTCAACGTAATCATCGGAAATCCCGGCGATCCAGAGGACCTGCTCGCCACGACCCTCGAAGGAGCGACGCTACAGAACGACGATGCAGGCAGCTACTCGACCAACAAGGGAAGCTTCGATGACGTGCCCATCTTGGATGGCTACCTGCACACTGGGAGGCTGGAGGCCCCACGCACCGCAACTCTAGCAGGCCTGGACCAACTGGCTGATGGAGCACCTATCACTCTCACCCTCTGGGGCGTCGGCGACACGCCAGACTCAGACACGCGCTTCACTGTCATCCACGATGGGCAGACCATTGGAACCGAAACCTCTGATTACGACACCGCGACTGCAGAGGACACGGCCTCGACCCGTGTCCAATTCGTCTTCCCCAAGTCACCGAATGATAACTCCATCACGATTGAATGGGAGCAAGGGGGAACGACAACGGCAGGATTCAATGGCTTCTCTCTCACCTGCCCCCAAGGCGTCGTCGGCGAGGGAAGTGGGAGCTACTACAACGGAGGCTCATCCCGTGAGTACAATCCGACTGTCGAGAACACCCCTGACCCCACCCTCTATCAATCAGAGCGTTGGCTTGATGGCGACCTGCTCTACACCATCCCTGTGGACAACGGCTTCTATGACGTCCACCTCCACTTTGCTGAAAACTACTTCTCTAGTATCGGAGACCGGGTCTTCAACGTCTCAATCGAAGACAGCGCGCCGATCTTCTCGCCCTCGCTGGATGTTGTCGGGCGCTCTGGAGGAAAAAACAAGGCCTACGACTTCTGGCAACGCCGGGTCGAGGTCAGTGACAACTTGCTCAACATCGACTTCCTCCAGGACATTCAGAATCCGAAAGTCTCCGCGATCGGCGTCTATCGAGTTGTTTCCACAAGCACTCCGCTGCCGGTCCCGTCCTTCGCTCATCACCTGGAAAATCACCCCGAGACTCGCTTCAACCCGCTGGCCGATCTTGACGGTGACGGGCTCAACTCGCTGATGGAATACGCCCTCGGAGGGAACGAGTTCCAGCCGGATGACGATCGGCAACCGGTCCTCGCAAGCAGCGAAGGAGAGGAATTCGCCCTCCGCTTCTCCCGCCCCGAGGGCATCGAGGATATCCGCTACGAAGTGGAAGCCTCGGCAGATCTGAACCTCTGGACCCTCCTCGATGCACAGCTTGAAGCCTCTCCCACGAGCGAAGGACAACAAGTCGTTCATGCTGTCAATCTTCAGACGGCGGCCCTCGCGGCCGGCCTTTCGTCCCCCGATGGACTCTTCTTCCGATTAAAGGTGACCTTGATCGATCCTCCGGCCGAAGAAAATTAGCCAATCCTCAAGCCTCGCCGACCGAAGTTGGCGAGGCTTCTTCAGCCTCCCTTGAGACCAAATCCGAACAAGTTGGAACCTGACTGAAAAACGGAACGAACAGCTCAAAGGACACAACCACGTCACTTTTGTATAGTTGCGAAAGCAATATCCCGAAAAAAGAGGAAAACTTTTCTGTTAGGTGAGTTTTCTTCCCCGCTAAAGAGGGGTGATTCTACGGGGGATCGGATTGACGTTTTCCGAACGATAGTATGCTAGACTTCGGCCAACAGTCCGTTTTTCTTAAGTTTTAGAGTCAACTTTTGGCTTCTGGAGAACAGCGCACACCAAACCATAACTCTCTTACCTCGAGTTTCTTGCGATTCACCCAATCGGAAGACAGATGTGACCTCCACACAGATTTCAAAATAAGAAAGCCCTGAGACACCATCTTAGAATCATTTGCTGGCTTGTGGGCTTTCCGGTTTCGAATATAACAGAGGGTAAGCTATAAACGAATGATCGAGGATGATCTTTCGCTTAACGCCATTTGAACCAAAAACTCTGCCCAAGTGACTTCAAAATACGCGCTGATTCAGCCCTTCCGCGCTCAACGCCATTTGAAGAACTAGAGGGAGTGGATTCGTTCTGAAGGCTCGGTAAGCCGCAGTCTTCAGCTCAAATAAAAAACTCAACCCATGAAACCAAACAGCAAAACAACCCTGATCGCCTCCGGTCTTCTCGCCAGCCTCACTGGCACCGGCTTGGGCGATTTTCTTGCCATCGACTTCCGAGATGGTCGCGGCTCGGCCACCCCTGACGGACCTGTGGACATCCCGACGGTTAGAGCCGCATTCGAGTCCGCCGACCCTGCCCTGACGTCAGCAAGCGATGCCGACTTCTTCGTCTGGGGCGGCAATTCCCCGATTAACGTCGATGCCCTCTTCGCCGGTAATTTGAGCGGAAACAACGGGTCCACGTGGGGGAACCTGGCCACTGAAACCGCCTTTGGCACGCTGAATGTCGTCACCGAGGGCTCCGTCGGTGGTTATCGGGCCGGAGAAGCAGCATGGAATGATTTGGAGCCAATCTCCGAGACCTATTGCTTCGAAGGGAACAGTGGCGATATCAACACGCTGACGGTGAGCGGCTTCTCCTCGCAGGCCGGGGACCTGATTACCCTGACCTGTTGGGGTGTCGGTGACAATCTATCCCAAGATGCCCGCTTCACGGCTTACTATGGCGAGCTCTCTCAAACGGCCGAGACTCTCTACAATGATGGAGGGGCTCGCGATGACTCCACCGGCTCCATTCCTTGGGTTCAATTTCAATTCGTCTCCGATGGCTTGACTGATTTCATCTCATTCGATTGGCAACAGACAGACAACGGCGGAACCGGAGCATTCAATGGCTTCTCCCTTTCCGTGACTGAGGCCACCTTTGGAAGCGTCACTTCGGCCACTCTGAGTGCGGAAGAATCGGTCTTCCTCGTCGGCGCCCCAGATACCCAGGTCACGGCGAGTGCGAACTTTTCCCTTGAGGGAGAGGTCAACGTCACCTCCCTTGGCGACACGGTGGTGACCTACAGCTCGTCAGATGAGAGTGTGGCCACCGTCGGCCCGGACGGCACCGTCGACCTCCTGGCTCCGGGTAGCACCGACATTACCGCCACCGTCTTCGGAGATGGCGGGAGCCAAGTGACGAGCAATGCAGTGACCATCATGGTGGAAGCTCCGACGAACTTCACCTTTTCGATTGGAGACCCCTTCTATCAGGTCGCCTTCGGTCCGGATACCGACGTCAACGTCACCGCAGACAGCGCCAACCTCACCGCTGTCCCGCTGGAAGGCTACACCGGATTTTACTACGAATCCAGTAACGAGGACTCCGTCTTCGTTAACGATGACCAGACGGGAGCCCTGCAGTTCGACTACCCGGGCACGGCGACTCTTTCGGCAGTTCTGCCCAATCCCGGAGGCGCCGACTTCGAAGGGACCACGGAGATCATCGTCGAAGAGGCCACCAGCATCAATGTGACCGTTCCGACCTCGACTCTCTACATCGGTGGAGCTGGTACCACTGTGAATGCGGAGGTCACCACCGCCACGCTCACTGATCCCATCTCGATCAATGGTCTCTTCTACACCGAATTCTCGACCGACTTTGGCAGCGATATCTTCGTTGATACCGTGACCGGAGAGGCAACGCCCGGCACCGACACCAGCGCGTTGGGCGACTCGACCATCACCGTTGATTTCGGACTTCCTCCCAATGCGATTAGCGGGACAGTGACCCTGACCCTTGCCGAGGTCCCTCTGAAGCCGACCGTGCTCTTGCATGACTATGACTTTAGTGGAACGACCGGTGCCTCTGCCCCGAGCGGGACCATCATCCCTGACACCGTGGGAGGAGCCAATGGAGTCATCGTTGATGATGGAGCCACCTTCACTGCCGATGGTTTGATGATCCCCGGAGGAGTGCAGAATCCTGCTGAAGGCGAGCCGGCTGCTGCTTATGTCGATCTTCCCAATGGGATGATTTCCGCCCTGCCCGATGCCACAACCTTCGAGGCTTGGGTCACAGTGGACAGCACGGGCAACTGGGTCCGAATCTTTGATTTCGGAAATTCAGAAGGCGGCGAGAACAACCCCGGGTATCAATCGAATCATTTCAATCTGATTGCCCGGCGCAGTGGTTCGGGCGTGGTCACCTCGGAGCTCTCCACCTCCCGTCGCCAGCTCGGAGGGACCACTCTCAGCACCAGCGCGACCGTCACGGTAGGCCAGAAGCATTACTTCGTCGTCACCCTTGATACTGAGATTGGCGTGCGAAACATCTACTTCGATGGCGTTTTGGTCGGGACGGATTCCCTTCCCTTCGACAACTCGGATCTCTCCGACTTTGTCACTGAGCTGGGCGAGCCGAATGACTTGAATAACTGGTTGGGACGCTCCAATGCCGGAGACAACCGCCTCGCCGGAACCTTCCATGAGTTCCGCATCTATGAAGGAACGATGACGGAGGCGGAGGTCGCCGCAAATTTCGGGCTGACCACTGGTGGCCTGGCGCTCACAGTGACGAGCTTTGCTGATGGCAACCTCAACCTTGACGCCAGCGGGCTAACAAGCGGAGCCACCTACCACTTCCAGCGCCTCAATCTCGGGACTCTTGATTGGGAATCAATCGCGGGCAGTGAATTCGATGCCGCTGCGACCTCTGAGAGCCGGGTGATTGCTACCGGCACGCTCGACTCCACCGAGCTGATCCGCCTCATTGAAGGTGCGGAAATCAACTAACTGACTGACGACGTCTTCCCGTCCCTTTCACCTACCCGCTTCCCGGCTCCGGGAAGCGGGTTTTTTATTACCCTTCCCAGCCGCCACTCGGAGTCCGGCCCATTCTTCAGCGAGTTGCTTCAGTTATTTTTAGCCCGGTTCGATAATCAGCTTGCACGTCTTTGAAGCAGTGATAATTCCACCTCACGCCTCGGTCTGCTCCGCACGCTGCCCCGTATTCCTAGTCGGTCTGCCTTTGTTCTCCCGCCTGAGTCTTCTTCTTTCTCCACCGTGGTGTCCCACTGGGCCGAAGCTTGTGTTCCGGCCTCCTCAAGCAACCTCAATGATTCATCCTCATACCCGAGTCGGGCTCGCTAACGAGCAAATCGGCCATCTCGAGCGCATCACCAGGCGCTCCGTCTTCAAGTATCTGCGCACCGGTAAGGAGTCTGCCCCCGTAGGTGAGCTGCAAAATCGGCGCTCCGGCACCGTCTCGGTTCCTCAAATTCAACGTCATCTCAACGTCGTCCAGCCATGACTCTCACAGGAAGCAACTCGCCGGCATCGTGGACCAAGGGAGGACTGCCCGCCCGAATCTCGCAGGAGAATTCGCAGGAGAATTTCCATGACTTTTCCGCATCAGTTTCGCAGATCAGCTCCGTGCCCACTTGGACTCTTGATGACGCTCGCGAGCTCTACGGTCTTGACCGCTGGAGCAAAGGATACTTTGGAATGAACGACCAGGGAGAGGTCACCGTGACCCTCCGGGACATCTCCGACGGGCGGGAACACCAGCTGTCCCTGATGGAGGTCATCAAGGGGCTGGAGGAGCGCGGCTGGGCCATGCCAGTCAACTTGCGCTTCCGTGATCTGCTGGACCGTCGCATCGAGCACCTCAATGAGGCTTTTCGCAATGCAATCGCCTCGGCCAAATTTACCGGAAGCTATCGCGGGGTTTACCCAATCAAGGTCAACCAGCAGCAACAAGTCGTCGAAGAGATTTCAGCCTTCGGACGAAATTTCAATTACGGCCTCGAATGTGGCTCAAAGCCCGAACTACTGGCCGCCCTCGCCTATCAGCATAATCCCAATGCCCTCATCATCTGCAATGGTTACAAAGACACCGAGTTCATCGACCTCGCCTTGCGGGCCACCAAGATGGGACTGAGGGTGATTCTGGTGCTGGAGATGCCTTCCGAGCTGCCCGCCATCATTGACCGAGCACGAGCTCTCGAGATTCGGCCGGAATTGGGCATCCGTTTCCGGCTCTCGACCAAGTCCGAAGGACATTGGGCCGAGTCCGGCGGAGACCGCTCTGTCTTCGGCCTGAATACCGCTCAAGTGATCGATGTCATCGACCGACTCAAGACCGACGACTATCTGGATTGCCTGCGCCTCTTCCACTTTCACCAGGGCTCGCAGCTGCCCAACATTCGCTCCATTCGTGAGGCCGCTACAGAGGCGACCCGTGTCTATGTCTCCCTCGTCAAGGAAGGGGCCAAGATGGGCCTGCTCGACCTCGGAGGCGGCTTGGCTATTGACTACGATGGGTCCAGTAGCTCCAACCCCTCGTCAGCCAACTACTCCCTTGACGAGTATGCCGCTGATCTGGTGGAGACGGTGCAGGAAACCTGTGACCAAGCGGGAGTCCCACATCCCGATATCGTGACTGAGTCCGGGCGAGCCGTCGTCGCTTACTACTCCGTCCTCGCCTTTAACATTCTCGATGTCACCTCCTTCCACGTGCCCGAGGCACCCGAGCCGCCCGCAGCCGATGCCCACCCCATGCTGCAAAATATTGCTGAAGTCGTCTCGCGAGTCTCTCCCAAGACCATCTCGGAATGCTTCAACGACGCCCTCTTCTATCGTGACAAGATCCGAACCCTTTTCACCCTGGGCACGATCAATCTTCGCGAACGAGCCTTGGGTGAGAAGACCTATTGGCACATCATCTCCCTCATCTCGCGCGACATTGCGGAGGCAGATTACGTTCCTGACGAGCTGGCCCAAATCGATGAAAATCTGACCGACTTCTACTATGCCAACCTCTCGGTCTTCCAATCGCTCCCCGATGCCTGGGCCATCCAACAACTCTTCCCCATCCTGCCTCTCCATCGGCACGCTGAGGAACCCACTCGCCCGGCTATCCTCGCGGATATCACCTGCGACTGTGACGGCAAATTGGATCGCTTCATCGATCGAGAGAACGGTGTCCGCAATCACCTGCCTCTTCACCCCTTCGACCCTAACGACAACCAGCCCTACTATCTCGGTGCCTTTTTGACCGGAGCTTATCAGGAAACCCTTGGTGATCTACACAACTTGCTTGGTGACCCGAATGTCGTCTCTGTAGCAATCGACAACGGCAAGCTCACCTTCACCAATGAAGTGGAGGGTGATACCGTGGCTGATGTCTTGAGCTACGTGGAATACAACCCGAAGGATCTTGAAAACCGCTTCCGCCGTTTCGCGGAAGACGCAGTGAAGGCGGGACGAATCACCCCCGCCCAACGGAAAGAGGCCATGACCGCCTTTCGGGAAACGCTCAATGGCTACACCTACTACGAGGACTAGGCTATCGATTGCGAGGCCAATTCCCGCGCTCCGGCCTTGATGCTTTTAAGGGCCGCTCCAGCCATTGGCGTGCGGCTCTCTCTGGTCCTCCCCGATCTAGCAATAAAAAAGGAGCGAGAACAACCCCGCTCCTTTTTCATGAGAATCTTTTCAAGCCTCGTCGCCTCTAGGACTCGATGAGAAAATCATCGAGATAGACCCCGAGGTAGGTCTCATTTGTTCCCTTATAGTAGAATTCCACATAGACAGTGCGACCATCTCCGGCGGAGAGGTCATACGGCCCATAGGCGGAGTATCCATCATACACGGTTGTCCGGATCGGATTAAAGGTCGCGAGCAACTCATCGGTAGTCGCGTCCTTAAGGTAAACTTCGAAGGTGTCTGAAGAAGCCGCATCGAACAATGCCGCGAAGGTCAGGCTGGCTCCAGTAACCGCTGTCAGGTCAAAATCAGGTGAAGTCAGGACCGAAGTCGCTGCGCTGTCGATCAAGCCGGAAGGATTGGTGCCATCACCCAGGCTAGTTCCCCAGGCTCCCTGGGAATTGCTGTTACCCCCCATGACGATGGCTTCATAAATATCCGTGCTTCCGTCGGAATCGGGATAGCCCCACTCCCATTGGCTGTTCGATCCACTGCTGACAAAGCCTCCGTCGCTCTCCTCAAAGTCGAAGTCTGCAATAGCAACCGGCCCCAGCTCGCGGACAGCGAAGAAACGCTTTTCGTCACCGCCACCTGTGATGTTCTCCAGAGTGATCGTCTCGCCCGTCCCGGCAATCAGCGTATTGCTCTCCCATACGTCCCACTCTCCGGGTGAAACCGAGAGATCGGTCGTGCTGACAAGGTCGTAAACCGTGCCAAGCGAGCTCGGCCAAGAGAAGTCGTAGTTCCCCTCGGTGGTCTCATTTGGTTCGATGGTCAGGGCGAAGCCTCCTCCCCCGAGGGAAATTGTTTGCCCGCCATCAGAGACCACGAAGTAATTGCTGAAGTTGTCAGAGGTAATTTGAGTCTCATCGACGAAGAGTTCGATCTCATCAGCAAGCGTCATCCATGCCTCTTCGGAGGTGAATCCAGGATTACTCATGGACCCCGTCCAATCGCTGTAGAATACCAAAGACGAATATTGCGTATCGGGATTATTGACAGCGGTCTGAATCGTGTAGCTCTGAAGCGCCGTGATGACGACGGAGCCTCCAACATTCATGGTCCCGCCGTTCGCGGAGCCAAAGTTCACCGAGTTGTTGTCCGTCGAACCGAGTTGAAGCGAGCCCCCGAGTAGATTGACAGTGGAGCTGTTCGCCAGGATAGAGCGAGTTTCGATAACGCCATCCTCAAACGTGAAAACACCATTACGTCCGAGAAGGTTCATGTTATCGTTGGAAGCATTGGTGGTGATCGTGCCCCCAGTCATCGTGATCTCTGCAGTGCCAAAGTTGAGAACGGCACTCCCGATGAAGCCATCCACCTCGATGGTCGCGGTATCCCCCGCACCAGGCTTTTTAGTGCCACCGTCGGTGAGGTTTTCCCAGCTGGCGGCGAGGTTCAACGAGCCACCCGTAAAGGCAAGCTCCGCAGCCTGGGAAGTTGCGACAGAGGCACCAAACCCCATAAAAAGAAGATACGCCGAAGAAAGGCAAAGCTTAGATTTCATTTTCGTGTAGTTGTAACTGGTTAAAATGAAGAGCGTTATAAACACAAAAAGCGAAGGCAACCTTTCGATTAATTCACCTTAAATGCATTGACAGACCCCTACATTACTCAAGTCAATAAATCGTTTTTGAAGAGATTCAATCACAAATGTCGATTCAGCCCCTCTTCTCCTCCCAACAAGCAATCTGCTTGCCAATTACTCACGAAACACAAGAGAATACCGAAAATCCACATCCGCATGCGCTGTCTCACCGGTTGACGCCACCCGTGAGGACGCCTCTCAGCCTTGCCAAATCAAGCCGCACGCATCCGATGCCGCTATTCGCCGGCGTCTGCGACTCTGACTCGGTCGCTCAGGGCGCGGATGCGGAGGCGCTTTCCACCGTCAGGATCGGTGATTAGCACAACTTGGCGAGAGTCTGGATCATGCTGCCAAGTGGTGCGCGCCAAGGGGCTCGGCTTCGTATCACCTTTCATCATGAAATCGATGCTCACTGGATAGGGCCCGAATTCATTGATCGGGGCATCAAGATCACCCACCTTACCGGGGCGGACACCGACAACTTTGTCTCCAAATTGCCCTCTCACCATGGCCGCCGACAAATTGACAATGCGCGTATCTCCTGCGGGGAACTGATTCTTAGAGCCATCAATGGGCACGACCTTGAGAGGAAACACCTTGTTCTCCCGGTCATGAATGAAGAGGAGATAGACGCGCGACCAGGTCTTGGGAATCTCGATGGTGGGAGCGCCAGCCGGAATCCCCTCATCCTCCCCCAGCGGCTTGGGCAGGACAGCCAAAACGAGGTCGCCCTTGGGCAGCACGATGTCCGGGGAGAAAGTCCGTGAGGGCAACGAGGCCTTGATCACTGATTGCTCGGGCGCCACCAGGTAAACCTCGTCGGGCGCTCCGTTGGGAGGCTCAATGAATACCGCCTTTGCGACTCGATCCGCTGCGGTCAAGTGACCGCAGATTCCGAGTAGCATCAAGAGTGCGCCACCAACGATCGAATGGGAAACAGGGTTTTTTCTCATCATACAGGCAAGCTAAAAGGTCAGGGGCAAATAGGAAGAACTATCTTCACACCTCGTCCTCATTCAGCCAGCGGAAGGATAAAAGCTGATAACGACGTCCAAACCGTCTGTTCTCCTCCGAGGTCATCTCATCCGAGAAGGGAATGACCTGCGGGCTATCGGCATCATCGACATATTTAGGCGTTCTCTGCACCACGACCTCACACCAAGCTTGTGCGATGATCTCACCCGAGCGGTCCCGCGAATCGCCGTAGGCACGGATGGTGAAGGTATCATCGCGAGCGGACATGATGGGTGCCAGCGAGCGAAGGATATCGGCCTGCCGGACCCATCCGGGAACACCGAAATTGGTCGAGCCGAGGGCAGCCTCGGGGAACTTATAATCGGTGCTACCAGGAGGCTGCCGGGTGATTTCTTGACCAGACTGAATCAGCTCGAGGAAGGGATTCTTCGAAGAGTCCTGACTCTCGGCCAGGATATCAAGAGCACGCTGAATGGTTCCCGCCAGAGCCCGGTCGGTGTTTTGAGTCAGTTGACGGTTAACGAACTCGGCCAAGGACAAGAAAGGTCCACGCTCTCGCACTTGCTCGACGATTTCCTCTGCCAAGGCATCGATCTGGGTATCGGTGAGTGTCGGATAGCCACCTACCAAGGCTCCTTCTCCGTGAAGAACTCCAGTGACGGAAGAGCCCTTCGTATTGACATCACTTGCCACCGTCGTCCGCGGGAAGGCTGGCTCCTCCGAGTTCTCGACCGTGACTGAGCCTGATGCATTGAAGTGAGGAACTTCCAAGTCGCGATTCCTCTTCAAAATCGCCCGCCAGGCATCAACGGAGACCGAGTTGATGTTGAACATCCCATCAACCTCAAGCAGAGAAGCGACCGTCTCAAAGGGGTAGAGACCACTCTCACTATCCACTCCACCGGAGACGTATTTGTCCGCGAGATCCTCGGGCTCTTCTTCGCCCGCAAGATCACCTGCGAGGTAGTACCAGTTTGGCAGCTCTTCATCTCCTTCGAGAAAGTCCAAGAAGACTTCTTCTGCGGACCGCTCAATCTGCCGGGAGAAATCCCGTGGATCCGGAGCAATCGAGGACATGAACCAATCGTCGAAGAGGACGTGATTCAAGAGATAGGAATCATCATTCGACAGTCCCGCGAACTGGCCGCTGGTCGTGATAGCGACTTGGTCTGGTGCGAAGACCGGGTGAGCGGAGGCGTTGCCAATCAGATTGAACTGGAAGGGAGGCATCTGATTGTTGTTGCGGACGTCGAAGTGCTGCAAGTCAGCCAAACTCTGCAAGGGACGCGTGGGAATCTCGGCCAGAACGCAACGATTCAAGCCGTCCAGAGAGGTCGTCCCCGAGACGATGTAGCCCTGGTTGGTTGACCGGTCGAACTCCACGGTGACCGCTGAGTCATTCCAGTGCTGCGCCTCTTGAATCACGAAGTCGTAAGGTGCATTGACGGTGTGGTAGGCACCGGAGCCCGCGAGATTATTGATCGCGTTGCCGTCATTGGCCGCACCCACCTCGGCGTAGTGTTGCAGCGGATTAGCCTGCAACATGCCCTTGGTCCGGATACTCTCGAACCGAGCATCCGTCGGAGGCGGACTCACCATTCTCAGTCCAAGAGTTGCCGTGGCGAAGGGGATATTTTTCGATCCAGCGACATCTGCAACCCGGACTGGAAGCGGTGCGGTGATGGGAGGATAGAGCTGGTCGATGATGGATTCACCACCGAGTTCATTCGTATCGTAAGACATGACGATGATCTCGGCATTATTGCTCGCACTGCTGTTGACCTGAAAGCGCACCCCGATGCCCTCGCTGGATCCAACTCCCTCGAGGCCTTGGGCGGAAAACTTCACGTTTGTGATCCGGAAGGTGTCCGAGCCGCTGACTTCGATCATCGAATTGTTGTCCAATTCTCGGAAGATCGCTCCGCCATTGGGCTGATACCCTTCACGCAAGGTCATCGTCTGCCGCCCGTTGTTTGTTACAGGCGTCGTATTATTCATCCCGTAGACCTTGTTCTCACCCGGCCCCAGCACTACGGAAGGGAAGTCGGCCAGAATCGAGTTGTTGACGATCCGATTCAGAGGAATGTCATTGTAGGCCTTCCCCGCAATCTCATAGCTCAGGCGCAGGGGAAAGACTTCGTCGAAATTGATGACGAAATCCCGAAGCGAAAGGGAGACATTGTAGGGATTCCAAAGAGTGATGATGGGAGTCACCACAATGCCAGGATAGTAATCACGCCCCGTAGCGCGGGTTGACCCAAGGGAAAAGACCCACTGGATGCGCGCCACCTGAGGGTGCATGCGAATCTCTTCCTGGAACGAGTAGCGTCCGGAAGTCCCCTTATTCGTGACTGAACCGGCAGACGGAGACATCACCACCGAGCTTGGCGAGCTCGAGCGTAATTTCTCATAGGACTTCATGTAATTGACCAGGGCCGTCCAAGAACAGACGGGAGGGGTCTGCTGCCACGCCGGGGCGGAGGCTGAACCCAAATAATCAGCCCAGTGATAGAGAAGCGCATTGCTCGGCCGACTGCTTGAAGTCGCTCGGCTGTAGAGGAGATGCTCGCCGGGCTCGACGCCGAAAAGACGGAGCCGCGAGCGTGGGAGAGAATTGTAATTCTCCGAGAACAAAGAGAGATCCTTGCGCCATCCGCCTGTTGCCACATTGGTCAGCAGACCACGGCTGTAAGTGGTCAGGTCGTAGAATTCATCCCCATCGAGATCTGTGCTGTCCAGGAGTTGCAAGCTCCCCTTGGAGGCCAGATAGGTGTCCTCGGGAGTCATCGAATCAAGCTCCTGCAGGCCGAAAACAGACGGATCAGGCAAGCGATTACCTCGCAGCCGCTGCTGCCATTCCGAGGCCAAGTTCGGCTCCTCGAATTGGCCCACATTGACGAGAGCCTTGCTATTATCCCCCGTGGTCCACCAAGAGATGGCGCCAGCCCGGGAATTGTTGGCGGACCCGACATAGGTGGGCTCCAGATAAACTTCATCGGCGTCCTCGACGGTGCCGTCGGAAACCATCTTCACATACCCCGAGATACCGGTGGTGGAGGCCCCGGGCACCGTCGTGCCGTTGCCCTGCTCCATGAAAGAGGTCGAGGTCAGATAACCGAGGAAGCGGCCCGACCCATCGCCTCCGAGGGGCTCTTCAGGATTTCCCACCCGTCGCTTGAGATCGTAATTCGGTGGGATGGGCATCCCGTCATTATTGTGATTCGAGCCCTCCCAGCTGCGCCACACCCCGGCAGCTTCCACATTGTTCTCGTCCATCAACTTGGCACTGGCAGTGACTCGCGTATCAAGCCCGGTCATGCTCTGCAGCTGGGCGATGGCCATCATCGCTGCCATGCGCGCATTACTCCGCGCCTCCGCCTGCGAGAGGTCGGCTCTCGATGAGCGCAGGGTGACGCTGGATAACGAAAGCAGGCCGACTCCCAAGAGAGCCAGCAAGACCAGCATTGATACGGTCACAATAAGTGAAAAACCTCCGGGGAAAGCCTTTTTCCCGGTCCGTCGGCCGAGTTTTGAGCGTCGATTCATCCCGATCAAGAAATCACAACGTATTTACTTCGTCCACGGAAAACTGACAGCTCCCTCAATTCATGTAATTTGCAATTGCCTTCACGCCCACTTGCCCACTCGGAAACGACAAACCCGCCTTGAACACCTCATAAACGACTGAAACTAACCTCTTTCCTTCCGTCTCATGCCGACACCAACTGGCGTCCCGCTTGCGCCAATTTCACCACACCCGCACGACAACATACCCCGCCCCTAGTCACCTCCCGTGAGGACAAAGAGAATACGAAACACCGTATTGACCGCGACAAAAGCGCCTCCACCGACGGGTCCCCCCAATTCGGCCGATCTGATGCCCACTAGCTGGCAGAAGCGATTCCCCTCAAAGCTCCGGGCGAAGCAAATCGGCTTTATTCTCAAGGATCGGAGCCGCTTCCACTTGTTCAATCTCCATCAGGGACACCAGTTTCTCGACCGCTTCGGCGAGCTCGAGCTGCTCTTCCTTCGCCAGCGCTCCAAAGCCCTGCAACAGCTCCTCATGCAGAGCCGAGGGCGAGTTATCCAGCATCTCCTCACCCACTTCAGTCGCGACCACCCGCACAACCCGCTTGTCCGGCCCCAAGCGCTCCCGCTTGACCAAAAGCCGGGATTCCAGCCGATTGACGATGCCCACAACGGTGCTCGGGCTCAGATACACCTCTGCCGCCAACTCCTTAATCGATAGGCCGCCACGCTCCACCACACGATTGAGACAAAGCAACTGGGGAGCGGTAACTCCCTGCTCCCCGGCCAATCGCCGGGAAAACAAATCGACCGCCCTCATGATCCGCCGGATGCCCGAAATGACGCGGAGGTCCGGTCGATCAGCGGGGATTATCGGCGCGGCTCCCTCTTGCTCCCGCACCGTCTGTTCTGTCTCGCCCTGTTCCATTCTGCGCTTCGCCTAAACGCCAAGGCATAGAACAGGACTCGCTGAACTCAAAGGGGTAATTTTTGATGATTTGCGGTCAAATCATTTGTAT
Organism: Verrucomicrobiota bacterium JB023; assembly: GCA_030673895.1. Lineage (GTDB taxonomy): Bacteria > Verrucomicrobiota > Verrucomicrobiia > Verrucomicrobiales > Akkermansiaceae > Roseibacillus. The sequence continues at coordinate 41,958 of JAUTCR010000007.1, forward strand.
GCGAACCATTTTTAGGCAAGGTGGGCGCGCAGCCCATGCCTGAATTGAAAGAAAGAGACACCGAACAGAACTACGGGGAGAAACCCACTGAAGTCCGCGATACCGACAAATACGTGGAGGAATACATCGGGGGCTTCGTCGACAAATGGGATGAACTCATCGACTGGAAACAGCGTGCGGACGCCGAAGGACGCTTTTTTATCGAGAAGCTCAAGGAGCGCGGGGCCAAGCGAATCCTGGATGTCGCCACTGGCACCGGCTTTCATAGCATCAGCCTGCTGAATGAAGGGTTCGATGTCGTCAGTGCTGACGGCAGCCCGGAAATGTTGTCCAAAGCCTTCGCCAACGGTCGCCGCCAAGGCCACATCCTCCGCACGGCCCAAGCCGATTGGCGCTGGCTCAATCAAGACATCTACGGCCGCTTCGATGCCGTGATCTGTCTGGGGAACTCCTTCACCCACCTCTTCAATGAGAATGACCGGCGCAAGGCTCTTGCCGAATTCTATGCCGCCCTCCGCCACGACGGCGTTCTCATCCTCGATCAGCGGAACTACGATGCCATCCTGGACAACGGTTTTAGCTCCAAGCACTCCTACTACTATTGTGGCGATCAGGTGAAGGCCGAGCCGGAACACGTGGACGAGGGCCTCGCCCGCTTCCGCTATGACTTCCCCGACGGTTCCAGCTACTATCTCAACATGTTCCCCCTGCGCAAGACCTACGTCACCGGGCTGATGCAGCAAGTCGGCTTCCAAAGCATCACCACCTACGGAGACTTCAAGGAAACTTACAAGCACGAGGAGCCAGACTTCTTCATCCACGTCGCCGAGAAGAAATACCAACCCGAACAAAGCTCATGAGCCAAGTCGTTGACACCACCCGGACCTACTACGATAGCACCGACGCCGACCAATTTTACTTTCACATCTGGGGCGGCGAAGACATCCACATCGGTCTCTACGAGGAGGGCGAGACGGACACCCGCGCAGCCAGTCGCCGGACGGTCAAAGCGATGGCGGACCAGCTCTCCCACCTGCCCGCAGGCTCCAGAATTCTCGATATCGGCTCCGGCTACGGAGGCTCTGGACGCTACTTGATCAAGGAACACGGATTCGAGGTCACCAGCCTCAATTTGAGCGAAGTGCAAAATGAGCGCAATCGCGCCGCCAACGTGAAAGAGGGAGTGGCAGACAAGCACGAGGTCGTCGCCGGGAACTTTGAGGAGATTCCCTTCGCGGACGAAACCTTTGATGCCGTCTGGTCGCAGGATGCCATCCTTCACAGCGGTGATCGCTTCCGCGTCTTCCAAGAGGTCGACCGGGTCCTCAAACCGGGCGGAGGATTCATCTTCACCGATCCCATGCAGAAGCATAACGCGGATCCGGAAGCACTCGCTCCCGTCCTCCAGCGTATTCACCTTGCCTCGATGGGCTCCTTCGAAACCTACGATGAGTATCGTAACAAGCTGGGCTGGGAGGAAGTCTCGGTCGATGACCTCACCCCGCAATTGGTCCAGCACTACACGGCAGTACGGGCCAATCTCAAGGAACGGCGTGGTACCCTCGCCGGGGAAGTCAGCGAGGCATACATCGACAATATGATTCAGGGACTAAGCCACTGGATCGTCGCGGGCGGTGCCCGTCTCCTCGCCTGGGGCATCCTCCACTACCGCAAGGCCTAATCGATTCTGCCGCCACCGGATTGTTCGCCCCACGTCGGGCGCGAGCCCGGTGGACCACTCCCTCATCATGAAGAAGCCACCCGTCAGCTATCCGCTGGATGAGCCCAAGAACACCCACCCCACGGTCTTTCGCAGTGCCGCGGTGCTCATCATCGTCTTCGTCGTCCTCTCCCTCGTTTTTCGCGAGCAAGCCTTGGGCGCCTTCGGCGACACCAAGAACTTCCTCACCGATAAAATCGGGTGGTTCTTCCTTCTCTCGACCAATTTCTTCCTCCTCATTTGCCTTCTGGTCATCTGCACGCGGAGAGGAAACATCCGGCTCGGCGGACAGGACGCCAAGCCCGCTTATCCCTTCGCGACTTGGATGGCCATGCTCTTCAGCGCGGGGATGGGGATCGGGCTCGTCTTTTGGTCAGTCGCCGAGCCTATCCTCCACTTCACCGACCCTCCGCTCGATGGAATTGATGCGGGAAGCCAGGCCGCCGCCAAGCTCGCACAGACCACCACCTTCTTCCACTGGGGGCTACACGCCTGGGGAATCTACGCCCTCATGGGCATGGCCTTGGCCTACTGCGCCTACAATCGCGGCCTACCCCTCACCATTCGCTCCACGCTGGAGCCGCTGTTAGGCAAACACACCGATGGACCTGCCGGTAATGTGGTGGATGTGATCGCCAGCGTCGCCACCCTGTTCGGCGTTGCCACCTCGCTGGGCTTCGGCGTCCAGCAGGTCAATGCCGGCCTCGCCTATGTCTTCGGGCTTCCGGAGAACAGCCTGATGCAGACCTTGCTCATCGCCATCATCACCCTCTTCGCCACCATTAGCGTGGTTAGCGGGCTGGATACCGGCATCCGCCGCTTGAGCGAAGCCAATATGCTACTTGCCGTTCTCCTGCTTCTCTTCGTCCTCATCTTCGGGCCCACCCTCATGCAGTTGACCGGGCTCCTGGATAATACCGTTGCTTATCTGGCCCGCTTCCCCGGCCTGAGCGTCTGGTTCGGTCAAGGAGCCCCCACACATGACTGGCAACAGGGCTGGACCATCTTCTACTGGGCCTGGTGGATCTCCTGGTCCCCCTTCGTCGGCATGTTCATTGCCCGCATCTCACGCGGGCGCACGCTGCGGCAGTTCACCATCGGCGTTCTCCTCGTCCCCACCGTGCTGACTTTTCTCTGGTTGAGTGTTTTCGGCAATGCCGGCCTTGATGAAGCCCTCGCCGGTAATGACCAATTCGTCAACCTGGTCGGGGAGAACAAGGCAAAGGCTCTTTTTGGCCTTCTCGACCAATACCCGGCCGCTTGGCTGACCTCGATCCTTGGCCTAGTGGTGATCATCCTCTTCTTCGTCACCTCCTCCGACAGTGGCTCCCTGGTTATCGACATCATCACGGCGGGAGGTCATCCGGAGCCGCCCACGGCCCAGCGCATCTTCTGGGCAGTGACGGAAGGGCTGGTCGCCGCCGTCCTCCTGCTCGTCGGGGGAGAGCAAGCCCTCACCGCTCTGCAGACCGCCTCCGTCCTCACCGGCCTCCCCTTCGCCCTCGTCCTGATCGTCATCGCCATCAGCCTGCTCAAGCAAACTCGCAAACCCCGGCCCGAGCCCAGAGCCCCTTGAAGCAGACTGCCCCTCCGTATCTTGCTTGAAATAAGTCTTGAGTCTGCGGCCACCTCGTCTTGCGTCTTTTCCCGTGACCGAACTCTACTTCATCCGCCATGGCGAAACCGAATGGAATCGCTCAGGCCTCTGGCAAGGACATCAAGATTCACCGCTGACCGAGAACGGCGTCATCCAAGCCAAGGCTCTCGGAGAGCGCTTTGCCAATGACGGCCTCACCTTCGACGCTGTCTATTCTTCCGACCTCCGCCGTGCACATCACACCTGCGAGCTACTCACCGAGCCAATCGGCCAGCTTGACCAAATCCGCCTCGAGCCCGCCATCCGCGAGCGCGCCCTCGGTCACCTTGAGGGCCTCACCTTCGCGCAGATCCAGGAGCGCTTTCCCGAGGAAGCCACCCTGCATGCGAGCGGTGACCCCCACTTCGCCCCCTTGGGTGGAGGCGAATCCTGGGCCGACACCTTCGCCCGCGCCGGAGCCGCTCTCCGGCAAATCGTCCGTAATCATCCCGGCAAACGCATCCTCGCCGTCAGCCACGGAGGCGTCGTCGGCATGCTTCTCCGCGATTGCCTCGGCCTCAATCTACTCCCCCCCCGCCGCTTCCAACTCCCGAATGCCGCGCTGAATATCTTTTACTTCAACGACCCGGACTGGTCGCTCCGCACTTGGGGTGACACCGCTCACATGAAGCATGTCACGGTGCTTGATGAAGTGGTGAAGTGACCTCCCACCACCTTACAGGTAACTATACTTTCGTCCGGCTAAGCTCACAAGCCAAGCCGGATGCCAGCCTTGACTGCGGCAATCAGAAGCCTGCCGCAGTCTCAGCCGGGCTTCACTCAACTATTCGCCCGCCGAAGCAATCGCTTCGACAAAAAGCTCTCCCGCCTTCTTGGCCGAGGCCGGATTCTGCCCGGTCACCAGCAAACCATCGCGCACCGCATTCTCGGAGAAATTCTCTGCCGTTTTGACCTCCGCGCCAGCCTCTTCCAATTTGCTCTGAAGTAGGAAAGGAACGACTTCGGTCAGCTCAACCGCCTCCTCTTCAGCATCAGTAAAGACCGCCATCGTCTTGCCCGCGACAAGCTTCTTGCCGTTCTCAAGCGTGACGTTGACCAAAGCGGCAGGCCCGTGACAGACCGCGCCAACCGGCTTCCCGCTCTCATACATATCGCGGATGGTGGTCTGCACGACCTCGGAATCAGGCAGATCCCACATCGTGCCATGGCCTCCGGCGAAGAAGATGCCATCAAATTCGCCCACCTCGATCTTCTCGAGCGGAACGGTATCCACGACGGCTGGCTGATCGGAATCACCATTGCCGAACTTCTGCCAGAACCCTTTGTTCGCATCGTCTTCGAGCTTCAAGCTCTTCGGATCCACGGGTGCCTTGCCGCCCTCGGGACTAGCCAAGACAACCTCATGGCCTGCCTCGACAAAGACCTCATAAGGATGAGCCGCTTCAGAGAGAAAGAAGCCGGTCTTCTTACCCGTGTCGCCCAGCTGATCGTGATTGGTGAGAACGAGAACAATATCTGCCGCGCTAAGAGCTCCGGCGCCCAGGATGCCAATGAGAATTTGTTTTCCAAGCATGCCTTCTTCTAACCTCGTTCCGGCAGTCATCAAGTGACAGAATTGCAACAGTCGGCATCACACCACCCGCCTTTGCCCCTATGCTAGTCTGCATCCCATGAAAAAAGGCTTGGTCAGCACATTGGCGGGAAGACTGGAGATGGCGCGCGCTTGGCTGTCAGGACCCAGCTATCACGATCAAACCTACGCGGTGGTCGATGGTCAGGAACTCTGCCTCGACCTCTACCTGCCCTTCTGGACGCCTTCTCCGCCTCTCGTCATCTACATCCACGGCGGAGGATGGCAGACTGGTAGCTACAAGGAGGCTGGCGCCCGCTGGCTCACCGGCTACGGGTTTGCCGTGGCCAGCGTCCAACACCGCTTCTCGCAGACGGCAAAGTTCCCGGCTCAAATCCATGACATCCACGCAGCCATCCGTTGGCTCCGAGCCTATGCCGACCGCCTTGGCTATCAAGCTGATCACCTCGGCATGGTCGGCGTCTCCTCCGGCGGCCACCTGGCCATGCTGGCAGGCACCAATACCGGGGACCCCGCCCTTCAAGGACAGCTTGGCAACCATCGGGAAGAGTCGGTGCACCTTTCGGCAGTGGTCAATTACTTCGGAGCCAGCGACCTCATCCTCCGTTCGCAAAGCCAACCCGAACAAACCGAGCCACCCTACTCCGTCGTCCATCAGCTGCTAGGCCACTCCCCGACCGAGGATCCGGCAGGAGCCAAGCTCGCCAGCCCGGCCTACCAAGTCGGAGATCAAGCGGCCCCCCTCTTCATTATCCACGGTGAGGACGACCCCCAGGTTCTCATCGATCAAGCTCACCGCATGGTGAGCGCCTACGAACAAGCCGACAGACCCGTTCTCTTCGAGCCGGTAGCCGGCGGAGGCCATGGCGGAGCAGGATTTTCCACCAAAAGCATTCATCAAAAAGTCGTCGCCTTCCTCTCCGACCATCTCCAACCAACGGACACCAGCGTCTAGACCGCTTCTTAGAAGTTGGTTCGTTGATCGCCGAGACAGCTTTTTCCGAGGGCAGCCGGAGCAAAGCGGAGACAGACAATCAGTAGGATTGCCCGCAGGGTGCCGCAGGCATCAACGCGCGAGGAGAGCGGAGCGAGACAGCCAGCCATGAGGCTGCCCGCAGGGGGCGACCGGAAGGGAGCAGCAAAGCTGGTCGGGACTAATGACCCACGAGTAACGCAGCCATCGGGAAACGTGGGCCGAAATCCAATGAGCCTCTTCCATACAAAACGAACCTTCAAAATTGAAGAAAACCCGATAGGCGAACAGACAATCGAGAAACGGCCTCAATGCACTCTAGGAATCAGGAAGCCCGCTTCTAAAAATCAACGAGGCTATCAGCAAAACCCACCCCGAACTTTGTGAACCATTTTCCTAGAAATCACTTGTCAGTTGGCCTCAGTGGTTTGTTCGGCTATTTCTGGTAGAGTAGCCTTACTAGTTCCTCGGGTGGTTCCGGCATGGCCCTCACCTTCATTGTGCTTCGGTCAATGTCGAGTCGACGGTTCTCAATCAGTTTGCGGCACCTAGGTGAAATAAA
>JAUTCR010000008.1 GCA_030673895.1 Verrucomicrobiota bacterium JB023
TAAAGGTTCAGGTGCTGGAGAACTTACTCCAGGTGGGAGTAATGATAGCGGGCGGACTCAATGATTCCCGTGGTGATTTCGTCGAAATCGAGGCCTGTTGTTTCAAGAGAGAGATGGGCGGTCTCACGATATAGCTCAACCCGCTGGTTGAGTAGGTTCTCGATGGTTGCTTTTGGGTTGGGGGTCTGTAGCAACGGGCGTTCCCGGTTTCGCGAGGTTCGCTCGAGGATGGTGTCGGGGTCGGCAACTAGCCAAATAACGAATCCTAGCTCCTTGAGTAACTTTCGATTCTCGGGCCGTAGAATGATCCCGCCTCCTGTCGAAATGATGTGTTTGTGCAGACGCTGGTCGAGGAGACGACGAAGCAGATCAGTCTCTGTTTCCCGAAAGCCTTGCTCTCCCACGAGTTCAAAAAGCTCGGCAATTGAGCAATTCTGTTCTTCGACAATACGAGCGTCCGTATCGATGATGGGATAGCCGAGAACTTTGCCCAATTCTCTTCCAATTGTCGATTTGCCGGTTCCCATGAAACCGATGAGAATGAGGTTTTTGAGCATCTGCTGGTATCAGGTTACCACGGTCGCTTGGAAATCAGAATGCTAATATTTGCCGTCGACAAGATGGCTTTCTCTTTAAGGGGAATACACAAAGGGTTGCTCTTCCAGCGGGCTCTCGCTAGAGAACGGACGTGAGCGAATCCACTGAAACCAAAACACTCGTTGCCGACTTTGAGGAATGGCGTGAGGTGGCCGAAGAAGCGGTCAAGTTGCTGCAAAACGGCGAGGTTGTCGCTCTGCCGACGGAGACTGTTTACGGTCTGGCAGCGGACGCCTTCAATGGCGAGGCTGTAGCCAAGGTTTTTGCGATCAAGGAGCGGCCTTCATTTGACCCTCTTATCGTTCATTTGGGGAAGTGGAGGGACTTGGGCAAGGTGGCGAATGTCCCGGAGGAAATTCGAGACACAGTCACCGCAATCACCAAGGAGTTCTGGCCGGGACCGTTGACTTTGGTGTTGCCCAAGAAAGAGGAGGTTTCTGACTTGGTGACCAGTGGGCTCCCGACCGTGGCGGTGAGAGTGAGCGCTCATGAGGTGATGAGGGAAGTTGCCAAGAAAGTCGGAGCGATTGCTGCTCCGAGCGCGAATCGATTCGGCCGGATGAGCCCGACAAGTGCGTCGGCTGTCCAAGCGGAATTGGGAGGCAAAATCCCGCTCATCATCGATGGTGGCGCTTGTCGCGATGGCTTGGAGAGCACGATCATCAAGGTGGAGCCTGGCGAGCCGAAGCCGATGATTACAATATTGCGGCCGGGCCCAGTGTCCCGTGAGGATTTGAGAGCATTCGGCACGGTTCGCAAAGCGAAGCCGGGCAAGAATGAGCAGGTTGAGGCTCCGGGCCAGATCGAGAGTCACTATGCTCCCTCTGCCAAACTGGTTATCCGTGAGAAAGGCAAGTCTATCGAAAAGGAAGAGGGACTCCGCTACGGGCTTCTCAGCTACAAGGGTGAAAATTACGAGGAGGATGAGTGGGACGAGGTTGAGATCCTTAGTCCCGGAAGCGGAAAATTGGCAGAAGCCGCAGTGAGACTCTTTCATTGTCTCCGGAAGCTTGATGAATCGGGGGTTGATGTGATCGTCGCGGACCCAGTCAGTGAGACAGGAGTCGGTGTCGCGATCATGGATCGCTTGCGTCGGGCCTCGGCGGATCGATGAAGCGTTATTGCAAATTAGTTGCGTTAAATCCTTGACTTGAGTTTAGCTCGAAACCAACTTCCTGCCATGATGAAACGAATCTCTGCTTCCGCAGCGCTCCTGCTCTTTTCCGCCAGCGCGGTTTGGGGTGATCTCACCGTCGGCAGTCTTCATCCCCTCATGGCGGATGTGGCTCGGCAGGTGGGAGGTGACAAGGTGAAGGTCGTCGAAGTGGGGAAGGTCGGAATGGATGCGCATTCCTTCGAGCCGACTCCAGAGGATATTAAGGATCTATCAGCTTGTGCGCTCGTTTTAGCCTCGGGGAAAGGTCTGGAGAGCTATTTGGATTCACTCGAGGATGGCTTGGCAGGCATTCCGATTCACGAGGTGGGAAAGACGCTACCTTCCCGGGAGTTGGCAGATGGGGAGGTCATTTGTACCGCGTGTGCGCATGGTGGTCATGACCATCATCACCACCACCATCATCATGCGGTTGTGGACCCACATTGGTGGCATAGTGTCGATAACATGGAGCGGGCGACGCGGGTCGTCGCACGGATTTTCTCCCAAGCGGACCCAGACAACGCTGAGTTCTACGCCATGCAGGGGAGAAATTATCGGGACCAGCTGAAGGCCTTGGATGCGGAATTGAAAGCTGAGGTGACGAAAATTCCCGAAGAGCAGCGGAAGCTGGTCACGGCGCATGCTGCATTTGGCTACTTTTGCGAAGCCTATGGATTTGAGGGCATCTACGTCCTTGGACTGAGTGGAGATCACGAGGTCGCAGCCAAGGATTTGGCTGAGGAGATCAGCAAGCTGAAACAGGCGGGGGTGAAAGCGGTCTTTCCGGAGAAAAACCTGAATCCCAAGGTCTTGGCCCAAATTGCGAACGAGCTGGGTGCGCGTAAGGGACGGGCGCTCATTGCGGATGGACTTGCCTCCGATTATGAGGAAATGATGCGGTCCAACGTGGCCTCATTGGTTGAGGCTTTGGCCAACTGAGTCGATACGAGTGAAGGACGCCCCGCTGAGAGAAACCTTGTTGCTGCTTGGCGGTTTAGCCCTTCTGGCTTGGCCTTTGGTTGCTTGGACTCGGCCCGGGCCGCGGTCGATCAACCAGCCTGCCCCGTCCGCACGGTCGCAGACGATGCGGTGCGATGTGGAATACACGTCGACTTCTCCGCTGTCTTTCCTCTCGCTCAAGCTGGGGAGCGAAGATCTGATCCACCTCGATGAGCCATCGGCATACGGTGAATTCGAGCTGGCGCTCCCTGTGGATGCCCTCTTGATCGTGGACGCAGCCTTCACGGACGAGGGGGCGCAAGCGCTCAAACTCGAGTTTTTCCCCGATTCCCGGCCGACTCGAACATTTTCCTTTTGGGGTAATCGCAGAGTTCGTGAGAACTTTCAGCCGACCGCCAATGACTGAGTGCTGCGACCATCATCACAATCCCCAGGATGCCCCCCACCGTTTACAGGTGAATGATTTGTGCGTCTCCTACGGGGCTGTGGTTGCGCTGTGCGATGTCAATTTCGAGACGAGCTGTGGTCATAGCCTTGCCCTCTTGGGGCCCAATGGAGCAGGCAAGAGTACCCTTATCCGGACCTTGGCCGGTCTGCAGCGGCGCGACCAAGGTTCCATTCTCTGGAGGGAAAAGCCACTTGTCGGTTCGAGTCTGGAAATCGCTTACCTTCCGCAACTTGACAAGCACCGGGAGGGTTTTCCCGTGACCGTCCGGGACGTGGTGACGATGGGGCGCCTGCCTCACGTCGGCGTCTGGCGCTCCATGAGGAAAATTGATGAAGAAAGGGTCGACGAGGCCCTTGAGCGTATGAATTTGGGTGCTCTCGCCGGGCGTCAGATTGATGCCCTGAGTGGCGGTCAGCGCCAGCGGGCTTTCTTGGCCCGCGCCCTTGCCCAGGAAGCGCATATCCTGATGTTGGATGAGCCTTTCACGGGGCTTGATGCAGAGAGTTGCGAAGAGCTCGCGGCTATCCTGCAAGAGCTTGCCCGTCGTGGTCACTTGGTGATGGCATCCCATCACGAACTAGGGAGTGTGGAACGAATTTTCGACCAAGCTATTGTGCTGAAGAAGAAACAGATTGCCTTCGGAGCGGCTGGGGAGGTGATGAATCGGAGTGACGTGAGGGCGGTCTTGGGATTGGAAGGAGCAGGGAATAATGCTTGAGATTCTGGAACTTTCGCTCTTTCGCAGAGCGCTCTTTGCTGCCTTGGTGATTGGCTTTACCAATGGTTTCGTGAGTGCGTTTGTGGTTCTTCATCGCAGCCCGCTCAAGCTCGGCGCGCTCAGTCATGCTGTGTTCCCCGGCATCGCAGCAGTGGTCGTGCTGACCGGCTTGAGCCTCTTCGGGATTTATTTGGGAGCCTTGTTTGCGGCCACGTTGGTTGGCCTGGGTGCCATCTTCTTTGCCCGTCGATCGATGTTGAGTGAGGAGACGACCTTGGCTGTGCTGATGACGGGGGCTTTTGCCTCGGGGGTCATCCTCCTCCAGCAATATCAGGGGGCCGGAGGGCTGGAGGATTGGTTGCTGGGCAATATCGTGGGCCTGTCCAATGCGGATCTGTGGATGAGTTACGGAGTGGGGACGCTCGCGGTTGGGGTCTTGGCATTTTTTCGTCGGCCCATTCTGGCTTCGCTCTTCGAGCCGGATGTGGCAGCGACGTTGGGGGTCCGGGTCACTCTGCTGAATTACGCATTGTTCGCGATGCTGATTTTGGTGTTGGTGACGACGCTGCAAGCGGTGGGAGCGATTCTTGCTTTGGGTTTTATCGTCACTCCGGCGGCGACCGTGCGTCAGCTGGTGGGGACGCCCCGGGCGCTCTTTTTCTGGAGCGGGGTGGTTGGTGCCTCGGGTGCGGGGCTCGGGTTCATCGGAGCCTTTCTGCTCAATTTGCCGATTGGCTCGTTCATGGTCTGCGTGCTCACTCTGTTGTTTCTTCTGGCGGTCTTGATTCGAAGGCTAAGAGAGCGCTCGCGGTCTCATCATCAACACCTTGGTTGAGACCTGATTGCCCCAGCGCGTTTTCATCAGATTTCTGTCAGATTACGGCATGAGCTTGCGTTCATAGCTGGGAATGAAGGGTCATTTATTCTCAATTCTCAGTCTCATCTCAGTCGCCTTGCCCTCGGGAGAGCTGCTGGCCGAACCGAGCTCGAAGAAGGCTCCCAATGTGATCATCATCTACGGAGATGACGTAGGCTATGCGGATCTCGGTTGCTATGGAGCGGAGAAAATCCCCACGCCGAATCTCGATCGGCTTGCTGCGGAAGGGGTTCGTTTCACTGATGCTCATTGCTCGGCGGCGACCTGCACCCCCTCACGCTATTCCTTGCTGACAGGAGAGATGGCTTTTCGAAAGAAAGGGACGGGGATTCTGGCAGGAAATGCAAAGATGGCTATCTCGCCAAAGCAGCTGACTCTTGCGGACGTTTTCAAATCCGCCGGCTACCGGACGGGGGTAATCGGGAAGTGGCATCTGGGTCTGGGTGACGGTCATATTGACTGGAATGGGAAAATTGAGCCCGGACCGAGGGAGCTTGGCTTTGACTACAATTTCATCATGGCGGCCACCAATGACCGTGTTCCGTGTGTGTATCTGGAGGGTGATGAGATCGTGAATCTTGATCCCGAGGACCCCATCACCGTGTCTTATGGCAAGCGGATTCCGGATAGCGTTCCCGGAACGAAATACCCTGATGGGCGGGATAATCCTGAGGCGATGACCTACTACAAAAATACCCATGGCCACAATCACACCGTGATCAATGGGGTCGGTCGGATCGGCATGATGAAGGGGGGGAAGTCGGCGCTATGGGATGACGAGACGATGACAGATGTCTTCATCGAGAAGACTCGCTCGTTCATTGATGAGCATCAGGACGAGCCATTCTTCCTCTTTTTTTCCTCCCAGAACATCCACGTTCCCCGCATGCCCTCGCCTCGCTTTCGGGGGATGAGTGAGCTCTCCTACCGCGGCGATGCCATGGTGGAGCTTGATTGGGTAGTCGGAGAGATCGTGAAGATGCTTCAAGATGCGGATATCGATGAGAATACCGTGATTCTTTTCAGCAGCGATAATGGCCCGGTTTACGACGACGGTTATGATGATGGCACGACGGTAAAAACCTCCAAGCAAGAGGTGGATCGCGGACACGATGGTTCGGGGCCGTATTCCGGAGGGAAATACCAGATCTACGAAGGAGGCAGTCGGGTGCCCCTCATCGTGCGCTGGCCGAATCATGTCGAGCCGGGCGTGTCTGATGCCTTGATCTCGCAGGTGGACCTTCTTGCCTCGGTTGCTTCCTGGTTCGATGTCGAGATCCCAGCCGGGCAAGCGCGGGATAGCCGTGATTACGGCGAAGCCTTCGTGGGGAAGGATAAGAAGGGGGCGACAATTATTCTCGAGCAAGCCGGCAATGTCGCCCTGCGGCAAGGACCATGGAAGTACTTCGAGTACGACAACGGGAAACGCTTTCTCTTCAACTTGAATGACGATGTGGGTGAGAAAGAGAACCTCGTCGAAACCCGGGCGAAGAAAGCCGGAGAATTGGCTGAGCTGCTAAACCGTTACCGCGAGGAAGGCTTGGCTGAATCCGAGCTGAAAAGCGCGGAATAAGAGGTTAACGACCGCTGGTCGGATTCCGTGATACCCGGAGGCGCAAAGCCGTTGCCGGGGAGCACGGATTTCTGGCCTTCCTCCCAGCTGCGTGAAAGGGCGCTTGCGCTTGCAAGGTAAGCTGTTTCTGTAAGTCATCGACATGAAAGCATTCGTAATTTGTCTCTTCGCTACCGTCCTCGGTGCCCAGTCGGCCGAGAAATTGAAGGCCCTGATCGTCGACGGTCAGAACAACCACCAGGTTTGGCCAAAGTCGACCATCATGATGCGGGAGTATCTTGAGGAGACTGGGCTTTTCGAGGTCGAGATTGCTCGTACCGCGACTCTCTGGAAATGGGAGCGGGAGAAGGATTGGCTGCCACTGGCGGGTGTCGGAGAGAAGGAAGGAAAGAAGAAGCCCGAACCGGATCCGAACTTTGCACCAGATTTCTTTCAATACGATGTGGTCGTCAGCAACTTCGGCTACAATGCCTCGGATTGGCCGGAAGAAACCAAGCGTTCCTTTGAGAAATACATGGCGGAAGGCGGAGGCCTGGTTGCCGTTCACGCTGCGGACAATAGCTGGCCGAGCTGGACTGAATTCAACAAGATGATCGGTCTGGGAGGCTGGGGCGGCCGCACCGAGGAGCACGGTCCTTACGTCTATTACAACGATGAGGGAGAGATCGTGCGTGACGATTCACCTGGCCGATGCGGGCACCATGGCCCTCAGTCAGAATTCGTGGTCACGATGCGAGTGACAGACCATCCCATCACCAAGGGGCTTCCTGACTTCTGGATGCATGGTCGGGACGAGTGCTACTCGATGCTGCGTGGTCCTGCTGAGAACATGACGATTCTGGCGACCGCTTGCGACACGCCCAAGCTGCAAAAGGCGGGTCGTCATGAGCCGACTTTGATGGTCATCGATTACGGTAAAGGCCGCGTTTTCCATACGACCCTGGGCCATGATACCCCGGCGTTCGAGTGCGCCGGATTCATCACCACACTTCAACGCGGTGCGGAATGGGCTGCCACCGGCGAAGTGACTCAGGAGATTCCTGCTGATTTTCCTGATGCCGAGAAAACCAAGGCCCGGAAGTTCCCTGACCTCACCAAGGAATAGTCTGGGACCTTTTTGCAGTCTCGGAAAAGGTGATGCGGGAGCTTCTTAAGGAGATTTCTTTTTCCTCGCAGCTTGGCAGGACCTTTGAGTTCCCCGGACTGCGGCAGCCTGCTGCCGCTCTGATTGAGAGCCAGCCTGCTGGCCCGGTGGAGGGCTTGAGTAAATTGTTAGGAAGCACTGGCTGAGCCGGTGCTTTTTTGTTTTTGGGCGAGGGGAAGGAAGACCTTGCGAGGGGAATGAATCGGTGGCTGAAGTCCTTGTCTTCGTCACAGCAGGCTGTGACTGACGAAAGCGTCAGCAGGCTGACGCAGTCAGGGACCTGGTGAGTGTTTCGGAGAGGAGGGGTGATGCGGGGGCTTCTTGAGGGGATTCTTTTTCCTCGCAGCTTGGCGGGACCTTTGAATTCCCCGGACTGCGGCAGCCTGCTGCCGCTCTGATTGAGAGCCAGCCTGCTGGCTCGGTGGTGGGCTTGAGTAAATTGTTAGGAAGCACTGGCTGAGCTGGTGCTTTTTTGTTTTTGGGAAAAGGGGAAGGAAAGGTTCGAGAGATGGTATAAATCGGTGGCTGAAGTCCTTGTCTTCGTCACAGCAGGCTGTGACTGACGAAAGCGTCAGCAGGCTGACGCAGTCCGGGACCTGGTGAGTGTTTCGGAGGGGAGAGGTGATGCGGGAGTTTCTTAAGGAGATTCATTTTCCTTACAGCTTGGCAGGACCTTTGAGTTCCCCGGACTGCGGCAGCCTGCTGCCGCTCTGATTGAGAGCCAGCCTGCTGGCTCGGTGGTGGGATGGAGTAAATTGTTAGGAAGCACTGGCTAAGCCGGTGCTTTTTTGTTTTCGGGCGAGGGGGAGGAAGACCTTGCGAGGTGAATGAATCGGTTGCTGGAGGCCTCGTCTTCGTCACAGCAGGCTGTGACTGACGAAAGCGTCAGCAGGCTGACGCAGTCCGGGATCTGGTGAGTGTTTCGATGGGGGAAGGTGATGCGAGCTTCTCGAGCTTCTTCGGCTCGGGGAAGCGAGCACGTCTTTTGCCGCTAGGGTGTTTCGTCTCTGACTCAAGGTCATCGAATCACTCGACAGGGATGGCGCGGAGGGGCTCTTCTTCGACAGGAATGGCGCGCTGAATGGGAGGCGGGGTATTCGGTCGCACTAGAACAGGCGACTGGCCTCCTCCCGAATTGCCGGACACGGGTTCGGCACGAATTGGGTGGACGGGACAAAAGTCGTTGGCAGCGGGGAGGCTGTTCTCGGGCACGTAGTCGCTGTAGGCCGTGCCAGCATGGTGACAGCCTTGGGTGGCTCGCTTTCCGCTGATGCGGCAGAGCTGGGCCCGTTGGTAAACCAGGTCGGGCTCCATCTCGCCGGTCGGGTAACGGTGGTCACCCGCGGTTGTCCTCAAGGCTGTCGCTTTCCTCATGATCCGAGCCCAGATGGGAAGAGCGAGGGTTCCCCCATAACCCCGATCAATGATGGTGGCAGGCTGGTCAAGCCCGACCCAGACGGCTCCAGTCAGCGAGGAGGTGTAGCCGACGAACCAAGCATCCTTGTAGTCGTTGGTGGTGCCGGTCTTGCCCCCCGCTGGTTCACGAAAGCCGTAGGTCGAGCGCATCGAGGCGGAAGTTCCGGAGATTGTCGCTTCCTTGAGAAGGTTATGAACCATGGCGGCCGGCTCTGGTCGGGAAACGACTTGCTTCAAAGGCGCGGTCTTCCAAAGGACCTCGCCCTCGGCATCGAGAATCCGGTCGATGAGATAGGGTCTTACCCGCGAGCCTTCGTTCGGGAAAGTGGTGTAGGCTGCTGCCAGTTGCCAGGGAGAGGCTTGCGCATTCCCGAGGTAGAAGGTGGGGTCCTCGGTAGGTGGAGCGAGCAAGCCGGCGGAACGTGCCACCTTGATCACCTTGTCCAGTCCGGCGAAGGTCCCCACGCGGACGGTCGAGGCATTGCGGGACTGGATGAGGGCGTCCTTCGTCCGGATCAGCTCGTAGTATTTACCGTCCGCATTCTGTGGCCAACCGGCCCGCGCTCCCGGCACTTCCCCGGTGCTGACGGGGGTGTCCTTGACCCAACTCTCCGGAAGAAGCCCTTCCTCATAGGCGGCAAGGAAGACGAAAGGCTTGAAGGTCGAGCCGATTTGCCGGTTTGTATTCTTTGCCCGATTGA
The DNA here is from genome assembly GCA_030673895.1 of Verrucomicrobiota bacterium JB023. GTDB lineage: Bacteria > Verrucomicrobiota > Verrucomicrobiia > Verrucomicrobiales > Akkermansiaceae > Roseibacillus. The sequence goes on from JAUTCR010000008.1 coordinate 9,591, forward strand.
ATTGCGATTCCTCCAGATTACGGCCTCCGGCCACGGCTCGGACAGCCCCGGTCCGGGTGTCTAACAAGACGACGGACCCTTCCAAGTAAGGAGGGGCTCCGGCAGGATTCCGCTTCCATTGCTCGCGCGTGGGATGCCGGTAGCCGGGGCGCCGTTCGATGGAGGCTAGCTGGCTTTCCAGCTCTTGCTCGGTGATTTTTTGCAGCGTCGCGTCAAGGGTGGTGATGATGGTGAGCCCGCCTTGGTTGAGGGCTTTTCTCGGCAGAACCTCTTCCAGCTCGGCGGAAATGATATTGAAGGACCATCCCGTCTTGGTGGTGGTGATTGGTTTGATGCGGAGAGGGGCTCGCTTGGCTGCCTCGGCTTCTCCTGCAGTGATGAATCCATAGCGAACCATGGAGTCGAGCGTGGAGTCGCGTTCGCGTTTCGCCTTGTCAGGATAGCGATGGGGAGTGAACGCGTTGGGGCCACGGATGATTCCCGCGAGCATGGCGGCTTCCGATAGCGTGAGCTCCGAAGCGGGCTTGCCGAAGTAGTTCTGGGCCGCGGTTTCAACTCCCCGGTAGGAATGGCCCCAGAAGATGCGGTTGATGTAGGACTCGAGGATTTCATCCTTCGTGTGATTGGCTTCGATGCGAAAGGAGACCGCGATCTCAAGGAACTTCCGGTCAAGCTCGATGAAGGCTCCCGGCACCTTCAGGTCTTCGAGGGTTTGGCTTCTCAGGTCGAAGGAGTTGCGAGCCAGCTGCATGGTGATCGTCGAGCTACCTTGTGCGAGAGAGCGGCGTTTGATGTTCTCAATGATCGAGCGGGCGACGCCGAAGGGATCGACGCCGAAGTGGGAGCGGAAGCGCTTGTCCTCGCGCGCCAGCAGCGCGTCTTGGAAGACGGGAGCCACTTGGGCGAGGGGGATGATGGAGCGATTCTCGCCATGGAGTCGTCCGATTTCCTGTTCATAGCGGTCCAGGACGACTGAGCGGGCGGGCATCACGCGGATGTCAGCCATGTTATAGGGCATGGCCCGGGCTGCGTAGAAGGCAGCCATGAGGAGAAAGCTGATGAAGCCCAGGGTGATGCCGAGGGCGCCAAGCTTCAAGGGCCTGCGCAGGACGGCAGGCCAGTTGCGCGTGGTGTAGCCCACCACGTGGTAGGGCCAAAAGAGAAAAAGGGAAATCAGACTAGGGCGCTTGTAGCCGTCCTCCTCTGCTGGTTTGCGCTTTTTCGCCGGACGGCGACGGTTGGCTTTCTTTTTGGGCATGAGGGTTCGCTTCTCAAGCGAGACTAACTCCGCATCTTTGTGCGGGGGAGTTGAGATTCGGTCAGCTCGGGAATTAGAGCCAGCCGATCATAGCCATCACTTTGCTCACAGAAAAGATGAACATGATGATCAGCAGAACGACAAAAATCTTGATGCTGAGTTCGATGGAAGACCGCGTCACGGCGCGGAGAATAGCGCGGGCTCGAGTGGGGGCAAGCTCTTTTCTAGGGAGGAAAACGGAAGAATTAGGCCCGTCGCGCGTTCCAGATAAAGAACCCGCAGAGAAGGAGGCCGAGGGGAATGAAGAACAGGTTCAAGCGATTCACAAAGGCCACTTGGGGAGTGAGGAGGTTGAGCTTGTAAGTCCTGAGGCCGCGTGGACCGACACCTACGAGCTGTTCCCGTCCGATCATCCAGTTGACCGAGTTCCGAAGAAAATCGATCTGTTCCGCGCGCAAGCGGTCGGGATGGAGGAAGTGGACATTCGAGACTGCGACCATCCGCGCGGCGGCTGAAGACGCTTCGTCCGAGGTGGCGTCACCGACGATAACGGCGGCCGCGAGAGGGAGCCCGGAGTCATTGCGAAAGTCTTCCGCAGGAGAGAAGGAAGGAATTTCCTTCAATTCGCGGAAGCGGGTCTCTCCCCAGTAGGACGGGGAAGACTCGAGGAGAATGATGGGGAATATGTTCTGCGAGTTCAGGTCTTCGGCTGACTCACGGACGGAGAGTGAGCAGGTCGGCCCCTCGAGCGTGGTGGACTGATTATTGAGTCCGTCATTGGTCCCCTCAAAGCCGGTGAAGGTGGCGGTGATTTGGTTGATGACCCGGTTGTTTTTGACGGTGAGCACCCGATCGTCGTTGGGCGTGATGCCGTGACGGCGGAGGAAAGAACGCAGCCGGGGTGGGCGGTGCGCGGGATCGAGGAGGGCGAGCATGGCGGCCCCGGGGCGCAACCAGTATTCTTCCAGCACCTCGAGATCCTTCTCTTCGAGATCATAGGAGGGAGCAATGAGCACGACTGCCTCGGCATCTTGTGGGATGGCATCAATTTCAGAGATATTGATGGGGACCAGAGCCAGGTTTTGGCGGGCCAAGGTGTCGGTGAGCACCTCCCAGGGAGAGCCCGGTCCGGCGGAGTCCAAGGGCGATTTGTCGGCAAGGAAGTAGAGCTTGCGAGGTTGCCCTTCGGATAAGGAGAGCAGCGCGGTGGCAATTTGGTCCTCGATTTGATAGCCGATGGGGCGGCGTTGGTTGTTGGAGTCAGTGCTGAAGACGATGAGCTCGGAGACGGGGAGGAAGCGGGTATTGGCTGGGCTGACAGGCTCGGTTTCATCCTCCCTGGTATCGACGATGAGCAACTCGCTGTTCAGGGTCAGGTTGTAGGCTGAGGCGAGGGCGGTGGTTGCGTCGGTCTCGCGGAAGGTGTCGATATAGGTCGCTGTCAGCTTGCCGTCGGAGGCTCGGACGAAGGAATCGACCACGCGCTGGACGCGCTGGTAATGAGGAGAAGACTTCGGGAAGGCGAGAATCAGCCGGGCTGGCTTCTCCCGTTTGGCAATGCCTTCATTTTGAAGAATCTTCCGCGATAGGTCCGAGAGCGTGAACTCATTGTTTTTCGTGAAATCCCACACCTTGAAATACTGGGAGGATAGGTAGGCGAGAGAGAGAAAAAGGAGAACGGCGCAGAGGAGTTGAAGAATCGACAGGCTGCCGATGCCGAGACGGGAAATTGGTTTCACGGGTGATGGGTCGCTGGTTGGCTCGTGATGGCGGTTGATTTTGCGGTTCAGAGGAGAGCCTCCTTACTTCCGCCATCTGCGGAAGTCGACGAGATGATGGGTGAGGAAGAGGGTGAAAACTGCCGAGAGAAGGTAGAAGCAAATCGCCTGGCTATTGATTAGGCCGGTTGTGAAGTCCGCGAGGTGTTGCTGGCTCGAGAGATACTTGAAGAGGCCGGCCGCCGAGAAGCTGTCGCCCCAGATGACGGGGACGTAGCCAAGGAAGTAATGAAGCACGAGGAGGCCTATCGTGATGATTCCGGCGACAATCTGCGAGGAAGTCAGCGCGGAGCCCAGCAGACCCACTGCGATGAAGAAGGCTCCCATCAAGACTAGAATTGCCTGGGCTCCCCAAAATGAGCCTTGCGAGAAGGGCGCGGGAATATCGGTGAGCATCGGAAAGAGCGAAAAATGAATCGCACCGGGGATCAAGACCACCAGATAGAAGGTGAAAGCGGCGAGATACTTGGAGAGAACGACCTGCCAGGTGCGCACCGGCGCGGTCAGCAAGGTCTCCAGCGTCCCGGAGCGCTCTTCTTCCGCAAAGAGCCGCATCGTCACCAATGGGAAGATGAACAGGAAATAGAACCAGAACACCGGGGTGTGGAAGGTGATGTAGATCAAGGACTGAGCCACCGGAGCGTCAGCGAGGCCTTTCATCGCCGTCGATAGCGAGACCCCCTGCATCACGGCGACGAAGGCCATGACAACCCAGCCAAAGAGAGAGTAGAAATACCCTTTGAGTTCCTTTCGGTAGAGATTCAGAAGAATGCGCATGTTGCCGTGGCGCGGAGGTTAGGCCGCGGGACCCGCGTCTGGCAAGTGGACATCGGAGAAGCTGATCCTGTGGCTTGAGCATTGAATTTCGAGAGCCGAAAATTTCTCCCTCCAAAAAAAATCTCTCTCCGAGCGTTTCCTGCTATCGACATTTCGCTCGAATCAGGGCAGACGGCGACTGCTATTTCCGAAATGAGCGCTTTAGAACAAATCCGAAATGTGGCCATCATTGCCCACGTTGACCATGGTAAGACCACTCTGGTCGATGAACTGTTGAAGGCCGGTGGTGCGGTGGAAGCCCACCAGGAGCTGGCCGAGCGGGCCATGGACTCCATGGATCTGGAGCGTGAAAAAGGCATCACCATCAAGGCCAAGAACACCGCAGTCCACTGGCGGGATTACACGATCAATATCGTTGATACCCCCGGTCACGCCGACTTCGGCGGCGAGGTGGAGCGCGTGATGCGGATGGTCGATGGCGTTCTCGTCGTCGTCGATGCCTACGAGGGCCCCCAGGCCCAGACGCGGTTTGTTCTCCGCAAGGCCCTTGAGGCCGGCACCATGCCCATCGTGGTGGTCAACAAGATTGACCGCGAGGCCAGTGACCCGGAAGGCGTGGAGGAGAAAGTCCTCGAACTCCTTCTCGAACTTGGTGCGACCGAGGAGCAATTCGAAAGCCCCGTCGTCTATGGCTCTGCCAAGAATGGCTTCTTCGTGCGCAATCTCGATGACGCCCGCGAGTCCGTGGAGCCTCTCCTCGAAGTCATTCTGGAGCGAGTTCCCTCTCCGACTGCTGATCCCGAGGGTGACTTCCAGATGCTCGTCAGCAATATCGATTGGGATGACTATGTTGGCCGTGTTGCCTTGGGTAAGGTTCAGGCCGGTCGTGTGAAGAAGGGGGATTCCATCTTCCGGGTCATGAAGGACGGCAAGCGCGTCCGCTCGAAAGTCACCAAAGTCTTCGAATACACCAAGCTGGGAACGATTGAGACCGATAGCGGTGAGGCAGGAAACATCATTGGCATCGCTGGCTTCGAGGATGTCGATATCGGGGAAACCTTTGCGGCCAATGACTCGGTCGAAGCCCTTCCCTTCGTCGATATCGATCCGCCGACCGTTCAGATGCAGTTTGCAGTCAATGACGGTCCCTTTGCGGGACTTGATGGTAAAAAGGTCACCTCCCGAGCCATCTGGGACCGCCTTCTGCGCGAGGTGAAGACAAATATCTCCATCGAAATCAGCGAATCGGATGAAGGGGGCGTCTTCAACGTCTCTGCCCGGGGTGCTATGCAGATTTCCGTCCTCGTCGAGACCATGCGCCGCGAGGGTTACGAGGTCCTCGTCTCCCGCCCATCGGTCATCATCAAGGAGATCGACGGCAAGCGGATGGAGCCGTATGAGACCCTCTATCTTGAGCTGCCCGAGGGCACGCAGGGGGGGGTGATTCAATCGCTCGCCAACCGCAAGGGCGTCGTGGAGGCCATGGAGCCTCGTGGCTCGATGACCTATGTGGAAGTTGTGATTCCGACGCGCGGCCTGATTGGTTTCGAGTTCGAGCTCATGAACCTCACCAGCGGTCACGGCGTCATGTCCCACCTCTTCAAGGAGTATCGCCCCGAAATCGGACGCATCCGCACCCGCCAGAATGGTACCCTCGTCTCCATGGCGCAGGGTAAAGCGATGGCACACTCGCTGGAAGCGCTCGAGGATCGCGGTATTCTCTTCGTTGGTCCTTCCGAGGATATCTACGAAGGCATGATCGTCGGCCAGAATGCGCGCGACGGAGATCTTCCTGTGAACCCGGTGAAGGCGAAAAACCTGACCAACCACCGCTCCGCGACCAAGACCATTGATACCGGCCTCAAGCCGCCTCTCAAGATGAGCCTCGAGCGCGCCATTGAATACATCGAGTCCGATGAATTCGTGGAAGCGACCCCGAATCACATCCGCCTCCGCAAGCGCATCCTCGATCCCAACGAGCGCAAGCGGAAGGAGAAGGCCATGGCTGACGCCTGAGTGAGTCGTCACTTTGTCCAGGAGACCATCTGAAATCCCTTTCCATTCCGCCGATACCCGCCCAGGGTGTCGGCGTTTTTTCTGATGAAGGGGACCACTGAACCGTCAGACCGGGTGCCATTGCTTCCTGCGGCAGCGGGTTGGCTGCTGAGGGTCTTTTCGGGCATGGTCATTGTCGGCGCGATATTTGGTCACTTCAGCAATATTCTCCTAGTGCCATTCACAGGAGTCGAGGATTGGCTGTTTCTCCTTCGCCTGACGCTCTGCGCGGTAGCGATGCTGCTCGCCTTTGTCATGCTGGAGTTCGGAGGTTTTCTACAAGACGGTGAATTCCGAGACGGAACAGAGGCAGCGATTTTGCGCGCTCTCAACCGTTTCTTGGCTTATTTTGGAGCGGGATGCCTCTTTCTCGTCTTCATGCTTCTGGCTGTCGGGCATTATCGACTGGCTCTCATCAGCTTGGTCCTCGTGGCAGTTGTCCTCTGGGGCTTGGCTCAGGCCGTTAAGCGCTTTCTCAGGCATGCTGTGGGGCGGTGTGACGAAGGGCAGTCTTTTTGAGGGTGAACCGTTCATCCTGACTTTGGCAGGCTTTGCCAAGAACCTCTGCCCGGTCTAGAGTCTGCGGTCCATGGTCAAAACGGTGGACATCACAGTCGCGGTGGAGCGGCGGGAGGACGAAGCAGAGTGGAAAAAGCGAGCGGCGCGGAAGGCCGGGGTCTCTCCCAAGCGGATTCAAGGGCTCCGCCTGGTCAAGGAATCCATTGATGCCCGCAAGGCTCCCGTTCGCTATCAGCTGCGCCTCGAGGTCGCCATTGACGAGCCCTTGTCTCCCGATCCCATCCCGGCCTTCACCGCGCCTTCCCTTACCTCGTCGGCCAAAACCGTGGTCATCGTCGGTTGCGGCCCGGCGGGAATGTTTGCCGCTCTTCGTTGCTTGGAATTAGGCTACAAGCCCATTGTTCTGGAGAGAGGGAAGGATGCCTCCGCACGGCGCTTCGACCTGGCGCCGATTCTCCGGCAAGGGAAGGTCATTGAAGACTCGAACTACTGTTTCGGCGAAGGGGGAGCGGGCACTTTTTCGGACGGCAAGCTCTACACCCGGGCGACCAAACGTGGCCCGGTCCGTCGAATCTACGAGATACTCGTTGCCCACGGGGCACCTACTAAGATTCTCGTA
>JAUTCR010000009.1 GCA_030673895.1 Verrucomicrobiota bacterium JB023
GATGAGGAGGTTTCGAAGATTGGCAGGCATAGGCAATTTGGTCAGAAGCGATAGTTGAGCGAGACTCCCAGCTGGTTGTTCGCGTAGCCGTAACTCGGATCCGTGGAATCATTCTCAGACCACTGGTAAAGGAAAATCAGCTCGGACTCGTCGCCGAAACGGTAACGCACGGAAGGCCTGATGAAGGTGATCACGTCCTCCCGTCCCGAGTCCGCCGAGCCATCAACCGCGAAGTAATCGGCTGACTCGCGGCCGAACTCCAAGCCTGCGGACCAGCCATCCTTCAACTTTTGGCTCACCCCGGCCCGAAGCCCAGTCAAGGTGTAGTTCTCTCCGATGAGCGCGACCGAAGACTCCTCCCGGCGATAGGCCTCCAGATAGAAGGCGGTCGAGGACCTCGGAAGCCACTCCGCCCGCGCGGCCAGATAGGGATCCCAGCCTGAGCCGACCTGGTAGTCCCGATACTCAACCCCGCCGCCTAGCGACAGGTTAAACTTGGCACGAGGTGCCCAAAAGACTTCACCCCTCAGACGCTGTAATTGCTGACTGTCAGTCCCGTCCACCTCCGTCTCACCCGTCTCCAAGCCGACCTCGAAGCGGGTCTTGGGAGAAAACCGGTGCTTGGCCGTGACGCCAACCGAAGATTCCCACAAATCGGCCACCGCTGGACTCTCCTGATCGATGGCCCGCTTGCGGCCGAATACCTCATAGGACCATTTGCCCTTGGGCTCGAAGGCTACCGCCCCGTTCATTTCCCACTCTTGGCGGTCGCTCTGTCCACCCAGGTCTGCGGACGGACTTCCCAGCCTTGCCCAAGTTCCCGAGTAGGCGACTGCGATTCTCTTCCGCTTGAAGCCCCCCTCCACGAGGACACGATGGTCCATGCGGCTGTCCTCACTTTCCTTCAAATAAATAACCGCAGCCCCCTCATAAGCGATTCTTACCCAGTCCTCTCTGCGCTTGCCTGCCGTCCAGCCGATCTGCGGCTCCACTTGCACGACCAGATCCCCTCGCTTGTCCGATGAGGATTGGAAGATGTTGTCATCGTAAGCCACGGAAGTCACCAGGCCCAGGTCCAAGCCTTCTCGCGTCGACTCCTCGACACCGGTGTACGCCGCACCCAGGACGCGCCGGTCAATCTTCCCAACCACCCGCTTCGATTCCACGGTGGTCAGACTCTCTCCACGAGCCCCACCTGCGGAAACGAACAGGGTGAGAAGAGTGCACCCCAAGGGCGCTTTTTTAGAAAAAATCTTCACTCAGGCCAACTCCACAGAAAGTTTATAAAATTTAAAGCAGTCGGACAAATGAAATCTCCCTAGCATTAAGCATTTCTGAATGAGCGGATCGAGACCACTTCCTCTTCGCTTTACCACCGAGAAATTCTTTGGCATGAGTGCGCCGTGGACTTGATTCACTTTCAATGCCCCCATTGCGGGAACGAATTGACCGTTCCCCGCGAAGTGGCCCATCTCACGGGCCCCTGTCCCCGCTGCGGCACGGTGATTCAAGGCCCCGCCTCCTCTCCACCGGCTCCGCTACCTCCCCCCACGCCGACGGTCCCTCCCGCGCTAGAACTCGAGACACCTCCTCCCCCGACCACTGAACGGGAGGCCGCCTACCCGGCCCCTTTTGGTGAAACCCCGGAATCCTCTCCTTCCCCCGAACCAGCCAAGTCCGGCGGACTCTCCCTACCCGCATCCATCGCATTGGCTCTCTGCAGTGGCTTGATCTTCGGCGTGCTCGGCTTTGTTGTCGGACGAACGGTCTCCCAAGCGCCTCCCGGACCTCCTTCGACGGCTGACGTGGCCCACCCTTCCTCCGAGGTCGCCACCGAGGAGCCTACCGCTACTCAGCTCCCGACGGCAGGTGGCGCCGCCCCTCCCATCATTGATGCCCGCACCACCTTGGAAGCGTTTCTCAATGCCCCCGGCTGGTCCACGCGAAGCGTTCACGTCATTGCTCCTGATGAGGTGATGGAGGAAATGGAGTCCTTGGCCACCCAAAACAATCAGGACCGGCCCATCCCTTTCAGTCAAATTGACCTGGCTCTCGATGAGCCCGAGCGCCGCGTTTACAGCGTCTACAACGATGATTTCCCCGACGGCATTCTGGTGGAGCTCCATCTGGTGAATGGTCGATGGAAGATTCACTGGCCCCACTTCGCGGAGATCTTCTATCGACGCTTCGAGCACTTCGTGACCACGCCCGGGCCAGCCGCAGCTTCCTTCCGAGTCTTTGCCCGCCCGGCAGCCGGTGAAAGTGACCCTTACCAACCTTCCCGCCTGCAAGTCGCGGCCTTGAATTCGACGACTTTCAGAACACTCACCCTCGACGAAGAGGCGCGCGATAAATACTCGGACTGGTTGAAAAGCCTGGTTGAGAATGGCCTCTTCACCAGACAGGAAGTCATTTCCGAAGGCATTCCTCTCGTTCTCGAAATCTCTAAATCAGCGGCCACCCCGCCTTCTCTAACGGGGCGCGATATCATCTCAACCTCATGGTGGTCACGCTGAGGAGCGTGAAGTCGCCTGACGCCGTGCTTTTCACCCCGATAAATAAATGCTAAGGGGCGCGCGTTTTCCCATAGGGAAGACTTGGTTCACCCGCCTCCATGCAGACTACGGACACTCAGTCGAAGGAAGACTCTTCGCGCCGCAATCGCTCCATCAAGAGCGCGGTCTTCACTTCACTAGCCTCCAAGCTGGGGACGGTGCTGCTGCAATTTGTCTCCATTCCCATTGCCTATCAAAAGCTGGGGCCAGAGACCTTCGGCCTCTACGCGACCATCTCGATCGCGATTGGGACCGTGATCGTCTTTCAGCTGGGGATTGGGCCCGCCCTGGCCCACGGCTTATCGCACGCCACTTCCAAAAAGGATCTGGCAAAGGAGAAGGACTACTTCTCGACGTCCTGGCTCCTGATGGTTGCTCTCACCTTGATCGGCGGAGCGGTGGCGGGGCTCGTTTTCAACTTCGTCCCTCTCCATGTTTTTCTCGGGGATGAATACACGCCCTTTGAGGAGCAGATCATGCCCGGGCTCTGGCTTGGGCTCGCAATCGTGCTTTTCGAGTTCGTCCTCAGCCACACCGAGCGCTCGCGAGAGGGCTATCTCCAGGTTCATCTCAACAACCTCTGGGGCGCGGCAGGCAACTTTCTTGGTGCCCTGGCCGTGGTCGCGGCCATGTTGAGCCGTCCCTCAATCGAGACGCTCATCCTCGCCGTGTATGGCTCGCGGGTGCTCGCTCGCATCGGCAATACCATTCACCTCTATCTGCAACGACCGGAGCTGCGCCCGAGCATTCGCCACTTCAAGGTCCCTCTGATGAAGGAGCTGCTATCGGATGGATTCTCCTTCACGATCTCCCATACGATCACGGGGCTGGTTCAGCTCAACGTCTGCGGCCTCATCGTCGCCCGCCATGGAGGCCCTCCGGAAGTCGGTATCTTTCAGATCCTGATGAACTTCTATGTGCAGCTGCTCGGCATCATCATGATGTTCACCACTCCCACCTGGCCGGCCATCGTGGACGCATGGGCACGGGCCGACACCGGCTGGATCCGACGAGCGACCAAAAGGCTCTGGGCGCTGACCCTTGGCTACGCGGGCTGCGGAGTGGTTGGCCTGACCTTCCTCGGTCCTCTCATCCTCCCCTTGGTCTTCGGGGATGAGTTCCCCATCAATCGCGATATCCTCTTCGCCTTTTCCCTCTATTTCCTGGGAGCGTCCTGGGGACATACCAATCATTCCATTTTGGTCGGCTTGGGCTTGGTCAGGCGCTCGGCGACCATTTCGATTATTGAAACGGCTATTTTGCCGGTGCTTGCCTTTTTCGGGATCGCCTGGTTCTCGCTGCCGGGCCTCTTTGAGGGCATGGCGCTGGCGATGTTTGCGGTCTCCGCCTGGATCTTCCCCCTCATGCTGCTGCGACGCGTCAAAGAGAAGGACAGCGTGGCCGACGAGACTCTTGCCGCTCCTCTCCCCCTTGTGCCTTCTCTCTCGGCCACCAGCGCCTTGACGCCAGATGGAGAGAGCGAAATCGCCCCTCCCTCGACTCCCAAACCCTAATCATTTCTCAAGCTTCAACGCCTCCTCCCCATCGATGCCAGATCGCTATCCGATACGCCGGGCCCTCAGGAAACTCCTGCGGCCAATCGTCCGGCGCTCCTACCAGCCGCCGAAGAGCATTGAGCCCTCTGACCTGCCGGGCCCGTCGCTCTTCCTCCTCGCTCATCCGGATGATGAAGTCTTCTGCTCAGGCCTTATTCGTTATGTCCGCGAACAGGGCCAGCCGGCCCATATCGCCTGCTTCACGCGCGGGGAGGGAGGAACCCGTGGTTCTTACCCGGATGATGTCGACTTGGCTGCGGTCAGGGAGAAGGAGATGGAGCAGTCGGCCGAAATTCTCGGGGCGTCCAGCCTGACCTTCCTCGGATATGAAGATCCCGAGACGAATGACGATAGATTGGAGAGCCCTCAATTCGACCCTCTCCAACTTCAGGAGCAGCTCACCAACCTAATGGCAAAGCATGACATCTCGCTGCTCGTCTCCCATGGCTCCAGCGGTGAATACTGGCATCCCGCACACGTCACCCTTCATGAGGAAGCAAAACGGCTGGCCGAGAATCATCGTGACCTGAGCTTCTGGACGATGAACGCCTGGGTCCCCGACCACCCTCTCGACCGTGTGCTGAATCAAGACGACATTCCCACCCTCAAGCTCGACGCCTCGAGCTACGAGGAGGAGAGAATCCAGTCTCTCTTGGCCCATCAATCCCAGCTCGAGGTCTTTGAAACCTTCGTCGAAGGGTCGGTCAGGGACTACATCGACCAGACTCACCTCGAAGCCTACCGCCAGGTGAAACCATGAAAATTGTTCACCTCTCCAGTCACGATCTCCATGGCGGCGCAGCCATCGCCGCCAGCCGCCTCCATCTGGGCCTCTGCTCTCAAGGGGAAGACTCCCGCATGCTGGTGGGTGATAAAAGTGGAAGCGACCCCGCAACAATCGCCCTTCACAATAACTTCACCAACTCGCTCCGACGCAATCTCGATCGCCTCCCCCTCGCCTTGGACAAGGCCCCCTCCTCCATCGCCTGGCGCACTCTGGCATGGCTCCCCAATCGCAAACTGCAGGCCGCCTTGCAGCGCGAAGAACCCGCCCTTGTCCACATCCAATGGACGCAGAACGGCTTCATGCCCCTGAGCTTGATCCCTTCCATCGAGGCTCCCATCGTCTGGACCTTCCACGACCTCTGGCCCGTCTGCGGCTCGTTCCATCACGAATACGAAAACGATCTCCGTTATCCCGGCGCCTACACTGCGAGCAATCGGCCCCGCGACCGCAAGGGCCTCGACCTCGACCGACGAGTCGCTGTTAGAAAAGCGAAAATCTATCAGACAGCCCCTATCCATGCGATCGTTCCCAGTCGCTGGATGGCCGAACAAGTCAAGGCGTCCTACCTTTGGCAAGACCGCCCTCTGGAGGTGATCCCCTGCGGGCTCGATACCCGCCTGTTCAAGCCCTTGGACCGAGCCTTCGCGCGGCAGTTATTGAATCTCCCGTCAGAGAAGACGCTCATCCTCTTCGGTGCCATGTATGCGGGCTCGGACAAGAACAAAGGCTATTCGCAATTGCGCGCCGCCCTTGATCAACTCTCTCTCCCCCAGGATCAGGTCGAGCTGGCCATCTTCGGCATGTCGGCTCCCGCGCCGGGAGAAGAGCCCCTGCCCTATCCTGCCCATTGGCTTGGTGTGCTCAGGGATCCGCAGACTCTCGCCGCCCTCTACTCCGCTGCGGATGTGATGGTCGTCCCTTCCCTGCAAGAGTCCTTCGGCCAGACCGCGTCCGAGGCCCTCGCGTGCGGAACACCGGTGGCCTGCTTCGACACCTCAGGCTTGAAGGATATCGTCGATCACAAGGAGAACGGCTATCGCGCCCAAGCATTCGATGCCAGTGATCTCGCCAGGGGAATTGACTGGATCCTCGAACAACCCGACCGTCACCAACAACTGTCCCTGGCAGCAAGAGAGAAGGTTCTTGCCACCTTCTCTCTCGAGCAGGTCGTCAGCCAACACCTCAGCCTCTACCACAAACTGGTCGAAGCCTAGCAAAGCGTTCGCGCGAACCCGACGAACTTCTCCCCCTCCCACAGCCTATGGCAGGGAAAGAAAAAAGCCGCGGCAGGAGCCACGGCTTAATCGATCCGAATACGATACCGGGTGCTAAAGTAGGATGAGCTCTATCGCTGCACGCGGGCATTGCCCTTCCAGATGCTCCAAATCTGGTCCTCGTCGGCAGGCTGCCCATAGTCAGTCAGAAGCGTTGCAGCATTGGCTCCACAAGCCCAACCAAACTGGGCGCACTTCTCACCTTCCCAGCCTTTGAGAATGCCGTAGAGCATGCCCCCAACGAAGCCATCTCCGCCACCGATGCGGTCAATGACCCCGATTTGCCGTGGCTCCAGCACATGCCAGTCATCACCGGCGGAGACGATGGCACCCCACTCGTGGAGATTCACGCTGACCACCTCACGCAGTGTGGTCGCGAAGAGAGAGGCATTAGGGAACTCGGTCTTCACCCGGCCAATCATTTCCTTAAAGCCATCGATCTTGTCAGAGATGCCCTTGCCGCCAGCCTCAGGGCCTTCAACTCCCAAACACAACTGGAAGTCCTCCTCATTACCGACCAGGACATCGGAAACGCTCGCGATTTCACGGAAGATAGCTCCAAGCTCTTCTTCCCGGCCTTTCCAAAACGTCGCCCGGTGATTGAGGTCAAAAGAGATCTTGGTGCCATGCTTAGCCGCTGCCCGGGCGATCTCGAGGCAGAATTGACCTGTCTCAGGCGACAAGGCCGCAATAAGGCCGGACAAGTGAACCATCTGGGCTCCCTCTTCTCCAAAGATTCGCTCCAGATCGAAATCCTCGACATTGAGCAGGCGACCGACTTCGCCCGCGCGGTCATTCCAGACCCGGGGGGCACGGGAACCTACGCCGCTGTCAGCCATATTGATCTGATGCCGGTAGCCCCAAGGACCATCCTGATCAAACTCCGGTCCCTCATAACTCATGTGCCGACTGGCGAGGTTGTCTTTGATAAAGCGGGAAACCGGGCTGCCCTTGACGAAGGCTGTGAGCACCTTGACAGGCAATCCGAGGAAGGAAGAAACCGAGCCAACATTGGACTCGGCACTCGTCGCCTGCATCTTGAAGGTATCGCTGCAGTGGAAAGGCTGACCATTGGTTGGGGTCAAGCGGATCCCCATGCTGGTTGGAATGACCAGCGCATTTTGACAGTTGGGTTTCAGTTCGATCATGTCACTGCGGAGCAGGCAATTTGCAGATCAAAAACTCAAGGAGAAAACCAAGGAATAAGAGACCTAATGGGAAGAGCGTAGGCAAGTATCACCCATCCTTAACAATTCCGCCTCAAAGTTTGCCCTCTTGCAGGCTCCGATCACACGCCCTCTCTTCAAAAGCGCCCTTAAACTCCCTATTTGTTAGAACAACTAACAGATAGAGAACCGGCCCCTTCTGCGCATCAATGATGGGAAGATCGAGCAAGTCAAAAAGTCGGCCCGCCTCTTGCCTATTCACCTCCAGGGCGCTGCTTTTTCTAAACTTAAGCAACTGCGTCGCCTTGAGATGATGGTCTCCATCCCGCCCGCTACGCCACCGTGGCCGGACGCAACCGCATCTTTCCCCGTAGGCTTGGAGCTTCCGAGAAACTACTGGAAAACCAGTCACCTTGAGCGACTAGCGACTCAGGTCCTTTTGGCAGAGCACCTTGAAACCACTTGTCCGGAGAACTTGGGCAGCAAAATCGCCATCATCGAGATGAAAGGCCATCAAGGTCAATCCCTCGGGATGAGGGAGAAGACCATAGGCGAAATCGATGTTCACCTCAGCCAAGCGGAGCGCGTCCAGACAGTCGCCCAGCTCCGGCCCCGTCTCACGAAAGCCGACCACCACCAATTCGCAGCAAGTGTGCGGGATTCCCTTCTCCATGAAGATCGCCTGAGCCCCATCGGGATCACTGAGGACCAACCGGGCAACGGTGGCATCCCGAGAGTCTTGCACGCTGATTCCCAGGATCTCGATGGCGTGACGCTTTAGCAAGGCCGAGAGCGCAACCAAAGCTCCCGCCCTGTTATCGAGGAGCACTGAAAACTGACGGATGGCGTCACCCGGTGGCATCACCTCAAGCTCGGTATTCATTCTGAGAGAAATCGTTAGCAAAGCCGAAGAGGCAGTGCGAGCCATCACTTTGACCGCAGAAGACTTCCTCCTTATCAGAATCACTTGCCAAAGAATGCGCGGCCATCGAAGTTCGCGGCGATGTCCAAACACGTTCTCATTATCGGAGCCGGAGGCGTAGGCCACGTCGTCGCCCACAAATGCGCGATGGTGCCTGAAGTCTTCGGCCAGATCACGCTTGCTTCCCGCACGCTTTCCAAATGCGAAGCCATCGCGGCCTCCGTCAAGGAACGGGTTGGCAGGGACATTGCCGTGCGGGCGATTGATGCCGACGACGTTGAGGCTACGAGCGCGCTCTTGCAGGAACTCAAGCCCGACCTCTTGCTCAACGTCGCTCTTCCCTATCAGGATATCCCCTTGATGGACGCTTGCCTCGCAGCTGGCGTCGACTACCTCGATACCGCCAACTACGAACCACCCAACGAAGCCAAATTCGAATACAGCCATCAGTGGGCCTATCAGGATCGGTTCCATCAAGCCGGTCTCTCCGCCCTCCTGGGTAGTGGCTTTGATCCCGGCGTCACCGGAGTGTTCACCGCCTGGGCCCTGAAACACCATTTCTCCGAAATCCACACCCTTGACATCGTCGATGTGAATGGCGGGGACCACGGACACGCCTTCGCCACGAACTTCAACCCGGAAATTAACATCCGGGAGGTCACCGCGCCATGCCGCCACTGGGAGAACGGCGAGTTCATCGAGACCCCTGCCATGTCGCAGCATCAGAGCTTCACCTGCCCGGAGGGAGTGGGCACCTTCGAGATCTACCGCATGTATCATGAGGAGCTGGAGTCACTCACCAAGCACATCCCCACCATTCGCCGGGCCCAATTCTGGATGAGCTTCTCGCCGAACTACCTGAAGCACCTGGAGGTGTTGCAAAATGTGGGCATGACCCGGATCGACCCGGTGGAGTATAACGGCACTGAAATCATCCCCCTTCAATTCCTCAAGGCGGTTCTCCCAAATCCAGGCGACCTCGGCGAGCGCACCAAGGGCCGAACCTGCATCGGCAACATCATCACCGGCCTCGGCAAGGATGGAGAGGCCAAGGCCATCTACATCTACAACATTTGCGACCACGAGGCCTGCTTCGAAGAGGTGGGTTCGCAGGCCATCTCTTACACCACTGGCGTCCCCGCGATGATTGGAGCCAAGCAAATGCTCGCGGGTGAGTGGAGCAAGCCGGGGGTCTGGAACATCGAGCAACACGACCCGGACTCCTTCATGGAAGACCTCAATCAACATGGTCTCCCTTGGCAAATGGTAGAGCTTTCCCGGGAGGATGCCGAGAAGCTCACAGTCACGGCCGGAGGGAAAAATTAAAGCTCGCCATCCTACGCTCCGCGACCAAGCCGTTTCAGAAGCGAGAAAGGAAATCGAAAAAGCTGCTCCCCGGCCCGGGTAGCAGCTTTTTTAGTTGGGAAACTGCCCACCTAACAACTATCTGTCGAAATGGTCACAAAGGGGACATGCTTTACCCTTTTTTTCTGACCCCGAGGTCATTGAATCGCGGCCGTCGCACTTGACCACCATGAAACTGAAAATTGCTTCTTTGATTCTCGGGCTTTCCGCTGCTTCCCTTTCCGCTGTTACCACTCTTGACCTCAGTGGAACAGTCATCACCGACACAGGAGCCTATGACGGCACTCCTATTTCGATCACTTTCGAGTTCGATGAGACCGTGACTCCTGATATCGACGGATTTCTGCCTAACAGCGCCGTCTCCGTCACCTTCAACTTCCAGGGCCAGAGCTTCAGCGAGACCGACGAGATCGGCTACCTCGACGCTAACTCTCCCTTCTACGCCGCCTTCTTCACCTCTCAGGGTGAACTTGCCTCCTTCTCCTTCGCGGCTGCTGCCAATCAGGGAGCCTTGGATGCAGTGACCGGGTTTGACTCGTCCACCTTCCCTCTCGACAACCCCATCACCATCTCCGACCAAGCCATTTCCGGCTTCTTGGTCAATGCCACCGTGGTGCCCGAGCCTTCCGCAGCTCTCCTCGCTCTACTTGGCTTTGGAGCCCTCGCTCGTCGCCGTCGCTAAGCGCGGCGCATCCTGCGAGTTACGAAAAAGATACATTTTTGTCACAAAAAAAACCTCCTCATCTGAGGAGGTTTTCTTTTTGTTAGAATAGCCCAAATTCTGATTTGGGCGACCAAAACGATATCTTATCAACCACAGATGAAATACTTGACCACCACTCTGTCTCTTGCTCTTGCAGCCGGAGCCTATGCGGGAACCCACACTTGGTTCACCCCTCTTACCGAGTCCGCCCCAGTCACTGACCCAAACTCTCCTGAAGAGCTGACCCAGCCTTGGATCAGCCCTGAGGGCATCGCACAGAAAAACGTCGTCAGCCTCCGTGAGGTCGAGGATGAAATTCTCAGCTACGGCCAAAGCATCGTCCACATCCCCGAGCTTGGTTCGACCGGCTCCATGATCGACATGATCGCTTATGACGATACCGGCAACTTCCTCTTCCTTCCTCACGAAACACTTGTTGGTGCCGGCGTCACGCGGGTGAACCTCTACAACTGCGAGACCGTCAACCTCTTCGCTGGTGACGGAAATGGAACCGAAGGCGATTGGAGCAATGACTGGGGTGCCTTTGACCCTGCTCGCTACACCCCTTACGGCACCGTCTGGGCTGCTGAGGAATGGTCTGGCGAAGGCCGCGTCATGGAGGTCGTCAATCCTTTTGCTGATCCAGAAGACATCGTCGTCCGCGAGCTCGAGGTCTTCGCGAACGTCTCTCACGAGGGGATCAACTTCAGCGAGAAGTTCGACGACACCGTCTACTACGTTGATGAGGACCGCTCCGGTTCCGTCTACAAGTATGTGATGTCTGCTCCAGGTAGCTACCTCAGCGGAGGCCAGACCTTCGTTCTTTCCGTCGATTCCTTCGTTGCAAACGGCGGCGACGCTTCTTCCAACTGGAATGTGGGCGACAATAGCGACATCCGCACCGGCATGGCTTCTTGGGTCCCTATCACCGATGAAAACGGCGTACCTCTTCCCGGCTTGACCGATCCCTTCACCGTCACCAGCGAGAACGGTCGTCCCGGCCGCACTGCTGCCAACGAGGTGAACGGCACACCTTACGGTCGTCCCGAGGATTGCGAAGTGGGCACCCTCGCCAACGGCAACGAAGTCCTCTACTTCGCAGCCACCTCCGAGAACACCGTTTACTCGGTCGAGATGATCCAAGCTGAAATCCCCGCCCGTTGGGTCCGCATCGGACGTCGCTGGGTATGGCAGCCTGCTTACACCGTCGACAAGGCCATGGTCCGCGTCTTCGCCAGCGAGAACGGCACTCCTAAGAATGACGGATTCGCTCCTACCTCCGCAGTCATCAACTCTCCTGATAACCTTGCCCAGGACGCCCTTGGTAACATCTACATCATCGAAGATGCTCCTAACGGAAGCTCGACCGGTGGTGACATCTGGTTCGTCCGCGACCAGAACAACGACGGTGTCGGTGAGTCTGTTGACCACTTCCTGAGCCTTCAGGTCGCTGGATCCGAAGCCACCGGAATGATCTGGAACCCGGTTTACCCCGAGGAGTTCGTCATTGCGGTCCAGCACCCTTCCTCGACCAATCTTGCCGAAATTCCTAACGGTCTCGGTGATGCGGTCTGGATGTTCAACGTCACCAACATTCCTGATCAGACCTTCGTTCACCAGCTGATCTCCACTCAGACAGCAGACTGATCGTCGTCTTAGACGCATCATCTCAGCACTCAACGGGGAGGAGGTCACACTCCTCCCCGTTTCCCGTTTTCCCACCACCACAACCAATCTAATAGACAATGAGAAACTCACTTCTTTGGTTCACCGCGCCGGCACTCCCGATTTTCTTCATCTCCGCTGCCGAGAACACTCCGGCAGAAAAACCTGCTGCCGGCCCCCCTCCCTACGAAAGGATCATCAACGAGCTTCGCTCCCACGATGAGGTCCTTCCTCCCCCGCCTCAGGACTACGTCGTCCGTGAGATGTACAATCACGAGGGCGTGATCCCGCCCCAGTGCTACACGAAGAATCACCAAGTCTTCAATGCCTGCTACGTCTGCCACCAGGCAGAAATCCCGGGGCGCGAGAACGTGATGAACGACGACGACCTGCAAGCAGCCTACAGCTTCAGCGACGTCGGAATGGCCAACCACTGGAAGAACCTCTTCGAAGACCGCTCCGAACGGGTCGAAGAAATGAGCGATGAAGAGATCCTCGCATACATCAATGAAGACAACTACTCGGAGCTTCCCGAGCGCCTCAAGGAGGCCGACTTCAAAGGATGGATTCCTGAACTCAACGATTTGGAAAAAGGAGCCGAGGCTTTCGACGAGCATGGCTTCGCAAAAGACGGCAGCCACTGGGTCGCCTTCAACTACAAGCCTTTCCCCAGCACCTTCTGGCCGACCAATGGCTCGACCGATGACGTCATGATCCGGCTTGACCAGCTCTTTCGCCAGACGAAGGACGGCAAAGAATCACTCGATGTCTATAAAGCGAATCTCGCCCTTCTTGAGGCCAACATGAAGGGGCTGGATCGCATCTCAACCTTGCCCGTGGACGAGGCCATCATCGGCCGCGACCTCAATGGAGATGGAGAACTTACGGTGATCGAAGAGATCACGTCCCACGACGCCTGGGTCGGCGCCGCGGAAAAGGCTTACAAATCGACCTTCATCTACCCTGCAGGCACCGAATTCATGCACACCGTCCGCTACGTCGGATTTGACGAGGATGGCGAAATCACCGTCTCCAAGCGGATGAAGGAAGTCCGCTACATGAAGAAGTGGCGAGTCTACGGGAAACCGACCTACGCCCGCTCCTACGAGCTTGAAGGTTTCGAGAAAGAAGCTGGGCACCTTCCCAGCTATCAGCCACTCGCCGAGCACGGTCTGGACAACAAGAATGGCTGGTCCATCGCCGGCTTCATCGAGGGATACAATGGCCGCCTGCGAGTCCTGACCCACGAAGAAAACTTCTCCTGCATGGGCTGCCACAATTCGATTGGTTCGACGATCGACAAGACCTTCAGTTTCCCTCGCAAGGTCGAAGGAGCCAAGGGCTGGGGCTACATCGATCTGAAGGGAATGCCCGACGTGCCAACCTTGGGTGAAAAGAAAGGTGAATTCGAAACCTACCTTGAGCGAGTCGGCGGAGGAAGCGAGTTTCGCAACAACGTCGAGATGACCAAGCGTTGGTTCCAAGACAACCACCCAACGAAAATCGACGAGAAGAAACTCGCCAAGGCCAAGGACGTCTACGACCTCATCACCCCAAGCCGCAAGCGAGCCTTGGAGCTCAACAAGGCGTATAAAACCATCGTCGAAGACCAGGACTACATCTACGGCAAGGATGCCATCATCACCCCGCCCGAGAACGTCTTTGAATTCATCGACAACGAGACCGCCACCCCCTTGCGCCCCGAGAACCAGTATCGCTGGAACATTCTCCTCGATTGGTCCTCTTACACGGATTAAGGTGATTTTTACAAAATCGCGACCGCTGGTTGAGTTTTCAATCAAGAAAACAGGCTGAGACGGACACGATTTATGAAATAAGCTCAATTTTCACCACCCTTTCGCAGCAAAAATCGCCACTTTCGAGAGAAGGTGGCGATTTTCGTCTTGAAGAAAGACCACTTGAAGCGCACTTTGCGGGACGAAATCCAAATTTTATGTCCGAAAAGCAAACACTCGATGGAGCCCAGGCTCTGATCAAAACCCTGGACGATTTGGGGATTGAATACATCTTCGGCTACTCGGGAGGAGCCGCAATTCCTATCTTCGACGCCTTGGAAACGGTTAAGACGAAGATGAAGTTCATTCTCGTGCGCCATGAGCAAGGAGCCGTTCACATGGCCGACGGGTATGCCCGTGCGACTGGGAAACCAGCGGCAGTGCTTGTCACCTCCGGCCCCGGAGCAGGCAACACCGTCACCGGACTCATGACCGCCATGATGGACTCCGTTCCGATGATCGTCCTCTGTGGTCAGCAGGTGACCTGGATGCTCGGCAAGGACGCCTTCCAGGAAGCTGACATTTTCGGAATCACCATCCCCGTGGTGAAGCACAATTACCTCGTCCGGGAAACGAATGCTCTCCCCCGTGTTGCGCGGGAAGCTTATCACATTTCCACCACTGGTCGCCCCGGCCCTGTCCTCATTGATATCCCCAAAGATATCTCCCAGGCCCCTTTCAGCGGGGAAATGAATCCTCCCCTTGATCTCCCCGGCTACGATCCGGCTTGCTCGAAGGAGATTGAAAGCACCCCGGTCGAGGAAGCGAGCCGATTGATTGCACTGGCCAAGCGCCCCGTCATCCTCGCCGGTCAGGGCTGCATGATCTCCCGCGCCGATGAGGAGTTGATGACCTTGGCCACCACTCTCGGAGCCCCCGTCACCACCACCCTTTTGGGCAAGGGAGTCTTCCCTGAAACCCATGAATTGGCTCTAGGCATGCTCGGCATGCACGGGACAGCCTACGCAAATAAAGCCATGGTCGAATGTGATCTCCTCATCAACGTCGGCTCCCGCTTTGATGACCGGATCATCGGACAACCCGACAAGTTCTGCCAAGACGCCAAGATCATTCATATCGACATCGACCCGGCGGAGATGGACAAAATGATCCGCCCCGACATCCAGATCATCGGTGACGCCAAGGCCGCCCTCAATGCCCTCATCGAGAAGGTGAGCCCCCTGGATACCTCGGAGTGGCTCGGCGTTCTCGATAGCTATAAGAAGAAGTTCCCCCTCTCCTACCGCAAACAAGGCGGCCTGCGAATGCAGCAGGTTATCGATGAGCTTTATAAGCAGACTGGAGGAGATGCCATCGTCTCCACAGACGTCGGCCAGCACCAGATGTGGGCTGCCCAGTTTTACAAGAACAACCAATCGTTGCATTGGCTCTCGTCCGGCGGTGCCGGCACCATGGGCTTCGGCTTTCCTGCAGCCATCGGGGCGCAATTTGCTCAGCCCGATAAGATGGTTATCTCCATCGCCGGCGACGGAGGCTTCCAAATGACGATGTTCGAACTGGCGACGGCCCAGATTCACAAGCTCCCCATCAAGATCGTTGTCCTCAATAACCATTACCTCGGGATGGTGCGCCAATGGCAGGAACTGTTCTTCGACAATCGCGAAAGCGGGGTCGATCTTTTGGGCAATCCCGATTTCTGCAAGCTTGCCGCTGCTTACGACATCCCCAGTGTTAATATCAAGCGCCCTGCGGACGTCACGCGGAAGATCGAGGAAGCGCTCGCTTACAACGATGGCCCCATCCTGATTCATGCCGAATGCGTTAAGACAGAGAATGTCTTCCCCATGATTCCCGCCGGAGCAGCCTTGGAAGATATGCTGACCGAGGCCCCGAAGGTCAAAATGGAGAAGCCTATCGGCTCCACCTAATCTCCTCAACTTGGACCATGGCGGGTCTGCTGATTCTAGCAGCTCGCCGCCTATTTTCCTTTCTTACCTAACCTTTCCCATACCTTCATGACCATCACCACTACGGAAACACCCGTTGCCGACCGCCTCAGCGGCGGCACTCACACGCTGTCCGTCTATGTGAATAACCAACCCGGCGTTCTCATGCGCATCTGCCAGGTATTTGCCAGACGGGGCTTCAATATTGACTCGCTCGTCGTCTCCCAGGGACGAAGCCGGAAGTTCTCCCGGATGACCATCGGCATTTCAGGTGACCCCGAAGGCCTTGAGCAAATCGTCAAGCAGGTCAATAAACTCATCGACGTCATCCATTGCCAGGAGCACACCGCTGCTGATGCGGTCGTGAAAGAGATGCTCCTGATCAAGTTCCTCGTCGGTCAAAAGGAACGCACTGAGGCTCTGCACGTCATTGACCACTTCGGAGGCAAAACTCTCGATCTCACACCGACCTCAATGATCGCCATGCTCCAAGGTGATTCCCGCAAGATCGACTCGGCCATCACGATGCTGTCTCAATTTGAGATCATCGAAACGGTGCGCACGGGCAAGGTCGTCATGGCTCGGGGAGAACAGGCCACCTGATCTGCACCAGCCCGACTCTATTTCCTCGAAAAGACGCGGCCGACCGCGTCTTTTTTTGATCGTGTGACCGGCTTAAGGCGTTAGAAACCGCTGAACGATTGCGGCCCCATCAACAATCGATAATCGGGGCCGAGTTCATATCGCGTCCTCCGGTTTCTGCGGCTGGAAGATCAAGTCTCCTCAACGAGCCGGACTGAGTAATTCAGCCCCGCAAATCTGCCTCGTCGTCATCACCCTCGGCATCTTCAGCCTTGGGAAGTTGGTCGACCTCTTCCAACAGGTTGACCATATCGACGCCCCTTTCGGCCGAAGCATCGTGCCTGAAGGATAAGACTGGAGTATTACGCAGCGTGACCCGCTTCATAACCTTCGATTGAACGAATCCGGCCTTGCGC
The DNA here is from genome assembly GCA_030673895.1 of Verrucomicrobiota bacterium JB023. Classification (GTDB taxonomy): domain Bacteria; phylum Verrucomicrobiota; class Verrucomicrobiia; order Verrucomicrobiales; family Akkermansiaceae; genus Roseibacillus. The sequence goes on from JAUTCR010000009.1 coordinate 16,695, forward strand.
GAGAGCTTCTCCAAGACGGGCTCAGCCCCTCCACCGAGGACACTTACCCAAACCTTTGCCTCCTTGAGATCCTTCGTGACTTCAACCGCGCTGACCGTCACGAGAATGCCTTTCCACTCAAAATCCCGCTGAATCACGGTAGAGACCTCCCGCTTCAGCAATTCATCCACCCTCTCCATTCGCTTCGACATGACTGTATTCTACAACGAGGCGCCGACTCTCCCGAGCCGAACGCCTCAGATTCGGATTACAATTCCACAGGAATGTGTTCGAGCAAGTAGCACTCGATCACGTCACCTTCTTCGTAATCGTTGAAGTCGCCCAGTCTGATGCCGCATTCCAGCCCCATCTTGACTTCCTCAACCTCATCCTGGTAACGGCGAAGGGTAGACATCTTGCCATCGAAGACGGGGGTTCCGTCCCGAAGAACTCGGGCATGTGCGGTGCGAGCCACTTTCCCATCCGTGATGTAGCAACCCGCGGCCCGACCTTTCTTGACCTTGAAGACCTGCTTCACTTCGGCATGGCCGATGATCTTCTCGCGGGTCTCAGGCACCAGCAGTCCCAGCATGGCTTCCCGAACTTGGTCGAGCAGCTCATAGACAACTGAATAGAGCTTGATCTGAACTCCCTCAGACTTCGCCACTTTGACCGCCTTGTTCTCAACCTTGGTGTTGAAACCAAGAACGATGGCTTCTGATGAGCTGGCCAAAAGAATATCCGACTCGGTGATTGAGCCCGTCGCCGCATGAAGGAAGTGGACGTCAACCTTATCGGATTCGATTTCGTTGACTGCGCCCTGGATGGCCTGAACGGATCCCTGCACATCGGCTCGGAGAATCAGATTGAGACGGGTCCGCTCACCTTCTTGAACGAAGGCCAGCATATCCTCCATCCGGCTCTTGCGCGGCTTCTCAAGACGCTGAAGGCGCTTCTCGTCCAAACGCTCAGTGCTCAGCTTCTTCGCTGCCCGCTCATTCTCCATCGCGACAAGCTCATCCCCCACATGCGGAGGCTCGGAGAAACCAATGACCTCGACCGGATAGCCGGGAGGCACTTTCTTGACTTGCTGATTCCGGTCGTTAATCAACGACTTCACCTTACCGGAATAAGGGCCGCAAATGAATGGCTGGCCCACCTTCAAGGTGCCGTTTTCCACAATGATGGTGGCGGTCGGTCCTTTGCCGGGCTGGATCTGGGATTCAATGACAATTGCTCGGGCGTTGGCCTTCGGATTGGCTTTCAGCTCAAGAACCTCAGCTTGCAGAGCCATCAGTTCGAGAAATTCTTCCATTCCCTGACCGGTCTGGGCGGAGACTTCGACGCATTCCACATCACCGCCGAAATCGGTTGGCACCAGCTCGCTCTCCATCAGCTGCGTCTTGACCCGGGTCGGGTCAGCTGCATCGAGGTCGCACTTGTTGATGGCGACGATGATCGTTTTGTTGGCGGCCTTCGCGTGGCTGATGGCCTCTTTGGTCTGCGGCATGATGCCGTCATCTGCGGCGACAACCAAGACGACGATGTCCGTCACGTCAGCCCCCCTCGCTCTCATCGCAGAGAAAACGGAGTGACCCGGCGTATCAATGAAGGTGATGGGATGCCCGTTGTAATCAACCTGGTAGGCGCCAACGTGCTGGGTAATGCCTCCGGCCTCCCCTTTGGTCACCCGGGAATCCCGAATGTAGTCCAGAAGAGACGTCTTGCCGTGGTCGACGTGCCCCATGAATGTGATGATGGGTGCGCGGAGTCGCATCTGCTCCTCCGGCGTTTCCGGCTCGGGCTCCGGCTCCTCGATTTTCTCCTGAACCTTGTGGACACCTCCGCCTTTTTCGCGCTTTTCACGCTCGAAGACAAAGCCGTGCGCCTCACAAACCTTCTCGGCAATGTCAGGTTCGATCGCCTGCTTAGGGCTAACAAATACTTCCAAGGCAATGAGATCCTTCATGATCTCGAAGCCCTTCAGACCCATGCGAGCCGCGAGTTCCTCGACGATGATCGGAGGCTTGATGCTGATGCGCTTATCGTCACCCTCGCTAACAACAGGCTCATCGCCTTGATTATCGGCCACCGGTTCGGAAGCCGCTTCTGAAGCGGATTGACCGGAGGTCGGAGCAACCTCATCGCTGTCCGATTGAATTTTAGAAATCGGAGCGAGAACGTCCTTCCCCGACTTTTGCGTCTTTTTGACCAGAGCAGGCTTCCCTGCATCCTCGACCTCGATACCCAAATCGAGAGCCTTGGCTTTCTGCTCAGCTACCGTCGGCTTGTGAGCAGCAGCTTGCTTATCACGCTGGCGCTCCCGGCGTGACTTCTTGTTCTTGGAGTCGTCGAGCAAGTCGAGCACCTCCTTCTTTCCGGTTTTCTTTTGGGAATCGTCTGCCATTCAGTCTGGTCTTCTTAGTCGCTGTCTTCTCGTTATTAAAAGTCGTCATAACCCAAGCCTTTTTCAAGTCTCAAGCTTCGGGCTCTTCATCGTTCCGCCCCTCGGAGACGGAACCTTCCGCTTCCCCGTCGGTCGGGGGCGCGGGCTCACCTTCCTCTGGGGAGGCACTCTCTGCGGAAGCAATACCCATGACCTTGCGAGCTTTCTCAAGGACATTCTCAGCGGCTTCCCGATCACCATCAAGTGTCATCTCGAGGTATTCGATCGGCATCTGAGTCACTAGCTCGCTTGTCGCCCCTCCTGCCCGGAAGAGCTTATCCGCGATATCGGAAGGAATATCCAGCTCATCGGCCAAGCCATGAGCCGCGTCAGCGACCCGAGCTTCGAACTGTTCATGCTGGCTCTCATCCTTGCGAACCTGCACATCCCAGCCGACCAGCTTGGATGTCAGACGCGCGTTCTGTCCACGACGTCCAATCGCCTTGCTGAGATCCTCTTCATCCACCGTCAGATGGATGACCTTGCCTTCCTCATCCTGACGGAAGCTACGAATCTGAGCGGGTTTCAAGGCGTCGCTGACGAACTCCTGCACGTCTTCGCTCCATCGGATGATATCCACTTTCTCATTGTTGAGCTCGCGGACGATGTTCTTCACCCGCGCACCGCGCAGGCCAACACAAGCACCGACAGGGTCCACTTTCTCATCAGTGGTCGCTACGGCCACCTTGGTCCGGTAACCGGCCTCACGGGCAATCGCCTTGAGCTCGACCGTGCGGTCAGAAATTTCTGCCACCTCGGCTTCAAACAGACGACGAACGAAGGCCGGATGGCTACGGGAAAGAATGATTTCAGGGCCACGAGCGTCATTATCGACCGAGACCACGTAGGCCCGGATCCGGTCACCGACATTGTAATCCTCGGTGCTCACCCGCTCACGGGAAGGCATGCGAGCCTCGAACTTGCCCAAGTCGACCATAACGTCGTTCTTCTCAAAGCGACGCACGGTCCCACTCACAATATCACCCGCCCGATCCTTGAACTCCTCATACATCATCTCCTTCTCGGCCATGCGGAGACGCTGCATCATGGTCTGCTTTGCCGTCTGAACGGCAATGCGACCGAAGTTCTTGGGGGTGACGTTGAAATCAAGATGATCGCCGACTTCCACCTCGGGCTTCCGCTTTTTCGCAAGCGAAAGCGGAACCTCGTTGAATTTGTCCTGATATTCTTCGTCAGAAACGACTTCCAGCTCGGCAAAGATCTTGGTCTCCCCCTTCTTGGTATCGATTGTGGCGCGTAGGGTTTCAATCGATTCCGCGCCTGGCACCATGCGGCGATAAGCTGAGGTAAAGGCGTACTCGAGAGCCTCAACGACACGCTCCCGCGTGATCGCCTTTTCGCGCTCGTAAAAATCGATGAGAGCAACAATGTCGTTGGTCATGGTTTCGTCGTGATCACTCTAGACAGAAAAGAGTGGGTCTTACGAACCCACCCTTGGAACCGTTCAAGAGTTGTCTTCCGCGAGGGAGATAAGGTCGCCTCCTGCGGTAAGCAAGCTTGAAATCCTTGAATTCATTTCAACAAGAGACCTAATCATGGCATCGCAATGATGCCCGTCCTCTCTCTTGATGCTGCCGGAACTCTCATCCACCCCGCCGAACGCGTGGGCGCCACCTATGCTCGCATCGCGGCACGACATGGCTTGGATGCCGACCCCAACGAGCTGGACAGACGCTTTGCCGCGGCGTTTGCCACTCACCCTGCCCCCCGCTACCTACCCGGCGAAAATGGAGACAAGGCCGAACGTGCTTGGTGGGAGGAACTGGTGAAAGCGGTGTTCGAGGAAGAAGACCTGATTGATTTCCCCTCCTTTTTTAACGAGCTTTTTGCTCACTTTGCCTCCGGAGAGGCTTGGGCGCTCTATCCTGACGCCAAGCCCTTCTTAAATGAGGCCAAGAACCGGGGATTCCGATTGATTATGGTTTCGAACTTTGATCGTCGCCTCCATTCGATTTGCCACGACATGGATCTCAGCTCCTATTTTGACTTCATCCTCACCTCGGCTGAAGCCAAAGCCCGGAAACCCTCTCCATTGATTTTTCAGATGGCCGAGAACCGTCTTGGCCCCGACCCGGGAAGGATTCACCACATTGGCGATTCACCCGAGGCTGACATGAGGGGCCCCCATTCAGTCGGCTGGCGTGCGGACCTCATCGAGAGACCCAAGGACGATCTCCTCTCTATCCTTTCCCGACTCACTCGCCCTGCCCGAAGCGACGCTTGAACTGATTGAGCAAATCTTCCACTTTGGCCGCCTCATCATCAATGGATTGCGGCGAATCTCCCGATATTTGAGGAGTGGCAGAGAACGGAGAACTCACAGGCTGCGAGTCCGCAACGCCATCGCCAGGCCCTTCCGGAACGCTGGCCGCCGCAGGTTCAGAATCAGCCGAAGGCGCCTCGTCATCAACCCGCTCGAATGGATTGGCTTCCGCCTTCGCGGGAGGAATTGCGGCTGATTCCGGCTCCGAAGCTGTCTTTTCACTCTTCCATGCGGAACTCAAATCCTTCTCCCAGGATGGTGGCTCAGTCGGCTGGAAGGGCGACTCGCTCGGCTTACTCGGTTCGTTCGGTTCACTCGAGGGAGGCGCGGACGCCAAATCAAAGGGGTTGCCGACTCCGCCCTCATCGCCTGCTTCCTTTGGCGCAAGGGGCTGAGAAGGCCGAGCAGGGGCCGAGGCTTCATCCTCAGCGACCCGGAACGGTGATTCCTCAAGGCGAGGCACTTCTTCTGCCTGCTTGGTCTGCTGAAAGGAATTCTCAAAGATGCCCTCTTTCGACTCCGATGAATTCTCGTCTTTGGCAACCGCTTCCCCGGGCAAGTCCCAAGGCAATTTCACTGGTTCCTCTTGAGACTTCTGGGAAAAACCTTCCGGCTGGAGAATGGGAGGTTCGTCAACAACTTCATCTTCCTTACTTCCCGAACGAAGTCCAAAGGGATCAGGCAGATTTTCTGGAATCGTCTCGTCGGGGACACTGAAAACCGGCTCTGCAGGCTCTTTCTGAGGCTCAACATCGATTACCGGCTTAGGCTCTTCCGCCCCGAAGATACCAGAATCAACCATTTGCCGGGGAACATCGACCTCAGGCTCGACGGCAACCGTCTCGCTGTCACTGGACTGCGGCACCGCTTTGAAAGGACTTTCGGACTCAGCTTCTGTTTCGAAAGGATTGCCCACCACCTCCTCGACTGCAGGGACAGGTTTCTGCTCCACTTCAGAAGGCTTCACTGGGGCAGCAAAATCCGCTGTCTTCTGCTCTGCCTTGGAGGGCTCTTCTTTCTCCACCAAGGGCTCAAGCACCGTGGGCAGCGCCGGGGGCACAGGAACTGACTCCTTCTCTTTCGAGGTATCGTCACTCCCCTCACTTGCCAAAGACTTCTGTAAGCGGGAAGCCTCGCGCATGATATCGCGAGCAAACAATCCCCCGCCGAAACTCATCCGCGCGAGAATAGCCTCCGCATCAGCTCCGAAACGCCCCTTAACCAGAGCCTTGGCCTCGTCTTCCGAAGCCTCCACCAAATCAACGGGATACTCGGTCAAGCGATCCCGCAAGCCACCAGGCATCAGCGGCTCGAAACCGGTCTCCCAGACGTCTTGGTTGACACTCAGAATCAGAGTCAAATCAGGACAGGCTTGGCGGACCTGCACAAGGAAAGCAGCCACCCGCAGTCCATCCTCCGGCTGATTGGACAAGCCCTCCGTCTCATCAAATACCAAAACGACCGGCTCGACGAGACCGAGCAGACAGAAGAGCGCATGCAGCCGCTCCTCGGCCATTCCGCTCCCCAAAGTCTTCAATTCGGCAAAAACGGCTTCCGTAAGCTGCCGAGTCCGTTCAACACGCTCAGGAGCGGTGGTTGCAAAGCGAAACAGCAAATCAATCCAATAAGAGGCATCACGCAAGGCCGCCCCCGACTTTTCACTCAGTTCCGCTGCAAGCCTTGGCCCCAAAACCTCGAAATTTGACTGCGTCCAATGGGCTGTCGCCGCCTGCTGGTGGTGAAAATCAAAAGTTTCGACCGGGCGATTCTCCAGGGCGAAAATTGCCCCCTCCCTGTCGTGACTGGGGATTTCTCCCGAAACCAGCAGCGGCCTCAGGCCGACGGCCAGAAGACGACGAGCGAAGAAATCAAGCTCTGTCAATCCTCCCGAGGCTGGCAGGATTCCAGTCAATTGACGCAAGACGCTCTCAAGAACAACGTGGGCGTCCAACTTGCCTCCACAAGTTGGCTCAGCTGCGAGAAATTTGAATTCATCGCCGAGAGAACTACGAAGCGACTGCAAGAGGAGCGTTTTCCCGTAGCCCGCCCGGGGCGAGCGAAGGAGAATGACCCGTCCCGATTCCTGCTTGGCCTCTCTGACCAGCGCCTCGAGTTGGGTCATCGCTTTCCCATTGATTTCGGGTACGACCTTGACCAAAGAACGGCCAAAGACTTCAAAGAGAGTTGGGGGAATGGAAGACTGGGACATAGAAAGAATGCTAAGTCGTTTCTCAGAAGCTTTTGGATCCCTTCCAAGACCGCAAGCAAGAAGGCTGTATTGCCACGGAAAGAACGACCCTTAGCGAGTCAGCTGGTCGAATAATGACTCTCCGTCCACCGGCTGACGTGTTTCCACTGGCTCAGGCGCATCAGTGAAATACGTGCCGAAATCGTCCGAAGGCGAAGAAACCGTTCCGCCAAGTTTGACCGGCACCCAGTCAAAACCATCCAACTTCTTGCAAGCGCGCTCGAACCTCAATTTCTGGCTATTCGGAATCCGCAGCTTCTTGTGAGTAGGGAGACCAACCTCCAAATCGCCGGACAGACGCTGGCCGTCAATTTTCAGATTCCCCCGAAGACCGACGACACCCGTCTCCCGCAAATCAATGTCCCTCAATTCAACAGTCTGGCCACTCCGGTGAACCGTGAATTGACATGCCGAACTGATCTCCGGGCTCTTGTAGTTCACTTCTTGGAAAATCTCACGAAGCTCCTCCAAAAATTCGAATTGGGCCAAGGTCACATAAGAAGGATTGGCTTCGAGATGCACCTGATGGCTGTCATAGTTCCAGCTATCGAAGGTCAACAGACCCATCTCCTCCTCGAAGCGCCCCATAACGAGCTGACCCAAGTTCCGGCCAATGACAGATGAAAACGGGGTCTCATTGACAGTCAGGTTCAACGTCTTCTCTCCCTCATCCTTTAGTAAAGCACCACTCAGAACGACCTGGCCAGAGGGCTCGTCGCCAAGCCGGAATGACACGACCTCCACCCGATCACTCCCAGTGAGAAGAGTCGCTCTCTGGATCGGCAACTGCCCCCATCCCGGCAAGACCAGCTCGCCGCCCTCCAAAAGGAATTCGGCCCCACCCAGACGGGGCTTCATGACCGCGCTCGTTCCTGAGATTCGGAAATTCGAATTCTTTTTCCCAAAGAAAGCGGAGAGGTAATCACAGCGGAAACGAGCAAAGTCAGGCTCAGCGAGTGCCTCACCATCGACGCGAGGCAACTGGCGACCTTCGGACTGGGAAAAAGTGACAAGCCCTTTCTCAGCCCGGACCAATTCCCCACTCCACTGTCCCGTCAAAAAGGAATACCATTTGAGGTCCGCCTTGACCGCATCCAGTCGAACCTCCTCCAGAAAAGAACCCTCGGGCCATTTGCTGGTCACCGTGCGGGCGCTGACGCTGGTGGGTAAGACATGAAGCTGCTTGAAGGTCGCGGTCCCCGCACCCATTTCACTTACCGTGGCACGGAGATCACCGGCAAACCCGCTGCTATGGTAACGAGCAAGAAGCAGCAAAAGACCGATGCAGAGAAGGAGCGGAACGGCAATCAACGCGATCAAGCGAACCCGCCCAACGACCTTCTTGCGTTTGGCAATTTCGTCTTTCTTTTGTTTAGAGCGCCTCTTTCGTTTCCGCACTCTCAGCGCTTGGCTCCCGTCTGATCTGGTAACTATTTCACCATCTTCGCGTGCGGATTTCGTCCGCTCGCCGTCGCGAAGCTTATCCAGCATCTCATCGACGCTGTAAGAGCGGTTATCAGGATTTGATTGGGACATGGAGGAGAAGATTGCTGACAGCCCGTAGTCAGGGATGGTCAGCGAGGCTGGTAGTCATTCCCACCCGGGTCAACCACACGCACCGTCACAAAAATCATCACCAACTTCTTCTGCCGAAGATTGACTTCGGATCGGAAGCCTCGGCCGATGAGCGGAAGGTCACCTAAAAGCGGCACCTTGTCTTCCACTTTTTCAACCTGCTCGGTCACCACCCCACCGATGAGCACGGTGTGGCCATTGGCAATGGTGACTTGGGTCCTCGCCCGCACTGTGTCGAAGAGAGGCATGAGAATGTCATTCGAGGTCACCTCCCCCGCTTGACCCGTGACATCAATCCCCGAGAGCCCGAAGCTAGCCTGCGTGCTCCCCCCTCGCAGAGGCTCCCCGTAGTTGATGAAGCCGAGAAACTCTTTGATGGTGGGCGTGATCGTCAAATCAACGACCGAGCGATCCTGACTCACGATTGGCTGAACCTCCAGAATTGTTCCGACATTGGCGGTCTCAAAGGCGGTGGGGTGAGAAGGTGTCGGGATAAACGAAGTCGGGCTCACCGATTGCCCTGTATCCAGATCGGTCAGGGTGGAGGTACCAATCGAATCCGGCATTTCCGGCGGATCGTATTCGGTGGGGTAGATCAGCTCTTTCACCGACTCGATGACCGCTTGCTCACCATTCCGGGTGACCACTGAAGGCTGGGTCATCAGGTCGACCCCCTTCTTGTTCTGCAGTCCACGGAGGAGGACTGACACCCCGTAATCGTCAATGACGCCAAGGGCGGAAAGGAATCCGGGAGCAGAAGCCACCGAATCTGACACATCGTCGGGGGTGAACGTGTTGGTGCCGGAGAGAGTCGTCACCGCCGCAGTCACTTGCCGCTGCTCTCGGTTGAGCAGATTATTAAGCGGGTCACCCGAGACGGCGAAATCGCCACTCCGCAATCCGGCCGAAACAGGATTCAAACCCGTGATAAAATCAGAAGCCCGGCCGTTGCTGGTCGTTCCACCGCCCAAAAACATGTTCCCGTCATTCACAAGCTTGTCGAATGCGGTATCGAAACCTAACTCCTCGATGTTCTCTTGCTCCACCCGAACAAGCTTCGTCTCGATCACGACCTGAATCGGCTCCTGTTCGCGAAGGGCGGCGAGCACGTCCTCGACGGCCTGATGATTGACCGAGGTGTTTTTAACGAAAAGCTCTCCCAAGGCCGCGTTGAAGCTGGCAGTGGCACCCTCAGGGAACCCAACCCCCGAGTTTTCAAGAATTTCCCTAGCGGATAGGCGGGGAGCAAGGCGGCTCTGCCCTTCATCATCTGAACCAAAAGGATCGTTGTCAGCTGCAGTGGCTGCGCTTGACTGGGTCATGAAGGCTGGCGGCACCTTATAACGACGGACCACCAAGGTATCGGTGGCTCCCGCCAGAGGGCTGATCACGACAGCGAAATCATCGACCCGGTAGCGCGTCTTGGTTTGGCGAGTCACATACTCAAGCACTTGCCGCAGCGGAACATTGCGCAAACGGAAGGAAAACCGACGGTTCAACACCTCCCGAGCTTCCGGCGTATTGCCACTGCCAACATCAATCACAAAGCTTACCCCCTTTTCCGACTCCTCAGAGATTGGGTCCAAATTGCGAGCCTGAGCCTCTAGATACTCAACAGCCTCGCGGAGACTGCTTTCTTCAAATTCTACAAAGGGAACGATGATCTCATCCAGCTTGCGATTGAGCGCCCTGGCTTGCACGCCCCCACCGATGGCGCCGACATCTTGGAATAGAAGCTCTTCGGCGAGCACCTTCTTCTCAGGCAATTGCCAACCCGCTTCCACTTGGTTTAGCAGGTCGGCCCGCATGTGATCGTAAGCAACTCCCGCGTATTCCGAGATCTGAGCATTGCACCGCTCCATTCCCCGGCGGGCCGCCTTGTTGTATTGGTCGATACGGAGGACGGATTCGTAAAGCGCCAGAGCTTTGTCAAAGTCGCCTAGATTGTAAGCCCCTTCGGCAGTATAGAGAAGTCGGCGCACTTCATCGACATTGGCAACATGCTCGGGAGTCGCCGCAGGATTGGACCGAATTGGATCGAAAAGCTTGCCTTGCATAATCTGCGCAGGCGCGTAGTCGGGATCGACATCAGGAGAGAGAACCTCCTCCATCAGACGAAGTGCATCCTCTCTCCGCCCTTCCCGATTCATGACCTTGGCCGCCTCCACAGCAGCTTGCGCGTAGCGCTGACGGGCGCCCGCCCTCAGTCCCGCGGTCTTCTCACCTTCCGGCAGCAGAGAATAGGCGGCCCGGTAGGCCTCCACAGCTTTCTCGAACTCGGAAGCGCGGTAAAAGGTATCGCCAGAAAGAATCTGCTCCTCGGCGGAAATCACCTGATCCCGGCGCTGAGCGCGTTCCTTGCCTAGCAGAGATTGCGAGAGAGCGACTTCCGAGGTCAGAAGTCCCAAGCCGACAAGCCCGAGGGCCAACTTCATTGAATTACAATTTTTCAACATCAATGGTGCGGTGCGTCTGACCCTTATAAGCAACTCATTTCGCAACGGCCATCACTAAATCAGGCCAATTGCGGCACAAATTTCAAATCCGACGCCATCGTCAATACAAGCGTCAACTCCCCTCTGATCAGCAAGACAACCAGACCTTGAGCCCTGCGCCCCGCTCCTCATGTGCTGAGCGGAAGATCAAGCTGACGGTGATGGTGAGCACGACGATGACCCTGCAAGCGCAGCCGTATCCGAATCAGCTGCCGTTTGAGAATGCCGAGACGAACCCTGACCCACCATAATCTGATTCTCCATGCGAATTTGGACATGACGATGATTTATGGAATAATGAACAACTGTTCAAGCGAATTATTCAGAAGACTTAAATTTTCTGTCACTCTTCGAGATGAATGCGTATTGTCGTCCAGACGCTGTCTGGATGCTCGCTTGTTACCCTAAGGGAAATCAGCGTAGTCCTTGCATCGACCTACACGGGCATGAACGAACACCCCACGAAGGAGAATCAAGCTCCTGAACTCATTGTCTGCCTCGGCGCCTCAGCCGGCGGTTTGGAGGCGCTTGAAGCCTTCTTTAAACAACTTCCCGATGACCTGGACTGTGCTTTTGTGGTCGTTCAGCATTTGTCTCCCGACTTCAAGAGTCTCATGGGTGAGATTCTGACCCGATGCACGTCGCTGCCAATTGTCACTCTGAAGGATGGAGGCACTCTGCAGCGCAACTGCGTGCATCTGATCCCGCCCACGAAGGAAATTCGTTTCGAGGGATTAACCGCTCGCTTGGGCGAGCGGCCCTCCAAGGGAGTCCCGCCTATGATTATCGATCACTGTTTCCAGTCTCTTGCTTCCGAGTTCGGGCAAAAGGCGGTGGCTATCGTTCTTTCGGGCACGGGTAGCGATGGGAGCCGGGGCGTCGCGAGCATTGCGGAGGCTGACGGCTTGGTCATCGTTCAGGACCCGCTCGATGCAAAGTTCGACGGCATGCCGAGGAGCGCTATCAATACGGGTGCCGTGCACCTGATCCTGACTCCCGGTGAGATGCCGGGCATCGTGAACCGCTTTCGTCACGACCCGGATTCCGGTCGGCAACCTCTCCCCCCCTTGGGCTTGTCGGAGAACCTGAGCGACATCCAGCGCATCCAGCGAGCTCTCAAGAACAACTTTGGGGTCGACTTCGGTCGCTACTACAAGGAAGGAACCATCAATCGCCGAATCGATCGTCGCGTCAAAATCACCCACAAGACCGACCTCGCCACTTATCGCCATCTGGTTGAGTCAAACAAGGATGAGCTTGAGGCGCTCTACAAGGATCTGCTTATCGGCGTCACCTCATTCTTTCGCGATCCGGAGGCCTTCGAACAGCTGGAGAAACTCGTCTTTCCGAGGTTTCTTGATGATACCAACCGGGAATCGATTCGCATTTGGATCCCCGGATGCGCGAGCGGCGAGGAGGTTTATTCCATCCTCATCCTCCTGCTGGAATTCCTTCGGGACAACGAAGCTTCCATCCCAGTCAAAATCTTCGCCACGGATCTCCATCGTGATTCCCTCGATCTCGCCAGCACCGCCATCTACACCAATGAAGCACTTCATGCGGTGCGGCCGGAGCTGATCTCGCTCTATTTCAGGAAGGTGCCGGGAGGCTTTCAAGTCAGCCATAAGCTGCGGGAGATGGTCGTTTTCGCCCGGCATAATCTCATTGAAGACGCCCCTTTCACCCGGATGGACCTGGTGGTTTGCCGCAATTTGCTCATCTATTTCAATCAAGAGGCGCAGACGAGGGTCTTGGGGCTGTTTGGGTATTCGCTCGTTCAAAATGGTCACGTCTTCCTCGGCACGAGCGAGAGCATTCCGGAGAAAAATAAAAACTTCGCGCAAATCGACGGTTCGGCCCGAATCTTCCGCAAGGTGCGGGAAATTGATTTTGTGACTTCCTTCCGGGCGGTCGACCCCGGTTCGCCAAAGCCCGGGGCCGCCGTGCAGCACAATCCGATCATACGCTCCAAGAATCCTTCGGAGCGGATCCTCGATTCCCTCCTCGGTTGCTTTGTCCCAAGCGGCTTCCTTGTGAACCGGGAGAATCAACTGGTCTACACCGTGGGCAATGTTTCCCGGTTCCTCCGGCTCTCGCCGGGCCGCATGACCGACGACTTCCTGCAGATGGTGCCCGAGAAGCTGCGTCTCCACTTCACCGGAGCCATTCGGCGGTCATTCTCCGAGCAAAAAGCGATCGACTATGGAATCATCACTCTCGACGAATCCGTGGAAAACGGGAAGACCGAGCGCTTCCACCTCCGCGCGCTTCCCGTGGAAGACTACTCGCACAATCTGCAACACACGTTCCTCTCTCTCACCAGACCGCAGGAAGAAACTCCCGCGCAAGAGAGCCAAACTCGCGCGCCCAGCCTGGAGCTTCCCGAACTGGCCGCCCGTCGGATCGAGGAACTTGAGAACGAGCTCGCCCTCTCACGTGAGGGCCACCAAACCGTTGTCGAAGAACTGGAAAGCTCCAACGAAGAACTGCAATCAACGAACGAGGAGCTGATTGCTTCCAATGAAGAGCTCCAGTCCACCAATGAGGAGCTGCAATCCGTCAATGAAGAGCTTTATACGGTCAATGCCGAGTTCGACTCCAAGAACAGGGAGCTGAGTATCCTTTCTTCAGACTTGGAGAACTTTCTCCAATCCACACAGATTGGGACCATTTTCCTCGACTCGAGCTACAACATCAGACGCTTCACTGAAGCTGCCGGTCACGCCATGCATCTGCGCGACGGTGATGAAGGCCGCCCCATTCTTCACGTCACATCGCCGCTCGGGCTCAATGCCAATGACTTGCTCACCATCCTAAAATTAGTAGAGGATAGCGGCCAGCCCGAAGAGCGGGAAATTGAAGGACCGAATGGAGCTTGCTTCCTTCTCCGGGTTCTCCCCTTCAGCGAGAGCACAAGTGAGAGCCCGGGCTTCGTCCTCACCTTCGTTGACGTCTCCCCGGTCAAGGAATCCGAGAGAGAGCGCGAGCGGCTCGCTGCCAATCTCCAAAATCTCATCGAGTCCGTCGATGGCATCCTCTTGACTCTCGGGAAGGACGGCGAGGTTACCAAGCCATCCCAGAGCTGGCAGTCCTACACCGGACAGCTCTGGCACGACTATAAAAAGCACGGCTGGCTGGACAAGATTGAGAACGCGCCACGGCCGGAGGACATCTTCACGCCCGACGTCATCAGTAGGCGCCGCTTCCAACATCAATTTTCGCTCTGGTCGGATGAAACCAAGAGCTTCCGGCATTGTCTGGCTCGATTCTCGGCCTTACCTGCCGACGAGGGCTGGGCCGGCCTGATTGTCGATCTTGAGAACGAAACTGAAACCCGCCGCATACTTGAGCAAAAGCAAGCCGTGCTGGATGAAGTGACCGACCAGACCTCCACTTGTATCTTCCTGAAGGACCTCGATGGCACCTACATGAGCCTCAACCGCTTCGCGCGCGAGCTGATGAACATTACCAAGGAACAAGTGGATGCCGGAATCAGCGACTTCGACCTCTTCCCCGAGAACGAGGCGCAAAAAATCAGGGAAGACGATCTCAAGATCATCGAGAGCAAGGAGCGAGCTCATTTTGAGGAAACGGTCGGCGTCCCCGGGGGCAAAGTCCGTATCTTCTCAACGACCAAGATCCCACTCATTGATCAAAACGGAAACGCTTACGGTCTTGCCGGGGTCTCGACCGATGTCACCGGCCATCGGGAAAGCGAGCGCATCAAGGCGCAAAAGTCGGAACTTGAGCGAGTCAATGCCGAGCTCGAAGACAAGAACGAACAGCTCGACACTTTTGCCACCGTGGCCTCCCACGATCTCAAGCAGCCTCTTCGCATTATCACGAATTACTCGGACATTCTGCTTGAGGAAGAGGCGTCCAAATTCGACTCCCAGACCGTTATCTACATGCAGCGGATCTCAGACGCTGCGCGACGTCTCAATAACTTGCTCGAATCTATCTTTGAATACTCCCGTTCCAGTCGCGAGTCTCTCAAACGCTCCGAGATCGATACCAATGCCATCTTGGACGAAGTGCTCGAAGCGCACCACACCAGCATCAAGGAAGGGAAAGTCCAAGTGATAGCGGAAAGCCTGCACCCCCTGACGGCCGACCGGAATATGTTCTACCAGATCCTCCTCAACCTCGTCGGGAATAGCCTCAAGTTCCGCTCCACCACTCACCCGACCCTGCATGTTTATAGCAGACAGCTCGAGGGTGGGAGAATCGTCTTCGGTGTCTCGGACAATGGCATCGGCATCGCCGACAAGCACTTCCCACGAGTCTTCGAGCCGTTCGAACGCCTTCATTCGCGGGAGGATTATGAAGGAAGCGGCATCGGGCTATCCGTCGCCAAGACCGTTGCCGTTCGCCACGGTGGCGATATCAAAATTGCCTCTCGGCAAGGTGAAGGGACCACTGTTGAATTCGCCTTACAACCTGGAACCGATTGGGAAACCCAGCATCCTCCATCATGACTACCATTGCCCTCGTCGAAGACGATCCAGATGAGCGTCTCTTCATTACCCGTGCCATCGACCAGCTCCCTCTGGAGGTCAGCGTGGACTACTTCACCGATGGAGAGGAGGCCATTGAAGGCCTTTTGGGAGCGGAAAAGGGCACCTACGCCTTAATCCTACTCGATCTCAAGATCCCGAAAATCGACGGGATTGGCGTTCTGAATTCTCTAGGCAATGGCAAATCTAGCAGATATACCCCTGTCATTGTCTGTTCGGGCTCAAAATCTAGTCAGGATGTTCAGCGAGCCTGGGAGGCTGGATGCTCTGGTTACTTCGCGAAACCGGACAGCCCAACAGGTTATCGCGAGATGATCCAAACCATCGTAGGCTATTGGCTCTCCCCTCTCTTGGTGAGCCCGGAAGCCTAATTAGCACGAACCATGAACAACATTCTCATCATCGACGACGAGAAAGACTTCTGCATCGGGCTCAAGCAATGTCTTGAGTCTCTCGGCATCTATAAGGTCTCCTACCGGACTGAACCGGAACGGGTGGAATATAGCCTCGAGTATGAAGATGCGGATGTCATCCTGGTCGATCTCCGGATGGACGACCGGTCGGGTGAAGAATTGATCCTCTCCCTCAGAGGAAATGATGAGAAGCCAGTCAAACGCTTCATCGCCGTCTCCGGAATCACTGCGGTGGAGACCCAGATCCCGATTAATCCTCCAGTCCCCCTCCTACCCAAGCCAGTCAACATCAGTCGACTGCACGAGCTTATCCAAGAAACTCTTACCCAACCCTCGGTCGCTTGACCAAGGGCACGAACCAAATGGCCATCGCCCCTCCCTCTGGGAGATTCTTAAGCCCGATGGAACCACCTCGACGGCTGGCAATCATTGATGTGATCCACAACCCCAGACCCGTCCCGCTGCCCGTCTGTTTGGTCGAGCGGAAAGCTTCGAAATAAGAGGAGGGGTCTCCTTGAAACCCCGCCCCTTCATCAATCACCCGCAAGACAGCGTAGTCTTGCTTCGGATTGAGCAAACTGGAGAACGCCATATCCCGGACGGGACCGCGGCTGATTCCTGTTTCCAACCTCACCCGGCCTTCCTCCCCGGTCGCGTCGAAGGCGTTCTCCAACAGATTGACGAGGATCTGGACCAGCTCCGAGCGATCCACCTCCACAGGCAAGACCTCGGAGCCCAAATCAAAATCAAAACGCTCTTGAGCACCCTCCCTCCAAGCATAGTCATGAGAGAGCGCTTCGGTCACCGCGTGCCGCAAGTCCACCTCGTGGGTCGGCTCAGCACTGGGTCGTGAGAATAGAAGCAGGCGATCAATTAACTTGGTGCCCCGAGTCACCGCCCGGCTGATCCGTGCGGGCACTTCCTGCAAATCCTCGGGTATTTCATTTTTACGGATCTCCAGCACACCTGCCCCGAGTCCGATAATCCCGAAAGGATTCTTCACCTCGTGAGCCATCGCTGTCACCAGTCGGCCCAAGGCGTGCAGCTTTTCACCTTCCATCAAGCGCTGCTGCGCGGCGGACAGCTCTTTTGTCAAGCGGTCACGCTCGACCGCCAGGAGGATAGCTCTCTCCAAACTGGGAGGCCTAAGGCCGTCCTTGAGGAGGTAGTCTTGGGCCCCCTTGGCGACCAGCCCCAATGCCAAGCCCTCATCCATCATGCCGCTCAGGATCACGATCGGGCTTTCGGTCATTTCCTTCACCGCTCGATAGGTTTCCTGGCCCCGACTGCCGGGCAGATTAAGGTCCAGGAGGATGATGGAGGGATGTCCCTCCTCACTAATCACCTTTGCGGTCTCTTCCAAATCTCTCGAAAAGGTGAGCCTGATATTGGTCAATGTCTCAGCCCGCTCCAGGCAACGCTGAGTCCAGAGACGATCATCGGGATCGTCTTCGACCAGATGGATCCATGATATTTCCATAACTCTCGACGCTCTCCTAGACCCAGATGAGGTGAATTGATAATAAGCTCACGAATAGGTAACGCGATAGGGTTATGAGTCCGATAGGAAGGTGAACACCAGAAAAATGATTAATAATTTCTCAGACAAGATATAAAACACCGCTAAATATCCTTGGGTGCACGGACGACTCGATCCACCCCATGCTTGGTAATTATGTTGCCTCTTGTCGCCCTTCCCTTGAGCGCAATTTCACCAAATTGGAAAGGCCGGGAGACATTCCTTAGGCGCAACGCCGGCTTGAGATGGATGAGAACCGTATTGGCCGCGCTCTCTTCCTCGCTGTCGTGCACGGCGAAGTAGAGCACTCGGGTCCCCTTCCCTCCTTTGGCCAGCTCATATTCCTTGTCCCGGGTGACCCCGCCAACTTTGAAGCGCTTCGCCAGGACCGGGCCATCACGCCCCTCCCGATAAATCATGGAGTAGATTTTCTCTTCACCCTTTCTGAAAATATCGACATGGATAGGCTTCTGCCCAACAAAGACTTTCTCCGCGATCTTCACCACCCGCATAATTCCCTCTTGGGTGAATGAAATGATGTCATCCATCCGCGAACATTTGGTGAGCGCTTCTTCTTTCTTCAATCCCCACCCTGCAAAGCCATTCTTCCGGTCGAGGTAAAGAGTCTCGTTGACCGCGACGACTTGAGTCCGGTCCACAGCTTCGAAGGTCTCGATGACCGTCTTTCGCTCGCGACCCTTGCCATACTTCTTCTTGAGATTCTCGAAATAGCGGATGCTGTATCGCGTGAGATTGCGCAGGTTCTTCTCGGTTTCCGCAATGGCATCCTCCAGAGACTTGATCTCCTCATCGGCACGGAAGGAGTCGTATTTAGAGATCCGTTTAATCTTAATCTCGGTCAGTCGGATGATATCATCTCGCGTGACTTCGCGCTTGAGGAGTTTCTTGAAGGGATCCAGCCCCTTGTCGATGGCCTCGATTACAGCTTCCCAAGTCTCGCATTCCTCAATGTCGCGATAGATACGGTTCTCGATGAATATCTTCTCCAAGGAGCTGAAGTGCCACTTGTCATTGAGTTCGCCCAATCGAATCTCCAGCTCCCACTTCAGCAAATCCTTGGTCTGAAAGGCGCACCGCCGCACGATCTCCGAGACCCCGAGGAAGGCCGGCTTGCCATCCGCGATCACACAGGAATTAGGCGCAATCGAGACCTCACAGTCCGTAAACGCGAAGAGCGCGTCCCGAGCCTTCTCCGAGTCCACTCCCGGAGGCAACTGAATGGTGATGTCCGCCGTAGCGGCCGTGAAATCATCCACTTTCGAAATCTTAATTTTACCCTTCTCATTCGCCGCGACGATCGATTCAGCCAAGCTTTTGGTCGTCACCCCGAAGGGAACCTCGGTGACCCGGAGGAGGCGGCCCTTTTCAATCTCCACCTTGGCCCGCACCCGGATGCGCCCGCCGCGCAAGCCATCCTTGTAATCGGAGCAATCCATGATGCCACCGGTAGGAAAGTCCGGGTAGAGCTCGAAACTTTCCTTCCTCAGGCTCGCAATGCAGGCGTCCAGTAGCTCAATGAAGTTGTGGGGAAGAATCTTACAGGCCAAGCCCACCGCGATGCCCTCGGCCCCTTGAGCGAGAACGAGCGGAAACTTCATGGGAAGGGTCACCGGCTCCTTGTTCCGGCCATCATAGCTCGCCGTCCACTCCGTGGTCTTCGGATTGAAGGCCACCTCCAGGGCGAAGGGAGTGAGCCGTGCCTCGATGTATCGAGCAGCTGCCGCAGGGTCTCCGGTCAGGATGTTGCCCCAGTTCCCCTGTGTATCAATGAGTAGCTCCTTCTGCCCTAGGCCGACGATGGCGTCCTTAATCGCGGAGTCCCCGTGCGGGTGATACTTTGTCGTGTCTCCCACGATGTTGGCCACCTTGGTGTAGCGGCCATCCTCCATCTGCCTCATCGAGTGCAGAATCCTACGCTGGACCGGCTTCAACCCGTCTGCCAGATGCGGCACCGCCCGCTCCAGAATCACGTAGCTCGCGTAATCGATGAAGTAGTCCGAATACATCGAACCCAAGCTGCTGTGCTCGTGACTGTCGTCTCCGTTCATGAAAGTGAACGCCAATGCTTGGGAGAACTTAAGCATCCCGCAAGCCCTTAGGGCGGCAGCAATTTGCGCCCGGGCTAACCTTGCACTTCTCCCCTCGCCCTCTCTAAATGAGCTCGTGTCCGACTTTTCTCTTTCGACATACACTGGCGGCCTGGTTGCGACAAACGGCCACTTCCTCACTTGCGGCGAGACCAGATTGCTCATCGACGCCCCCGACGGCGTCTTCGACTGGTTAGCAGCCAAGGGCGAGACCCCCGATGCGATTTTGCTCACCCACCAGCACTTTGATCACGTCGAGGATGCGCATCGCTTCGATTGCCCGATCCATGCCTTCTCACCGATGGACCGCGATCTCATCCTCGATGCCCGCGCCCGGGAGTGGGGCCTTCCGGTCAAGGTGGAAGACTTCAAGGTCGGCAAGATACTCAAAGAAGAACCGACGCTGACCATCGGTCAGCTCGAGCTGCAACTCATCCACGTCCCCGGCCACTCTCCCGACTCCCTCGTGTATCACCTCCCCGCCCTAGCCACCGCCTTCGCCGGCGACACCCTCTTCTGCGGAGGAGTCGGGCGCACCGACCTCCCCGGTGGCTCTCACGAGACTCTCATCTCAGGCATCAGGGAGAAATTGCTCACTCTCCCCCCCCAAACAACCTTTTACCCCGGCCACGGCCCATCCACCACCGCGGCCGACGAGCAGGAAAACCCTTTTCTGTGAGGATTTTAGCAAAAACGCGCCATCGCTGCGCATTTTCTCTTATCACCTCCGCAAATATTGACTTACCCCTTGCGCTTCAGGCTGTCTAAGGACAGTTTCTCGCGTCTGTCACCATGACCACCTTGACACGCTCTCTTTGTGCCTTTTGGAATTCCTCGATCGGCAAGAAAATTGTCGTTGCCGTCACCGGCCTCATCTTCATTGCCTTCCTCGCCGGCCACTTGATCGGCAACCTCCTCGTCTTTGTCGGGCAGGAAGCATTTAATGAATATGCCCATTGGCTGCATCACCTCGGACATGGCGGAGCCATCTGGGCCGCGCGAATCGTTCTCCTCGGATCGCTCGTTCTCCATGTTGTCGCTACCGTCTCGTTGACTCGGGCTAACCGCGCCGCCCGCCCTTCTTATGCCAAGGAGGACACCATCCAGGCGAGCCGCTCATCCCGGGTGATGATCTGGTCCGGCCTCACCGTGCTCGCGTTCATCATCTTTCACATCCTGCACTACACCGTCCGCGTCGACTCCCAGCTGGCCGAGCTAGGCAAGGAAGACCCTTGGAAAATGGTGATCGTCGGTTTCCAGAATCCGGCTGCATCCATTTTCTACGTGATTGCGATGGTCCTGCTCTGCTCTCACCTGGCCCACGGCTTCTCGAGCGCCTTCCAGACTCTCGGCCTGAACTCGTCCAAGACCCGCCCCACCCTTCAATTGATCGGTAAAGCCTACGCCGTCTTGATTTGCCTCGGCTTCATCTCCATTCCCATCTCCATTCTCTTTTTCGGCTACGGAAACTAAACACCACCACCCATGAGCGACCTTAACAGCAATATTCCCGAGGGCCCTTTGGCGGAAAAGTGGACCCGCTACAAGCGGTCCGCCAAGCTCATCAATCCAGCTAACAAGCGGAAATACAACGTGATCGTCGTCGGCAGCGGACTCGCTGGGGGATCGGCCGCAGCGACCCTTTCCGAGCTTGGCTACAAGGTGAAGTGCTTCTGCTATCAGGATTCACCACGCCGGGCGCACTCCATCGCGGCGCAGGGCGGCATCAACGCGGCGAAGAACTACCGCAATGATGGAGACTCCGTTTACCGTCTTTTCTACGATACACTCAAGGGTGGCGATTTCCGCTCTCGGGAGGCCAACGTCTATCGGCTCGCCGAGGTGTCCAAGAACATCATCGACCAGTGCACGGCCCAAGGAGTTCCCTTCGCGCGGGAATACGGCGGCCTGCTCGACAACCGCTCATTCGGCGGGGCCCAGGTCTCGCGAACCTTTTATGCTCGTGGCCAGACCGGCCAGCAGCTGCTGATTGGCTGCTACCAAGCTCTCGAGAAGGAGGTCCACAAGGGAGGCGTGGAGATGTTCAATCGTCACGAAATGCTTGAGCTCGTGCTCGTCGATGGTCACGCGAAGGGTGTGATCATGCGCGACATGAAGACGGGTGAAATCTCGCGTCACTCCGCGGACACCGTCATCCTCGCCACAGGCGGCTACGGCAACGTCTTTTATCTCTCCACTAACGCCATGGGCTGCAACGTGATGGCCGCCTGGAAGGCGCACAAGAAGGGAGCCTACTTCGCGAACCCTTGCTACACGCAGATCCACCCTACCTGCATCCCCGTCAGTGGTGATTATCAATCGAAGCTGACCCTGATGTCCGAGTCTCTCCGTAATGACGGCCGCATCTGGGTGCCGAAGAAAAAAGAAGACGCGGAAGCCATCCGCAAGGGCGAGAAAGTCGCTTCCGACATCCCCGACGAGGACCGCGATTACTACCTCGAGCGCAAGTACCCGTCCTTCGGCAACCTCGCGCCCCGGGATATCTCTTCCCGCGCTGCCAAGGAAGCGTGTGATGATGGACGGGGCGTTGCCTCCACCGGACTCGGCGTTTTCCTGGACTTCCGCGACGCCATCGAGCGACTTGGCGAAGACGCCATCCGGGCCCGCTATGGCAACCTCTTCCAGATGTATGAGAAGATCACCGGCGACAATCCCTACAAGCAGCCGATGATGATTTACCCCGCGGTCCACTACACCATGGGCGGCCTTTGGGTAGATTATAATCTGATGTCGAATGTTCCCGGCCTCCACGTCCTCGGAGAAGCCAACTTCTCCGACCATGGTGCCAACCGCCTGGGAGCTTCCGCCCTGATGCAGGGCCTCGCGGACGGCTACTTCGTTATTCCTGCCACCCTCCCGAACTACCTCGCTACCCAGAAACCGGGAACCGTCAGCACCGACCACCCCGCCTTCGCCGAAGCCGAGAAATCAGTCAAAGAGCGCATCGACGCCCTGATGAGTGTGCAGGGCGATCGCTCCGTCGATTCCTATCACCGCGAACTCGGACTTCTTGTCTGGGACAAGTGCGGAATGGAACGAACCAAGGAGGGCCTCGAATACGCTCTGGGTGAAATCAATCGCATCCGCGAAGACTTCTGGAAGAACGTCCGGATTCCCGGCAGCGCCGACGGCATGAATGCGGAGCTTGAGAAAGCAGGCCGCGTGGCCGATTTCTTCGAGTTTGCCTACACGCTCGTCTACGATGCGCTCAAGCGGGAGGAATCCTGTGGAGGCCACTTCCGCGCGGAACACCAATTCACCGAGGCGGACGAGGAAGTGCAGAAAGGCCTCCTCGGGCCGGGTGAAGCCAAGCGCCATGACGACGACTTCCAATACGTCTCGGCCTGGGAATTCACCGGTGTCGGCAAGGAGCCCATCCTCCATCGTGAAGACCTCGTCTTCGAAGAAGTTCAACCAAGCGTCCGAAGCTACGTATAATCCCTACCCCATCGTCCTATCATGAATCTAACTCTCAAAGTTTGGAGACAGGCCGGTCCCAATGCGGATGGCCACATCGAAACCTATCCCGCGAAGGACATTCCAGCGAGCGCGTCGTTCTTGGAGATGCTTGATATCGTCAACGAAGGCCTGATCGAACAAGGAGAGGAGCCCATCCACTTCGACCATGATTGCCGCGAAGGCATCTGTGGCATGTGCTCCCTGACCATCAACGGTGTCCCCCACGGCGATGAGCGGGCTATCACTACCTGCCAGCTGCACATGCGCCACTTCAATGATGGCGACACCATCTGGATCGAACCCTTCCGCGCGAACTCCTTCCCTGTTCTCAAGGATCTGGTCGTCGACCGGACCGCCTTCGATCGCATCATTGCCTCCGGCGGTTACATTGATGTCCGGACCGGTTCCGCACCTGATGCGAATTCTGTCCCCATTGACAAGAAGGATGCGGACGAAGCCTTTGAAGCAGCCGCCTGCATCGGCTGCGGCGCCTGTGTGGCCGCTTGTAAGAACGCCAGCGCCATGCTCTTCGTCTCCGCGAAGGCCGCTCACCTCAACAAGCTGCCCCAGGGCCAGCCGGAGAAGGACAAGCGTGTCCTCGCCATGGTGCGCACCATGGACGGCGAGGGATTTGGCAACTGCACCAACCAATACGAGTGCGAGGCAGCCTGCCCGAAGGAAATCAGCGTCGACAACATCGCCAAGCTCAATCGCGATTACCTCGCTGCCGTCGCACGCGAGGCAACAGTTTGAGCCTTTTCTTATCTTTCCGAGGGCGTGGAGCAGAAGCTTCACGCCCTTCTTTTTTGCGTGGCGTTCGCCCCTTCCCCGTGCGCCTTGGCCCCGCTCACTTCAAGATGTGGCGCCCCTTCACCCTGGTGCCACAATAGACACAATTGGGCTTCGCGGTGGAAACTTTCTGCCCGCACTTCGGACACGTCACAATCTCATCGGCAATTTTGCCATCCAGTTGCCCATCACGAAGGTCGATCTCATTCATCTTGGAGATGAGATGCTCATCCGTGAAGCCGAGGTGCCCGCTCAACAACTCCCACATCGCTTGGCTGGCCAAGGTCAACTCCTCGATCTCTTTCTTCAAGCGAGCGTTTTCGCGACCGAGTCGATCCGTTTTGTAGTTCGCGCTAAGAGCAGCACCCGCCTTCTGTTCCCGGTGTTTGTGCTGGTCGATTGCCCATCTTAGTGTCATCGGGAAGAGTTTATCGGCTCCACCCCTCCCGAGAAGCGAGAATTCGATTCCGGAGTCGTCCGCACACACAGAAAACCTTGGCGATCCCTGCCTTCTTGCCGGTGAATGTCCACGCGCATGAACGAGCCCTTCGACCCGAAAGTTCCCGGCGAGGACACCCCCTTTGACGTTTCGCTCCGGCCGCCGGACTTCAGCGACTTCCACGGCCAGGACAAGGTCAAGGAGCGCCTGGTTCTCATGGTCGAGGCAGCAAAGCGCCGAGGCGATGTGCTTGAGCATGTGCTTCTCTCCGGTCCTCCGGGGCTGGGGAAAACGACCTTGGCCAACATCATCGCCAAGGCGACCGGCACCAACTTGCACACCACCTCCGGACCACAGATTGAGAAAGCAGGCGATCTGGCCGGCATCCTCACCAACCTCCAAAAGGGCGACCTGCTGTTTATCGACGAGATTCACCGCCTCCACCCCGCCATTGAGGAGTATCTCTATCCCGCCATGGAGGACTACCGCCTCGATATCATCATCGATTCCGGACCCTCTGCCCGCTCCATCCAGCTGAATCTCCCCAAGTTCACCCTGGTCGCAGCCACCACCCGAGCCGGGAAGCTCACCGCCCCTCTCCGCTCACGCTTCGGCCTCGTCAATCGACTCGATTACTACACCTCATCCGAGCTGGCCCACATTCTCCAACGCTCCGCCGAGCTGATCAATATCCCCATCGACCAAGAGGGAGCCACCGAGATCGCCATGCGCTCGCGAGGCACCCCCCGGATCGCCAACAACCTCCTCCGCTGGGTCCGCGACTATGCCCAAGTGAAGGCCGAGGGCTCAATCACCGGGCCCATCGCAGCCGACGCGCTCCACATGATCGAGATTGATGACGACGGACTTGATGAGATGGACAAGCGGCTGCTCGAGGCACTCATCTTCAAGTTTCAGGGCGGACCTTGCGGGCTGAAAACTCTCGCCACCGCCCTGGGTGAAGACGAGTCCACCCTGGAAGAAGTTCACGAGCCATTTCTCATCATGCAAGGCTTCCTCAAGCGGACCCCTCGCGGCCGGGTGGCCATGCCCCCGGCCTATCAAAAGATCGGAGCTCCGTTACCGAAAAGCGACGGCCAAGCGGGCCTATTCGACTAAGAGCCCCCGGAAACTTTTCATCGGAGCCTCACCGCACTCCCCCTTCACCACCACATTGCCGAAGTGCGCTCCCGAGAGCTGGTAGTCGTAGATGTCATTGGCCTCCGCGAAGGGGAAGACCCGATCCACGATGGGCCGGATTTGGTGCTCAGCCAGCGCGGCGTGGAAGTTCTCTTGCATCGCGCGGCTTCCGACATAGATGCCGTAAACTTGCAGGCTTTTTCCAACGATGGGAAACGGATTCACCGTCGCCTTCAGGCCCGTCAAGACGCCGATAAGACTGATGACCCCACTATAGCGAACCGCCTTCATCGACTTCTCCAAGGTCCCCGCCCCCCCGACCTCGACCACGAGGTCAACGCCGCGTTTTTCCGTGAGGCGATAGACCTCTTTCTCCCAATCGGGCGTCGTCTTGTAATTGATGGTGTGAGTGGCACCCATCGCCTTGACCCGCTCCAACTTCTCGTCAGAACTTGAGGTCACAATGGTCTTGATGCCATGAGCGACAGCCAATTGGAGGGCAAAGATGGACACTCCCCCGGTTCCCTGCAAAAGAATCAGGTCGCCTTTCTTGACGGGAGATTTGTGCTCGAAGAGCGCATGCCAAGCGGTCAAACCAGCACAGGGCAAAGTGGCCGCCTCCTCAGCACTCAAGTGATCCGGGTATTTGAGGAAACTTTTCTCCGGTCCCACCACCACCTCGGCGAGCATGCCATCGGTTTCGCCACCCCCGCGAGCGACCGAGTGAATCTCCTTCGTCGTCTCTCCCTCCATCCAGTTGGGAAAGAAAAGGCCAACCACCCGATCTCCCACCTTCAGGTCCGCGACTCCCGCCCCGACCTCGACCACTTCTCCAGCGCCATCGGAGAATGGCACAATCTCCTTATCGGAGAATTTTCGGTTCAGAATATCACGATAGTTCAAGGAAGCGGCAGCCAGCCGCACTTTCACCTCTCCGGGGCCGACCTCAGGTTCGGGAACCTCGACAGCAGTGATCGTTTCCTGCCCGGGCTGAATCAAATACTTCTTCATCGTTCTACTTCCCTTTTAGCCAATCAAACTCATCTGCTCGACAGTGAAATCGGCCACGGCCCCTTCCGTTGCTTGCGCGTATCGCTTGATGTGCTCGCTTTCCATGTGCTGGTCCCAAAGCTCTTTGGACTCCCAAATCTCGAAAAACATAAAATGGCAGGGATCTTCATTGTTCTGGTGCAGGTCATACTTGAGGCACCCGGGCTCCGCGCGAGTTGGCCCGATGACCTTCTCTAGCTCCGCTTTGAAAAGGTCGAGACTTTCGGGGTGGGCGTGGATATTGGCGACGACAGTGAGTTGCTTATTCATATCTATCTTTCTGCAAGTGGGAGCGAACTCCCTTCCTCATCCAGCGCAGCCATCGGGCCTACTCCTTGCGACGAGAAAAGAGCTGAGTCCCTGTCGACTTGCTCGCGAATATTTCAAGAGCCTCTCTCACAAATTCTTCTCCTTGGATCAGAATGACTCTGGCCCGCGCCTTCCCTCCAGATTTCTCAATGCACGTCACCTTGCGAAGACTCGCAGAGAGCGAAACTTCTCCGCAGCCTCATCAAAAAAAACGCCGACCAGTAAGAGGTCGGCGATTGGGTTGGGTCGAAAAACTGGGATAACGGCTCAGCCAGTCACCCGCATCGGCATGAGGACGTAGAGGAAATTATCCGACGAGCGCAGAACTCCCGGACTCATTTCGTCGATGAGGTCCAAGTGGATTTCATCCTCTTCCAGATTCCGCAGAGGAGCCATCAGGAACTCGGGATTGAAGGCGATAGCAAACTCGGGGCCGGAATACTGCACCGCCATCGATTCCTGAGCTTCACCGATGTCGGGTGAGTTCGCGGTGACATCCAGATTATCCGGTCCGAAGACCAGCTTGACTGAGTTTGACTTCTCTGAGGAGAGGAGTGAAACACGGCGAACGGTCTCGAAGAAAGATTCGCGGCTGAGGGTCAGGCGCTCCCGCATTTCACCGGGAATGACCTGTCGGTAGTTGGGATAATTTCCCTCAATGAGCTTGCTGACGATGAGACTCTCACCCACCTCGAAGGCGATCTGATTCCCTTTCAGGTTCGCCGTGATCTCTCCTTCCAGCCCGACAAGGCGGGCGACCTCTTGCACGGCTTTTGTCGGGACGATGATCTCGACCTCGTGAGAGGCTGGAAATTCCAGCTCATTTTCCACCATGGCCAAGCGACGGCCATCAGTCGCGACAAGCGTCATCTTGCCTTCCTTGAAGGAGATGAAGATGCCGTTAAGGACGTAGCGAGTCTCGTCTGTCGAGATGGCGTAGGAGGTCTTCTTAAGCCCCTCCTTGAGGATTGCTTGCGGAATCTTGTAGCTCTTGCCGTCGTCAAAGTCAGGCAAGGGCGGGAACTCATCCGAGGGTAAGCCGATGATCTTGAAGAAACTGGG
Source organism: Verrucomicrobiota bacterium JB023 (assembly GCA_030673895.1). GTDB lineage: Bacteria > Verrucomicrobiota > Verrucomicrobiia > Verrucomicrobiales > Akkermansiaceae > Roseibacillus. The sequence continues at coordinate 44,548 of JAUTCR010000009.1, forward strand.
TCCGCTGGTGATCTTGGCGACGTTTTTCGCATCGATACTCACTTCAACTTCTGCGGAAGGAAGTTCCCTGATGATGCTGACCAAGCGCTTGACGGGCAAGGTGGTCGCGCCCTCCTTGGAGACCTCGGCCTCAACAGAACCACTGACGCCGACATCCAAATCCGTCGTGGTGAGCTTGAGTTTGCCATCGCTGGCTTCGATGAGAACGTTGGAGAGGATTGGCAAGGTCGTCCGGGTGCTGACGACGTGCTGCACCTGCTGCAATCCATCCAAAAAGGCTTCTTTAGCAATGCGAAACTTCATAAGGGACCCTGTGCCCCTAGGTTTCGTGGCGAGGACATTTTTGGCAAGCTCTCATTGGGTTATGACCCGATGGCAGGGTGTCACCGGCTCAAGCGACTCTCGATCAGCTCGAGAGTTTGCCGGGTGGTCGGCTCGGTATCGACCAAGCTGGTCACCTTTTTACAAGCATGGATGATGGTCCCGTGATCCCGCCCAAAGGCATCACCGATCTCGACCAGAGAATTCTGGGTGTGCTTGCGGCTCAGGAACATGGCGACCTGCCGGGCGTGGGCAATGTGCTTGGGGCGCTTGCGACCCGTCAGGTCGGAGACGCGCAAATCGAAGTATTCGGCGACGACTCGCTGGATGCTGTCGATGCTCACCTTCCGGGTGGCTTCTTCCCTAATGACATCCTTGAGTAAGAGCTCGACGCGCTGCTCGTTGATCTCCCCCTTGCCCAAGGAAAGATAAGTGGCCACCCGCACCAAGGCTCCTTCGAGGCGACGGATGTTGCTCTTCACCCGCTCGGCAATGAAAGTGAGGATATCGAACGGGATCCGGACCTGCCACTCCTCCATCTTTTTCTGCAAGATAGCGATGCGCATCTCGAGCGAAGGAGGCTGCAGATCGACGGTCAACCCGCTTTCGAAGCGCGAAACCAGGCGGGGCTCAAGAGTCTGGATCTCACAGGCCGGACGGTCCGAGGTGAGGACGATCTGAGCCTGGATATCAAGGAGAGCATTGAAGGTGTGGAAGAATTCGTCGCCGGACTTCTCCTTACCGCCGAGGAACTGGACGTCATCGACCATGAGGACATCCGCCTTGCGATAATTGCTCCGAAAGCGCTCAATGGTGCCCTTCTGCAGGGAATCGATGAACTCATTGGTGAATCTCTCACAAGTGAGGTAGAGGACCTTGGCCTTGGGTCGGCTCGCCAAGATGGCGTGTCCGAGGGCCTGCATCAGGTGAGTCTTTCCCATCCCGGAATCTCCGTGGAGGAAGAGCGGGTTGTAGTTGGTGGCCTTGCCCGTGGCGATGGCCTTGCAGGCCGCGTAGGCAAATTCATTGCTTCCCCCGACCACAAAGCGGTCGAAGGTGTTGCTCGGATTGAGGCGGGCCCCACGAATTCGGCGATCCAGCTGTCCCGGCTTTTCCGGAGATTTGCGAGCTGCTGCCGCTGTCGCCGTCTCGGGCTCACGCCCTACCGCCCGCACCTCAGTGACGGGACGGGCTTGGGCCACCCGCAAGCGAACGTGCGCCACCGCTGAGGGCTCAAGAACTTCGCCAAGCGCTTGGTGAAGCTCCGGCATGAAATTGGTCTCAATCCAGAGACAATGGGTGTCGGATGGAACCTCGAGAAACCAACTTCCATCCTCTTCGAGGGTCAGACGGGAATCCCGGAACCAGCGATTATAAGCGTCGTCCCTCACGAGGGTGCGCAACAGCGGCTGCAACCTTTCACCCGCGCTGGCATCATCACCGCGTTCGACAAATTCTCCCATCTCTCCAAGCTCCTCTGCTTCATCCCCATCACTCATTTCAGCATCTGTGACAGGGAAATCAGGAAGAGAGCTAGCAGAGTGATGGTCAGATTGTCGCATGGGAGTCATCGTTCGAGAGTTTTCCGAAAAACAGCGCCCAGCATCCTGCGAAAATCAATCCACCCGCGCGCTGCCTATCGAAGGGGCGAAAAGGTTTAGTTTAAAAATCGGGGGTAAACCAAGCTCAAGAATCCTTCTTTTTTTGAAATTTCGTGAAATCTTCCAACCTCCGTGGTTCCACGCCCAATTTTCTAACAGACTTGACCTCGAAGTTACTTAACTTTCGCGAACCGATGCGTTACAGAATTGTCACACCTTCTTCTACCCCGCTCATACAAAAAACAGAAAAAAGGACCGTGACAAACTCTCCCTGAGACGATTAGAGAAAACGAGAGAATTGAGGCAACAATCTAACCGCAGTTTCATCTGAGGGCTTTCCACCACGCTTTGGGCGCTCCCAACCAACTCGTTTCTCCCGGTCCACGCCGCCATGGGACTCCTCGATTGCCAGCTGGAAGCACCTGTTACGTGCTAAAAACTTTCTCCCGCTGACCAAGCCGACTTGCTCAGTGACGCCCCACTCTCGTACCGAGGAAGAACGTGATCGCGGTCGTGAGGGGCCATGCCCAGAAGTAGCCGACAGTTGGCTTGATTTGACCCGCATCGTTCATCTCATAAGTTGGCAAGCTGGCGAGCCAGTCCAGAGAGAGGCCCACGTTCTCCAGAAGGACCCAAAGGTCCATCCGGATGAAGGCGACGAAAATGAAAGAAAGCACCGATCCGATGACCAGCCCCTTCAGACTCCCCTCTCCCCGGAGCGAAACGAGGAACATCCCCAGCAACGGCCCCATGGTGTAAGCAGTCATCCCGAAGGCCAGAGGCAGGATGGGCACTCCCATGCGCTCCTTGGCGACATACATCGCCATCGTGAACAAGGTCAGCACGATTCCCCAGATGACCACCAGGATGCGGGACTTCCGGACCAGCCGGTCCTGATGAGCCTGATCGGCTTGCTCTTGGCTGTCAGGATTGTGGAAGAGGGACAGCGTCGTCTGACTGAGAGCCGCCAAAATTGAATCCAAGCTGGAGATCGCCGCCGCGAAGACGGCTGCGAGAATCAAACCGCTGAGCCCGATGGGCAGCTCGGAGATGATCCAGACCGGGAAGACCTTGTCCCCATCGGCAGGCACCCCATTCTCATTAAACTGCAGCGCTTCGCCGACAACTCCCTCGGCGGGATGGGTGGCGTAGAAAACAAAAAGTCCGGCACCCACCAAGAGCATCAACAAGGTCAGCAGCTGACCCACGGAGCTCCAGATGATCGCCTTCTTGGCATCCTCCGGGCTTTTGCAGCAGAACATGCGCTGCGCGTTCAATTGATCGACTCCAAAGGCGGTCAAGTTCTGGAATGGCACCGCGAGGAGCGCGACCCAGAAGGTGAACTCAAACTCCGGAGCGAAACCAAAGCGAGCATCCCAAATTTGCGTTTTCCCTGCATTGCTCGCGGTCTCCCAATATTCCGCAAAGCCGCCATCAAGATGGGAGATCATCCAATAGAGCGAAAGGAGCCCACCCACGGTGAAGAGGAAGAACTGCATCACATCCGTCCAGATCACGGTGCGCATGCCCCCCATCAGGGTCCAGCCCACGGCGAAGAGACCAATGATCACGATGCACAGCTCGAAGGGCAAGCCAGTCACCACCTTCAGGGGCAAGGCTGCCACCAAAACGCGGACGCTTTGCCCGAGAATGGAGCCCAGCGAAAAGAAAACGGTCGCGAGCGTCTTGAGCCGGGGATTGATTCGCTGCCCCATGTAGTCATACGGACTGTAGATATTCCCCTCATAGAAAGTCCTGACGAAATAGAGTCCCACGATAACCCGACCGATTACTGAGCCGATGCCCCACAGCATGTAGGTGAAGTCCCCATTGGCCGCCATGACCATCCCAGGCACCCCGATGAAGGTGACGCCGCTGATCTCGGTCGCGATGATGGAGCCGCAGACTGCCTGCCAGGGCAACGATTTACCCCCCTTGAAGAAGTCGTTGATGGACGCCTGCTTCCCCCGCATCAGGTGCCCCACCCAAGTAGTGAGAGCCAAGTACCCGAAGAGCACCACCCAGTTGACCCAGTGGAACAGTTCACTCACATCATTCATAATTTCCAGCCAAGCCAGCCAGAGCCACTCCGTCCACTGCGGGATGCGCCATGCAGCACCAGAATGGAAAAAACTCTGTCACTGACCTCGCTTCCCGCTTGGCGAAATCGGGGGTCTCTTTCTAAGGTCGTGGAACCCACGCCCGCAGCTTGCAAATCTCACCGGAAAACCATCGCATCATTGGCATCATCCCAGCTCGCTGGGACTCCAGCCGCTTCCCTGGGAAACCCCTGCACCCACTTCTGGGTAAACCACTTCTGCAGCATGTCGTCGAGCGAGCCAGCCAATGCCAGAAGCTCGCCGGCCTCCTCGTCGCCACAGATGATGAGCGCATCGCGGAAGCTGCCAAAAGCTACGGCGTCGCGGTCGCGATGACCTCCCGGGACCACCCCACGGGGACCGACCGGATTGCCGAGGCTGCCGGGGCCGACCCTGCGGCCAGCTATTTCATCAATATCCAAGGGGACGAACCGCTCATCGACCCCAGCCTCGTGGACGAGCTCGCCGGGAATCTCTCTGCCGATCCCTCCATCGATATGATCACCGCGGCCTCCCCCATCCGTGACGAAACTCAATTCCAAGACCCCAATATCGTGAAGGTGGTCCTCAATGGGAGTCAGGATGCTCTCTACTTCTCCCGCTCCCCCATCCCTTACCCCCGGCAGGGCGAGGAGCACTTGCCCCTCCGGCATATCGGGCTCTATGGCTACCGTGCCGACTTCCTCAAAACCTTCGTCACCTGGCCTCCGGCGCCTACGGAAGTGATTGAATCTCTTGAACAACTCCGTGCCTTGCACCATGGAGCCCGCATCCGCGTCGTGCTGACGGAACATGAAGCCATCGGACTCGACACACCGGAGCAAGTCCCCCATCTCGAAGCCCTTCTGCGCAATCTCCACTCCAGCCATCAAACCACCTAAGCCTCTCGTCACCCCGTGAAATATATCTTTGTAACCGGAGGAGTCGTCTCCTCTCTCGGAAAGGGTCTCGCCGCCGCCTCCATTGGCACCCTGCTCGAGCATCGTGGCCACAAGGTCATGATTCAGAAATTCGATCCCTATCTCAATGTCGATCCCGGCACCATGTCCCCCTACCAGCATGGCGAGGTCTACGTCCTTGATGACGGAGCCGAGACCGATCTGGACCTCGGTCACTACGAGCGCTTCACCTCCTCGAAGCTCTCCCGGCTCAATTCCCTGTCCTCCGGGCAGGTCTTCGAGACCGTGATCCGCAATGAGCGCGAAGGCAAATACCTCGGCAAGACTGTGCAGTATATCCCGCACGTCACCGATGAAATCCAGAAGCGTCTCTTCGACGTCACCGAAGCCAACCCCGAGGTCGATATTCTGATGACGGAAATCGGCGGCACGGTGGGCGATATTGAGGGCACCCTCTTCCTCGAAGCCCTCCGCCAGTTCGCCCTCGAGGTTGGCCGCGAGAACGTTTGCTTCATCCACGTCACCCTCCTGCCCCTCGTCCGCGCGGCCGGCGAGATCAAGACCAAGCCCACCCAGCAATCGGTGGCCAAGCTGCGGGAGATCGGCATCCAGCCAGACATCATCATCTGCCGCACCGAGCACGATCTCGATGAGGACAATCGGCGCAAGATCGCGATGTTCTGCAATGTGGAGAAGAAGAACGTCGTCGCCTTCCGCGATGTCGAGCACACCATTTATCAGTGCCCGCTCGATCTCCGCAGGGATAAGATTGACCGCCTCGTCGTTGATCGCCTCGGCATGTCGGATTCACCCACCCCCGTCCTTGATGACTGGGAAGACTTCGTCGACCGCATCGTTCATCCCAAGGAGTCCATCGACATCGCCGTCGTCGGCAAATACATCGAGCTGCAGGATGCCTACAAATCGATCTACGAGAGCCTCACCCATGCCGGCGCCCACCACCGCACCCGGGTCAATATCATCCGCGTCGATGCGGAGGCCCTCGAGAGCCACGGCCCGCAAAAGGTGATTGGCCAAGTCGACGGCATCCTCATCCCCGGAGGCTTCGGCGATCGGGGCATCGAAGGGAAAATCATTGCCGCCAAGCACGCGCGGGAGAATGGCATCCCCTACTTCGGAATCTGCCTGGGGATGCAGATCGCGACCATTGAGTTCGCCCGCAACGTTTGCGGCATCGAAGCCGCGACCTCAACCGAGTTCGAAAAGAACGCCTCGGAACCTGTCATCTGCCTGCAGGAGGAGCAGAAAGGCATCCGGGACATGGGTGGCTCCATGCGCCTCGGCCTCCAAAAATCCATTCTCTTCGCGGGAACGAAATCGGCCACCCTCTACGGCGATGTGAACGAGATCTTCGAGCGTCATCGTCACCGCTACGAATTCAACTCCGATTACCAGGACAAGCTTCAGGATTGCGGACTCATCATCTCATCGGTTTCGGCCAATGAGGGCCTCGTCGAAATCATCGAGCTGCCCGACCATCCTTATTTCGTCGCCGCGCAATTCCATCCCGAGTTCCTCTCCAAGCCTAACTACCCGCACCCCTTGTTCGCAGGCTTTGTCGAGGCCGCGCTCGGCAACAAGAAGCGTGCTGAATTGGAAGAGCCTGTCGCTGAGTAAGCTCCCTCACTCCACCAACCCACCCGCGCTACCCCTATGCTTCCTATCATTCTCGGACTTGATGGCCCTCGCTTGACCGAGGCCGACCGCGAGCGAATCAGCCGACATCAGCCGGCAGGATTCATCCTCTTCACCCGGAATGTGACCGATGCGCCCCAGGTGCGAGCGCTTACCGACGAGCTGCGAGACCTCTCCGAGCACCCCTGCCTGATCGGGATTGATAACGAAGGAGGTCGCGTCTGGCGCACTGCCGACCTTGGCCCGACCCCGCCGGATGCCGCCACCTTCGCCTCCAAGGCAACTTACAAGGAGGCTGCCCGCTTCGGAGCGCTTGCCGGCCGCCAGCTTGAAATGCTGGGGATCAATTTGAATTTCGCGCCCGATCTCGACATTGATCACCGCCCGGCCGAGGCCAATGCCTTGCGAGGTCGCTGCTGGGGACGCGAGAGCCAGGCAGTCATTGACTTCGCGGGCAACTTCGGCCGCTGGATGAAGAAGAATGGCGTGCTCAGCTGCGGCAAGCACTTCCCTGCAGGAGGCCGCGCCCAGCTGGATCCCCATCACGACCTTCCCGCCGTCTCCGAGGGCCTCGATGAACTCTTGGCCACCGACATCCTGCCCTACACCGCTCTCGCTCCGGAGCTGGACGCCATCATGACGGCGCACATTCGTTATCCGGCCATCGATGCCGACTACCCGTCCTCCCTCTCTCCCAAAATCGTCACGGGCATTCTGCGTAATCAGCTCGGCTACGAGGGCTTGGTCCTGACCGATGACCTCGATATGGGAGCAATCACCAAGCATTACGGGCGGGGCAAGGACTTCGAGCTAGCCTGGCGGGCCGGCACCGACCTCCCCCTGCTCTGCCACGCGGTGGGAACCATCGAGGCCACCGCGGAAGCCTACCAGCGCGTCCCCCTCTCACTGCGGATCGATATTGAGGACCGCCTCACCAAGGTCCAACGCAAGCTCAAATTCCCTCCCGCTTTCGTCCCCGACAACCTTGCGCAGACGCATCGCGACTTGGCTGAGCTCACCAAGGAAATCACCGGGGAGGAGAGCTTCCAGAGTGACGCCCCGAGCCAATCACCCGTGGAGACCTACTGACATGCTCCGCCACTCGCTGCTCGCGCTCATCGCCTTCCTCAGCGTCTCTTGCCAAACTGCGGTCATCCACGAAAACGCGACCGTCGTCGTGAAGGATGTCCAGATCCCCAGCTCCATGCCTTGGTATTCCCGCTTCGCCAAGCACACCTTCATCGACTACCGCGATGCTCCCGGCCAGCCATGGCATCGGCTGGAAATTGTGAACAAAAACAGCGGCATCGACCACGGCCCCATCTCGGCCGCGCAAGCCCACAGCCCCCGGCGCTGGGGAGAACGTGTCCGCATCCTTAAGCAGGTCCGAGAGGAAACACCTAATACCTCCCAAGATATCCGAGCCTTCGCCGCTCGCTATGACGCCTCGGTTTACCGCGCTTGGCCGGGCCCGAATAGCAACACCTTCGCCGAGGAGCTACTGCGCTCCAGCAAGGGAATCGCCGCCGTGATCGATCACAACGCCATTGGCAAGGAGCACGACTTCTACTTTGGCCCTACCGCAGGAGGAACCGGTTTGGAAATCCAGACCCCTCTCCTCGGCACCGCCCTGGGGCTCCGTGAAGGAGTGGAGCTGAACCTTATCGGCTTGACGTTTCGGGTGAGTTTCTGGCCTCCGAGCTTGCAGCTTCCGTTTCTACCGGCAGTTCTGCCGGGGGCACCGCGATTGGCGCCGCCCCCTCATCAGCCTGCGCCTTCTCCTCAATCAGCTGAATGAATTCCTGGTAATCCTCCGGCAAGGATTCCGTCGGGATGTAGCCGTTCAGAATCAGATACAGTGGCATCGTGGCAAGGAAGTTCTGGATGGAATGCATCAGAATCGGCACCCAGAGACTGCCTGTTATTTCACGAGCCGCCACAAAGAGAAGGCCGAGCAGAAAGAGAAAGCCGAACGCGCTGATATCCTGATATTGACCGTGCACGACGGAAAAGAGCGCCGCCGTCGCGATTGCCGAGCCCCAGACCCCGAGAAAAGACTGCCGGAGCCCGGAGTGCAAGAGTCCACGGAAGAGAAACTCCTCAAAGAAGGGAGCGCCAACGGAGACACCTAGCAAAAGCAGGATGAGCCAATCAGTATTCTTGACCGCCACCCCGATACCCGCTCGATCATCGATCGCGGACTCTCCGGCAAATAACTGCATCAAACTGCCCAGGGCCACGAGAATGAAGGGCGTTACCACGATTGTCGCGGGCCAGACCCAGAGCTTGGGGGCCCTTAAGTCAAGACCACGCGCAAGGGAGATTCCCCTCACCTTGACGACGGCAATGACCCCGAGCACGCCAATAATTGCCGGGAAGAAGCCGACCACGCCAAGGTAGTCACCATCGGAGATAAGACTTTCGCTTGCTTGCCCGGACCCACTCTCGTCTTTTGCCTCGAGCCCTTGCGTTTTAATGATTATCTGCGCGCAAACTGCTTGGGCGGTCAGCCAGAAACTCGCTACGATGAGCATCCAAATGATTGACCAGCCCGGCCCCCAAGGCCTGCGATCTTCGCTCGGAATGGGTGGAGGAGAGTCCGGCAGCTCAGGATCTCGGTAAGGTGTCGCGTCCACAAACTCCTCATGCCATAGGAATTTAGGGCTGTCTTCTGCAATTCCCTCCTAGCGGGTAAAAATGTTTGGCATATATTCTGCTTATTGTCTCGCCTTTTTCTCAAGAGCGTACAATGTGGTGTCGAGTATGCCCTCAGCCACTCTTAGCCAAAACCTGTCACAAACCCAGACTCTCGCTCCCCAGATGCGCCAGAGCTTGGAGATCCTCCAAGCAAACACCTTGGAGCTGACGCAATTGCTGAGACAACAGCTGGAGATTAACCCCACTCTGGAGGACCTGACGGAGACCCCCTCATTGGAAGACCTCGAGTTCGACGCTCCGGACGAGGACAACTTTGATGACCACTACGACAGCTTCGAGGACGACATGCGGGACCTCGCCATCATGGAGCAGCGCTCGGTTGGCAGCAATCCCGACTCCGAAGAGCGTCGGGAGCATCTCTACAATTCCCTCGTCGCCCCTGCGACCTTGGCCAGCCACCTGACGGAACAGGTCGAGGAATCCGCGCTGCGGGAGGAGATCCGCCTCGCTGCCATCGCGATGATTGGCAATATGGATGACCGCGGATTCTTCGACGAAGATCCCGAAGTGCTTGGTGCCCGGATGGGCATCCCGGCAGACGTGCTGGAAGAGACCCTCGCCCTTCTGCACACCCTCGACCCGCCCGGTGTCGCCGCCCGCGACTTGCGCGACTCCCTCCTCCTCCAACTGGAAAGGCTGGGTTTGGCCGATTCCTTGGAACACCGCATCGTCAGCAAGCACCTCAAGGACCTTGCCAAGAAGCATTTCCCGCAGATTGCACGCTCACTCAAGGTGACTGTCGATGAAGTCGCCGCCGCTGCTGACCATATCGCTGCTCTAGATCCTTCCCCCGGCGCCGCCTTCGATAGCACGCGCAATCCCGTCATCATCCCGGATGTCCGCATCGTCCGCAATGAAGATGGCAACTGGCAGGCCCAGCCGATCAACGACCAGCTGCCCCGGCTCCGCATCTCGGATACTTACAAAGACATGCTCTCCGGCTCGCCAGACAAGAAACTGCGCGCCTACCTCCGCGACCAAATCCGGGACGGCCGCGTCTTGATCCGCGCCCTGGACCAACGGCAGGAAACGATCACCGCGATCGCCAGTGAAATCATCCGGCATCAACCGGCCTTCTTGGATAAAGGCCCCCGGCACCTGCGCCCCCTGACCATGAATGAGGTCGCGGACACCATCGGAGTCCACCCCACCACCGTGTCCCGGGCTGTAGCCGGTAAGTATGCGGAGACCCCCCACGGCATCGTGGAGATGAGACGCTTCTTCGCCACCGGCTATCAGACCGCTGGCGGCACCGATGTCTCCAACGCCGGAGTCCGTCAAGCCATCCAGGATCTCATCGAGGATGAGGATCCAAGGAAGCCGCTCTCGGATTCCGCCATCGAGAAGGCCCTGAAGGCCCAAGGCATCAACGTCGCCCGAAGGACCGTCGCCAAATACCGCGAGCAGCTGAACATCCTCCCCTCCCACCTCCGCAAGAGCTATAAGTGACCGTAGTGTCCTTTCTCTCTCGGCAAGGCCCATCCCGATGCCGACAAGGAATCATTGAATTCCCCCTTGGAACAATTTCCGCGGGCCAGTAAACAGGTCCGCACGTCGCACCATGATCCGCGTTGAAAATCTCACCAAAGCCTATGGCCGTCACCGAGCGGTTGATTCGATCAATTTCGAAGTCGCGGAGGGAGACGTCGTCGGATTCCTGGGACCCAACGGAGCCGGCAAGACGTCCACCATCCGTGTCCTCACCGGCTACCATCCTCCCACCTCAGGAGCCGCCTCGGTAGCCGGACACGATGTCTTCCGCAATTCGATCGAAGCCCGGCGCAGCATCGGCTACATGCCGGAGAACGTGCCTCTCTATCGTGACCTCCGCGTGCGGGAATTCCTTAAGCATCGCGGCATCATCAAAGGACTGAAAGGCAAGGAACTGCATCGTCGCTTGGATCTCGTTCTGGAGGAATGCGGACTGGGAGATGTGCGGCGGAAGATGATCAAGACGCTCTCCAAGGGTTATCGCCAACGCGTGGGCCTCGCCGACGCCCTCATCCATGATCCTCCCCTTCTCATTCTCGATGAGCCCACCAACGGACTTGATCCGAATCAGATCCGCTCAATCCGCAATCTCATCAAGAACCTCGCCAACACGCGGACGATTTTTCTCTCTTCCCACATCCTCTCGGAGGTGGAGATGATCTGTAAAAAGGTGATCATCATCGACCAAGGTCACGTCAAAGCTCACGACACCCCCGCCAATTTGGTCGCCAACATGCGGGCTGCCGGACACATCACGCTGGAAATCGATGGCCCCGAGGAGGAAATCCTCCCTGCCCTCAATGACCTTCCCCACATGAAGAAGGTCACCCGCGAGGCGACCAATGAGGAAGGGTATCATCGCCTCACCTTGATCGTCGACTCCGGCACCGACACCCGCCCCCGCATCTCGAAGCTGGCGGCGAGCAAAGGCTGGACCATCCGCACCCTTCACCGCCACCAAGGCACGCTGGAGGACGTCTTTGTGGAATTGACCCGACGGGATTGACCTCCCGCGGCTTCTCCTCCTACCTGCAAGTACTTCGTCGGGGAACACTATCGCCCCGTCGCTTTGCCTGATCCAGTCGAGCCTCCCCTGCGACCCTCCAGCGAGGCGATGGCGGAAAGCTCATTGTTAGCTTGCCTTGCCCTCTCTGCAGCTGTTACATACCAACTAGTTTGAATGAATCGTCGTCGGAAATCTCCTGAAGAAACACGCGCCAGCCTGGTCGAAGCCACCGTCAAATTGATTCTTGGACAAGGTTTTGCGGCAACCCGGGTTGATGAGATCTGCCGGGAGGCAGGGGTCACAAAAGGGGCTTTCTTCCATCACTTCGCCAGTAAGGAGGACATTGGGAAAGCGGCCATCGATTGGTGGGGTCGCATGGGTGACCGGGTTTATTCTCCCGCCTGGTCGGATGATGGCCGGGATCCCCTGACCCGACTCAACCAAATGCTGGAGATCATGCACTCCTTCACCGAACGCCCGGATCCTTGCGTCTGCGTCGTCGGAATGATGTCACAAGAGTATGGACAAACCGACACACCCTACCGCGAATGCTGCCAACAGGAGCTGGACAACTGGACCAAGCAGGTCGCCAAGCTGCTTGCCGAGGCGAAGAAAAAACATCGGCCCGGAACCCGCTTCGATCCTCTCACCGTCGCAAACTTCCTCAACTCACTGTGGCAGGGCTCCATGCTGATTGCCAAGACCCAGGGCCAACCCCGACTAATACAAGATAATCTCGCCATCGCGCGCTCCTATCTCCTCACCCTCTTTCCCGGGCAGGCAGACCGCCTGCGCCACCGGAAACCCAAAACAAAACTAAATCAAACATCATGAAAACAACGCTATTAGCGCTTCACGCGCTCCTCTTGTGTGGCCCGGTCGCCGCGCAAGATAAACCCCAGCAGCCCTCATTCCCGGAACCTACCGAACAACATCAATGGTTACAAAAATTCGTCGGAGAATGGGATGTCGAATCCGAGCTTCATATGGAGCCGGGAAAGGAACCGATCCGGGGAGAAGGAACGGAAACCGTCACCTCACTCGGCGGTTTTTGGATCGTCTCAGAACTCGAGTCCTCGATCATGGATCAGGAAATGAGCGGCCGCATGACCATCGGTTTCGATTCGCAGGAGAACGCCTTCGTGGCGACCTGGGTCGACTCGATGACAAGTCAGTTGTGGACCTACACCGGGAAGTCGACCGAAGGAGAGAACAAGCTGGTGCTCACAACCGAGGGCTTCTGCCTCATGAGAGGAGAATCCTGTGACTTCCGCGACACCGTGACCTTCCTTGATGATGATACCCGAACCATGGTGTCCGAAACTCAAGGAGAGAACGGCGAATGGGTCACGATCATGAAAGCAACCTTCACTAGAAAATAACTTAGCTGATGAACCCGAAAGATAACCCGGTCGGCTGGTTCGAAATCTATGTTGATGATCTCGAGCGAGCAAAGTCATTCTATGAGTCCGTCTTCGCAATCAAACTCGAGCTTCTTCCCTGCCCGGAAGGCTCTCCCGATTGCCCGACTCCACAGATGCTGCAATTTCCCAGTGACCACCCGCGACCCGGAGCTGCGGGAGCTCTCGTTAAGATGGAAGGCATGCCACCAGGCCCCGGAGGCACCCTCGTTTACTTTTCCTGCGAGGACTGCGCGATCGAAGCGGCTCGCGCCCAAGACAGTGGCGGCGAGCTGGTTCAAGGGAAATTCCCCATCGGCGAGTATGGCTTCATAGCCATCATCAAGGACTCCGAGGGCAACGTCATCGGGCTTCACAGCCCACCGGCAGAGAGCGACTGCTAATCGAACTTATGCTTGGCAAGCCGACGCTCCGGCTTGCCTTCCTTTTCCTATGAATCATCTCACTTATGTCGACGGCTTTGTGATCCCGGTCGCAAAGGAACACCTGGAAGCCTATAAGGAACATGCCTGCGAAGCTGGTAAAATCTGGATGGAGTACGGCGCACTAGCCTACAACGAGGGCGTTGGGGAGGACCTTGCCGCAGGCGAGCAAACCCTCTCCTTTCTCAAAATGGCGGATTGCGCGGATAACGAAACTGTCATCTTTGCCTGGGTCGTCTATCGGGACCGAGCCCATCGAGATAAGGTCAATGCCAAGGTAATGGCCGACCCTCGTATCCAAAAGATGTGCGTCACTTGCTCCGAACTATTCGATCCCAACCGAATGGCCTACGGCGGCTTTCAATCCTTCTTCACCACCTGAATGAGATATCTACCAATCGTCGCAGGGTCCCTACTCGGGATCGCTTTCTTTGCTTTCGGGCTGATGTTTCTTCTCGACCTCGTCCCTGAGCAATCCGAACAACCCGCACCACCCGAGGATTCGCCCGTCGCCCTCTTCATGGGGGCCATGCTTCCCACGGGCTACCTGACATTTGTCAAAGTGCTGGAGGTGCTTGGAGGCCTTCTCGTCGCCCTTCCGAGGACACGAAACCTTGGTCTTCTCATCCTCGGCCCCATCTTGGTCAATATCATTGCCTTTAACCTCTTCATCGTGGGAGGAGAGAGCGTCTTTGATCCCCTGCTCATTATCCTCAGCCTTCTGGCGGTTTACTTGCTATGGGTAGAGAGACGAGCCTTTGCTGCTCTTCTTCTCCGTCCATCCCTCAAGTGAAGCTCTCAACTGCGATGAGCACTTCCTGAAAAGAATAGCCCTCAAGATACCCGAAAGCACGGTGGCTCTTCAAGCGAGCTGCCGTGCTAGCCGGGCTGGCCAGCCCACAGAGAAATCTGGCCACTTGGCGTGGGCTCCGCAGCGCGGGATGACGCATCGCGATCACTCCCTGCACCTCCTCCAGGTCAGCCACCGAAAGCTCCCTGACTACATGCCCTGGAATCTCCCGCTCTGCTGTCCGCTTTTCCAGACATGAGCTGCACTTCCCGCAGGGCTCATGACCTTCTTCGCCGAAATACGAGAGAAGCCGTAGGACCAGACAACCCGGCTCACCGAAGAAGGAGAGCACCTCCTCAAGACGCTCAAGATCGCGCTCTTCCCTTTGCTCGAACCGAGCCCGCATCTCCCCCACCAGCTCACGCAAGACGGGACGGTCAATAGGCCTCAAAAGGCGATAACGTTTACGGAATTGCGAAACCTTCACCGTGATATCGCCATGACCTTCCAGCCAACCAAGAGTTTTGCGAATCTTCTCGACCGGCTCGCCCATGGCTTCCGCCACTTCCTGTAATTCGAAGGTCAGCCAAACCCGTCCCCGCTGCCCGTGAGAGAACAAAGTGCGCAGAAACTGCTGCCGCCTCTCGGTATGGCCGGCAAGGGTCTGCTCCTCTCCTCTGACAAATTGGATCGCCATCCGGGCAAAGCTGGATCCCCGCGCTTCCACCCACCCGTCCATCTCCAGGTAGGCGAGCAGGGTCTCAATCACGACGGGCTTGACATCACAGCCCCGGCTCAGCTCGTAGGGGCTGATCTCGATCTCATCGCCCAGCATCAGAATATGCTCCAGCAGACTCTTCACCGCCGAGGAGTCCGGCGTGTCCCCATAGATGAAGTTCTCCAGCGTGATCCGGTCATCCAGACAAGCCAAGACCTCACAATGCGCCTCCTCCCCATCGCGACCGGCCCGGCCCACTTCCTGAGCATAATTCTCCAAAGTCTTGGGCAGATTGTAATGATAGACCGCTCTCACGTCCGCCTTGTCGATGCCCATCCCGAAGGCGATCGTGGCCACCACGACCGGTAAGCGACCGCTCATGAAATCTTCCTGGACCTCGCTGCGAGCCTCCGCCCGCATCCCCGCATGATAGGCTCGCGCCCCCACCCCGGCCTCGCGTAATTTGGCGGCCACCGACTCCGCGGTGAATTGCAAGGTCACATAGACGATCGTCGCTCCAGGGAACTCCCGAAGGCGGGATGCGAGATGCGCCACCCGATCCTCGTCCTCACTGGGCGTGACCCTGAGAGCCAAATTGGGGCGGCGAAAACTCGTTCTCACAAAGCCCTCCTCGGTGATGGCAAAGGCCTTGCAAATATCGGCGGCGACATCCGGAGTAGCCGTCGCGGTGAGGGCGAGACAACGGGCCACGCCAGCCTCCCGGGCGAAGTCCGCGAGCTTCAAGTAATCTGGCCGGAAGTTATGGCCCCATTCCGAGATGCAATGGGCTTCATCCACCGCGAGGAGATCCAGCTGGCAGCCCTGCAGCGTGTTGCGGAATCGCTCGCTCGCGAACCGCTCCGGCGCCACGTAGAGCAGCTTGACCTGCCCTTGATTCAGGCGGCGAAAAACCTCGGCAGACTCGGCGGCATCCAAGGTAGAGTCCAGACGCTCGGCAGCGATTCCCTTCGCCCTTAGGGACTCCACCTGATCCTTCATGAGAGCCAGGAGCGGAGAGACCACCAGGGTCAAGCCCTCGAAAAGGATCGCCGGCAATTGGTAGCAAAGGCTCTTGCCCGCTCCTGTTGGGAAAAGGGCCAGCGCGGACTGACCAGCCATGAGGGCGTTGACCACCTCAGCTTGCCCCGGGCGTAGCGATTCAAAGCCAAAGACCGATTTCAGGCGGGTCTCCAGCAGCAACTTCTGTCTGTCATCCATCGACTTATGCTTCTAACAGTTCATTTTTTCAGTGACGCACCGGTCGGATTCATGCTTTTAAGTCTCTTATCCAATTCTCATTAAGGCAATTGGATAGGTGACCGCTTTCACCAGACACACACACACCAAAAACCCGACGGGCTCGCGCTCGTCGGGTTTTTGCCTTATGTCATCAGGCAGCCCCGGATGCCCCCAAGAACCACCTGCCAGTAAAGTTTCATCAACGGGTCCGCTTCCGCAAATAGGGTGGGACGTCAAGGTCCTCTCCATCAATGACGTTGGGACTCTCTCCCTCAAAGCGCCCCTTGGGGCCGCCATCCAATTGCAGCTCGGTCTGCCCGGCCTTTGAGCTCTTCTTCTCAGGAAAGGCCTTCTCCCCCTTGCTGTCACCAGCTTCCGGCGGATGGATTTCCTCCCAATCATCGTCTTCCAGCTCTCCCAATTGGTCATGGGGGACCGGCTTCTTTCGGTCGCTTGGGCGCAAGGTCACGACGCTTTCCTCGTCTTTCCCCTTCGGCTTGTCCGCTTTGGCCGGAGCGGCCTTCTTGGCTGCTGGCTTGGGGTCGGGTTCTTCCTCGGGATCCTCCGCATCTTCCAGCTCCTTCTTGATCACGTCCTCTAGCTTAGGCTCCTTATCCTCTTCCTCGTCCTCTTCGTCATCCTCCTCCGGCTCGGGCTCATCATCGACAAGCTCCTCCTCGTCATCAGCCGCTTCAGGTTCCTCATCATCCGCAACCTCTTCTTCCCCTTCCTCAGGTTCCTCGGGCTCGTCCTCTTCCTCCTCGTCTTCGAGCTCCACCTCGGGCACAAAGTCGTCCTCCTTTTCCGCAGGAGTCACCCGTTTGAAGACGTTGCTGGTCACTTCTTTGACAAACTCATCCTCGTCCTCATCCTCATCATCGAATTCAGGCAGAGCGATCGCCTCCGTTCCTTCCGAGGCGATGAGCTTGTTCTCCGGAAGTGCGCTAATTACCGTCACACTCAGATTCTCCCCCATCGCGGGGTCGATGGCAGCACCGAAGAGGATATGAGCATCCTTGGGCACATGCTTGGTCAGCCCCTGCATCAGCAGCTCGACTTCGAAGAGCGTCATGTCCTCACCTCCACTGACGTGAACTAGAACTGATTCCGCGTCCTTGAGCAGGCTACCGCGATCGAGCAGCGGACTTCCCAATGCGTTCTTCAGCGCCGCTTGAGCGCGATTCTTCCCTTTCGAAAGACCGGAGCCGAAGAGGCAACGGGACCGGGTGGTCTTCAGCGCGGTCACCAGGTCATCAAGTCCGACATTCACCAGCCCGGGCTTCAGCACCAAACGGGTGACCGCCTTGATGCTTTCGGAAATCATTCGATCCGCTGCCGTGAAGGCCTCGTGGATGCCTTGCTTGGCCAGGACCAGCTCGCCCATCCTCCCATTGTCAAAGGTGACGAGCGCATTGGAGAGAACTGCCAGTTCGTTGAGCGCGGTCTCCGCTTGCTCCCGACGGCGTTGTCCCTCGAAGGAGAATGGCATCGTGGCGAAGACGACCACGAAGGCCCCTTCCTCGCGAGCGAGACGCGTCACAATCGGTGCCGCTCCCGAACCCGTTCCTCCGCCCAGACCGACGCACAGGAAGATGATGCGTCGCCCCTTGAGAGCCTCGCGAACCTTCTCCTCGGCCTCCAGCACAGCCTGCTTGCCCAGCTCGGGATCGCCTCCCGCACCCAGGCCTTTGGTCAAATTCTCGCCCAGCTGGATCTTCTCTCCGGCCATTGATTGGGCCAGCGTCCGCATATCGGTATTCAGCGCAAGCAGCTCAGCTCCGTCCATCCCATCAAGGGCAGCCCGGTCCAACATATTCGCTCCTGCTCCACCCAATCCGATGACTTTCAAGTCCGAAGTCGGAATGGTCTGCTGCCTGTCTCTTTCAAAGGGAATCATCGTTTGCTTGATTAATTAAGAAGTCCTTACCACTCGCCTCAATCCGGCTTCCAGCCCCAATCCGAAAAAGCGTGGCTGTATGCGCAGCGGAGAGGCGGTCTCGTCAACTACTGCCAGCACTATCGGACAGCCCCTGCCGCAACCAAGCCCGAATTACGGAATCGGGCGGAGAAGCTACGACATCCCCCGGCCGAATATCCCGAGCCCCCTCGATTTGAATCACTCTTGAGTCTTGCAGTCTTCCATCTGGTATCTTGAATTTCCCCCGTGTCCTACATTCCTACCATCGGGCTCGAAGTCCACTGCCAGGTCAAAACGAACTCCAAGATGTTTTGCGCCTGCCCGACCTCGTTCGGTGATGAGCCCAATACGAACACCTGCCCCACCTGTCTCGGCCTCCCCGGTGCCCTCCCCGTCCTCAATGCCTACGCCATCGAGCAGACCCTCCTCGCCGGCCTCATGCTCGGCTGCGGCTCGCCGGAAATCTCCAAATGGGACCGTAAGAACTACTTCTACCCGGACATGCCGAAGAACTACCAGACCTCGCAGATGGACCTCCCCCTCTGCCTGGGCGGCGGCGTGCCCCTCTACGACCACAATTACCCCAAGGACCACCAAAAGAACATCGCCCGCCCTGGCAAGGTGGTGAAGCTCAACCGCATCCACCTCGAGGAAGACGTCGCCAAGTCCACCCACCAGGCCAGTTCCTCTCTCATCGACTTCAACCGCGCCGGTACCCCCCTCATGGAAATCGTCTCCGAGCCCGATATCGACTCCGCCGAGGAAGCCTTCGCCTACGTCAAGACTCTCCAACAAATCCTCATCCACGGCGGGATTTCCGATGCCGATATGGAGAAAGGCCAACTGCGCTGCGACGTGAACATCTCCGTCCGCAAGAACCCCGAAGACCCCCTCGGTGAACGCACCGAGCTGAAGAACCTCAACTCCTTCTCCGCCATCCGCCGCGCCATCGTCTACGAGATCAATCGTCAGACCGAAGAGCTCGAGCAAGGCATCCCGCAGATTCAGCAGACCGCCCGCTGGGATGACGACCTCGGCGAGTCCCAGCCCATGCGGACCAAGGAAGACGCCCACGATTACCGCTACTTCCCCTGCCCCGACCTTCTCCCCATCCACACTGCTCCGTTGTTAGAGAAAGTCCGTCCCAGCCTCCCCGAGCTTCCGCACGATATGGCCGCGCGCTTCGTCGCCGACTACAAGCTCACCGCTTACGACGCCTCCGTGCTCACCTCCGACCGCGCGCTTGCCGCGTATTTCGAGGAAGTCGCCAAGGCCACCAAAGCTCCTGCCAAGAAAGCCGCCAACTGGGTCATCAACAACTTCCTCGCCCTCCTCAAGGAGAACAATACCGAGCTAGCCGACTCCCCCCTCACCCCCTCTGCCATCGCCAGCCTCCTCTCCCTTGTGGAGGCCGGAACGGTTTCTAACAACCAAGCCAAGGACCTCTTTGCCGAACTCTGGAATCAACCGGAAAAGGACCCCGCCGCCCTTGCCAAGGAGATGGGATTCGAGCCCGCCGACAATTCCGCCATCGAGGCCTTCATCGACGAAGCCATCGCCAACAACCCCGCGCAAGTGGAAGAAATCAAAGGCGGCAACGAGAAACTCATCAACTTCCTCACTGGCCAAGTGATGAAACTCTCCAAGGGCAAAGCCAATCCCAAGCTAGTCACTGACGAAATCCGCAAGAAGCTCCTCTAACTTCCCAACCTGGCAATTGATATCCCTGGGCAAACGGGAGCGACCCTCCCGTTCGCCAAAAACCTGACCGCCCCCTAAATCCCGTCCCGCCGTCTATCTGACCCATGCCTTATACCTACGACTACCCTCGTCCCAACGCGGCGGCTGATATCATTCTGCTAGACGACCCCACTTCCCCCGCAGCGATCCTGCTCATCCAGCGCAAGAACGAACCCTTTGCCGGGCAATGGGCCTTCCCCGGCGGCTTCATCGAGGAAGATGAAGACCCCGCCATCGCCGCAGCGCGGGAATTGGAAGAAGAAACCTCTCTTTCGCAAATCAAGCTCAGCCCCTTCCGCTTCTATGGGGACCCGCAACGGGACCCCCGCTTCCATTGCATCTCCTGCGTCTTTGCCGGCTACGCCACCCCATCTGAAGTCAATCCCAAGGCCGAAGACGACGCCG
>JAUTCR010000010.1 GCA_030673895.1 Verrucomicrobiota bacterium JB023
TCCAACACGGCATCCGATACGGTATCACAAACTTTATCGGGGTGACCCTCGGTCACGGATTCTGAGGAAAAAATAAAGGTCTTGGCCATAGCGCTAAGTTTTAATATCAACGAATCACGATTCGTTGATGCGTCCCTAAACCTTCGGACCAATGCCGTCAATCCTCAAAACTTTTCCCTGCCCTTGGGGTTCTTCTGGCCGACCCGGGGCGGAAATTTCGATGGCGCGGGTCGAGCCCCTCTTGTCAGTTTCTTCCTCAGTCGCCCATGCCTTCCATTCTCAATTCCCTGAAGCTCCTCGCCGATCCGACGCGTTTGCGCATCCTGCTCCTACTTAACGAAGAATCCCTCTCCGTGGCGGAGTTGCAGGAGATTCTTGCAATGGGGCAATCGCGGATCTCCTCCCAATTGTCGTCCTTGAAGAAGGAGGGGCTTCTAAACGATACCCGCTCGGGGAGGAATATTATCTACACGGCGGATTTGCCTTTGCGCCTGAAACCGATCGCGATCGAGGCGGCCAAGGAATTGCCCGAGCATCAGAATGACCTTCGGACCCTCAAGCACATCTTGAGGAAGAGGCAGGATGCCACCCGCGCATATTTTGATCAATTGGCGGGCAAGTTCGGCAAGCACTACGTCCCCGGCCGCTCTTGGAAGTCGCTGGCGGAGGCCTTCCTGAAAATCCATTCCTTCGAGACGGTTGCAGATTTGGGTGCCGGGGAGGGGACGCTCTCCCAGCTTCTGGCCCAGCGGGCCAAGCAGGTCATCGCGATCGATAATTCGCCGAAGATGGTAGAGTTCGGCCAAAAGTTGGCCAAGGAGAACAAGTTGCCGCACCTTGAGTTTCGCTTGGGCGAAATCGAACAAATCCCAATTGCTGACGGCACGGTCGACCTGGCCATCTTTTCACAAGCCCTTCACCACGCTCTCCATCCCAAGGTTGCTCTTGCCGAAGCCTATCGCGTCCTCAAGCCGGGTGGCACGCTCCTCGTCCTGGACCTGCTCCAGCACAGCTTCGAGCAGGCGAGGGAGCTCTATCACGACGTCCATCTCGGGTTCTCTGAAATCGAGCTTGCCGAGATGATGGAAGTCCTCTGTTTCCGGGAAGTGACGACCACCTTGGTCGATAAGGAGCAGCAGCCCCCCCATTTCCAGACGCTTCTGGCAGTTGGGAAAAAGTGAGCGGATGAAGACCTTCCTGTGACATTTGGCAAAAGTGCCCGAATCGCACCGCCAGGCCTGTGGCCCCCTACGGGCAATCCTTAAGATGGTCTGTCTCCGCTTTGCTTCGGCTGTCTCCAAAAGCGTCAGTCCCGGCGGTAAGCAAACGAATTTTTGAGAAGCGGGCTATGCCGGCTCACTTTGGCTGACGTCGATGTTCGCGCCTTTGCCGCCCGGAGCCTTCCTCTGAGCCTGTTGTGTTGCGCTTGAACTTGCGTTTTCTCTATTTTGCCATCGACTGCAGCTGATCCCAAACCAATGAAAATTGTTCATATCCGTCTGATGCGAGAAAATGCCCTCCTGATTCAGTTTCAATAAATTGGGCATCAAGGTCAGTAGCTAGGGACCTGATCAAAGAAATGGGGACAATGCGATCATCTGTAGCGCCGATAACCACTTTGCTTTTTGTCATGGCTTTCAATCGCTGAAGATCCAAAGGTTGCTCAGTAAAGGGCGCTAGTTGAGGTAGGATCGGTAATTCTGAAGAGAATCCCGAGACTAAGATATATCCTCCAATTTTCGTGCCTTCAGGAAGGGATTCAAGATGCCTAAGTAAAGTAATGCATCCTAAGCTGTGGGCTACGAAGTAGGTGTTGTCGTCTGTGTCGTTTGGTATCTGCTCTTTCAGGGTTTTCAGCCAATCCTCGATAGCGGGTTCATCCGGGTTGGGCATTTCAATAACAGATGTTGCGAAGCCGTTTTTCTCTGCCTCGCTCTGCAACCAAGGAAACCAGTGATCGGAGGGGTGTGCGGCATATCCATGAATAATAAAGAGCTTTTTTGAGGGAGCGGGAGATTCAGCCTTTTTGGAGCAGCCAGTGACGAAGAGCATGACTAGAACTAACGATATTTTGTAAGCTAATTTCATTGTCTTTGAGAGCATGAATTGAGGCAGAGATGAGGTGTTGAAGCTGGAGTGGTAATTGGTTTGATTGCGGTGCTCGAAATCAGAGCTTTATGGTGGGTTGGCTTGTTAGGTGACTTGTTGAGAGGCCCTCCTCAAACAACGAACTCTGCGAGGGTCTCGTCATTGGTAATATCGGTGTAGGTGAAGCCGTGCTCGTTGAAGAGGCCGAACAAGCGCTGGAAATTGGCGGGATTGGGTGACTCGATGCCGATGAGGACGGAGCCAAAGTTCCGCGCTGATTTCTTGAGATACTCGAAGCGGGCAATGTCATCCTCCGGCCCGAGCAGGCTGAGGAAATCCTTCAAAGCGCCGGGGCGCTGCGGCATGCGGAGGATAAGATACTTCTTCTGGCCGGCGGAGCGCTGGGCCCGCTCCTTGACCTCTGGGAGGCGCTCGAAGTCGAAATTGCCCCCCGACGTAACGCAGACCACGGTTCGTCCCGCGATGGCTCCGCCCAAATCCTGAAGCGCATCAAGGGCGAGTGCTCCTGCGGGCTCGAGGACGATCCCCTCGACATTGAGCATCTCAATGATGGTTTGGCAGAGGCGATCCTCGTGGATGGTCAGGACGTTGGCGAGGCCCACACCCTGGAGCTTGGCGAAGGGTCTTTCCCCGATGCGAGCAACAGCCGCCCCATCGGCGAAGGTGTTCACCTTGGCCAAGTCAGTTGGTTCTCCTGCTTCCAGAGCGGCCTTCAGGCAAGCTCCGCCGGAGGGCTCGACGAAGGTGTAGAGGCATTCATTGGAGAAATAGCTCAGGAGCCCGGCGGACAAGCCTCCGCCTCCCACCGGGATGATGAGGTGGTCTGGCACCTTGCCCAGCTGGCGCTCAATCTCCACGCCGACGCTTGCTTGTCCTTCGATGACGTCCTCGTCATCGAAAGGGGAGAGGAAATAGCCTTTCTCCTTTTGGCAGAATTCCTGTGCGGCCTTGAGACACGAGTCGAAGTAATCTCCCACGAGGCGAATCTCGATGAATTCGCCTCCGAACATGCGGGTCTTCTGGATCTTTTGCTGAGGGGTGGTGACGGGCATGAAGATGACGCCCCGCTTCCCAAAGTGTCGGCACATGTAGGCCACTCCCTGCGCGTGATTGCCCGCACTGGCGCAGACGAAGAGCTCCTGCGCGAGCTGCTTGCGCATGGCATTGAAGGCTCCCCGTAGCTTGTAGCTCCGGACCGGGCTGAGGTCCTCGCGCTTGAGGTAGATGGTCGCTCCGAAGCGATCGGAGAGATGGTCGTTCTTTAATAGCGGAGTCTCGGGAAAAACCTCCCGCATCACGCCTTCCGCCTCCTTGGCCCGCTCACGAAATTCGCTCACGCCCCCTCTGTGCCGCAGACCTCGCTCTCGCGCAAGGGTGATTAGGCGAGGGCGGGGAGAGGCCCGAGTCGCTGGATTTTGCCCTCTGGCATTTTCAAGACGGCCAGCGATTGGCGAGCGGTGAGGACGAGATCAGCATCGCGGTGGATCTCGAACTCGCACCAGAAGCGCGCCTTGCCCCACTCTGCGAGCCATCCCTTGATGCGGAGGAAGTCGCCCAAGCCGGTCGGCTTCCGGTAATCGGCCTCGGTGTGCACGACGACGGGGAAGATGCCGGTCTCGCTCATCTCCCGGAGGTTGAAGCCCATGGAGCCGGCCAGCATGGTGCGGCATTTCTCGATCATGCGCAGGTAGGCGAGGTTGTGGACGACTGCCCCGCAATCCGTATCGTAGAACATCACTTCCTCCAGGATTTCGCATTCGTGTCGCATCATGCCTTGTTTCTAACACAGGGAAGCTTGTTCGGGAATGCTCGCTTCTCTTTGGTTTTCAGAATTTGCTTGCGGGCGAAATCTTTGCCAAGATGCCAGGGATGATGGTTCGCTCCATTTTAATTCTGTTCCTGGCAATCGGAGGATTGCAGGGAGAATTCGTCGCGCCATCGGAGGTGGCCCCGGTCATCCACCGGGAGCAGGTGCCGCTCGATGTGGATAGGATGAGCGAGCTGGCCTCGGATCTGGTGAGTTTGGCCGCGCGCGCGGCCGTGGATGCAGAGGCGGATCCATCTGGCGGTGCGGCGCGGTGGCGGGCCAGTGCCCAGCTCATCGTTTTGGCAGAGCGATTGGACGCGGCTTCGGGGAAGACGCGGCGCTTGAGGAAGATGTTGGTCAAAGGGGAGGACCCCTCTCGCCTGGCAGGTGACGGAAGCAAGGAGAGCCTGAGGATCTTGCCCGCTGCCCTGACTTTCATGGTGGGTCAGAGTAAGAAAGGAGAGGAGCAGCCCTTCCTCCAGTATCTGCTTGACCCGCTTGCGATCGTATTGCCTGGCGAAGAGAGCTTGAGTCATCGCCAGGCGGAGGGCGAAGAAGAGCGTTGGGCCGGAATCGTTCCGCCCGTCGCGGCCTATCAACCAATCCCGAAAGAAACACCCGCCAACGAACTCGCCTCACGAGAAGAAGAGGTGATGGAACAGGAAGAAGAGCCTGTCACTGAGGAAGAGAATGCGCGAATTGAGCCCTTCACCGGGGGCCTCATCTTCCCCGCATTTCTCAGTTACGAGACAGCCGAAGGGGGAACGGAGACCCGGGCCAAATTGGCCAATCTCTCGCTCACCCTGCAGTCGGGGACGGGAAATAAGCCAGAGATCGAGGTTCCGGATCAGAAAGGGAAACAAGTGCTCAAAGACGGAACAAAGGTGATGCTGACCGCGATGAAGCGACGGCACCAAGAGGCCTTGGTCAATAGCTTGAAAGGGCAGCTCGCCTTCGAGGGTGGGGGCGGATACCTGTCACGCAATCAGAAGAACCATCTCCTGCCCCTCGCGGCGCTGACCGAGGCTGCGCTCACCAATGCGGCGGTGCGGCCCGATACCCTTGTCCTGGGTCATCTGCAGCCGGACGGCTCCTTGATCGCTCCGGTTTCTCCCTGGCAATTTGTGGAGATGCTACTTCGCAAGCAAGAGGGCGCACCGAAGCGGATCGTCGCCAGCCGCGAGCTCTTGCCCTACTTCCGCTCCCTTCTCACCATGCATGAAGAAGGCTTCTTCATGGAGAACGATGTCTTTCTTGTGGAGAGGTTCGACGAGGCTCTTCCCTATCTGTTAGAGGGGAGTGACAAGGATGAGACGATCGAGGCCCTTGCGCAGATGGCTGAGATCCGCCGGGTCGGTGAGGAGAAAAGAGTTTCGGTGTTCGTTGCTAATTCGCACGTCCTTGCCCGCCTGGACGCCTTGCAAGAGCTGGAGCCCAACTACCTCTCTCCCCGGATGCTTGCCTTGCGGGGGCATAACAAGCAACCCCTTCAACTATCGCCCGAGGTGCTTGCGAGCCAGCTGGAGTTCTGCATCCAGCCGATGGCCGGTCTACCTGATCAGAAGGCCCGGGACGTGGGCCGTTCCCTGCTCGAAGACACCCACGAAAAATGCCGTGCCGCCATCGACCCCTTGGCCAAATACGTCGCCTTGAACGAGCGCGACCTCTATGAAGAGACTCTAGCGCTCATCAATCGCCTCCGTACCGCGGCTCGAGCGCGGGGACGGCTGGGTGAAGAGGAGTGGCATAATAGTGAAATGTTCGATAGCTCTTCCTATGCGAAGACCTTCGCCAGCATGAAGGAAGAGTATACCTTGGTGAGGCTCAAGCTAGCCGCTCGCACCGGAAGTTCCGTGCCGTCGGAAGTGTCGCAGTGATTACCAGGCTTCCCGCCAAACCATAGGGAAAAAACATCTCCCTCGTGACGCGGGAGATGCTGGTTGATAGGCAGTGATGAAAAGGCTTTTCCTAATGGAAAGATAGTTCAGGCGATGCCGAGTTCCTTGCGGAAGTGCTCGATGGTCATCCCCAGTCCTTCCGCAAGGGGGACCTTGGGCTCCCAGCCAAGCTCGCGTTGAGCGATGGTGATATCCGGCTTGCGCTGCTGTGGATCATCAGAGGGAAGAGGCTGGAAGCTGAGTTTGGAAGGTCCGCCGACTTGTTTGAGCACTTCTTCCGCGAGTTCGAGCATGGTGAATTCTCCCGGGTTGCCGATATTCATTGGCAAGGTGTAGTCGCTCTCCATGAGGCGGAGGAAGCCTTCAACCAAGTCAGAGACGAAGCAAAAGGACCGAGTCTGCTGACCATCACCATAGATGGTGATATCTTCTCCCTTGAGGGCCTGGACGATGAAATTCGAGACCACACGCCCGTCCTCTGGATTCATCCGGGGGCCGTAGGTGTTGAAGATGCGGACGATCCGGATATCCACATCGTTCTGGCGATGGTAATCCATGAAGAGGGTTTCGGCACAGCGCTTGCCCTCATCATAGCAGGAGCGAATCCCGATGGGATTGACATGGCCCCAATAACTTTCCGGCTGGGGATGAATCTTTGGATCTCCATAAACTTCCGAAGTCGACGCTTGGAAGATGCGTGCCTTGACCCGCTTGGCTAGCCCCAGGCAATTGATGGCTCCCATTACGGAAGTCTTGATGGTTTTGATTGCGTTGTATTGATAGTGGGGAGGGCTTGCCGGACAGGCGAGGTTATAGATATGATCGACCTCTAGGCGGAAGGGCTCCGTGACGTCGTGCCGCATCAATTCGAAGTTGGGATTACCCAGATGATGGGCGATGTTGGCCTTGCGACCGGTGAAATAGTTGTCGAGGCAGACAACATCATGTCCTTGCTCAATTAATCGGTCGATTAAGTGCGAGCCAAGAAAGCCGGCCCCGCCAGTCACGAGTGTTCTCATCGCGCGCTCGCATAACCTGAAACGCTCTTTTTGGCCAGAAGAACACGTTTTCGATTTTCATTTCCATTATTTCAATTCTCCATTGATTCATGACCGACCCGCAGACCAAAGCTGCCACCCTGATAGAAGCCCTGCCCTATCTGCATCGTTTCCGGGAAAAGACATTTCTCATCAAGATTGGGGGCTCCGTCATGGAGGACCCGCAACTGGTCGCCGACTTCATGCGGGACATTCTCTTCCTGGAAGTGGCAGGGATTAATCCGGTCCTCGTGCATGGAGGCGGCAAGGCAATCAGCGCGGCGATGGCGCAAAGTGGCTTGGAGCCTCAATGGGTGTCGGGCTTTCGGGTGACATGCGAGAAGTCAATCCGGGTGGTCGAGCAAGTGCTTACCCATGAGCTCAATCCCCGTCTGGTCTCCCTGCTCAACGAGCAAGGAGGGCGAGCGACGGGAATCGCGGGCACCTCGGTCTTTCAGGCCAAGCGGATGACGCCCGGAGGAGAGGATATTGGCTTCGTGGGTGAGGTTGAGAGCTGCCTTACCGATGATATTCTCTACGCCACTTCTAGTAATATTGTCCCCGTCATTTCGCCCCTCGGGAGGGAGTTGGAGAGTGGTCATTCTCTCAATATCAATGCTGACCTGGCGGCGGCGGCGTTGGCTAAAGCGCTCAAGCCAGCCAAGCTGGTCTATCTCTCGGATGTCCCGGGTCTTCTGCGCGACCCCAAGGATCCGGAGACCTTGATCGAATCCCTTAATGAGAACCAGGCTCGCTCCTTGATGGAGGATGGCACCATTGGTGGGGGAATGATTCCCAAGGTGACCTCCGCTCTGGACGCCCTTCATGCAGGGACGGAGAAGGTCCACTTCATTGACGGACGCACCCCTCATTCGCTGCTGTTAGAAATCTTTACCTCCAGCGGTGTGGGGACTGAGGTTGTTCTCTAACAGCTTGGGGTTGCCAGGCGTCGATTAATCTCGTCGATCGCCCATTGGGCGTGCTCGCTAATGAGATCATCTGGATCCTTGGTGGCCTGTCGGAGGGCGGGGAGATCGTCTCTTGTTCCTGTATTCCCCAAGGCCACGCAGACATTGCGGAGGAAGCGGGGGCGCTTGCTCCGCTTGACGGGAGATTTGCGAAAGACTTGGCGAAATTCCTCATCACTGAGGGCGAGAAAGTCCCGCAGACGGTGCTTGAAGATGGTGTCGCGGGCTTGCAGTTTGGCCTCTTGGGAAGCCTTGGCGAACTTGTTCCAGGGACAGATGGCCAGGCAATCATCGCAACCGTAGATTCGGTCGCCCATCAGGGGGCGGAGCTCGAGAGGAATTGGGCCCTTATGCTCGATAGTGAGGTAAGAGATGCAACGGCGGGCATCAAGTGAGTGGGGTGAGGTGATCGCCTTGGTGGGGCATGAGTCGATGCAGGCGGTGCACTTCCCGCAATGCGAATTACTGGGGGAATCGTAGGGAAGTTGAAGGGTGGTGAGGAAGTCCGCGAGGAAGAACCAGGTCCCGAGCTTGCGGTGGAGCTGGACTGTCGATTTCCCATTCCAGCCCAGGCCTGCTTCGGCGGCGAAGTCCCGCTCGAGAACGGGCCCGGTATCCGTATAGAATCGCTGGGTGCCGCCCTCTGCTTCGAGGAGAGAATTGAGTTGCTTGAGTTTGGGCGTGATGATGTCGTGGTAATCCTCATTCCATGAGTAGCGGGCGATGCGGTAGTTGGCTTCGGGATGAGGGCCCGTATAGTAGTTAAAGGCGAGGACGATGACCGATTGGCAACCGGGGAGAACGATCCGGGGATCGCTGCGGCGCTCGGGATCGCGAGCCATCCAGGCCATGTCGCCGTATTTGCCATCGCTGACCCACTGCTGATAGGCGTCCGCGTGCCGCGCACGGAGAGCGGGAGCCACCCGAAGCTCGGAGAAGCCAAGCTCGAGTGCCTTTTCAGTCAACAGGGCTTTAAGGTCGGTGGGGTCGATGGCGGGATTCTATCGAGGGAGGAGCGGGACCGGAAGAGAAACTCTCCCCCGGCTTCTGACCTTCCCGGGAGAGGAAAGAATTACGCGGTTTTCATCGTTTGAATGTTTACAAAGGGAACCCTCATGTTTTGATGAGAATTGTCTTTTAAACTAAAAAAACCACGTCCTTATGTCACTTCATTATCTCCATCGCGGGTCTCCGGAGGATCCTCCTCTCGTCTTTATGCACGGTCTTGGCGCTAGCAGCGACCAAACGATGTCGGCCTTGACCGACTTGCCAGGCACCTGGCTGATTGCCCCGGATATGCCGGGCCATGGGCCGGCGACAGACGAGAATCCGGATCGCTTTGAGTTCGATTACTTCGCGGACAAGGTGGTGGACCTGATGGACAAGCTCGATATCGAGAAGGCTGACGTGGGAGGGCTTTCCATGGGCTCGGGGATCGCCCTGAATATTGCCTTGCGCTATTCCTCGAGGGTCAACCGACTTGTTCTCCTGCGGCCTTCTTGGTTAGATCAGGTCCAGCCCGCTCATCTGGAGATTGTCGCGAAAGTGGGGAGATGGATCGAGGAGGATCCGAGCACGGCATGGTCGAAGCTCGAGAGCGATGAAGAGTTCAAAAAGATTCAAGACGAGTGTCTCGGCGCGGCGCACTCAATTTCAGACCTTCTTGAGCGGCCGCAGGATCCGGCATCCACACGTGTTCTCTACAAAATGTGGGAGAGCAAGCCGATTGAGAAGCTGGATGGGCTCTCCTACTTGAGCCAGGATACCATCGTCTTTGATACCGATGCGGATCCGCTGCATCCCAAGTCGGTGGCCAAGACCATCGCGGACAAAATTCCGCAGGCGCAGTATGCCTCCTTGCCTCCCCGTTATATCAACGGCCTCGCCTATCAGACGGCCTTGAATGAAGCGATACGCGACTTTTTGAGCCATCAGGCGGTTCATGCCTGAAGCCGACGCGGGCGGAGACCACGGTGAGGAAGTGATATTCCCTGCCGTTCTCCGTCGTATGCGGGCGATGCGGTTTCTCATCTTCTCTCTTCTCGCCGTGCTGACCGCTTCTGGCGGGCAGCGGCCTAGTATCCTTTTCTGCATGGCGGATGATTGGGGTTGGCCGCATGCGGGGGCCTATGGAGAGGAGGGAGTCGCGACGCCAAGCTTTGATCGACTGGCTCGCGAGGGTGCGCTCTTACACCATGTTTACACGACCAGCCCGTCTTGCACTCCGAGTCGCAACGCGGTCTTTACCGGCAAGTATCATTGGCAGCTCGGTCCGGGCGCCAATCTTTGGTCCACACTTCCGACGGAGCACGAGAGCTTCGTCCATCTGCTGAGAGACGCGGGATACCGGATTGGTCGCAATCGGGCCAAATCATGGGGCCCGGGTCGCATCGATTCATGGGTCGAGTATCACGGCGGCCATCCGGCGGGACCAATTTTCAAGGGCTTGTCGGAGTTCCTGAATGATGGAGGTGACGCGCCGGAGCCGTTTTTCTTTTGGCTGGGGACGAGTGACCCTCATCGACCTTATCGCCTTGGTGCGGGGGAAGCGGCCGGGATCGAACTCGATCAGGTCCACCTCTTTAACCACTTCCCCGACCATGAGGTGGTGCGTCGAGACGTCGCCGACTACTACTTTGAGGTGCAGCGTTGGGATCGACTGGTGGGAAAGGCGATTTCAGAGCTTGAGGAGAGAGGTCTGCTAGAGAACACCATCATTGTGATGACGGGGGACCACGGGATGCCTTTCCCGCGAGGGAAGGGGAATCTCTATGATTCGGGCGTTCGGGTGCCCTTCGCGGTCCGGTGGGGGGAGGGAATTCCCGCAGGGAGGAGCATCGAGGATTTCGTCTCCTTTGTCGATCTGGCTCCGACCTTGTTGGAGGCCTCGGGGGTTGAGGTCCCCGGTGAGATGTCGGGGCGGAGTTTTCTGGCTCGCTTGCAGGAGGGGCAATCCGGGAGGCTGGATGCGGAGGGGCGTCCCCATGCCCTATTCGGTCGGGAGCGTCACACCCCGGGCCAGGAATACCCCGAGTCGGGCGGCTATCCTTCCCGTGGTTTGCGCACGCATGACTTTCTCTACATCCGAAATTATCGCCCCGAGTTAGATCCCGCGGGCGCGGAGTCGCCCGGCAACCCGTCATTCCCGACGATGTGGTACTCCGATTGTGATGGTGGTCCGACCAAGGATTATATTATCGAAAATCGAGACGTTGGACCGGACGGGCGGCTGGCTTTTGCTTTGTCCTTCGGCCCAAGGCCGGCGGAAGAGCTCTATGATCTTCGGGAAGATCCGGGGCAGGTCAGGAACTTGGTTGGGGAGTGGACTTATCAGCCTCGGTTGAGGGAGCTGCGGCGGCAGCTCGACGAGGCCTTGGCGGCGACAGGGGATCCGAGGGCAGAGGATCCCGACTACAGGGGCTTCGACGATTATCCCTATTTCGGGGGCGGGGGAGGACGCCGGGAGGTAAGGTGATCCGGCTTTTCAGGGTGAGTTTCTCCTGATAACCCAGCGGGGTGCAGGATGACCGATTTTTTCAAGAGCACAAGGTGGAGGATAACTTCGCTGCTCTCTTCGATGACCTGCCGGGTTTTGTCTATTTCATCAAGGACAGTCAGCTGCGCTACGTCGCCTACAATCAGCGTCTTTGTGAGATCTTCAATGCGAGCCATCCTGATGAGTTGCTGGGGCAGACCGATGACCCGTTTTACCCCAAGCACCTGTTGGAATTCGTGCGCCAAGACGACTTGCGGGTATTGGAGAGCGGAGAATCGGTGATCAATCGCATCGAGCTGGTTCCCCGGGGCAGTGGCTTCGTCGATTGGTCAACGACCACCAAGAAGCCGCTCAAGAATCAGCAGGGTGATATTTGTGGAATCATCGGGGTAACCCGGCCTTTTGAGCAAGGAACGATGACAATGCGCAAGAACGAGGAGCTGGGGCCGGCCCTCCGGCTCCTTCATGAGGGCTATCGGGATAATGTGTCCATTGAAAGTCTGGCGAAGGCCTGCCACTGCTCTTCGAGCACCTTTCTGCGGAAGTTCAAAGCGTGCTTCAACATGACGCCGAAGGAGTATCTGCGGCACTTGCGGATCCAAGAGGCCTGCCACCTCATCACCCGCACAACGAGGAGCTTTGCCGAGATCTCCTACCAATGCGGGTTCTCGGATCAGAGCCATTTTTCCCGGGAGTTCACCCGCATTATGAGGGAGCCTCCGTCCTCCTATCGAGCCCGGTTCCAAATCTGATTTGACGGATTTATTCAAAAGTCTCCGTAAATTTTTCATGACATTGTATGGCCCGTCCTCTAAGAGAACGGCTCGCAGAAAAATCCACTTCGCGTCGTTCTCTTATGTTTACCAAACGCATCTCTACTGAAACCATCCTCGCGCGGCTGCAAAAGAAGGTCGCCGACCGGGTGCCCATCATGATCTCATCGGCCGGTTCTGGCCTTGTCGCCAAGCTGCAGGAAGCTGCTGGCACCGACTGCATCAATACCTTCTCCGGTGCGCGGCTACGCGCCAACGGGATGGGCACCATGTCCATGATGTGGCCTATCCTCGATTCCAACAAGCAAACGCTCGACTACACCCGTGAGGACATCATGCCCGCCCTCAACGGTGATGCCTTCGTCTGTGCCTGCCTGAACGCGAATGATCCGCTGAAGGACATGCGCATGGTCTTGCAGGATTGCATCAACATGGGAGTCAACTCCGTTTCTAATATCGGTCCGTCCATCTCCTACGTCGATCACGACTCTGAGATCTACAAGGTGATGACTTCCGCCGGGATCACGCTCGACAATGAGATTGAAATGCTCCGCATCGCCAAGGAGGAAATGAACATGGTCTCTGTCGGTCTCGCCTTCACGGAAGAGGATTCCTACCGCATTGTGGGAGAGGCGAAGCCGCACATCTTCTGCTACCACGCGGGGACGACCAAGGGCGGGCTCAAGGGTTACGACTCGGGCAAGACTATCGAGGAGACCGCAGAGGAGACCGAGCGCGTTTACCAAAAGTGCCGCGAGCTGCATCCCGACGTCATTCTCGTCGCTCACGGAGCGGCGATGGAGAATCCACCTGACGCGCAGTACATGCTCGACCACACCAGTGGTCACGGCTTCTGGACAGGATCGTCGACCGAGCGTCTGCCTATCGAGCGCGCCGTTTCCGCCGCCGCGCAGGAATTTGCGGGCCTTCGCTTCAGCAAATAAGAATCCCAATCCACAAAACCCATGAAAACGATTGCGATTATCGCCACTCTCGACACCAAGGCCGATGAGGCCGACTTCATGCGCCAGGAAATCGAAACCCTTGGCGGGAAGGCGCTCATCGTGGATATCGGTGTCGTGGGTCAGCCGGGCATTGAGGCCGATGTCACCCGGGAGCAGGTCGTCGAGGCGGGCGGTTCCACGCTGGCTGATCTCCTCGAGCACCCGACCCGGGAAAAGTGCAACCCCTTCGTCGTCACAGGCGCGACCAAGCTGCTCGTTGAACTCCAGAAAGAGGGTAAGATCGACGGAGCGGTCTCCTTGGGAGGCACTCAAGGAACTTCCACTTGCGGCCCCATCCTGCAGGCTCTGCCTTACGGCTTTCCGAAGGTGATGCTCTCCACTGCTGCAGCTGGAGACACCTCGCCCTTCGTTGGTATCAAGGACATCACCATGATGTTCGCGGTGTCCGATATTCTTGGCTTGAATGTCTTCTCGCGCAAAATTCTCGCCAATGCGGCGGCTGCGGCTTGGGGAATGGCTCAATCACAGCAGTGCATCACCCAGTCCACCGCCAAGGGCGTGATTGGAATGTCCAATCTCGGTGTCCTTACCAAGGGCGCCATGCATGCCATCGAGCTTTTTGAGAAAGCGGGCTACGAGGTCATTACCTTCCACGCTATCGGAGCGGGAGGAGATGCCATGGAGCAGATGATGCGGGAAGGCATTATCACGGCGGTCTTCGACTACGCAATGGGTGAGATTGCGGACGGCACCTTCGGCGTCTTGCGCGCGGGCGGTCCCGACCGACTCACCACCGCTGGCAAGCTGGGCCTGCCTCAGGTCATTGTTCCGGGAGGCTCGGAGCACTTGGGCATCCTCGTGAAGGAACCAAACAAGATCCCCGAGGGGTGGGAGGACCACCTCATCACCTGGCACTCGCCCGTGATCTTCGTCCCCCGTCTCAATGCGGAGGAGCAGGACAAGGTGGCCAAGAACATTGGCGACAAGCTCGCCCATTCGACCAAGGACACCGTCTTCCTCATGCCGCTCAAGGGCGTCAGCAGCTACTCCGCCGAGGGTGGGGAACTCTACAAGCCCGAGCTGGATGGAGCTTACTGGGATTCGCTCCAAAAGCACCTCCCGGATAGCATTCAAAAGGAGGCTCTCGACCTGACTGCGGAAGACCCCGCCTTCGTCGAGCATGCCGTCCAGACCCTAATCAATCTTATCGAAAAATAACGACAAACCTCTAAACAAAACACCCAACCCAAGACTACTATGGCAGACCTTGATGACATCAGAGACGGAGACAACTTCGGTCTCAACACACCCGCAAGCACCTCTGGCTTTTACCTCAAAGGCATGGACGGCTCCGATTGGGGCCTGAAGAACCGCATGGCGCGGATTTTCAATCCCGAGTCCGGCCGCACCGTGATGCTTGCCTTCGACCACGGCTTCCTCATGGGGCCGACTTCCGGCCTCGAGCGTATCGACCTCGGCATCCGCTCCTTGGTGGATTATGCGGACTGCCTCATGGGCACCCGCGGCATGATCCGCAGCTGCATCCCCGCAGGCTGCACCAAGCCCGTCTGTCTGCGGACGGATACCGGAACGACCATCCTCACCGAGATGAACCACAACACCCTCATCTCCGAGGAAGAAGCGATCTCCATGAATGCTTCTGCAATGGCAGCCATGCTGGCAATCGGCGATGCCGCTACCGAAGCCTCGACCATTGCCAACTTCAGCAACCTCGTTGATATCGGCAACACCTACTCCATCCCAGTGATGGGGGTGACCGCAGTTGGTAAGGACATGGCTCGTGATGCCCGCTACTTCGGCCTCGCTTCCCGCGTGTGCGCTGAGAATGGTGCTTCCATCGTGAAGACTTACTACACCGAAGGATTCGAGAAGGTGGTGGCCGCTTGCCCCGTCCCTGTCGTGATCGCCGGTGGCAAGAAGTTGCCTGAGCTTGAGGCTCTTGAGCTTTGCTACAAGGCCATCCAGTGCGGTGCTTCCGGTGTGGATATGGGACGTAACGTCTTCCAGTCCGACGCTCCTACGGCCATGATCCAGGCGGTCAGCGCGGTCGTCCACAAGGACATGAAGCCTCAGGAAGCATTCGACCTCTTCGAGACTCTCAAGAACGAGGGCTAATCCTCCTTTTCCCTTGGACCGCGGGCCCGGGCTCGCGGTCCAATTTTTTTTCCGGCCATCGGCCCAAGGGAGGGGAGCGTCTCTCCGCCCGCAATAAGAACCCAACGATTTCAATCAAGCCATGAGCGATCCTCTCAAACCACACGCAGGCAAAGTCGCCATCATCACCGGAGCCGCTGGCGGCATCGGTCGTGCGACAGCCGAACGTCTCCACGCCGATGGTGCCATCGTCGTCGGCCTCGATATCAATCCTGCCATTACCGACAATCTCAACAAGCCCGGCCTCAGCGGCGCGGTGTGCGACATTACGGATGATGAAGCCCTCAAAGGTGCCATCGACAAGGTCGTTGCCGAGCACGGCAGCCTCGACATCATCGTGGCCAATGCCGGGATCTTCAAATCCGGCGAATACATCGAGACTCTCGGTGAAAGCTGGGACCTGCACCTCAAGATCAACCTCACCGCGACGCAACGCTTCCTGCGCTTCTCGATCCCGCACCTGAAGGAGAGTCAGCTGCAGCCGGCCATCATCATCATCGGCTCACGTAACTTCTCAGCCCCTGGACCAGGTGCCGCCGCTTACTCGGTGACCAAGGCCGGTGTGACTCAACTGGCTCGTGTGGCCGCACTTGAGCTCGCTCCCGCAGGCATCCGGGTGAACGTTCTTCACCCTGACGCGGTCTTCGATACCGAGATTTGGACTGAAGAAGCCCTGCAGAAATCAGCGGCTCGCTACGGCATGACCGTCGAGGAATACAAGACGAAGAACCTGCTGCGTACCGAGATCAAATCCACCGACGTGGCGGCGATGATTTCGACCGTTGCCGGCCCCGTCTTTGGTGCCACGACCGGCGCGCAGATCCCGATCGACGGCGGTAACGACCGCGTGATTTAAGCTAGCCTCGGACGCTTTCGCCTTGTCCGGTGCGGAGGATTGAGAATTCTTCGACCGTGCGTTTGGCTGCGATTGTTTTCGTTCTGACAATGCTGGTCCCCTTTGCCTCCGGGCATCAGGTGGACCAGCATTTCCTTAAGCTCTTCCTTCAAGACGGCCACCTCACGGGGCGTCTTGAGATGGATGCGGGCTATTGCTTGCCCGATCTCCGGTCGGCCGATGACGAGACCTTGCCGACCAATGATTGGCTGGCGGCTAAGACGGATGCCGAGCGAGACCGTATCCTCATCGAGGGGAAAAAATACCTCTCGTCTATTCTTCTGTTCCAACTGGGTGGCGAACAGCGGGTTCCCGATATTGGCTTCGGCAAATGGGGGACTGACTGGCCGGTCTATTTCGACCAACGCGGCGACACCTTCGCGCGGATGGTGTGGGACGTTCGCTTGGATTATGGTCTCGCGTCCGGGCATTTGGAACTGGTTTGGAACGAGGATGAAGACGGGCCTTCTCTGGCCTTGGCCATCGAATCAAATGGCAAGGACCTTCCCCTCTCGACGGTTGATCAGGGCGAAGAGAGATCGCTCGCCTATGTGACCCCGGGGCGGAAGGCAGAGCCAAATCGCGCTGTCTTCTCAAGCTGGTGGGCGTGGCTGGTGGCGGGCTTCGAGCATGTTCTTCCTCTCGGGCTGGATCACATCTTGTTTATCCTCGGCCTCTACTTTCTTTCTGCCAAGTGGAAGCCCTTGCTTGCGCAATCTCTCGTCTTCACCGTGGCGCATACCATCACCCTGGGACTGACCGTGGCGGGGATCATTCCCTTCGATGGCGAAATCGTAGAGCCCCTGATCGCGCTGAGCATTGCTTACGTCGCCATCGAGAATCTTTTCTTCGAGGAGGTGAAGCCCTGGCGTCTTTCGCTCATTTTCGGTCTGGGTCTTCTTCATGGAATGGGATTTGGCTCCGTGATGAGTGAGCTTCCAGTCGATCGCTCATCGCTCCTCATTCCCGTCCTCAACTTTAATCTCGGGGTCGAGATCGCCCAAGTGGCTGTGCTGGCCATGGCCTTTGCGGCAACCTGTTGGTTCCATCACAAGCCCTCTTGGAAGGTTATCCGAGTCGTCGCTTCCGTCCTCATTGCCTTGGTGGGCCTCTATTGGACAGTCGAGCGAGTCGCAAATGCGATGAAGCCGGACGAGACCACCGAAGTCCAAACTCAACTCACCTTGAGCTGACCTGATGACGAGGGGCCTGAGGTCTTGAATGGAAAGGACGGGAAACAGAGCGGTTGGGTAAAAAAGACATTGCCCGTGGCAGGGACGGAGCCCTAAGGAAGGGGAATGAACATCAAGCTGGATTTCTCCGAAGCAGCCATCGAGGGGCTGGTTCTCGCGAAGGTGGGCAATCCCTCCCGGGAAGAAGCCTTGCAGACCTCCAAGCAGGTCTTTGAGGTCGAGGAGGCGGACCAAGAGACACTCTGCAATATCTTCCTCCGTCCCTTCAAGAGCTTCAATTTGGTGGGTCAGAAGTTTCATCATCACAGCTCGCTCGATCAGCACGAGGTCAACTCCTGCGCTGCTGCCATCTTCGATGATCCCGCGAAACTCCTGGAGAAAGGCTGTGCTCTGGCGACTCGCCTGCACACCAAATCCACGCATCCCAACATCAAGTCAGGCGACCTCTGCATCTCCCGGATCACCGGTGTCAAAGCAGGCGAGGAAACGGTCGACGCCATCTGCATTCTTAAGTCGGAAAGCATGACTCCATTCCTGAGCATCACCGCACGGGAGGGAGACCTCCAGCTGAATACCGAGCAGGGAATCAATCCGGAGAAAATCGACAAGGGTTGTCTCATCGTTAATCAATTCGGGCGCAAAGGGTTCTACGTGTTGACTTTCGACCGGGGCAGCTCAGAGAGCCGTTTCTGGGTGCGGGACTTTCTCGGCGTGATCGCGATCCCTGACAATTCCCTGCTCTCAAAAAAGGTCGCCGAGATGGCGGTGACAGCCGTTGCCGAGACCAAAGCGCCTCACGATGACGCCGATGAAGGCCCCCCTTGGGAGGTGAATGAGGCAGCCAAGGAGGCGCTCTCCTACTTCGACAATAAGAAACAATTCAGCCTCGCGGAGTTCGAGGAGCAGGCTCTGCGCACACCAGAAGCCAAGGCGGCTTTCAAAGAGAAATGCAAACAGCTCGAGGAAGAGAGCGGGGTGGCTCTCAAAGAGGACTTCGATATTTCTCCCAAAGATGTTTCGAAGGCGAAAAAATTGATGAAATCAATCATGCGCCTCGATTCCGGGGTCGAGATTCGTCTCAAGCCCAAGGTGGTCAACAACCCCGAGAAGGTTCTCGAGAAGGGCTACGACGAGGAGAAAAAGATGAACTATATCAAGGTCTTCTTTAATCGCGAAAGTGACTGAAGACCGCTTCTTGTGGATCCAGAAAAAATGAAGCCTCTGGCTTTCGGTTGGTAGTGGTGGAGCAAGTCGTTCCTTCCCTTCTTCCGATGTCATGTTAGAGCAAGCCGTCTTCTTCGTCCTCGCTGCCCTCCTTGCGACGCTATTGGTTTCGGGGATGGGGCGATGGCATCGCTATCAACTGGAGAAGACGTGGACACGTTGGTTGGCCAAAAGGAGGCTGGTCGATGGCCAGAGGGCTTGCTCCAAGGAGGCCACCGCGCCTGAGATCGTCTTCGTCGAAGACGGGTTCCAGATTCGCTTTGGCATCAAGGCCGAGCAGCCGGCCTATCATTGCCTGTGGAGCGAGGTTTTGGAAGCAATTGCTTACAAGCAGGATCTGATGACAATGGACTGTGTTTGCATCCAGTTTCGGAGCAGAGAGGGGACGATGATCACGGTCGATGAGGAGATGAAGGGATGGGGCAAGCTGATCGATAGTCTCCCTGACTTCCTGCCTGGTGCGCTCCCGATTGAAAAGTGGTATCGCAGCCTGACCGCGGAGGCTTTTGAGTTGGCTCCCACGATTCTTTATCGGCGCGCTGTAAATGCTGGCGATTCTTCGGGTGAGATTAGCTCATCTAATATTTGAAATTCGAATTGAGGTATCTATTGGTTCACTATCGAAATGAAAGAGACCCCCACTGTAACTATTTCCCTCACCTGTCGGAACTCGGCCGCAGCTCTTGATTTCTACCGCGAAGGCTTCGGCGCTGATGAACTTTATCGGCTTGAGACGCCCGAGGGACAGATGGCCCACGCCGAGATTCTGCTTGGGAATACGAGAATTATGATGTCGGATGCCCACCCGTCATCTCATGCTTTTCCGCAGGAGGAGGGGCTGTTGTCGTCGTGCTCATTTTCGATCGAGGTCGACAATTGCGACGAAGCTTGCCGACGGGCCGAGGCTGCCGGAGCCAAGGTTCTGGTGGAGCCTGCCGATCAATTCTATGGCATGCGGGAGGCTATCGTGGCTGACCCGGAGGGGTATCGATGGCACCTCGCCCAGAAGATTGAGGATCTGTCGGATGAGGAGCTGGACCGACGAGCGCGAGAAAAGGTGCAGAACTGATCCTGATAATTTGTTTTGCCATCTGCCGCATCCTGCGGAAGGGGATTACTCGACGGGCAATCGGTCGTTCGAAGACCCGCCGAGGCAACTGGAAGTTATTGCACGGCAAACTTGATTGTCGCGCTGCTGGCGACTTCGCCATTGAGCAGGCAACGGCATTCTGCTTCGCCAATGTTGCGCCGGAAGGTTTTGATGGACGCCTCGATGAAGAGCGTGTCGCCGGGCGTAACGGGCTTCCGCCACTTCACTTTGTCCGCTGACATGAAGTAGCCAATTTTACCGGCATTCTCGGGCATGCGGAGAACGAGGACGCTGGCCGTCTGGGCCATGGCTTCAAGCTGAAGAACACCCGGCATGATCGGGTGCCCGGGGAAGTGACCCTGGAAGAAATCCTCATTGAAAGTGAGATTCTTGATGGCCGTGCAAGTCTTCTCCGTGAAGTCGACGACGCGATCAATCAGGAGGAAGGGGTAGCGGTGGGGGAGAATCTTCAGGATGTCTGGCAGATTGAGAACAGCCTCGCCCGAGGGGATCGTTACGGGCGGCACTTGGGTCTTCATCCGGGCGTACTCCTTCTTGAGCATCGCGGCCATCTTCGTATTCGGGCCATGACCGGGGGCAACAGCGATGACGTGTCCCAGAATACGCTTACCGCCAAGCATCAGATCGCCGATGATGTCGAGGGCCTTGTGGCGGGCAAACTCGTTGTTGAAGCGTCGAGGCTCCTTGGACATCACCTGTTCTCCTCGGATCACCACTGCGTTCTCCAAGGAGCCGCCCTTGATGAGCCCTTTCTCGAGCAGAGGGGCGACGTCTTCGTAAAAGGTGAAAGTGCGGGCCGGGGCGATTTCCTCTTCATAGATTTCCGGCGTCACCACCGATGAGAAATGCTCGGTGTGAAGTCCGTTCCGACCAACGTTTGTCACTGTGAGCCGGAATTTATTGTCCGGCACGATGGTGATGAGAGAGCCATTGCCACAATCAAGGTGGATGGGCTCGCGGATGTGCCAGGTTTTGCGGGTGCCTTCCTGTTCCTCAAGCCCAGCCTGCTTGATAAGCTCGACATACGGGGCCGAGGAACCGTCGGCGATGGGAGGCTCGTTCGCATCCATTTCGATCAAGGCGTTGTCCACCCCCATACCGACGAGGGCACTCAGCACATGCTCAACCGTGTGCACGCGGTTTGAGCCGACTGAGAGAGTGGTCGCTCGCTCAACGGTCTCGACGAGATCGACATTGGCGGGGATGAGAGGCTTGTCCGGTAAATCGACGCGGCAAAAGACAAAGCCATGATCAATGGGAGCGGGCTTCAGGGTCAGCGTGACCTTGGAGCCTGTATGGAGCGAAGTGCCCTCCAGGGTGGCGGAGGCTGCAAGAGTGTGTTGGCGCTCGGACATGGGCAGGTTTTAGAGAGACTTCTCTCGTAGATACAAGACGCAAGAATAGATTGGATGACACGGAGTCCTGATGGATGCTGGCGTTATGGCCCGATTATCTGAAGTCGTTGCATTCTTGGATCGTGAACTGAGGACGGCTGAGATCCCCGATTATCCCGGTGCGCATAACGGTCTTCAGCTGCAGAACCAGGGCGGGGAACTCACCCGGGTCGCCGCAGCTGTCGATGCCAGCCTTGAGGTCATTGACGAGGCGGTCGAGCTAGGAGCGGATCTCCTCATCGTGCATCACGGTCTCTTTTGGCAAGGCGTGAGAATGTTCACCGGACCGCAATACCAAAAGATCAAAAGAGCGATGGATGCCGGGCTGGCTATCTACAGCTCGCACATTCCCCTCGATGTCCACCCACTTTACGGAAACAACGCCCTCTTGGCAAAGTCCTTGGGCATGGAGGTGACCGGGACCTTCATGCCATGGAAGGGTATCGAACTTGGCCTGAGGGCAAACAGCGCATTCGATAAGCTGACGGAACTGGAGTCGCTGATCGAAAAAAAGGTGGGCCCGGTGATCTCGAGTCACGTCGGGGAAGCGGAAGTGGGCGAGTTGGGCATCATTACCGGTGGGGCCGGTTCGGAAGTTGAAGCGGCTGCGGCGGAGGGGATTTCGACATTTATCACTGGCGAAGGTCCTCACTGGAGCTTTCCTCTTGCTAGAGAGCTTGGTCTTAAAGTGATTCACGCCGGTCACTATGCTACCGAGACCTTCGGGGTGAGGGAAATGGCCAAAGTGGTGGGGGAAAAATTCGGACTTGAGGGCGTTTTCATCGATCGACCGACTGGTTTATAGAAAACTTGTTAGCGGTGTCGGTGGTCTGCCCGCTCTCGCGATTTATGTCACAACGCGGATATGGTTGAGCTGGAATGAGTGGGCAGAACGTGCGAAACGGGCGCCGTTGTTAGTCAATGGCGCTGCAATTGGTGAACGAGACCTAATAAAAATGGCCGCTCTCGGTGAAAAATGCCTTGCGGTCATCAGCAGCACCCCGTAAAACTACCCCCGAAAGCGCGGGTATAGCTTAATGGTAAAGCTCCAGCCTTCCAAGCTGGCCATGAGGGTTCGATTCCCTCTACCCGCTTTCTAACTACCAACCAGTTCACTCCAAGGAGAACAAATCATGAAAACAACTCTGAAATTCGCTCTCGTGTCAGCAGTGCTGGCCGTGGGTCCCGCTGCCTTCGGTGCAGAGGACGCCAAGAGCTGCAAAACAATCGAGCAGGCCATCGAAAGGGCTGTTAAGGCTGACTCCTCTAAGATTCTTGAGGTCGTCGAGCAGCAGGTCTCTGCAAACTCCGGCTGCGCTTGCGAAGTCGTCAAGGCTGCCATCGTTGCCTCCGAGGCTGATGTTGAGTTGGTCCGTCAAATCGTCGAAACAGCTGTTGTTGCAGCTCCCGGTGAGATGAGAATCATCGCTCAGTGCGCTGTCGCAGTCGCTCCTGACGCGGTCAAGCAGGTGCAGGCAGTTGTTGCTTCTTTCGATCCTCAGAGCGGTGAAG
Source organism: Verrucomicrobiota bacterium JB023 (assembly GCA_030673895.1). GTDB lineage: Bacteria > Verrucomicrobiota > Verrucomicrobiia > Verrucomicrobiales > Akkermansiaceae > Roseibacillus. The sequence continues at coordinate 22,558 of JAUTCR010000010.1, forward strand.
GTTACAGCGCCAAGGGCGGATTGAGCAAAGGCGGTATGGATAAGACTCCTGTTCAGCCTGAAGTTGGTGGTGTTGCTAACCCTCTTGATGGTCCTTTGAATCCGGGTGGTCCTGGTGGTTATCCAATCCTTCCTCCTGAGCTTCCTCCTCTTGAGCCGCCTGTCGTGACTCCTCCAGGTGTCACCACAATCGACTCTTCCAATGGGGAAGAAGATATGGACAGCAGCGAGACAGATAGTAACGACGATAACGACGACAACATCGATACCGCCGTTGTCGATGTTCTCTCCGCAAGCTAAGCACGACTGCTGTTAAGTTAGAAAACTTTAAAATCACGCATGAAAAATATCTCCAAATGCCTTGCTTTCGCAGCGCTTGCTCCTTGTGCAGCGCTCTCGCAAGGTCTCTACAGCATTGCTCCCGCCGACGATGAGGCTTCTGACAGTCTTCCGCTCAAGTGGACTGTTGGCGCAAATCTTGGCTTTGACGATAACCCAACGCCTCTTTCGAACTCTGACGACGAGTCTCTCTACGCTAGCGCGTTCGTGCAGGCGAATATGGTGAGCGTTTCTCCTCAGACCACATGGGATCTGATGGCTCGTGTTGGTGGGCTCTACTACATCGATGGTCTTGACGGCAGTAACGCCGATGATTTCTCTCCCAATGCTTCTTTGGGTTTGAATGTGACTCATCGTGTGAGCGAGCGTCTCCGCTTGAGTAGCCGCAATCTTCTCAGCTTCGAGCGTGAGCCTGACTATTCTTACGGTCTGAGCTCTGACCGCGCAGTGGGCAACTACTTCCGATACACCACCGATAACTCGGTCGGTTACCGTTGGTCCGAGCGCTTTGCTACCATCACGGGTGTTGTCTTCAGTGGTGTCGCTTACGAAGATTTGGATCGTTCTGACTATAATCGTATCCAGTTCTACAATCAGTTCCGTTACCGGGCGACTCCTGCAACTGTTTACACTGCGGAATATCGTTATGCGATGACCGATCACGACACATCTGGCGATGCAACATCACACTACATCTTGGGTGGTGTTGAGCACCGGATTAGCGCTGCCTCGGCAATCATTCTTCGTGCAGGTGCTCAGCTTTCCGAGCGCGATGGGGGTGATTCCAAGACGCAGCCTTTCGTCGAGGGTGTTCTTAAGTCGCAGATGACCGAGCAACTTGGTGTGCAAGCCTTCGTTCGCTACTCTACCGAGGATTGGAGCCGCTCAATTCGTGATGGTTCCGGCAGCGTTTCGGTTTATGATTCGAACCAGACTCTTCGTTTCGGCCTCAAGGCTAGCTACGCTTTGAACCCCCGCTTGACTCTCTTCGGTGGTGCAAACGTTATCTTCCGGGATTACGAGGATGAGGTCGTTGGCACCTTCGGTGAAGGCAGCGAAACGCTCTACAACCTCAATGCTGGTGCAAGCTTCCAAGTTCAAGACAACCTGTTCCTTACAGGCTCTTACAACTTCACCACATCTGATTCTGACTTCGGCGGCAGTCGTGAATACGACCGCAACCGCGTCCAGGTTGGTGTTCAAGCAACATTCTAATTGCTGAAGCAAAATTTCTGAACAAATCAACCCCCTCGGTGTCACTTACCGCGGGGGTTGATTTTTTTTTGCGGTGTGTATAAACCGCAGTGACTTCGCCCACTGAGCCGACATTTCCATATGAATCCAAACAAGGACTCCTCTTCTGAGGCTTCACTCCACGCAGTTGATTATTGGCAGGTATTACGGAACCGGTATGGGATTATTCTCCTGACCTTCCTTCTCGCCTTTTTGTGCGCTGCTGTAATCACCTCTGTCTTGCCGAAGAAGTATGCAAGCACCGCTCTCCTTCAGGTGAACCCCCCTACTGAGAACGACATTGGCGCCTTGCAAACTCGCCAATTCTTCATGACCCAGTTCGACATCATTGTTGCCTCGAACAACCTTCGTCATGTCGTCGATAAGCTTGATCTGAAGACGAGTTGGGGCCGTGACGAAGATTCGGCGATTGGACTGCTAAAAGGGATGATCGACACGAAGCAGCGGCCGGGCACCGACCTCATCGAAATCACTGTTGAGCATCAGCAACCGGAGATGGCCCGGGCCATCGCGGCTCAAGTTGCGGAGGCCTACAAAGAGAATCGTAATAACGAGGAGCTTGATTTCGCTCAGAGCCAGTTGAATGCCCTTGAGAAGGAAATCCGGGATCAAGAGGACGAAGTGGAGCAAAAGCGGAAGGTTCTCGATACGATCGTTAAGATCACCGGCCGCCCCTACATCGAGAATTCACGTTACGGAGTCGACGATCTCGAGAGGACGGATGTTCGCTACACTCAGCAGCAGCTGTTGGAACTCCAGAGTCAGAAAACCCAATATAAGATCTACCTTGAGAATCTGGAGAAATTCGATAGCGAGCGTCTCCTGAGCTACGCTGCGGAAATTCCCATCGCAGACCAAACCGTCCAAACTCAGCGGGCCAAGTATTTGGAAATGCAGCAGCAGCTGGCTTCTCTGAAGGCTTCCGGTCTGGGTGCTCGACACCCTCAGGTTCAGATGCAGCAGGACCAATTAAGTGCAGTTCGCCAAGACCTTGAGTCGGCGGTTGCTTCAATGATCGACACCATGAGAACCACCTATCAAATGGTCACTGACCGTCTGGAGGGGATGGAAAACATGAAAGAGGAAAAGGCGCAGGAGCTGGCCGACCTCTCCATCGATATTCAAGACTTTGAGAATGCAGAACGGGAGTACGAAGACGCTCTCTCCTTGCTACAGCAACTGAAGCTCAAGCATTCGTCCGACAAGGTTCTGCTGCAGTCTCCTAAAAAGCCAATCACCATTCGGGAGGACCCCAAGGAGAACAACAATCCGGTCAGCCCGAAGGTTACACTTTACCTGACCCTGGGCGCGGTTCTCGGTCTGGTCTTCGGAATCGCCATCGCCTTTTTCTTGGAATACATCGACACTTCGGTGAAGAGCCTCGAGGATGTCGAGCGCTTCTTGCAGGTTCCTGTTCTTGCGGTTATCCCGAAGGATGTCGGAGTTCTTCACAAGCAGAGCGGTATGAGCCCCGATGCGGAGGCTTACCGAATTCTGCGCACTAACATCGAATTCAACCGCAAAAATCCCGAGGACAACTCAATCACCGTTGTTTCCGGTGGAGCGGGTGAGGGTAAGTCGACCACCTTGGTCAATCTCGCCTACGTGTGTGCTCAGGGTGGATACACCACCCTCATGATTGATGCTGACTTGCGTCGTCCCCGTCTTCACACCTTCTTCGATATCAACAACTCGGTGGGTCTGACCAATTACCTGACGACCGACTTGATGCTTGAGGATGTCATTCTTCAGACACCTGTCGACAATCTCTACTTCATGCCTTCTGGGGTATTGCCAGCGGATGCCGCAGGAATTCTGAACTCCCGACGCATGTCCGAGCTCATTCAGGACGTCAAGCAACGCTTTGACCTCGTCCTCGTGGATTCCCCGCCGATTCTTGGCGTGAGTGATGCTTCGGTATTGGCCAGTGAGGTTGATTTGACGATGATTGTCGTGCAGCACCGTAAATTGCCCCGCAACATGCTGATGCGCGTGAAGCAGGCGGTTGAGAACGTGGGTGGCCACGTCATCGGTGTTGTCCTCAACAACGTCGACATCCGAAGCGATAATCAGTATCAATATTACACAAGTTACTACACCTACTACGCTCCATCATCGGAGCCCGAACCACGGGCTGCCAAGAAGAAGGCGGAAAAAGCCAAGCCTGCTCCAAAGGCAGCTTCTTCCTCTTCGGATAGTAAAAGTGACCTCTACTAACCACTGAAACAACGAAGCGAATGAAAAGAATTACCCTACTGCTACTTGCTCTACTAGCCTCTGTGGCAGGACTGAGCGCGCAGATCGAAAGGAACACCACGATTAAAATCTCAATCGTCGGAGTTCCACCGAGTGAGCAGGCTCGCATCAACCAAAATTATCCCGTGGATTCCCAAGGGAACGTCCGCATGTGGGAAATTGGTAGTATCCGTGCTGCCGGTCTACAGCCCACGACCTTGGCAAAAAGGATTGAGGCTGCCTATCGCAGTGCTCAAATCTACACCTCCCCAACCATCCTGATTGAAACGGGTTCGGCGAAGGAATCGCTCAATGAGCAAGTGACCGTGACCGGCAAAGTCAATCGTCCTGGGCCCATCCCTTGGGTGAAGGATATGACCCTCGCTCAGGCTATCGCAGCCGCAGGTGGGGTCAATACCTTCGGAACATCCAAGCGAGTGTATGTCTATCGCGAAGGTAAGAAGTATGAGTTGAGTCCCCGGACTAATGACCGGCACAAGCTCGAGCGCATCTACGCTGGCGACACTGTGGAAGTTGACCAAGTCAAGGCTTGGGAATCCGGTGGCGAGTAAAAAGCCAGAACGACTATTTTGAGGAAAGCGGTCAGGCAGGAGCCTGGCCGTTTTGCGTTAATGAGGGTGCCCTGTGTATCAACGGAGTAGCCATATCAACGGAGTAGCTTTGTGATGATTTGTTGGGCTTGCCGGGCATAGGAGCTCCCAAAAAGAATGGCGTGATTGAGCAGGTGATAGAGATGGTACAGTTCGAGCCGCTCCTCGTCGCGGTCGGCATCCAGTGGCTGGCTTTGTGAATAGCTCCGATAGAAATCACTTGAGAACCCTCCGAAGAGTTGGCTCATGGCGATATCGACCAGCGAGTCCCCATAGTAGCAGGCAGGATCGTAGATCACTGGCGTCTCATCATCGAGGCAGGCAGCATTCCCGCCCCAGAGATCGCCGTGGAGAAGAGAATAGCGGGGCGAGTGAGGCAGAAGTTCGGGAAGTCGGGCGAGCAATTCTCTTCTTCCTTCGAATTCGATGTCAGACTGGGCTGCTAGTGTGAAGAGGTGACCAAGGCGCTGTTCCTTCCAAAAGGTGACCCAATTCGGGCGCGAGCCATTTGGCTGGGGAGTGGCTCCGATGAAGTTATCCCGTTCGAATCCAGGAAGCGACTGTTCGACTTGGTGGAGACTGGCAAGTTGAGTCCCCAGTTCTCTTTCCGCCTTCGATGTCAGAGGGCGTAGAGGAAGGTATTCGAGGAGGAGATATGAATGAGATTGAAAGCGGTCCGTCGCGACGACACAGGGGACGCGGACCGTCTTGGTGGCTGCGATAGCTTCGAGATTGAAGGCTTCAGCCTCAAAATTGGCGGCAAAATCGCGGTCGTTGATTTTCAGGAAATAATCCCCGCAGCGATAGCTTTGGCTAATATTTCCGCCACCTACGAGTTGAGGAGACCCAAGCCTCACGCGATGCTGTCGCTCAATCTCTTCAATAAGAGCTTTCATGAGGGTAGTCGGCCGAGCTCGCGAAGAATTCCCTCGCATCCGTCGAGCATGAGGTCGGCAACCAGTTCAAAGCCTTCTTGTCCTCCATAATAGGGGTCCGGGACCTCCTTAAGATCAAAGCTGGTGCAATAGTCCGTGAAGGGCCGGATCGTCGCGCGGTGCTGGTCATTCTGGCTGAGATGAAGAATATCAACCCGATTCTAATCGTCCATCGGAAGGATAAGATCGAAATCTTCGAAATCGCTTTTTGCGAACTGACGGGCGTTTCCCTCTACGGAAATGCCGCGTTTTTCGAGAGTCTCCGACATCCTGGGATCTGGCGATTTACCGATATGATAGCCAGCGGTTCCGGCTGAATCGATTTCCAAGTCGCTGATTCCGTGTTTGTTGAGCAGATGTCGCATGGTGTTCTCGGCGGCGGGAGAGCGGCAGATATTTCCGAGACAGACAAAGAGGATTCTCACGCGGAGAGCTTTACCGCCACGGGTTTCCGTTCAATCCCATTTGCGAATTCTGGTAAGAATCACCCCTTCCTTCCTCGATTTTCCGATTGCCCTTTTTTTCATACCGGTCCACTTCAACCCAATGAAAGCTCCCGAACTCCTAGCCCCTGCGGGCTCCATGGAAATGATGCGCGCCGCCTACCAATACGGTGCCGATGCCGTCTACGCGGGGCTGCCCCGCTACAGCCTGCGCGTCCGCAACAACACCTTCAAAAATGTGGCTGCGCTGAAGGAAGGAATCGATGAGGCCCACGCCCAAGGAAAAACCTTCTTCGTCGTCTGCAACTCCCTTCCCCACAACCCGAAGATCCGGAGCTTCAAGAAAGACATGGCTCCGATCATCGATTTGAAGCCCGACGCGCTCATCATGGCGGATCCCGGGCTCATTGACATTGTCCGCAACGAGTGGCCGGACATGCCGATTCACCTTTCCGTGCAGGCGAATACGCTCAATTTTGCAGCGGTCAAGTTTTGGGCCAAGCAAGGCATTGAGCGCGTGATTCTTTCACGCGAACTTACCCTCGATGAGGTCGCCGAGATTCGGCAGGAATGCCCCGAAACGGAGATCGAAGTCTTCGTCCACGGTGCTCTCTGCATCGCCTACTCGGGCCGTTGCCTCCTTTCCGGATACTTCACCAAGCGCGATGGCAACCAAGGAGCCTGCACCAATTCTTGTCGTTGGAAATACCAGCTGCACGACAACCAATCCGTGCAAGTCCCTGCCGGGCGATACGAAGACCCTGATGCGGATCAGTTCCTTCTCGAGGAGAGCGAGCGCCCCGGTGAATTCATGCCGATTGAAGAGGACGAGCACGGCACCTACATCCTCAACTCAAAGGACCTCCGGGCCGCCGAGCACGTGCCGCGTCTGATGGAGATCGGAGTGGATTCCCTCAAGATCGAAGGCCGCACCAAGAGCGCCTACTATGCCGCCCGGGCTTGCCAAGCTTACCGCAAGGTCATTGATGACGTCATGGCGGGGAATGGCTTTGACCCTCAGGTGTTGTCCGACCTTGAGGGCCTTGCCAACCGCGGATACACGGGTGGTTTCTTCCAGCGACACGCTGCTGCGGATTACCAAAACTACGTCGATAGTCACAGCCTTGCCCGCAGTGGCCGCTACGTGGCCAAGCTCATTGGCTGGGATGAGGAGCGTGGCCTTGTGGAAGCATTGGTCAAAAACCGATTCGATCTGGGCGATACTTTGGAAGTCCTCGTCCCGAACGGAAACTTCAAGCAGGAGATCAAGCGGATGGAGGATAAGAACGGCAATGCAATCACCGTGGCCCCTGGCGATCCTCACCATGTCTGGATCGACCTGCCGAGAACGGCCATCGGCGCCTATTGCTCCAAAGTGGAGGTTCCTGCCGAGGCCTGAGATGGCTTCCATTTCCCTTCTCCCGGGCCGGATGATTGTCCGGAGAAAATAAAAAAGTTGTCACCGACGCCCTCGTTCATTGCTCTAGTCAGTAATGATCGGGCAGTCGGATGTTTCCAAGGAGGTTGAGCTGGTGTCTCGGGCGCGGGCCGGAGATGCGCGGGCGTATGTCGAATTGGTCGAGCGCTACCAAGGTCTGGTTTCAGCAGTCACCTTGTCGGTATTGGCAGATCGGACCTTGAGCGAAGACGCTGCCCAAGAGGCATTTCTCAGCGCATGGAAGGCGCTGCCGAATCTCCGGGAGCCGTCGAAGTTCCGTCCTTGGCTGACTGCGATTGCCCGGCGAGCGGCCTTGAAGGGCTTATCAATGAGAGCGCAACGGGCCGACGACGAATTGACAGAAAGAGCGGATCAAAGGCTGGGGCCAGACGAGATGGCCGCCCGGGGTGATGACCTGGCTTTCGTTCTGTCTTCGCTGAAGACCTTGCCGGAAGCCTACCGCACCCCGTTGATTCTTTTCTACCGCGAAGGGCATTCAGTGGCGAAGGTGGCAGAGTCGTTAGGCATGAAGCCTAGTGCGGTGAAGCAGAGACTGAAGCGCGGGCGCGAGATGTTGCGCGACAAAGTGGAGTCGCGTCTCTCCTCGGCGTTGCGGCGCACGGCGCCCGGGACGGCTTTCACGGCGGCAGTGGCAGCTGCACTGGGTCAAATGGGGGGAGCGGGTTCGGCTGCGGCGGCAGGATTGGGAGAAGTTTTTGTCACCTCCGGGTCATCTGCTGCCACTACATCGGTAGTAACTGGTGCAACGATGACGACTTCAAAATTTTCAGCAATTACGGCGACGGTCCTTTTAGCGGCCGGACTTCCACTAGGCTATGGAGCGAGCAAGTTGATGCAGGAAGCGGCTTCCTCGTCCCAACTCGCTGGTAGTAGAACGACCCCGCATGAGGTAACGCTCGACGAACTCCGGGGGAGGCCTCTGCCGCCTAGCCGCGTTGTCGATGAGTGGCGGCGACTGGTTGCAAAGCATGGTAAGGCACCTTCCTCGATGGCAGGCATTCGAGATGAGGTAGAAACCTTTCCTGATGGATTCTTGAAAGATGCACTCACTACCACCCTCTTCACCACTTGGGTAAGAATCGATCCGGAGGGTGGATTCACTGTCTTGAGCGAGGATGGGGATTGGCCGGAGAAATATTTGTTTACGGAGGAGTGGATCAAGGCCGATGCCAGCCGGGCGATGGAAGCAATTGTGTCTTCCGGAAATGAGAATTGGATCACTTCTACCGGCAAAATACTTGGTGGACGAGATCCTAATGTCTTCAGCGACTATCTGGAGCAGTTCAACTTTAAAATAGGACTTACGACGGGGGCCAATCGGGGGCTTGAGCGGGCCGCGGAGTTGGCTCCCCACCGAATCCTCGAGGCCGCTCTGGCAATGGATGAGGGCGAAGCCAAAGGGGGCGTTCTGAACGCAGCGATCAAAGGCTGGGCGAAGAGGGAGCCTCAAGATGCGTTGGCTTGGATTCAGGAAAATCCAAGTGAGGACGGCATCGTGCAACGGGATCGTTTGTTTTCAATTGTCAACGGATGGACGGAGAAAGACGCCGATAGCTTCCTTAAGGCCTTACCCAAATTGTTAAAGGGAGAGTTGCCAGAGGGCTGGATGACCAAAAAGGAACTCCGGACAAGGTGGGTCACGATGGCGTTGGCGAAAGTAGCCAAGGATGACTTCCCGAAAGCCATTCGCTACTTGGGAGAGAACCGAGACGACCTGCGATTTGAGAGTGTGGCTCCCGAACTCAATCAACTGATCCTTGAAAGAATGGCGGTTGCTCCGCGGGAAACGCTTGTCTTGCTCGAGATGGAGGGGCTCATGAATGAGGGGGAACGAATTTTTTCGAACCTTTCCTATTCTAACAAAGATTTTCGACCAAACTTCGAGGAGCTTTGTGAGACTTTGCATGAACTCGGAGAGAGCAAGGGGAAGAAGGCGCTTGTGCAGAGCTTGTCGATGATGCTCGTGCGGCAGTCCGAAGAGGACGCGGTCAAGCTGGTGGACAGTGCTGCTCACGGGAAGAATTACGAGCAGCTTAAGGACAGGGTGGTCTCAAGCTTAATGAGAAACGATGTTACTTACAAACGGTTGATTGAGCTTGAGAGGAAATTTCCTCACTGGGCAAATAACTTCAAGAGTCATGCTCTGGAAGAGAATGCCTCGGGCTTCCGAAGATACCCGGGGCAACCTCGTCAGGCCGTTGAGCTTTCGACTTGGATACCGGTCTTTGAAGAGTTGATGGAGAGCGGCTACTATACGGGATATGATGAGTATATTCTTTTTAGGCCGGTCTTCGGGCTTGGACCTGCCTACCTTGCCCAGGATCCCGATGCGGCGATACGATGGATGAACGAGGTTACTGAGGGCGCGATGAAAGAGTCTCTTCAGCAGGACTTACTTGGCCAGACCGTCGCTTCCTGGATGGGTGAGGAAAGTGAACAGGCTCTCACTTGGCTGCATGAGCAGGACTGGTCGAGCTGGCATCCCGACTTTTTGGGATCGGTTTGTTACGAGGCGACTCGCTTGAAAGGAGAACCCCATTTGTTCTGGGAACTCTTCGCATCGATTGAAGGAGAGGAAAGGCGGCAAAGCGCAATCTGGACCTTGCAAGAAAATCGGGATGCTCAGCAAATCCGGATGGAAATGGATGGGCTGAATCTGACGCCAGCGGAGAGGCAGGAGATCGACCGCTACCTGAACGTAGAACTCATTGAGCAATGAACAAGAATTGGATCTATGCTACGGTGTTTGTCGTAGCTGTGCTTTTAGGAGTGGGATGGCATGACTCCACGAAAGATAGCAACCCGGAAGACCTTTTGGCGGGCTCCCTTCCGACCAAGTCGAGCCGGAGGGTGTTGTCTGCGAAGCGTGAGCAAGAGGTAGCCGGATTGACCCGGCTTCAACAGGAAGAAGGGGGGGAGGAAAGTTGGCTGCGCTGGTTGGCGGAGCTGGAGAACGCGACCTTGGCTGACATGCCTCGATTCGTCAGTCATGTCCCTGACCATGGACCGGCTCGTGATCTGGTGGTCGAGCGGTGGCTCGATCTGGGTCCGGACGAGGCGATCGACTACTTCCAGAAGAAGTTCGCTGCGGGAGAGATGGGAGCGGGAATGCTCGATCCCGATGTTCAGTTCGTGGCGATTTTGTTTGACGCTTGGGCGAAGCGGGACTTGGACGGAGCCATTGCTGCTCTGGAGGCAATGGAAGCCTTTCCGTTTCTGGAAAAGAGAATTGCGAGGCTTGCTGAATTGCTGGCGGGCAAGGAGCCGGAGCGAGCCATTCGTTTGGCAATGAGGCACAACGTCCATCGGAGCGGCCGAACCTTTTTGGTCAGAGGCGGTCGACTACGAGATTGGATCCAGCGTGACCCAGAGACGGTAGCAGAGCTGATCTTCGCGTGGGGCCGAGAGGATTATGCGTTGAAGGACCTGGCCAAGCATTGGGGTGCGTCCAGCCCGAAGGACGCGATAGCTTTCGGGCTGGCAAGAGGCGGAAGTAATGCGCAGGAGTTCGTGGACGAGGTCTTCCAAAGCTGGGCGAGGAGAAATTATGGTGAGGCGGCGCAGTGGTTGAGTGACGAGGCAAGTGACGAAGAGGCTTCTCTCTTTACGGCTCCTCTCGTCGGAGTATGGGGAGAGTCGGATCCCCAAGCGGCGTTGGGGTGGTGCGAGGAGAATTTGGAAGGAATGCCCCTGGTCGAATCGGTGGGGCGCTTGGTGATTGGTTCAGTGGATTCCAAGGGCGTGAGCGCAGGGGACTTGTTAGCACGCATCGACGATGAGAGAGTGCATCGGGAGGTGGCCGTTCGCTTGGCCCACTCGCTTTGGGGCAAGGGACTTGACGAAGAGGGAGCGAAGTTGGTGGAAGAGCGGCTCGCCTGGTTCGATCACATCCGGGAACCGCAAACTTGGGAGAGGATTATTCCGAATCTTACGCTACTAGGTGAATACGAGGCGGGAGCCAAGTGGTTTCGTGAGTTCGTCGAAAGAGAAGAGGCCGCGCAACTCGGGCGGTATGCGTCCGAGTCTCTCCTATTGGGGATTGCCGGTCAGGGTGATTATGCAGGGTCGTTGGCAGCGGTGGAACTCATGAACAAGCCGCATCAAGAGGAACTGTATGCGTCCCTTTTCTCGGGTTGGGTGAAGCGTGAACCGGAGGCGGCGGCGGACTGGCTTGAGAACCTTGATGGAACCGATTCCCGCCGAGCGCATCTCGGAATGGATTTGGCGCAGAGATTCTTCTATCTCGTGAATCGTCATCCTCAGGATCACGACACCGTAGCCAGTCTGGCTAAGACTGTGGATCCAGCCTTCCGTCAATTGGTTATAGACAGCTTGAGGCGCCAGCAGGCCAATTCGGCAAGTTCCTTGCGGACTGATGGGACGGAGGTTGACTTTGATATGATGATTGAAGCCTTGTCTGATTGACTCGGAGAGACCGGAACGAGGTCGAGCGAACAAAAAAGCCGCACCTTGCAGAGAAGGGCGGCCTGGTGAGGGTGCTTGGGGTTGTTCGCTTCAGCTCTGGCTGGGAAGGGGGAGGTCGACGTCGACATCCGCATCGTAGTCCACCCCCGGGAGTCCGAAGCCGAAGAGTTGGAGAAAGTTTTCTTGGTAACCCTCGAAGTCGGAGAGTTCGCGAAGGTTCTCGCTGGTGACTGTGGGCCAGATTTCAGCAACTTCGCCCTGGACGTCCGCTTCCATTTCCCAGTCGTCGATTCGGATGCGGCCTTCTTCGTCGAGTGGCAGATCCTCTCCGTAGAGGCGATCATTGAAGAGGCGGACGGCTTGTTCGATGCAGTCCTCGTGCTTGCCCTTTGCCTTCATCACCTTGAAGAGGATGGAGATGTAGAGTGGGACGACAGGGATGGCGGAGCTGGCTTGTGTGACCACCGCCTTGTTCACCGAGACGAGAGCCTGGCAATCGTAGGCGTTGGTGATGGCCTCGGCCGCGCGTTCCACATCCTTTTTGGCCGCACCGATTGTTCCGTTGGTGTAAACAGGCCAAGTGATTTCCGGCCCGATGTAGGAGTAGGCGACGGACTTGGCGCCCGGCGCGAGCGCATCGGCCTCGGCGAGGGCCTTCATCCAGAGCTCCCAGTCTTCACCGCCCATCACTTTGATGGTTTGGTCGATTTCTTCCTGGGTGGCGGGCTCGATGGATACCTCGCTCACCTCGCCCTTGTCGGTATCGAGGGTGCGATTGGTGTAGGTCTCACCGGTGGGCTTGAGACAGGACTTGTAAGTCTCTCCCGTCTCGGGGTCGGTCCGGCGGGGGGAGGCGAGGCTGTAGATGACGAGGTCCACCTGACCAAGGTCTTCCTTGATGCGCTTGATGGTCTCTTCTTTGATTTCGTTGGAGAAGGCGTCGCCGTTGATGCTCTTGGCGTAGAGGCCGGCCTCGTGGGCTGCCTTCTCGAAGGCGACCGAGTTATACCAACCGGCGCTGGCGGGCTTGCCGTTTTGCGAGGGGCGCTCGAAGAAGACACCGAGGGTGGCTGCGTCGTGACTGAAGGCAGCAGCAATGCGGGAGGACAGGCCGTAGCCAGTGGAGGCTCCGATCACGAGGACCTTCTTGGGGCCGCCTTCCATCTTGGCGGCTCGGGCAATTTCAATTTCCTTGGCGACTCTGGCTTCGCAGCCAACCGGGTGGGCGGTCACGCAGACAAATCCGCGGATGCGAGGTTTAACGATCATAGTTTCGACTTCTGATTCTCCCGCTGGGCAGGGAAAAGGCAAGTCAAGGTCGCCCTGCCGTCCTTGGCAATCAGGATCATTATGAGTCGAGGATGCCGCTCCCGTTGCATTTTCTGCTGCGCTCTCTTCCACATCGTTGGCTAGGATGGCGTCATGAGCAAACTCCCTGTCTGGGCCGCAGAGATCATCGCCGGTTACGAAAGCCGAGTCTCCGGGTGTTTCGTCATTCATGGCAACGTGGGTGATCGCTTGTTGCTTCCGGCCCAGCGCGGAATGGCCGCTGACAAGTCGTCCGGCAGCGCCCGGTTGAGTAGTCTATCCGACTTTCTCGGCGAGGTCTTGCTGCCGAAGTTCGAGGTCGTCCTTAGTTATGACTTGGGCGAGGGCTTGCGGGTGGAGCGCGGGGAGGCGGTCTTCCAGGAGTGGGCGGCGGGCAAGGCCATTCCAGCCCAGCCGCTGGGAGTGATGCGTCTGGTGGGGGAATATTTGCGCTACCTTCGCAATCTTCGGGCGATGTCGGGCAAGGCGCCCCGGGTGGCTTTCCTCGTGAAAGAGGCGGAGCTGGTTTGCCCTGCTCTGCCGAATGCGCTCAATTACGAGCTCAATGCCCTGGCCTCACTATGGCGGAGCTGGGCCACCGGCGGGCGCTTGCAGGAGAATGGCCAAGCGGTTTTCCTGATTGCGGATCGCTGGGCAAATCTTCACCCCCTGCTGGCGCGCGAGGGCGCGGTGAAGGCGGTCGAGATCCCTCTCCCTGATGAGGATGATGTGACGCGGGCTCTGGAGGTATTGGAAAGCTCGTGCCCGATTGCGCTGCAGAACTTCAAGGAACGCTTGCCCGACCTGGGTCGAGGCTTGCGGGGGACAACCCTGGAGGCTGTCGAGGGGCTGGTGAGAAGCCGTGAATACGAAAGACGCCCTCTCGGAGACGAAGACGTTGGGCGATTGAAACGGGAATTGGTGGAGCAGGATTGCGAAGGCTTGATCGAATTCATCGAGCCGGATCGGTCGCTCGATGACGTTATCGGAATCGATGAGGTCAAGGGGTGGCTGCGGGAGGACTTAGCCCTCTGGAGGAAAGGGGAGCTGGAAGCAATGCCCATGGGCTATCTCTTCTGCGGACCGGTAGGAACGGGTAAAACCTACCTTGCAGAATGCTTGGCGGGAGAGGCCGGGGTTCCCATGGTGGTGATGCGGAATTTCCGCGACAAGTGGGTTGGGAGTACCGAGGCCAATCTCGAAAAGATCTTTGCTCTCCTTCATGCGCTTGGACGCTGCCTCGTCTTTGTTGATGAAGCCGATCAAGCACTGGGCCAGAGGCAATCCGGGGGCGGCGATAGCGGGGTCAATAGCCGGGTTTACTCCATGATGGCTGCCGAGATGTCGGATACCGACAATCGCGGTAAGATCGTGTGGGTGCTGGCTTCCAGCCGACCGGACCTCATCGAGGTGGACCTCAAGCGTCCGGGACGCATCGATGTCAAAATTCCGCTCTTTCCCACCACCACGCCTGACGAGGGCTTTGCTCTCATTCGCGCCCTGTGCGCGGCGAGGGGGGTGCCGATCGCTAAAGAAGAGTATGAGGACCTGAAAAGCTGGATCCCCGATCTGCTGACTCCCGGGGCGGCCGAGGCGATTGCGGTGAAGGTGTTCCGACGCGTGAAATCGCAAAATGAACGACCCGAAATCGCTCTCAAGAAGTCTCTCGATGGGTATTTGCCTCCCGTATCTTACAAAATAATACGTCAGCAGATGAAAATTGCTGCGGACGAATCGACCGAGCCCGGGTTCATCAATGATCGCGTCAAATCCTTGCTGGGACTTTGATTTGCTCGCCGCGAGGCCCTTGCCTAGAGACACCTCGAGCGGGCAAAATAGTCACTGTTCAGAGGACAACCTACGAAAAAAATAGTTGTGACCTTTCAGAAAATCCGCATCTTCGCGCCCTATAGCGCAAATCGCAACTTGCTTCATGCATCTTGCAACCGCGTTGAACCTTGCCTAAATTATGCTAAAGACAATGACCCTGGTCGGACTTTCCGGCCTCGCCGCCCTCTTGTTTTCGAGCTGCAGCTCTACTGAAACCGTCCGCGTGATGGACAAGGAGCGTGCCAAGCAGATTGCCGCCTTCTCCGCTGCCAAGTCCGATAATGGCTACGATCCGGCACCCGCAGACCCGGCGGTTCTCGCGCAAGCGGCTGATCTTCCCAAGGATAAACATGGCATGCCAACTTATCCTGATGACGTGACTCATCGTTACGTCCGCGCCACCGCCTACTCGCACATGCAGAATGAGCCAGGTGCACCGGGTCGCATGAATGCTGCTGGTGGAATCCTCAAGTATGGCAATGTCCGCAGTGTGGCGGCCGACTGGTCTCGCTACCCGCTCGGCACCACCTTCAAAATCAAGGGTCTTCCTCACCTCTACGTCGTCGATGACTATGGTTCGGCACTGACCAACACCAACACCATCGACATGTTCCACCCCACCCTCGCCGGCATCAAGCGCTGGGGTGTTCGCAATCTTGAAATCGACATTGTGAAGATGGGTTCCTACGAGCGCTCTCTCGCGCTGCTCAAAGGCCGTCAGGGCTACTGGCACTGCAAGGACATGTATGACAACGCCATCGCCAAGGTGAAGGCGGCTGGTCCAGCGGTTGCCTCTGTCCAGGACGAGTCCGCTGAGCCTCAGGAGGGCTAATTACCCAATTTGGATTAAGCTTTTGAGCCCATGCGTAAGCAAGAACGGGCTGACTTTATCAACAGGCGTCTCGCGGAGTTGTATCCGGAGACGCCTGTTCCTTTGGATCATACCGACGCCTTCACCTTGCTGGTGGCGGTTTTACTTTCCGCCCAATGCACGGATGCGAGGGTGAATCTGGTCACGCCGGGCTTGTTTGCTCTCGCTGACACCCCGGAGGCGATGGCTGAGCTTGAGGTTCCCGTCATTCAGGAAGCCATCAAAAGTTGCGGACTTGCGCCCCGGAAGGCCAAGGCCATTGCCGAGCTGTCCAAGATTCTCATTCGGGATCATGCTGGAGAGGTGCCCGCCAACATGGCTGCTCTGGAGAAGCTTCCCGGAGTGGGGCACAAGACAGCTTCGGTGGTCATGGCCCAAGCCTTCGGCGTGCCGGCCTTCCCCGTGGATACGCATATCCATCGGCTGGCCCAGCGCTGGGGTCTGACGAGTGGTCGTAATGTGGTGGAGACCGAGCGCGATCTGAAAAAGCTCTTTCCTGAGCAGGATTGGAATGCCTTGCACCTGCGCATCATCTTTTACGGTCGGGATGCGTGTACTGCCCGGGGGTGTGACGGAACGGTCTGTGAGATTTGCCGCACCCTTTATCCACGGCGCCGGACGCCGGTGGTGACGAAGAAGGGATGAAACGTTTCCTCGTCAGGTTGATCCTGCCCTTCGTCATCCATTGGGCTAGGAAGGAGGAGCAGCGGGCGCTGGAGAATGGCGAGAAGCTCTCTCACCAGAGTCTGGCGGATGCCACGATGCTGGGGGTGAAAGAGCCGGAGCGAATCCGCCTCCTCAAAGTGGCAAGAATGCCTTTCCCCTCAAATGCCCTGCTCGATCGGCTCAGTGAGTGGGCGGGGTTGGCGCCTCAAGCGACCTGTGGCTTGTCCCTGCGCTACGGACTTTTCATCAGAGAAGATCAATGGGGAGACCGCTGGCTCATCGCCCATGAGTGCGTCCACACCGCGCAGTATGAGCGGATGGGTGGCTTGCGAGCATTCATGGAAGAGTATCTCGTGCAATGCTGGCAGGACGGCTACTCCGCCGCCGAGCTGGAGCGGGAGGCCGTGGAGGCGACGGTCCGGCTTCGTTCTGCCGCCGATGCCACGGAGGCAATTTAGCTGGAGAGCCGGCGCGACTTGCCTTAGGGAAATGAGGATGAAGATCGCCCCGTTTCTCGCTCTCCTTCTCGCTTGTTCTCACCCGGTCATCGCCAAGGTGGGAGAGGTCCGCACCTGGACCTCGGATGATGGCCGCACGCTGGAGGCCACGCTCCTTGAGGTGACCGAGACCGGAATCGTCGTAGAGCGCAATCGGGGCCGGGTGACGATTCCCCTTACTCGCCTGTCGGCTGCCGATCAAGAATTCGTCGCCAAGCTGAAGGAGGAAATGCAGCGGGAGGAGGAGCTGGCGGCGTTGGACGCCCGGCGGGCCAATGGCTTCGAGGAAGGCAAGTATGCGGAGATGGTCAAGGGGGAGTGGTTGATTGGCAGTGACGAGCAGGGCCTCTTTCATCAGCTCTACATCGGAAAAGAAGTGAAGCGAAGTTCAGCGGGCCCGACCGTTCCTCTCTTCGTCCATTTGCACGGAGCCTCCGCGCGGGCGGAGACAACTCCGGTGGGCAAGGTCGAGATTGCTCCCCAGACGCTGGCTGCCGAAGCGTTGTATCGCGATCATCCGTGCGTGATTGTCGTGCCCACTTGTCCGCCTGAACCGATGACTTGGGGTAAGGATGAGATCCAGGAAAAGTTGGAAGCGCTCATCGACGATCTGGTCGCCCATCTGCCAATCGACCGCGACCGCATCTATCTCTCGGGGTACTCGATGGGCGGAAGGGGGATTGGCAAGCTCATCGAGCGGCGTCCGGACTATTACGCGGGTGCTCTCTTCGCGGATGGAGGACCGTCCCTCCCCTGGGTGGGCCGGGTGAAGACGGCGATGTGGAGCTACTACTCCGGGGAGCGGGACACGGCGAAGGTTCCCGAGCTTAAGGAGAAGTTTGCCAGTGAAGGGGTCGAGTTCCGCGCGACCATCCTGCCCGATGCGAAGCACAATGGCATTCACTGGAAGCTCGCCAAGGACCCCGCCGTGTGGGAATGGCTCTTCCAGCAACGGAAGAAATAGTAGCGGGTGATCGAGACCCGCTCGCTCCGTCTCTAGCCCGCGTCAGGTTCGGGTAGCTTGCCTGGTTTTTCACCGTCTTCTTCTGCCTTGCGGCGGGAGAAAAGACCCCGGATGAGCACATAGAAGACGGGGGTGAAGAGAAGGCCGAAGAAGGTCACACCCAGCATCCCCGAGAAGACGGCGGTGCCCAGTGATTGGCGCATCTCCGCACCCGCTCCTTCCGCAATAACCAGAGGCACGACCCCCAGGATGAAGGCGAAGGAGGTCATCAGAATTGGTCGGAGGCGAAGGCGGCAGGCCTCCACCGCCGCAGAAAAGCGATCCATACCTTCGTCTTCCTGCTGCTTGGCGAATTCGACAATCAGGATCGCATTCTTGGCGGCGAGACCGATGAGGACGATGAAGCCTACCTGGGTGAGGATGTTGTTGTCCATCTCCCGGAGGTAAACTCCCGCGATGGCTCCGACGATGCACATCGGGACAATCATGATGATCGCCATCGGCAGACCCCAGCTCTCATACTGCGCCGCCAGGAGGAGAAAGACAAAGACGACGGCCAGCGCGAAGACCAACCCGGCGGTATTGCCAGCGGCTCGCTCCTGATAGGCGATGTCCACCCAAGCGAAGTCGTAGCCCTCGGGAAGGTCGCGGGCGAGCTCCTCCACCAGGTCGAGCGCTTCCCCCGAGCTAACGCCCGGCATATTGCGGCCGTTGACCTCGGCAGCTGCGTAAAGATTGTGACGGACCACGCGGTCCGGGCCCGCCGTGCGCTGCATCTTCATGACGGAGCCGAGGGGCACGATGGCTCCGCTTTGGCTCCGGACGCTCATCAGATGAATATCCTCCGGATTATCCCGGTAAGGTGCGTCGGCTTGTGCGACCACTCGATAGGTTCGGCCAAACTGATTGAAGTCGTTGACGTAGGTTGAGCCGAGGAAGGTCTGCAGGGAGCTGAAGATGTTGGACATTGGCACGTCGAGCATCTTGGCCTTCTCCCGGTCGATATCGGCAAAATACTGGGGCGTGGATGCGCGGAAGGTGGTGAAGGCGACCGCGATTCGAGGATCGGCATTGAGCTTGCCAAGGAATTCGTTCGTGACCTCCTGCAAGGCCTGGTAGCCGTTGTTAGAACGGTCTAACAACATCATCTTGAATCCTCCCCCGGTTCCCAATCCGCGCACCGGCGGCGGGGCAATGACCACATTGGTTGACTCCGTGATCTTGCCGACCGCAGCCTGTAGCTCCGCAGTGATCACATCGGCTCCCCGGCCAGCCTTGTCGCGCTCCTCGAAGGAGTCGAGGATGACGAAGACGGCTGCTGAATTAGGTGAGATGGAGCGCGTCGCGCCAGAGAAGCCGGCGATCTCGACGGTGTGGGCCACGCCATCGATACCGCGTGCCGTCTGACCGGCTTCGCGGACGACTTCGCGAGTTCGCTCCAAGGAAGCGGAATCGGGCAGTTGGATAGAGAGAATCAGGTAGCCTTGGTCCATCTTGGGAATGAAGCCACCGGGAACGTTCTTGAAGCCCCAACCGCCCAAGGCGATCAGGCCGCCATAGATCAGGAGCATGACCACGACGAGGCGGACGACTCTCTTGATGAGGCCGGCGTAGCCATTGGAAAGCAGGCCGAAGGTCTTGTTGAAGATGCGGAAGAACCAACCGAAGAGGAAGTCGATGGAGCGCTGGAGCCAATCCTTCTTCGCATCAGGCTTCTGAAGGAGGATCGCGCAAAGGGCGGGACTGAGGGTCAGCGAGACGAGAGCGGAGATGACAGTGGAGGCGGCGATGGTGATTGCGAACTGTTGATAGAACTGTCCGGAAATCCCGGTGATGAAGGCCGAGGGAAGGAAGACCGCAACCAGAACGAGCGCCATCGCGACGAGGGCCCCGCTCACTTCGGACATCGCCTTCCGTGTGGCAGCCTTCGGGCTCATCCCTTCCTCGAGGTGACGCTCCACGTTCTCTACGACGACGATGGCGTCATCAACGACGATCCCGATCGCAAGGACGAGACCGAAGAGGGTGAGGTTGTTCAGGGAATAACCCAGACCGTTCATCACCATGAAGGTGCCGATGAGAGAGACGGGGATGGCGGCCAGCGGGATGAGCGAGCTGCGCCAATTCTGCAGGAAGATGATGATGACGAGGACGACCAGGATGACCGCCTCGAACAGGGTATGGATCACCGAGTCGATGGACTGCTCAACGAAGACGGTGGGGTTGTAAACAATGGTGTAACCCAAGCCGGCCGGGAAGTCCTTCGAGAGTTCCTCCATCAGGGCCTTCACTTCTTCGGCCGTCTCGAGGGCGTTGGAGCCGGGGCGCTGGGTGATGCCGATCCCGATGGCGGGGCTGCCATCCAGGTAGCTTTCTCTAGCGTATTCCTGCGAGCCAAGTTCGATGCGGGCAACGTCCCCGAGGTAGACAACTTGTCCCTCGTCTCCCGTTTTCACAACGATGCCTTCAAACTCGGAGACGGTTTCCAGTCGACCCAAGGCGCGGACGTTCATGGTGAAGGTCGCGCCATCGGAGACTGGCTGTTGACCGATGGTTCCGGCGGCCACCTGGATGTTTTGCTCTCTGAGAGCAGCAGTGACATCCGTAGTGGTGAGATCCCGGGCGGCGAGCTTCTGAGGGTCTAGCCAGACCCGCATGCCATACTCACTGGCTCCAAAGACGGTGACGTTGCCGACCCCTTTGAGGCGGAGCATCTCGTCGCGGACGCGCAGGTAGGCGTAGTTGCCGACGAAGAGCTGGGACAGGTTCTCATCCTCGGCGATCAGGTGTGCCACCAGGAGGAGGTCGGGGCTGGCCTTTTGCGTGACGATACCGGTCTGGGTGACGATATCGGGCAGGCGGGGCTCGGCCCGGGAGACCCGGTTTTGCACCAGGACCTGCGCCTCATCGATATCGGTGCCGGGCTCGAAGGTGACAGTGATGGTGACCGCCCCGTTGCTGGTGCTCGAGGAGGTAATGTAGAGCATGTCCTCGACTCCGTTGATCTCCTGCTCCAAAGGCGTGGCTACGGTATCGGCGAGAACGTCCGGGCTGGCTCCGGGATAGGAGGCCGTTACCTGAATGGTGGGCGGGACGATGTCGGGATACTGCGCGAGGGGGAGATTGAGATAGGAGATCCCCCCCACCATCATGATCACGATGGACAGGACGGAGGCGAAGATCGGTCGATCGATGAAAAACTGTGGAAGCTTCATGGCGGAGCGAGGTCGAGAGCTGGTGTTAGGTGCCGCTTATTGTTCGGCAGGTTTGGGCGTGGCAGGGGCGCCGGGGCGCACCCGGGTGAGGCCGGAAACGATGACCCGGGTACCCAGTGGCAGTTCGCTTTCGATCACTCGCATGTCGCCGTGGACGGGACCCAGGGTGACGACCTCGGAGCGGACGATGTTTTCCTCATCCAGAGTCGAGATCAGGGTCAGATTCTGCTGGGTCTGGAGGGCGACCTCGGGGATGAGAGTGGCAGTGTATTCCCCGCGACCAGGCAGCCGCACTTTGGCAAACATGCCCGGGGTGAGGAAGCCGTCCTCATTGGGGAAGACGGCGCGGGCCCGCAGAGTCGCCGTGCCGGAATCGAATGAATTGTTCACGAAATCGATATGGCCTTTCCGGGGGAAGCCTTCGTCGCCATCCAGTGCCATCTCGACGGGGACGGACGTGTTCCGCGCCGACTCCCGCTTGCCTTCTTGCTCTAGGCGCAAGTACTTCAGCACGGAGGATTCATCGGCATCAATGCGCACATAAATCGGGTCAATGGAGACGATGGTGGTGAGGAGGGTTGATTGTGCAGTGCCGCCGCTGATCAAGTTGCCCACGGTGATGAAGTGATCGGCGATTCGGCCGGAGATGGGGGAGCGAACCTCGGTGTAGCTGAGGTTCAGTGCCGTTGTCTCCAGCTGGGCTCGGGCTGCTTGCACGCGGGCTTTCGCTTGGGCCAGGGTTCCTTCACGGACGTCGACCTCTTCCTTGGCAATCGCGTTGCGTTCGAGAAGCTTCTGGCCCCGGGTGTAGTTGGATTCGGCGAGAGCAGCAGAAGCTTCGGCTTGTTCGAGCTCGGCCTCTGCAGCCCGATGCGCGGCGAGGAAAGGTGCCTTATCGATGGTGTAGAGCAGATCGCCCTTGTTGACCTTCGCTCCAGCGTCAAAGTGAATTTGCTCCAGCATCCCGCTCACGCGGGCCCGGACTTCCACGCTCTCCACAGCCTCGAGACGACCGTTATAGTAGTCCCAGGAAGTGATTTCCTTTTGCACAGGGTGGACGAACTCCGCGGTCGGTGGCGGAGGTGGGGTGGCGGCGGATTCTGGCTCCCTGCAGGAGGTGAGGAAGAGGCCGAGGAGGAGAGGTGAGACAATGACTGAGTGATGCATGCGGATGGGTGGGGTTGAAAGTGGTTCGGTCGACTACCAGCGGCCTCCAAGGGCGCGGATGAGATTGACGGCGTTGACGAATTCGGAGCCGATGAGAAGGGCCTGCGCACGCTCGGCATTCAGGGCGGTGCGTTCGGCATCGAGGACGCTCAAGTAGTCGGAGATGCCGCCATTGTATTGGTCATGCGCGGTATCGCGCGCAGCTTGGGCGGCCTTGACCGCTTCCTTCTGTGCCATGTCCTGGATGGCAAGCTGGCGGGTGGCGGCCAAGCGGGCCTCGACCTCGGCGAGGGACTCGAGGACGGTCTGCTGGTAGTCGGCAAGGACCTCCTCGTATTGGGCGCGGGAGATATCGAGATTGGCTTGATTACGACCGCCGTCAAAGAGAGGGAGGTAAACTTGAGGGCCGATGGACCAATATTGAGCGTCTAGATTGAGGAGTTGGTCGAGTTGGTAGGATTGGACCCCGAGGTTGCCAGTGAGCGAGACGGAGGGGTAAAAGGCTGCGGTGGCGACCCCGATGCGGGCATTGGCCGCAGCGATCTGGCGCTCGGCAGAACGGATGTCGGGCCGGGCACGGAGGAGCTCGGAGGGTACGGAAGCTGGGATGGCGGGCGGAGATCCAGTGAGGGGAGAATGGGGGATGGTGAAGCTGGAGGCAGGCTTGCCTGCCAAGGTCGCAAGGGCGGTCTCCTGCGTGGTGCGTTGGCGGCGAAGGGAGGCAAGGTCAGCCTCACTGGTGGCAAGCTCTGACTTGGCGCGGGAGACATCGAGCTGACTCACCGCGCCGAGGTCGAAGCGGTCTTGTGCCAGCTGAAGCGAGTTCTGCCGCGTCTCGACGCCTTCTCTCACAATGTCGATTTCCCGATCGAGAGCCCGGAGGTTGAAGTAGCCGGCGGCGGCCTCGGCTTCGAGCGACAATCGGAGACTGTTAAGAGCTTCCTCGCTTGCCTGGGCATCGGCGGTGAGCGCTTCCAGGTTCCGGCGGATGCCTCCGAAGAGGTCAATCTCCCAGCTGGCATTCACCGGAGCGGAGAACAAGTTGTAGGTTCTTCCCCCGGAGAACACTTCGCTGGAGGTGCGGTTGCGGGTGATGGAGGGGGAGGTGGAAACGTCGGGAACGGTGTCTGCGGCGGAGAGGCGGAGGGTCGCGCGCGCTTGCTCCACGCGGGCGAGTCCGGAACGAAGCTCTTGGTTGGAGGCACGAACTTGTTCGAGAAGGCGGTTCAACCCGTTATCATTAAAGAGGGTCCACCAGCGGTCCCGCTGAGCCGCCGATCGTCCGTTTTTACGAATTTCAAAGCGGTAATTTGACGGAAGCGATGTTTGGGGTTCCTTGTAGTCAGGGCCGACCGGATTCGGCGTTGAGCAGGCCGCGAGAACGAGAGCCGGCAAGAGCACCCCGAGGCGAGTGAGTGAAATCGAAGCTTGGGGCACGGTGATGGTCTTCATGGAACGGGTGCTTTCGCGTTACACTGGCGAGTTTACTTTTGTGTTCGGGTTTGTAAACTGGGAAGTTTACTTTTAATCAATGCCGTCTTACGATTGGATGAGTGAAATTGCATGGCGCTGAGAAAAGATAAGAGAGAGGCGATAATTGAAGCGGCGGTTGCGGAGTTCCGGGACACGGGATTCGAGTCAGCGAAAATGGACGATATTGCTGCCCGGGCGGGCGTATCGAAGCGAACCGTTTACAATCATTTCCCGAGTAAAGAGTCTTTGTTTCATGAAATCAGCGGCCAGCTCACTGATCGGTTGGTAGGAGGGACAGAGCTTCCGTTTAATTCCCGGAAATCTTTGCAGAAGCAACTTGAGGAGCTGGCCCACCGCTATGTCGAGGTGGTGAGCGACGAAAACTTCATGGGCTTGGCCCGGGTCGTTCTGCGGGAAAAAGTGGGGCAGCCGGAGCTCTCCAAGGAAAAATTCGAGCGTATTCGCCGGGGGCAGACCGGGCTGGGTGAGTGGATGCGGGAAGCCGCGAGGCAGAATGCCCTGGAGCTGGCCAATCCGGCGGAAGACGCGCGCCGCTTCAGCGCGATGCTTTCCGAGTTCGCCTTCTGGCCACAGCTGTTCAGTGGTCAGCCGCCCATGAACGGTGAGGAGAAAGAGCGGGTGATCGCCGAGACGGTCCGGCTATTCCTCAGAGGCAAGGGGTGCCGGGACGGCGAGGGGGAGGCTGAGGAGAGATGAGAAGAAGGGGTGACGCCCGTCGGATTGCGCTCTCCTCGTCGCTAATTCGATACCGCGAAGGGGCGTCACGTATTTTGCGGCTGCCAAAAGGCGGCTACCGGACTCCCTCAATCAGGATTTGGTAGAAGAGGGTCTCAGGGAGAGCCTCGGTGGGGGTGAGCAGGGCCTTCTCGTAGTGACTTCCCAAGTCACTGGGCGGATTCGACATACTGAATTGATAGTAGTCCGTGAAGGGGCGCCAAGTGGTGAGATCCTCGGAGAGCTCAATGCGGAAGCCAAGCCCGGCATTGATGATGCGGTGGTAGCTGAAGGCTCCATCAGTCGGTTGCAGGGAGAGCTTGGGCAGGGCGGAAGGGAGGAGGGGGTCGCTGCCCAAGGCCCACTCGGCGAGATTGGTATAGCCATCGCCATCGAAGTCGCCGGAGCCGGATTGAGACAAGTCGCCGAAGGTGGCGATTTCATAGTCGTCTTTGAGTTGATCCCCATCGGAATCCTCATTTTCAATGGGAACGTAGGTGACGAGCAATTGGAGGGATTCGTCGACCGTCGTGGTGGGGTCGTCGCTATCGGCGAAGGCGGCTCCGACCAGAGCGGGCGCTTCGAAAGCGATCCGAAGTCCATGATTTGCCAAGCTGCCGTTCTGCCAACCCTGCACGATGGAGGTGATTTGATTATCGGGATCGAAGCCGGTCTCGTCGCCGGGTGAGCCGGGGCTTCCTCCATAAAAGCCGGAAGCGTCAACTGCGGTTCCAAAGTCGCTATTGCTCCCGAATACGAGGTTGTCAGTGACGGGGGTGTCGTCGAAGAGCGGAAAGGAGCCGGGCTCGGAGTCCCAGTCCTCGGTCACCCGGGCCACCTCAAGGGATGCACTATGGATATCGTTGAGACGATGGGTCTGGTAAACCTTCAGACGGGCATCGGTGACCGTGCCCTCGACGGCATTGAGGTCGAACTTGAGAAAGAGCCTGGTGCGGAATTGCTGGTTGCTACCGCCCGCGCTCCGTTCGCGCACGTAGAGGGTCCCAGAATCATCCCAGCTGCCAAGCACCGCCGGATCGTCGCTATCCCCCGTTGACCCGACGAGTTGGATGCTGGAGGGGTCGAGTGCGAGGGTGACGGGAGCTCCCGTCGTGGGCAGGGAATCGGCATTGCGGGGATTGGTGAAGTTGGCGAGCTCAAGCTGATCGTCGAAGCCATCTCCATCGGTATCATCCCGGACGGGATCGGTATTCCAGAGATGGACCTCTTCGCCATCGGGGAGGCCATCGGAATCCGAGTGGGCGGAATTGGGGGCCGAGAAGTAAGTGAGGACCTCCAAATCGTCGGAGAGATCGTCCTTATCGGTATCCGGATCGAGAGGATCGGCCTGATTCTCGAATTCGAGGCGGTTATCAAGACCGTCTCCGTCGAAGTCGAGTGCTCCGTCGGCGGGGTTGTCGCGGTCGAGTCCTTCGACTTCGTTTTCGAAGTAGTTGGGCACTCCGTCGGCATCGCTATCGATGGGGGGGACATTGCTGTCACCG
Organism: Verrucomicrobiota bacterium JB023; assembly: GCA_030673895.1. GTDB lineage: Bacteria > Verrucomicrobiota > Verrucomicrobiia > Verrucomicrobiales > Akkermansiaceae > Roseibacillus. Next base: position 48,489 of record JAUTCR010000010.1, read on the forward strand.
TCGGTCCCGTAGGTGGTGTTTCCGCGAATCTCGTTCAGCAGGGCGTAGAGCTCCTGCTCCTTGGCGAGAATTTCTGGATCGGTGGAGGGGAGGAGGTTGTTCGTCTCGCCAATGTCGGTGGAGAGGTTGAAGAGTTGGCGGGGGGTGCCGAAGATTTCCCCGGAGGCTTCGGAGGCTGGGATATTGACGTTATTCGCATCGTAGGAGTTGCTGCCATTGCCGCCGGTGCCATCGATGAGCTTCCAGATGCCGTCCTTGTCCAGGATGGCGAGCTGGCCGTTGTAGGCGTGTTGCGTGATGGCGGGTCTTCGCTCCGCTGGCATGGGGTCGCCCCGGAGGACGGGGAGGAAGCTTTCGGCATCGGCCGCCTCGTCGGGAGTGAAGTCATAGCGGAGATACTCCGCCATGGTGGCGAAGAAGTCGCCTTGCCAGCAGGTGTGGTCGGTCGTGCTGCCGGCGGTAGTGACGCCGGGCCAGCGGATGACAAAGGGGACGCGGGTGCCGCCCTCCCAGTTATCGAGCTTCTGGCCGCGGAAGGGGCCGTTGCCATCATGATTGTTCCCCAGGCCTTGGCCCATGGCGGAGCGGGAGACGCCATTGTCGCTGCTGAAGAAAACGACCGTATTGCCATCCAGTCCGTCCTCAGTGGAGGGATCCCCGTCGGGATCGGCGAGGGCATCGAGAATCTGTCCTGCGTAATGGTCCGATTGAGCCAGGAAGTCTCCGTAGGCGAAGGGCGTGGTGCCATCAAAAGTGCTCTGCACGGCCCAAGGGAGATGGGGGGAAGGGAAGGGGACGTAGATGAAGAAGGGCTCGCCATCCCGCGAGTGCGTCAGAAGCTGGTCGGCCACCTTCTGGGCCTGAACCTGGAGGTAATCGGAGACGACGAAGGTGGGATCGTAGGCTCCATCCCGCACGTTATTGACTGCGCCAATGGGCTCACCTTCCTGCAGATTGGCGTTGGTCACCGGGGTCGCGAGGCCGAACTCCACGCGCCCTCTGCTAACCAGCCCGCCCCGGTAGAGGACGGTCTCGTTCTCGATCCAAGCGTAGGGCGGCATATCCAGCGAAGCGGAGGTGCCGAAGAAGTAGTCGAAGCCGTAGCTGGTCGGGGTCTGGGTGAGTGGGCGGGAGAAGTCGATCTTATCGTCATCCACCGAGTTGTTCACGCTGCCCAGCACGTTGGCGTCGTTGCCCAGATTCACCGGCTCGCCATCCGGGCTATAGAACTGCATGCCGATGTGCCATTTCCCAATCATCGAGGTGGCGTAGCCCAATTCCTGAAACATCTTGGGCATGGTCAAGCGTTCGGGATCGATCAACGGCGAGGAATAGCCGCCGGTTACCCGTGTCTTGAGGCGGGTGCGCCAGCAGTATCGGCCGGTCAGGAGCCCGTAACGGGATGGGGTGCAAACGGCATCGCCGGAGTGACCGGCATCGAAGCGGAGGCCGCTGTTGGTGAGGGCGTCCAGATTCGGGGTATAGGAGGTCTGGCTGGTGTCGTAGGCTCCGACGTTGGAGTAGCCCAAATCATCGTAATAGAGGATGAGGACGTTAGGCCGCGCGGGGTCGAGATTGGGATTGGGAGGTCCGAGCTCGTTAGGCGTCTCTTCTTCCTCTTCCGCCGCTTCGAGGATGAGAAGGTTGAGGGCGCTGGAGCCCGAGCCGTTTCTCTCCATCTGGAGGGTGAGTTCTCCGCTGGCGTTCGGGCGCAGGCCTCCAAGGAACGCGACGTGTGCGGCGTTGTTGAAGGTATTGGCTAAATCGTCCGTGGCGGTATTGGCTCCGGTCGCGGAGAAGGTGGCGCCGGTGCCATTGTTTCCGCGGGCTCCGTAGAGGGTCAGATCGTAGCTGGCTACCGGGTCCAGACCGGTGAAGGTGAGGGTGATGCTGTCGCTTTGAAAGAAGAGCCCGTCCTGCAGGGCGCTCGCCGGGAGCGAAGACAGTTCCGGGGGATAGGGACCCGCGTAGTTGGCTCCGGTACCCGCCGCGCCCGAGTCCGCTCCGCTGGTCGCATAGGCCAGGCCGATGGAGGTGGGAGTGCCATCCGAGGAGACGAGATCGGTGAGATCGGCCGGATCATTGCCCGTGGTCGCGCTCATGTTGTTCCAGCCCGCCTCTGTGGTCGGCTGGCTCGAGTTGCCGAAGTCGACTTGAAGGGGGAGTGCGGCGAGGGGCAGTGTCGCCATCAGGCTGACGAGGGCGAACGGGGCGAGTTGCTGGGGCATGGTGGGTATTTTTTTTGAAAGGACTGCGATGTCGCGGGACGCAGACACCGGTTCTCCTCAATTCCCGGCTTGGACTGTCTTTGGGACAGTCCAAGGGGAGAAAGGTGGATCTTTCCAAAGGGGTGTTGCCTGTTGCCCCGGAGTTCGTTGGCAGGACCTTTAGGCTAGCTGCGCTTCCAGCTTCTCAATCTCGGAAGTGAGCTCGTCCCAGCGGGAGTAGGAAGTGTTGAGCTTGTTCGTCAAATTCTCGAGGGCGGAAGTGGTTTCCTGCAGCTTGGCCGCGTCACCAGCGACCTCGGGGGTGGAGAGATGGTTGGTGAGGGTTTCTTGTGCGGATTCGATTTCGGCAATGGTTGCTTCAAGGCTTTCGAGTTCCTTGTTGAGCGGAGAGAGCTTCTGGCGGATGGCGGCTTGGGCCTTGCGCAGATCCTTGCGGTTGCCTTGTGGCCCGGCAGGCGGCGACGATGATTGGGCTGCTGGCTTGGCGGGGGAAGCTGCCTGCTTATCACGTTGGCCTTCGGCCTGATTGGCAGTGGCCGGCTTGGGTTTCGCTTGGGCAGGTTGGGGACTGCTCTTTGGCTTGGTGGCCGCTTTCTCGCTTTCCTCCTCAGCCTCGGTTTTGCTGAGGTAGTAGCTTAGATTACCGTGGAAGAGGCGGGGATCGTGCCCGGGGCGGAATTCGATCGTCTTGCTGACGATGGGATCGAGGAAGTCCCGATTGTGCGAGACGATGAGGAGGGTGCCTTCATACTCCATCAGCGCGTTCTGCAAAATGTCCTGCGAGCGCATGTCAAGGTGGTTGGTCGGCTCATCAAGAATGAGGAAATTGGCTGGCCTGACGAGCATGCGAACGAGAGCGACGCGGGAGCGCTCTCCGCCGGAGAGGACGCCGATCTTCTTGAAAACGTCATCTCCCCGAAAGAGAAAGCAGCCGAGGATGTCGCGGGCGGAGAGGGAGTTCCCCCGCGAGGCGACCTTTTCCACCGTTTCCAGGATGGTGAGGTCGGGGTCGAGTTCGTCGGCGTGGTTTTGGTTGAAGAAGGAGGGCAAGGTCTTGGGACCAAGCTCGTGGCTGCCGCTGGAAGGCTCTTCCTCGCCAGTAATCAGGCGGCAGAAGGTCGACTTACCCGCTCCATTGGGGCCTACGATGGCAATCTTCTCGCAACGCTCAATCTCGAGATCAAAATTGCGGAAAATGGTGAGGTCGCCGTATTTCCGGCCCGCCTTCTCGAGCTTGGCCACGGTTTGCGTCGTTGGCGGAGGCTGGGGGAAGCGAAAGGACATCGAGCTTTCCTGCTCATCGATCTCGATGCGTTCGATTTTGGCCAACTGCTTGATGCGGGACTGCACTTGGGAGGCCTTGTTGGCTTGGGCGCGGAAGCGGTTGATGAAGCGCTCAAGTTGCTCGATCTCGCGGTCCTGGGATTTTTTCTGTTTGATCAGGGTCTCCTGTCTTTCGACGAGCTGGGTCTCGTAGGAGGAGTAGTTGCCCGTGAATTCCTCCGCCCGACCGTGGTGGAAGGCGATGGTGCGGGTGACCAAGGCATCCATCAGGGAGCGATCGTGCGAAATAAGGGCGATGGCACCCCGATAGGCATGGAGGTAGCCCTCCATGAATCGTTGGGCCTGGATGTCGAGGTGGTTGGTCGGCTCATCAAGAAGAAGAACCTCAGGCTCGGCGAGGAAAAGCTTGGCCATCGCAATCCTCATCTGCCACCCGCCGGAGAACTCCCCGCAATCGCGGTCCAGGTCCTCGTCCTTAAAGCCAAGCCCCTTGAGCACAGACTGGATGCGGGGCTTGATGCGCGAGGGGTCGAAGTGCTCCAAGGCGTGGTCAATTTCTCCCATCTCCTCCAAGGCCTTCGAATAGGGGTCGGAGCGGGGATCGAGGGCGCGCAGCTCATCCTCGAGTTCGGCCAGTCTCTTCTGCAGCTTCTGGGCTTCGCCAAAGGCGGACTCGGTCTCCTGGTAAACCGTGCGACCTTTCACATGGATGCCTTCCTGCGGGAGATAGCCGATGCGGGCGTGCTTGGGTTTGGTGATTTCTCCTCCGTTGGGCTCGATGATGCCGGCGATGCACTTCATCAAGGTCGACTTGCCTGCCCCGTTGTGGCCGGCGAAGGCGATGCGCTCCCCTTCGTTAATGGAGAAGGTGAGATCGGAGAAAAGAACGCGGGCCCCGAATTCGACGCGAAGATTTTTGACGGCAAGCACGACGGGGAGTTAGCGGGTCGGGCGGAACTTTTGAACCGCAAATCGTCGTTCTTGCTGAGAAGAGGAAATCGGGCCGTCAGCACGGGCAGTGAGGCGGGCGCTGAGCCTGTCAACGAGATCTCTACGGGGTGGAAGCGCCCCGAACGCTGAGCGGAATTGAGCGAATGTTCGCTGTTAGGCGGGCTCAGGATAGGTGTATCGGCTAGCTTGTTGATGTGGTAAGTTCCTTACTTTGAGTGTTTTTGGTCACCTATTGTGCAAATTTTAAAAATTAAGTTGTGAGAATTTTAAATAAATGCGAGTCTTCAAGCGTCGTTGCCCCCCCCTGCGGCCTTGTTCCCTCTAAATCATTTTCCCTTGTTGTTGATGAAGGCTATTCCCAATCCAGTTCCCCGTCTCACTCAGCTAACCCGGCTAGCCGGACGTTCTCTTGCGAGCCTTTTGGTTGATTATTCAGCCTGGTTCGCGGAGGTGTTCAATCACCTTGTGATGAATAGGCTACGTGATGACTCGGGGCAGGGAATGATGCTGGCGAAAGTGCCCGTGCAACGACGGTAGATTCCCTCGTTTCGTCCCCAATCGACAATTGGGGCCTATCCCTTTTTTCGCAACCGATATTCCGGCTCGAATCACCCACTTCTTTGCCGGGATTTTTATAATTTTCTAAATTTTACACAAAGTTCCATCCATGCCCCCAATGAAGACGAGTTCACCCCCTCCCGTCATTTCCTTTGTCGCCTTAAGCGCGGCTCTTGGTAGCCTTCAAGCTCAGACCGTGGTCGAAGTTGGCCCGAATAGCCCCGGCACAATTGTCCCCGTAAGAAGCGTCACCTATTGGGATGATGATGGTTCGAACCCCGGTGGAGACTACACTGTGGTTCAAACAGCGTCCCAGCCCACCACAGTGAATAATCAGCGGAGCACTCCGGTGGAGATTCGGAATATCGAACTCTCAAATGGAGTGGATCTGGATATCTTCAACTTTGAAGGCGTGGATGTCATTCTGCAGAACTTTGCGATTCAGAGCCCACCACCCCAAGGAATCGGGGTTCTTCTCTCGGATGGAACGAGGGTTGCCCTCAGCGATGGAGCGGCTGCCTACGAGGCGAGCCTGGAGGCCATGCTGCTTGATTCCAACATCAATTCCTACAGCTACTACGATGGGATTAGTCCGGATCCCACTCCTGGGACTCCGGATTTCGACCTCATGCTGCGCTTCGCTTACCTGCCGGACGAGGACTACATCTTCATCCAGGAGCGGGACGGGAATACTTTCTTTGAGTTGACCGCGTTGGATATCGACGGCAATCCGATCGAAGGAGCTAACATCCTGAAGTTCGGTGAGAGTGGGGGGAAATCGTTCACCGTCTATGATTGGAACTCGGGTTATGCGAACAGCAGCTACCAAAGCCGGCAGGAGATGGCCTTTTCGGTCGCGCCAGCTTCTCTGTTCTTCGAAGGGACGGACGTGACGCCGGAACCTATTTTTGGCTTTCGAATCGACAACGATGGGGAAGCCGATGTCAAGGTGATGGGAGCCTCGGGTGATACCTTTAACAACAACCCCTATAACCCAAACGTGCCGGGCGGCGCACCCATTCCGGGCTCATTGTCCGGTCAGGTTTTGGAGGACTTGGATGGCGACGGGATAGGAGATCGGGCCATCGCTGGCGTTGTGTTGACCTTGAAGGATGCGAATGGGGCGGACGTGGATAGCGACCCGGACACGGCAGGTATCCAGCCTACCACGACGACGACAGACGGAAGCGGCAACTACTCATTCACCGGTTTGGAGCCGGTGACTTATCAGGTGGTGCAGAGCCAGCCGGAATACTTCGCCTCCGTGAGTGATACCGATGGCGCCAACGATAATTTGATCGGAAGCGAATCTCCCATCCAAGTGACCTCAAACGCTGACAATGGAGGAAATGACTTCGTGGAAGAATCCTCTGTCGGGGCCATCTCGGGCACGGTCGAGGCTGACCTCAATGGGGACGGCTCCGGGGACGAAGCCCTGCAAGGGGTCTTGGTGACTCTCAAGAACAGCTCGGGTGGGGACATCGACAGCGACCCGGCGACCGCTGGGGTACAGCCGACGGTAACGACCACTGATGCCAACGGGAATTACTCCTTTGTGAATTTGGAACCGGGTAATTATCGGGTGGTGGAGAGTGATCCGCAGGGGTATCTCTCGGTGTCTGATGTTGATGGCGGCAATGATAACGTCATCGGACAAGAAGGCCCGATTGCGGTGGTTGCCGGGCAAACGAATACCGGGAATGATTTTCTGGATGAAGAGTGGGCCTTGATTGCCGGGACAGTTCGTAGCGATGGCAATGCGAGCGGCACTCTCCAAGCTGACAACTCGGTGGATCCTCCCATCGAGTTGGTGACCGTCCGCTTGTTCACCGATCCGAATGGAGATGGGAATCCCGATGATGGGGTGGAAGTGGCCCAAGTCGAAACCGACGGCAGTGGAGACTATCAGTTCTCCCAGCTTCCCTCCGGCGATTACGTCGTGGTGCAGGATCAGCCCGACGGATACCTTAGTATCTTGGACGAAGATTTTTCCGCCCCTGCTGACGACGTGGCGGACGCTGGAACCGACAACATCATCCCGGTGACCGTGACTGCGGGTGAGTCAGACACTCGCAATGACTTCCTCGAGCAAGTGCCAGGCGCGATCACTGGACGGGTCCTCGCTGATACTGATAACGATGATGAGGGTGAAGAGGGAATCGGTGGAGTGATTCTCACTCTGAAGAATGCTGCGGGTGAGGACATCGATAGCGACCCGGCGAGCGAAGGAGTCCAGCCGACCACCACCACGACCGCGAGCGACGGCTCTTATCAATTTACCAACTTGCTTCCGGGGTCTTATCAAGTCGTAGAGACTGACCCGGCTGATTATCTTTCGGTCTCTGATGTTGATGGCGGCGCGGTCAACACGATTGGCGATGAGCAAGCAATCGTCGTGCTCGCCGGCCAAAGCTCAGGAGGAAACGACTTCATTGATGAGCAGTCCGCGACCATCAGCGGTTCGGTTTTCGCTGATCTTGATAATGACGATTCTGGCGATGTTGGTATCGCTGGCGTTGTTCTGACCCTGACTGATGCGGTAGGAGAGCCGGTGGACGGGGACCCTGACGCGGTAGGAATTCAGCCAATCACTGCGGTGACCGATGGAGACGGCTACTATGAGTTTAGTTCTGTCCCTCCCGGAGACTACGGGGTGAGTGAGTCTCAGCCTTCCGGCTATGCTACCGTGCTTGATGGTGACACCACGGACGCGGGTGATGATGCGCTTAATGGAAGCGTTCTCGATAATTTGATTCCTGTCAGCGTCAATGCTGGCGAGACCGATACGGGAAATGATTTCGTGGAAGAGCAGCCTGGCTCGATCACAGGAACGGTGCGGGCTGACCTCGATCATGATGCCGTGGGCGATGAGCCTTTGGCCGGCGTCACGGTGACGCTGAAGAATGCTGCAGGGGAAGACATCGATAGCGATCCGGTGACGAAAGGCGTGCAGCCCACCACCGCCGTGACCGATTCCGAAGGCCGTTACGAGTTCACTAACCTTTTGCCGGGTGATTACCTCGTGGTGGAGAGTGATTTGGCGGGCTATGAGTCAGTTGGCGACGTCGACGGAGCCAATGACAACACCATCGGAGAAGAGAATGCCCTCACCGTCGTTGCTGGACAAAGCAATGACGACAATGACTTCGTTGACGAGCAGCTCGCCTCGATATCCGGATTTGTAATGGAGGACACGACAGGGGATGGGAACGGAAATCTTGCCTTGGCTTCTGTCGAGATGGTTCTCTTCACCGACCCAAATGGCGATGGAGATCCTGCCGATGGCGAGGCCATCCAGACGGTGAGCACCGGGCAAGATGGTTTCTATCAGTTCAATCTTGTCCCTGTCGGCGACTACGTCTTGGTGGAAAGCCAGCCCTCGGGATTTTTAACGGTCCGGGACTACGACGGAAGCTCGCCCGCTGATGACGCGGGCAACCTTGATGCCAATGATGATCGACTTCCGGTTTCCGTCGTCGCGGGAGAGGAAGATACGGAGAACAACTTCGTGGAGGCAAAGCCTTCCCGAATCAGTGGAACCGTCCTCGCAGATACAGACGATGACGGCCAAGGCGAGGAGCCGCTGGAGAATGTGATCCTCACGTTGCTCTCCGATACGGGAGAGCCAATCGATGCGGATGATAATCCGGACAATGGGGTCCAATTGGTCACCACGACCACCGACCAGAATGGAGACTATGTCTTTGAGAATTTGCTCTTTGGAGACTACCAGATTTCCCAAACTCAGCCGGCTGGCTATGGAAGCGTCAGTGATGGCGACACCACCCAACCGGAGGATGATGCCTCCAATGACGACACCTTGGATGATATCATCCCGGTCAGTGTGATTCCGTCGGAAGAAGACTCCGGCAACGACTTCATCGAGGTCGGCTTGGGTTCGATTAGTGGTTATGTCCTCGAGGATACGGACAATGATGCTGCCGGCGATCGGCCGCTTCCGGGCGTCGTCCTTTCCCTGACTGATGGCGACGGTGCGTTATTGGACGCTGATCCGGAGCTTGAAGGAATTCAGCCCATCACCACGACGACTGACGTCAACGGCTACTACGTCTTTAGTGGATTACTTCCGGGCGACTATGGCGTGCAGGAGAGTCAGCCCCCGGGGTATTTGAGTGTCTTGGATGGCGATTTCACCGCTCCTGACGATGATGCGGCTAATGCCGACAGCTTGGACGACTTCATCCCGGTGTCCCTTGCGCCCGACGAGGTGGATACCCGGAACGACTTCATCGAAGTTGATGAAAAAGCAGGGACCTTCGCTGAATTCCAAGATGACTTTGCCCTTGAGTTAGGCTCGGACGACGGGCCGGCAGATAATCCGGACGGCGACATGTATCCCAATGCTCTCGAGTATGCCTTTTGTCTGGAGCCGGGCAGTGGCCTGCCGGGCAAGGGAGAGTTTTGCCTCGTCAAATCGGATGACGGCTCGGTGACCGCCCAATTCTACCGTCGTCGCGGCGGTCTCAATGATGTCACCTACATCCTGGAAGGCGCGGATGAGCTTGGCACTCCCACCACATGGCAGGAGTTGGCCAGCATCGTGCCGACTGTCGATACCTCTGACGCCGATCTGCCTCTGGAAGCCGAGAAGGTCGTCTATTCTGATATCCAAAATGCCAGCGAACTGACCCGGGGGGCCTCTGGTGGTGTCGTCCGGATGAAGGTGGAGGTCGATGTGGATGGCAACGGCTCGATTGCCTCTGACGAGGTCTTCTACAGCCCGGCCTTTGGCTGGCAGTGTGTGGACTATATTGATTATCAGTGTGCGACCTTCTGCATGCCTTTCAGTGCGAAGCCGGTCTTCAGCGGCACATTCGCCGCCTCCGGCGCCCTCACTCTGGCAACAGATGGCGATGGCAATGTGACTCTTGATGTCAGCAATTCCCCTTTGGCCGCCGACTTGGCCGGGGTGGTGGGCTCACAGGGTGAGTGCTACCTGCAGATGACCAGCGGATCGCTGGAGGGTGAGCGATTCGACATCCTGTCTGGCGGGCTTGACCAGATCACGCTGGTCAATGATCCGGACATTTTCTCGGAGAGTGATGGCGTGGAGAGCCTCTCGACCTTGAGTGGCGTGCCTGCGGACGCGTTGTTCAATGGAGCCAGCTTCCAAGTCATCCGCTACCAGACCGTGGACGATGTCTTTGATAAGACGGCTAGCTATGCCGGGCTGGAGTCGACCAGCCCTTCAACGGCCACTCGGGTGCTCTTCTACAACAGTCGCAAAGACAATCCCGGCTTTGAGGTTCTTTTCCTCTTCGGCTCGAATGCGGAGAATTCGAAGTGGGTCGAAAACAATGATTTGGTCTTTCTGAACGATGCTGGCGGCTACCGTCTCGATCCGGCGGGAGGCAACTGGATTCATCCGAAGATTTCCGGAGATTCTCTGGAGCCCTCCGCAATACCCCAGAGGCAGTTTGTCTCGGGAATGATCGCCAACCACCACCAGGCGGTGGCCCTTAATGAGGGATTCAATCTGGTAGGAGCAATGTGGCCTTATGAGCAGAGCGCGGCAGGGCCCAGTGGGCGCAACTACTCGGTGCTCGCTGGCTTCGATGGAGGGGTGGACCCCGATCAAAGCTCCGAAATCCTCTATTGGCTGGGCGATCAGGCCGCCGATACGGAAGGGGCAAGCTATCGTGAAACCTACGATGCCTACATGTTGCTCGATGGCGGTGGGATGCAGAACTGGGTGGACACCAGTGACCCTTGGTTGAACGACCTTGATGCCTCCCTCACCTTCCCAAGTTATCGGGCAGCCTTCCTCAAGCTCCTCGCGGATGATGAGAAGGAGTCGCATCTTTACCCCTTCCCGAACTTTGGGCTCGAAAATTGAAATTTAAGCGATATTAATTAACCTGCCTGATGAAAACTCCCCTCACTTTCGCAGCCATCCTCTCTCTGTCAGCCGCTTCAGCTTCCGCGCAGGAGGCGCTACGGATCGAGTGGGGAAGCTCGCTGGTTTCCGAAAAAATCATCACCAGTGATGGCAGCGCGGTCACGCTTGACGAGTTCAGTTTCGAGTTGGGGGGCTTTGCCGGAGGTTTTGTCCCGACTGCGGAAAACATCAACGAGTGGTTGGACAATTGGCAGGTCTTCGATGCGATCACGGAGAATGATCCTGATCGCAACGGCACCGACCAGAGCGGTCAGCCTGCCAGTGCCGACTTTTTCATCCCCGGTGGAGGGACGGATGCCCGCTTTGTCGCAGCAGATTTGCTGGATGGTAACCAAAATTCACTCTCCGCGGATTCCAACGGCACGGATACCTTTGGCCCGGGCCAACAGGCCTACGTTTTTATCAGAAACTCGGAAACCACGACAGCGGGCTCCGAGTGGTTGCTTTACACGAGTGAGGCTGGCGAGGTTTGGGAATATCCGACGGTCACCTCAGGGCAGACGCAGGTCCCTCTCACTTGGTATGTGGCTGAGGCGGACGAGGCGATTTGGGGTGGGGTGAACGGCTCCACGCTGGGAGGCGGCGAGTTTTCAGATAGCTCGTCGGACTTCGTTCTGCGGACTCACACGTTCATCCCTGAGCCTTCAGTGGCTCTTTTCAGCGCGCTTTCCGGGTTGCTGCTCTTGGTGCGTCGGTCGCGAGCTTGAGTTGGATGAGTGTTCGATGAGCTGCCTTTCCCAAAGGACGTGAAGCGACTTCTTCCACTTTCCCATTGGCCGCTTCCGGCTCTTTCGACCGGTTTTTTGCTGGCCGTGGCCTCGTGCGTCAATGCTGTCGACGTTCAGTGGTTCAGCTCCTTCTTCCAAGAGAATCGTGATAGCGAGGATGAACCCCTGGATGAGGGGTGGACCTTCCATCTCGGCTATTTCTCCTCGAGCTTCGTGCCCACCTCTGGAAATACTGCGGAATGGGCTGCTCACTGGCAGCAGGTGGACTCGACGGCCTATCAGGTGACGGGCAGCCGCTTTGCGGGACAGTGGGCCAATGACGGCTCCGTGACGGGTCGCCCCGCCTACATCTGGGGGCTGAATCGGCAGCGAGCGAGCAACGAATGGATCCTTCTACACGATGCGAGCTGGAACTTCCCCTTCGCTGGCGGCATCGCGCCTCCTGTCAACTGGGCCGCCGGAGACGCCGGGGAAGTGATCGTGGGCGCCCTGAATGCGGGGGGCGTCCATCTGAGGACGGAAGCCGTCGAGGGTGAGCCCTTCGAGCAGACCTACCCGATCTGGCTACAGACTTACTTCACGGATGAGGAACTCTCTGCCGGCACCCTGACCGGAGCCTCGGACGATGCCGACGGCGATGGTCAAGCCAACGCCGTCGAGTTTGCCTTCGCAACGAATCCTCGTGACGCAGCTAGCCGAGCCGGGGTGATGGTCGCGAAGGACACCTCTGGGGAAATCGTCTTTTCCGCCCCACGGGCGCGGGCGACGGCGGTTTCCCTCTTTCCTCAGGTGAGTCCCGATCTCGTTCTCTGGTTGGAGGACTCCTCACTTGAGGTGCTGGCCTCGTCGTCCAGTGAGCTGCTTTTCCGGAGCAAGCTAGACGGGAATCAGGCTTTCGCGCGGGTTCGAGTCGAGCTCCCCTAGCTTCGATAGACGCTGTCTGAGCGGTTTCCGCGCGGAGGGGTGAAGTCAATCGAGTCACTAGGCGGCTCGAAGCTGACAGCGGCAGAGAGAGGCTTCCAGCGGCTTCACCGGGCAATCTGTGCCTCGCATCGACGATTGTCGAAGGCGTCTCCCCGAAATGCAGAGAGCGAGGGCCGGCCGAAACCAACCCCCGCTCTGGGAACAACAACGCACGTCCCTTGCGGGACATGAGTAAAGAGGTACCAAATTCAGATTAAGTCACCGAATATTTTCGAAAAAACGCAAAAAAGTTCAATTTTCCCGCCTTCCCCGGATGATTTCGTTCACCAATACCGAATTTGGAATGATGATGAACGAGCCATCATTGCGAGTCAGCTTGGTTGTGACCGGTCCGATTCCGGCGACTTTGGCAGGATCGCCATCATAATGAAGCTCGGTCCCGATGTCATAGAGGTCGCGGGCATACACTCCGGCGACGATGTGACCGGCGAGGGTTTTCAATCCGAGGCCAAGGGCGAGCGCGAGAGCGGCTGCCAGGCCGGAGAGGATGATTTTGACTGAGGAGTTGAGCAGCTCGGTCTCGATGCCGAGCTGGGAGAGCGCGACGGTGAGGACAATGATGAAGAGGAAGCTGAAGAGGATTTTGGCGACCGTGCTTCCATACTCAATCCCCAGCGACTCCAAGGATTGCTGGACCGCGTTGCGGACGATGTCGGCAACGATGAATCCGACCAGGGTGATGATGGCGGCAGTCAGGACCTTCGGGAGGAAGGCCATGATTTGGTCAATGACATTGCTGATGTCTTCGATCCCGGCGGAATCCGCTGCCATCCGGATGCTGAGGAAGACGATGAGCCAGTAAACCAGCTTGGGGATGAAGGAGGAAGGGCCTGACTTGATGCCCATCTTGGCGAAAATCTCGGTCAGGCCGACTTTCTCGAGAAGGCCATCAAGATTGATGCGCTTGAAGACGGTGGCCAGGACGGAGCGGATGACCTTGGCAAAAATGAAGCCAATCATCAATAAGACGATGGCGACGACGAGGTCCGGAATCTTGTTGATTGCCTCGTCGGCGAGCTCGACAAAAGCTTGTCTGAGCTTATCGAGAACGTAGTGGAGAAAGTTTTGTTCGCCGATGGTTTCCTCCGGCGGGGTGGGGAGGTCGATTTTCGTGACCTCCAGGGTGGTGGTCTCTTCGCTATTCAACGGAGTGGCTTGAGCAAGTCTCATGGATGGTGCGTCGGGGTAGCACCATACTAAGGCTTATAGTCTTCGTTGGAAGACGAAACGCAGCCGAAAAGCGCGTCGAAGAAGCCGGTGAGGGCCGAGGTGAAACCGAGGAAGACGAAAGAGGTGGACTCCTTCATGACCGTCTCGGCAATCGCTCTCCGGGTGATTTCATCGACCCGTCTCTCGTCGGCCGGGGCTTGAGCAATCTCATTCCACCCAGCCTCGGCGAAGAGGTCTTCGAAGAACGCGTCGTCCGCGTCAGATGTGGCTGTAGGGTTCATTCTTTGGGCATTAAGGGTAGGGGAAGATCCTTATTGACGCGCTGATAGGCTTCCTTGAAGGACTCCAGCGCGCGGTAAAGGCGCATCTTTGCAGCGCTGAGTTTGACCTCAAGCACATCGGCGACCTCTTCCAAGGTGAGACCGGACATGTACTTAAGAACGATGACCTCCCGCTCCTTTGCTTTTAAATTTGATAAGGCTTCTTCCACCGCTTGAGAGACTTGGGCCTTTCTTTGTGTCGACTCCAAATCTTCTTCATGGGCAGCGGTTTGTTCTTCATAGGCTGCATGTCTTTCTCGCTTTCTTGCGATCTTAGAGATGCGGTTTCGGCAGTAATTGTGCACAATTATATGAAGCCAGGTTTTAAAAGACGACCTTCCTTCGAATTGGTGAATCTTGTGAAAGATTTGAAGCAGAGTGTCTTGTGTGATTTCCTCAGCATCTTCAGCACTACCTAAAATTCTTCGCGAAGTGTTAAAGATAAGACCCTCATAACGTCTGACGAGTTCTTGATAGGCTTCTAAATTGTGGGGGAGTTCAGCCTTACAGCGGGCCACCAGTTGGGCATCATCCCATGCTTCGAGATTTTCGCTACTACTGGTGCTGGTTGAGGAGACAGTCACGATTCAGGCTCAGGGGAAAGTTAGGGACGGACCAACAATGCGTTTCTTTGAGAATTATGCTATATTTTTTTAGGTGGAGAAACCAGGAAGTGGTTCAACGAGGTTCGTCGGCAAAGGAAATTGCCGCTCGTATACCCCAGGGATGGTCTCGTTACTCGTTTGGTAGGAGTCCTTCACCATCTCAAGCTTGGCATCCAGGTTGTCCACGTAGTGAAGGGCGTGCGCTTCGGGGGTTTTTGGCAGCGTGGGAGAACCAAATTCGTGGGTCCCGTGGTGGCTGGCAATGAGGTGGAGGAGGTGGAGGCGGACGGTTTCCGAAGCTGGTTGCAGGCCGCTCCATCCCTCACTCGCAGGCTCCATGGCGAGATCACGCCAGAGGCGGTTGACCAGTTCCATACCGAGAGGGATGTGGCCGATGAGTTCACCGGTCAGGCTCTGGGTCTGGGTGAAGCCGCTTTCCGGGTAGCAGTTCTCCCAGAGCTTCCCGCAATCATGAAAAAGGACCCCGGCGAGGAGTAAATCACGGTTGAGCTGGGGATAGACGCCGGCGATCGCGTTGGCCGAGCGCATCATCTGCGCCACATGCTCGACGAGTCCGCCACGCCGGGCGTGGTGATTCTTCTTGGCGGCGGCAGTGCGACGGAAGCGGTCGCCGAACTTCTCCAGGAAGTGGGTGCAGAGGGCGTGGAGGCGAGGATCGGTGATGCCATCAATGAAGGCGGTGATGTCAGCGTAGTCCGCATTCTGCCGCTCCATCGTCTCGGGGTCGCCGGCCAGGAGGGCGTCGGCCTCTTCCGGCGAGAGGGGCTCGGTTGTCCATGGGCTACCGTCGATACCCCACTGGTTTTTGGTGAAGGTCCCGCTGAGGGAGAGAGCGGAGCCCAAGGCCATACCATGGAGTGCGCTGTATTGAGGATGGTCGGCCCAGGCTTTGAGGCTGAAGCTGGTGGTGGCATCGGCGAAGGTGAGCTCAAGATAGGGCTTGCCGGATTTGGTGCTTTTCTCGACGCGGCCAGCGAGTTGGGCATGGCAGGTGGCTGCTAGCGGGGTTTCAGAGGCTTGGGAGGAAAGTTCGGAGAGACTCAAGCGGGGCATCCCCGCGAGCATGGCCAGCTCTCCTCCCGGTGAAAAGCGCGCAATGTGCTCTTACCGGCCCCGGCGCCGTTTCAATAGCCCGAGGAGCGCTAGAAGCCAATAGGTTCCGCGCGGCTCGGGAATGGGGGTCAACGGACTGGCGAATCCGATTCCCACAAGCTCGGAAGCGAGGCCTTCGACTTCGATAGTCAGGCTGTCAAAGCGGCTCGTGCCGGTGGTGAGATAGGCGAGGGTGTCGGGAAAGTTTGCTGCCACCGTATCGGTGTAATTGTTCACGGAGAGAGTTCCCGCCGCCGCATCCCAGGCATGGGTGGTCTCGTATGGACCACCAGCGTGATAGGGAGCCAGCACGTGCAGGGACCAATCGGCGGTGGACACGGCTGCTCCGTCGCGCGATGCGGAGAAGGTGTAGGTGGTGGGGCCGCGAAATGTCTCGGGGCCCTGGGTCTCGGCTGCTCCGGGGTCGAAGAGCGAAATCAGGCTTTCCATGAGCGACTCCGATCCTGGGGAGAACTCGAAGTGAAAGGTCGTCAAAGAGCGGGTAAGGGCGGGACTGTCGTCGATGGCAGCCCCGCGAGCCGGATTCTCCCCTTCCGAGACGAAATGGGGAGTGGCAAGACCGAGCTCGGTGAAGGGAGCGCGGTTTTCATCATAGGCATCCAGAGGTCGTTGATAGGCCGCCAGGCTTTGGGCATGGGTCTCATGTCCCGCATAGCTGAGCCCACCTCCCGTGCGCCTGATCGATAGACTCCCAGTCAGAGTGCTCTCAGTGAGGCCGAGCTCCCAGGCGAAGGAGCGGCTCTCCCAAGGCTGGGAGAAACCTGCCGTTCCGCCGATCGCTGTCATCCAGGACCGTGCTTCCTGCGAGTAGAGCGATTGAACGCTTAGGACGAGTGCCGCAGAAAGAGCGCGAGCTGGCAATGAGGAAGACATGGTGAGAGGCAGTTCACTGGAGCTCGGAAAAACAGCTCCGCGTGGGGAGGCTATCTAACAATATGGCTCAAACGGCAACATCTGAGACAAAAAGGCAAATTCATGTTGATATTTAATTTAATCAAATTAAAATCGTGTCAATGTTGGGGGGCATTGCACGACAGGGGTTTACGCTGGGTTTTGTGTTGTTAGGGATCGGCTTTGTGAGCGCGTTCCCTCCGGCGCCTTATTATTCGATTTACGGCATGGTCCGGGACCAGGTGGGGCAACGAGTCAAAGGGAGCAGTGATGCCGAGGTTGTTCTATTTAAAGAGGGAGAAGAGATTTCACGAAGCTCGATTACCAATCTGTCGATTGCGGAAAATTACGAGCTCGCGATCCGCCTGGATGCGGCCCGCGCGGGTACAACGCTCTATCGGGAGAAGGCCTATGCGGTGAACTCTTCCTACTCTCTGGCCGTCGATATCAATGGAATCCGCTACTATCCTATCGAGGTGTCAGGTGACCTGAGAGTTGGGCTGGGAGGTGAGCGTCACCGTCTCGACCTTAACCTGGGCTCCGATCTCGATGGCGACGGACTGCCCGATGTGTGGGAGGAATGGCAGCTCTATCAGGCCGGGGAGCGGCCTGATGAAAGTGGCAATTGGGATTTGTCTCTAATTGGGCCGGATGGCGACTTTGATGGGGACGGCCAGAAGGATGGCTTCGAGTATATCGCCGGAACCTTTGCCGGGGATGCGAGCGAGACCTTTGGTTTGGATATCAAGGCCTGGCGAGAGGGCGAGGCCCACTTCGAGTTCTACCAGATCACAGGAAAGGCTTACACCTTGGAAGCCAGCCCGGATGGCGAATCCTGGGAGCAGGTCGCCTTTGCTGTGGAGGCATCTCCCGAGAGGGCTTCCTATCAAGCCGATGCTGTGGGAGTCGTGACTGCCACCTCACCCGCCGAGAACCCGCAAACCCTTTTCCGCCTCACCGTCCGATGAGATCGCTACTACTCTTTTCCTCTATTCTCGGCCTCCTGGCAGGCACTGAATTGTCGGCGCAGTGGCGCGACGAAACCTATCAGCTTCGCGGCGGGTGGAATGCAATCTATCTTGATGGTGATGCCTCTTACCAGGATCTGGGCAGTCTGCTAACAGGAGGCGATGCGAGCTCGGTGCTGGAGGTCTGGCGCTGGAACCCCAATCCCACCGCGGTCCAGTTCACCGAAGCTCCGCAGATTGAGACGCCAGGTACGCCGGAGTGGTCGGTCTGGAAGCGCCTCGATAGCAGCGCGAACACCTTCTCCCGACTCTCGGGTGGTTTCGCTTATCTGGTAAGGTGCTCGGGAGAAGCCAGTGATTCTTATTCGGTATCCATTCGGCAGAGCCCGCTTGTTCCCGACGTCCAGTGGGTCAGGGAAGGTGCGAATTTGCTCGGCTTTCAGACCCCTGTCGCGAGCGCGCCGACTTTTGCGAGTTACTTTGAGAGCTTTCCTGCGGCCATTACGGGCTCGGATGTTTATCAATACGCGGGCGGCGAACTGGGTCCGTCCAATCCGGTGAAAGTCTTTTCTACCGCGATAGAGACCGTGGACCGCAATCAGGCCTATTGGTTCGAGACTGATGTAGTGAGTGATTTCCAGTCCGAAGTGAAGGTGGAGTGCTCGCTCTCTGATGGTCTTGTCTTCGGGGATGAGGGAACGGTGGTGCGCGTGACCTTGCGGAATCGCGGCAGCAGCGAAGCCCAGGTCACCTTCAGCCACCTCAGCAGCGAGGCGGCTCCGCCAAATACGAGAGATATCGTAGGAATGGTGCCGCTGGTGTTGCGGGAGTATGATCACAATACGCTCTCTTGGCAGAGCACTCCCATGACCGGGTCCTTCACCCGGCATGTGACGGCGGGGAGTTCGCTCGACCTCTATTTTGCAATCGACCGAACCCAATTAACGGTTCCTTCTGACTCTGATCCCGCAGTGCTGATCGATGCCGAGCAAGGGGACTACTTTGCCTCCTTACTGAAGCTGGAGGATGCGGCGGGCAAGATGGAGGTCTACCTCCCGGTCTCTGCGGAGAAGGGAAGTTTGGCTGGTCTGTGGCTGGGCGATGTGAGCTTGGATGGAGTAGAGAGTCTTGCCCCGGGGCAAAGTGGTCTCGCCCCGACTTCTCGCGAGATGCGTCTCCGCATGTTGTTACATGTCGATGAGGAAGGAACCGCTCGACTGCTCTCGCAGGCTTTCACCGGGATCGTGGAAGGCCTGGGGGTGCCCGGGATCGTCACGGATGAGTCTCTTCTTGATGAGGACTATCTGGCGCGGGCAAGTCGTTATGTCGCTGCGCACCTTCCCTTGGATCAGATTGTCGCAGGGGCTGGCTCCTTCGGAATTGGCGGGAGCTTGACCCATGAGGTGACGATCCCCTTCACCGACCCGACGAATCCTTTCGTCCATCAATATCATCCCGACCACGATAATCTCGATGCGCGCTTCGAGCCCATTGCCCTTCCACAAGGGGTGGATGCCTACAATGCGAAGCTCTCTGATGGGGTGGAAGCGCCCGGCATCAGGCGGACTTGCCGCTTCACCTTCACGCCTGCCCAGCCCTCGACCGGCCTGCAGCCATTGGGCTGGGGCTCGACCGTCGTCGGGGGCCTTTATCAGGAAACTCTCGCGGGCGTGCACAAGCAGCCCCTCACTGTCTCCGGAAGCTTCGAGCTCCGCCGCATCTCCGATATCGGAACTCTCACCACACCCTAACAACCTCGTTCAACCAACACGCCATTATGAAGTTCTCTTTGCTTGTCCTCGGCGGTCTCGCTGCTGCTGTCGCTTCCGCTCGCGCCGATGTTCCCGACCTGATCAACTATCAAGGCTACGTCACCGATACCAATGGCACCGCCATCGGAGCAGGAGCACCGGTGAATCGCAAAATTGTCTTCCGAATCTACGATGATGCCAATGCGGGTAATTTGCTCTGGACCGAGGAGCATACCGTGACGCTGGTCGACGGCCAGTTTAGTATCTTGTTAGGCGCGGGAATCGACCCCACGGGAACGGCTGCGGGGGAGTCTCGTCCGGATCTGAGCGCGGTCTTTGGTAGCTCGGGGGAGCGCTACATCGGGCTCACTGTCGACAATGGAGACAACACGATCAACGCGAGCGATACCGAGATTGCTCCCCGCCAGCGCATCACCAGCACCGCCTTCGCCCTGCGGGCGCAGACGGCGGATCGAGTGGCAGACAATTCCAGCCTACTCTTTACCGGAGACTCGAATCATGGGGTGGGTTGGTTCGGCACGGGGCGTCCCTTTAACGGGGTGAATGTGAATGGACCGGTTCTCTACGGCTACGACGGCGGGGCGCTGGGAGCTGTCCAAGGCGGTACGCAGTCCACTGCTCTTCGCTGGGAGAGCGATGGCGATGTCAGTATCTCCAAGGACTTGGCGGCGGTGGGTCTTTCTGCGAGCGGAAACGTGGCCATCGGAGGCACTCTGACGGTTGCTTCGACTTCGACCTTTACCGGGACCATCTTTCCGCAGGGCGGAATTCACTTTGGAGGATTCGGAGCGGATCCAAATTATGTGGGTTCTACGGGCAATTTCATTGCCTTTGGACATAGTGGTGCGAGCGAAGACTTCCTCGGTTACAAATCGAACACTTTCTACTTTAAAGACAGCCCAGGTGGAGGCGATTCCGTGCAGCCCAATGTGGTCGTGGGCGGTAAGCTTGGCGTCGGAGTGGATGAACCGGCGAAGGCACTCGAGGTCAGTGGCGAAATGAGTTCGACAGGTCACGCAACCGTGGGAGGAAATCTCACCGTGTCGGGTGGTGCGAGTGTGTCAGGTAATCTGACCGCGAACGGTGGGGCCAACTTCACAAACTCACGGAACTCCGGGAACTCGACTGTCATGGGTGCGCTTCTGCTGCGCGACGATTCCAATCACGGGATGAAGTATGCAGCGAGCTATGATGAGACTGCGGTTGATGGTCCGGTCGTGTATGGTTTCGGAGGCGGTGCTCTCGGGGTCACGAGTGGTGGTGGAGAGGAGAAGGTTCTCGTTTGGAAAGATAACAGCGTTCAAGTCGATGGCAGTGTGACGACAACGGGAGCGATTGAAGCCAAGGGGAAGAAGGTCACTGTGAGTGAAAGTGAAACCCGGATTATTCGTGGCGTGATAAAGAATGATGGAACCATCCTCTCGGGCTCAGGATTCACTGTTAGTAAGCGCGCTCATCCCCATAGCACGAGTAATTTCTCCACTTCCACTGGTCATTTCTACATCACCTTTGATGAGGCGTTTTCTGACCGGCCTGCAGTCACTGCCACCCCATACAATTCGGGAAACCAAGAAGGATTACAATGCTTTGATTGGGACGTGGATGATGCGAATCGTGACGAAAACCATTATCATGGTGTCTATAGTAGCGAGCATGATCCTGAGAAGGGGATCCTAGTCGTTTCGCGAAATGTCTCTAATGGAGATGAAACGTACCACGGGTTCTCATTCATCGCGATAGGGAACCGCTAATTCCAACACTTCGTCGAAATGACTCGTGTGAATCAGTCTTTTCTGCGGTCGGCGTGGCTGACCGTATGCTGCTTGGGATTATTGATAGGGCTAATCGGCGAGGCTTCCGCCCAGTCCTTTGAAGCTTCATCGGCGAGTAAAAACCCGTTGTTCCAACAAGGGGTGCCGGAAGTTCCCAATCCCACGCCGACCGGCAATCAATTCGCTGCCATGGGGCAAATCGGTGGTGGTATCGGTCCGATATCGAACGCGAGTGCATTGCCCGAACGCTATTCCTCGAATGAGGATGGCTCGATTCTACTGCAGTCGGGTGCGCTCGGTTGGTCTTTTGCCTCCGGGGTGCCTCGCTATGGGATGGGGGATATCATTGAGCCGCCGCTGGCTATCTATAGCGGTGACACGAGTGCTCCGGCAAACTATTGGCGAGTACGTCCGCTGCAACCCGGGGAGATTCTCAAGGTCAAGCTTGCAGGTAGTGCTGCCTACACCACAACGGCGCTGCCGGAGGTGACGATCGTTTCTTCTTCAACCAATAGTGCGACCGTCACTGTTGCCAGCCCCCGACCCCCGGAGTTGATCGTGGGAGCAACTATTCTGGGCCAGCCAATTGCCAAGATTATTGGCGAGACCGGAGTTCTTTTGGCCGGAAATGCCGACACCACCATCACGAACAATACTGCGGTCCCCATCACCCCCCAGACCTCTTACTACTATAGCCCTCATGCGGAAAAAGTCTTCGCGCATCAGCCTGGTCGGGTGGAGATTACTTGGGTGACTCGTCTTCCAGTCGAGGGTAACGATATCTATGGTATCAAGAAGGAGGTGTTTGCAGTCTCAGCAAACTCTTCAAGAGAGGTTAAAACGATCTACTGGACGGAAGCGGGTTTCGATGGGCCATCGGTTCCC
>JAUTCR010000011.1 GCA_030673895.1 Verrucomicrobiota bacterium JB023
GACCCTTGGGACCTTCTCCAGCCCCAGGATGCGACGAGCCGACATCGAGGTGCCAAACCACGCCGTCGATATGAACTCTTGGGCGTGATCAGCCTGTTATCCCTAAGGTACCTTTTATCCGTTGAGCGACGGCAATTCCACATTCTACCGCCGGATCACTAAGGCCTACTTTCGTATCTGCTCGACTTGTCGGTCTCACAGTTAGGCGGGTTTGTGCCTTTACACTCGACACACGGTTGCCAACCGTGCTGAACCCACCTTCGCGCTCCTCCGTTACTCTTTGGGAGGATACCGCCCCAGTAAAACTGACCGGCTGCCACGGTCCCCCAGCCGGATGACGGCATGGGGTTAGGATCTCCAACAACAAAGGGTGGTATCTCACTGACGACTCCACATGTTCCTAAAAACACGCTTCAAAGTCTCCCACTTATGCTGAGCATTGTTGTCGAAAAAACAGTAACAGCTTACAGTTAAGGTCTATAGGGTCTTTCCGTCCTTCTGCGGGTAGGCGGCATCTTCACCGCCGTTACAATTTCACTGAGCACCTGGTCGAGACAGCGCCCAACTCGTTGCACGATTCGTGCAGGTCGGAACTTACCCGACAAGGAATTTCGCTACCTTAGGACCGTTATAGTTACGGCCGACATTCACCAGGACTTGGGCTCGGAGCTTCGCTAATGCTAACACCTTACCGTAATCTTTTGGCATTGGTCACGTGTCACATCCTATACTTCGGCTTGCGCCTTAGCAGAATGCTGTGTTTTTGCTAAACAGTCGGTTGGGCCATTTCACTGCGGCCTTAAAAAGGCACTCCTTATCCCGAAGTTACGGAGCCATTTTGCCGAGTTCCTTGACCAGGGTTCACTCTTGCGCCTTGGTATACTCTACCCACCCACCTGTGTCGGTTTGCGGTACGGGCCATTATTGTAAGGGCTTTTCTTGGCACTTGCGCTCGATATACGGATTGGCCGTAGCCGCACCTCGGAATTCAATAACCTAGTATCGTTAACAAATGCGTCCTCCTTACTGGGTGCAGGAATATTAACCTGCTTGCCATCCCCTACGCCTATCGGCCTCGGGTTAGGTCCCGACTAACCCCGGGACGAAAAACGTTGCCCGGGAAACCTTGGGTTTACGGCGGACCGGGATTTCACCGGTCTTATCGTTACTCATGTCTGCATTCTCACTTCCCAGCGCTCCAGGGTCAGTCGCCATCACCCTTCACTGCACTGGGAACGCTCTCCTACCATCCTGTTAAACAGGATCCGGAGCTTCGGTAGTATACTTATCGCCAATCATTTTCGGCGCAGGGTCTCTCGATGAGTAAGCTATTACGCACTTTTTAAATGGTGGCTGCTTCTAAGCCAACATCCTCACTGTCTAAGAAACCCCACCTCCTTTCCACTGAGTATACTTTAGGCACCTTAGCTGCCGGGCTGGGATGTTTCCCTTTCGCCTATGAAGCTTATCCCCCATAGACTCACTGCCACGCTACACCCGAGGGTATTCGGAGTTTGATAGGGGTTGGTACCCGGGTATGGGCCCTAGCCCTGTCAGTGCTCTACCCCCCTCGGTCAGCGCGTGACGCTGTACCTAAATACATTTCGGAGAGAACCAGCTATCACGGGGTTTGAATAGCCTTTCACTCCTACCCACAGCTCATCCCAGAATTTTTCAACATTCACGGGTTCGGTCCTCCACGTCGTATTACCGACGCTTCAACCTGGCCATAGGTAGGTCACCTCCGCTTCGGGTCCAGCACCTGCAACTTAATCGCCCTATTCAGACTCGCTTTCGCTTCGCCTCCGTTCCAAAAGAACTTAGGCTTGCCACAGATACTGACTCGCAGACTCATTAAACAAAAGGCACGCCATCACCTTGCGGCTCTGACACCTTGTAGGCACAGGGTTTCAGGTTCTATTTCACTCCCCTCACAGGGGTTCTTTTCACCTTTCCCTCACGGTACTAGTTCACTATCGGTCGCCAGTTAGTATTTAGCCTTGGAGGGTGGTCCCCCCATCTTCACGCGACGTTTCACGTGTGTCGCGCTACTTGCACCTGGCCAACGCGAATTTCGGATACGGGCCTGTCACCCCCTATGGGTCATCTTTCCAGATGATTCTCCTATCCTTGTTGGTCCATTAATGGTTGGGCTGGTCCGGTTTCGCTCGCCGCTACTCACGGAATCTCGGTTGATTTCTTTTCCTCCGCTTACTGAGATGTTTCACTTCAGCGGGTTCGCGTTCTCTTCCCTATATCAATGTTTCCATCGATTTTCAGAAAGAGACGATGGGATTCAATCCCATCAGGTTACCCCATTCGGAAATCGCCGGGTTATCGGGTGTGTGCCCCTAACCGACGCTTATCGCAGCTTATCACGTCCTTCATCGCCTTCTGGCACCTAGGCATTCACTCTGTGCCCTTTGTAACTTGATTTCTTTTCTCGAAATCGGGTTCCTGAAACTTGCGTTTCAGAAAATCGCCATAAATTTGAGTCGTCCCAAGAACTGCAAGAACAAGCTCAATGTGTTCAATTTGTGATTGATACACGGTATGTATCAACACGCAGTTTCAAAAAAGACTTTCACACGAATATCAAAGAGCGTTTCCTCTTATTTTTTCAATACGACCACTTCATTCTATTAACGGGATGGTGGGCCAGGGCAGACTCGAACTGCCGACCTCACGATTATCAGTCGTGCGCTCTAGCCAGCTGAGCTACAAGCCCTTTAGACCGATTTCAAATTTGAAACTTCAAATCTCAAATCATCAGATGGTGGAGACAAGGAGACTCGAACTCCTGACCCCCTGAATGCAAATCAGGTGCTCTACCAACTGAGCTATGCCCCCGTTAATTTGTTCTGTGGAGAAAGTAAGGTTAAGCAGTGCGCTGCAATCCATCAAAGCCGCGGAATGTTTTGAGTCCACCGGATTTTCACCCGGCTTCAATCAGTTGTGGGTTGGATTGCTCCAACCGCACGACACTTCCATACTTGCGTATAAAGGCCGTCGACCTATCCCCGCGTTCCATTGCTGAAACGCTGAGGGAATTACTCCGTAGAAAGGAGGTGATCCAGCCGCAGGTTCCCCTACGGCTACCTTGTTACGACTTCATCCCAGTTACCAGCCTTACCTTAGGGCGCTGCCTAACGAGTTTAGCTCACGCACTTCGGGTGCGACCGGCTTCCATGATGTGACGGGCGGTGTGTACAAGACCCGGGAACGTATTCACGGCGCCGTAGCTGATGCGCCATTACTAGCGATTCCGGCTTCATGGAGGCGAGTTGCAGCCTCCAATCCGAACTGGGCCCAGTTTTGCAGATTTCCTCCACCTCGCGGTCTCGGTTCTCATTGTACTGGGCATTGTAGTACGTGTGCGGCCCAGGGCGTAAGGGCCATACTGACTTGACGTCGTCCCCACCTTCCTCCCAGTTGATCTGGGCAGTCTGTCAAGAGTCCCCACCATTACGTGCTGGTAACATGACACAGGGGTTGCGCTCGTTGCGGGACTTAACCCAACATCTCACGACACGAGCTGACGACAGCCATGCAGCACCTGTCTGGTTCGAACACTTTCATGCTCTCGGAACAAGTTCCGCCGATGTCAAGCCCTGGTAAGGTTCTTCGCGTTGCATCGAATTAAGCCACATACTCCACCGCTTGTGCGGGTCCCCGTCAATTTCTTTGAGTTTTAGCCTTGCGGCCGTACTCCCCAGGCGGTGCGCTTAACGCGTTAGCTCCGGCACGGAAGGGGTCGAATCCTCCCACACCAAGCGCACACCGTTTACTGCTAGGACTACAGGGGTATCTAATCCCTTTCGCTCCCCTAGCCTTCGTCTCTCAGCGTCAGTAGATGTCCAGTAGCACGCTTTCGCCACAAGTCTTCCTCTCGATATCCACGCATTTCACTGCTACACCGAGAATTCCTGCTACCCCTCCATTACTCTAGCGCGGGAGTATCGGATGCAGTTCCAGGGTTGAGCCCCGGGATTTCACATCTGACTTTCCGCGCCGCCTACAGACTCTTTACGCCCAGTGATTCCGAACAACGCTTGGGACCTTCGTATTACCGCGGCTGCTGGCACGAAGTTAGCCGTCCCTTCCTCTTCAAGTACTATCAACCTTGCACGCTATTAACGAACAAGGCTTACTCCTTGATGACAGGAGTTTACGACCCTAGGGCCTTCATCCTCCACGCGGCGTTGCATCATCAGGGTTTCCCCCATTGTGAATGATTCTCGACTGCTGCCACCCGTAGGTGTCTGGACCGTGTCTCAGTTCCAGTGTGGCTGATCGTCCTCTCAGACCAGCTACCCGTCATCGCCTTGGTGAGCCATTACCTCACCAACTAGCTGATAGGCCGCGAGCCTATCCCAATGCGACACCCGAAGGCATCTTTGACCCGAAGGCCACATGCGGTATTAATCCGCCTTTCGGCGGGCTATCCCCCACATTGGGGCAAGTTGCTCACGTGTTACGCACCCGTCCGCCACTAGAATACCAATTAGCAAGCTATTCAGTATCCTCGTTCGACTTGCATGTCTTATCCACGCCGCCAGCGTTCGTTCTGAGCCAGAATCAAACTCTCCGTAAAAAATTGATTAGGTTCAAAAACGCTTTGCGTTCTTAATTACCAAATTGTTTTCCCCATCTGGACAAGTCCAGATGAAGTGCGACTTTTCAAAATCGCAGCACACAACTTAGCCTTACTTTCCATTTCATGAAGCATCCACTGCTTCACAAAATTCGCACTGTAAAGGAACATTCACACGGAGACTAAAAAGTCGGCTTGGCACTCTGTCCGTTACCGACTCGCTTTGGTTTCTCGTGGGCCGCGTCGCGCGGCGGGCGACAAGCTAATCACCCTCAGAGAAAACGTCAACATCATTTCTCCTCTTTTCTGCCACCTTTTGCTTTTCGCCGTGGAACACGAATTCAGCACTTTGTTCCACATTAGCCTAAATAGGCACTTCTACTATTCCTCTAGTAACAACCTCACCGCAGGCGCCAGGTGAGTTCTGCAGCACCCGCTGAAGAGTGAACCCTAATGCTCGTCTCGTCTTCTTCCCTCTCGAGTTCGACCCGGCGACCGAGTTCGTTCTCTAGCCTCACAAGCTCTGCACTCTCGCTGGCGGCACCACCTCGCTTAATGGCAAGGGCAGCCAAGGCCACTTCCCTCAGGGCTCTGACTTCCCGAATTCGTTCAAGGAGCCCGGCCAATCGCTCCCGAGTCTCCGGCTGAGCGTCCCAATCGTCCGGCAGGGAGTGAATCAAGCCCATGGTCCGCCAACGATTCGCCAAGTCGATCTCTTCTTTCAATCTCGCGACGGGCAACCAAT
Source organism: Verrucomicrobiota bacterium JB023 (assembly GCA_030673895.1). Taxonomy (GTDB): domain Bacteria; phylum Verrucomicrobiota; class Verrucomicrobiia; order Verrucomicrobiales; family Akkermansiaceae; genus Roseibacillus. The sequence goes on from JAUTCR010000011.1 coordinate 5,340, forward strand.
CCGCGCTCATCCCCACTAAGGACATGATGCTGCGGCCGCGAAGAGGTAGGAACTCTCCCTGCGAGGGATCAGCATGAGTGTTTCCTGCTTCCAGCGCAGCGAGGCCGTTCTCCAATACGAGGGAAAAGTCAGCTGCATCTCCCAGGAGCATGGCAGCCATGCGGGGCCCCTCCGGTTGCGACCCGCGACGAATCGCGGCGCGGTACCAGTCGGTGAGCTCGCTTCTTATCTCGTTACTCGCGGACACGGCCTCTAAACTTCGGAGGACTTCTTCCTCAAGCTCGAGCCAAGCGACCCATGCTTCCAGTGACTCCCGGGGCTCAAGCGATCGAAGAATCCGGAAAGCCACGCTCAGGTCCTTGAGGGCGACAGATGAGTGGCCTCTCTCAGCATAAGCGGGCGCATTCCTCGCTAATACAGTGATGATCTTTCCCAGAACCTGCCCGTTCTCCTCCGGATCTTGCCGTAGCCACGGGCCAGCCTCTTCCCATGCAAGCTCCCGAATACTCTTCATACTCTCCGCCGATGATAAGCCCACAGCGGTATCCGCCGGGTCCTGTCGAGCGGACTCGGCAAGCCAATCGAGCTCGAAGGCGAGGTCTTCTGATGCATCAGCTGGCATCTCTGCCTTTGGCCCAACGGTCTTGGCTAGGCTTTGGGCCTCTTTTTGCAAACCGACCAGCTCCTGAGCGGTCTTTCCGATTGCGATCGCCGGCAGCGCGAACGGTAGAAGGAGACATATCCCACCTGCCACGGCAGCAAGCAGCCAGCCCATCATCTTCGGAGGACGGCTTCTAGCCTCTCCCTCATAATAGTCGACCGAGGCAGCCCACCCCGGCCCTTTTAATAGACCAGCGTGGGAACGCTGGCGGAAGACATTGAGGACCGCTCTCACTCGCTCGGCCTCACTCCCCTCGCTAGCTTGGTTAGCCCTCACCCATGGCAGGAGCTTCTGAGCTTTCTTGGCCGCAGGAATTCCTAACCAGAGAAAAACCGCGAGTAGAATCCCAAGCCATCCCAGCCCGAAGGGAGAAAGAAGGAGAAAGACAAGTCCGCCGAAAAGCAGAGCCAAGACCCGGAACACGGGCACGCTTCGAAAGATTAAAAGGTCCAGCAATCGCCCACCATCAAGCGGACGAAAAGGCAGCAGGGTGAGCAGATTCATCAGAACCAAGGCTAAGGCGAAATCGAGGACCAAGTCGGTGAAGGCGACGCCGCTGAACGAGAGGGAAAATAACAGAATCCCGAGGACGATGCCGGGCAAGGGCCCTGCGAGGATGATGGACGCTTCCTTGAAACCACCCCCAAGACCACGGAGCCTGGCCTTCATAGGGTGCGGGAAAGGCAGAAGGAATAGAGACCAATCCCAGCAACGGCCCACCGCCATCATCAGAGCATGCCCGGCTTCGTGCAGAATCAGGGCAATGAGGCAATGAATGAGCAAATTCCACGCGACCAATCCTTGGGCAGCAAGGAACGCCAATAGCCCGAACAAGGAAAGCAGCCAAAGAAGACCTCCACCACAAGCCCTCCCCCAATAGGCCCAACTGCCTCGAGCCGCTTGCACCTGATAAAGGGCCCAGTCGCGCTCCAACCCTTCTTCAGTTGGGATGCTCTCGTCGATTGAAGGCTCCTCACTCTCTTCCTTCTCTATGACTGCGGGCGATTCGGCCTCCACTGCAGCGACTTCATCGCGGGGGGCGCGACGTGTCGCCACGGCTTCCGTCGCGGCAATGGCTTCGCTGACGGCTTCGTCCAGATCAGGATCCACCTTTTCCTCCGGCATCGGTTCTGGCTGAGGCTCCTCCAATTCAGGGCCAGACTCAGGAACGCTCGAGGCGGCTTCCAAAGGAGTGACCCAAGATGGATCCGTTTTCTGGAAACGATCTTCGAATAGACGCCGCAGTTCAGCCAAAGCGGCAGGTAGAAGCTTGCCTCCACTAATCTTCCAACATTGGTCGCCAGCCAAGCGAAGCCACCCTCGCTCGCCCATCACTTCAAGAGGCCAAGCCACGCTTCGGTCGTGTCGCTCTAGAAATGCTTCGAGCGATAGGGCGCCCAAAGGCATCTCCACACGCTGAATCGAGCTCGCATGAGTCTCAGCCTGGCGACGCGCGGAGTCGTAATTCCCCTCGGCGACAATCCATCCTTCGGGAAGCTCCTTATTAATAGGCACCTCAGATGCGAGCGAACCCGCCTTGGTCAAAACGGCCCGCCCATCCTCGCTGTAACTCTCCATGGACACGGTGAGTTCGCCGGTAGCCGGCTTGAACCCGGCCGCGCTCCAAACTCGCCCTTCCGCAGCCTGGGAGATAATTTGCCAAGCCTCGCTGCTATCGACCTGACGTTCCTTCCGTGCAGCAACGAATTCGAAACCATTGGCCATGAGCTCCTCGACGCAGGGCTTGAGCTTCTCAATCACTTCAGCAGGCACTTCCGCGACAGGCAAAGTGACTCCTCCGGGGGAGACATAGAGACGGCGTCGCGCCCGCAGGATTCCCCAAAGTAGAAGTCCCGTGACGGCCAGAAAAAGCCCGAGCGATGCCCAAATCATGACTTTTTCATTAAGGCACCGTCCCAGGAAAGTCTATTCATTTGAAAAGCTAAGACATCCTAAGCATTGGTTACGCTGGGGGTGGCTGAAGCGGGATAACAAGGACCACCTCAAGGCCACCTGTCTGCCGATTGCGGCAGAAGACGCGCCCTCCGAGACTCTCCATGCAAGTTTTGACGATAGCCAACCCCAGCCCCGAGCCACCTCCCTCGCGTGTCCGAGCTTCCTCGGGCCGGGCAAAGGGCTCAAAAATCCGCTCCATCCATTCCTCCGGCAATCCCGGACCCCGATCAAGAACACCGACCCACATCTCACCATCATGCTCTTCGCAAACGACAGTGACGGGCTCGCCTCCACCATAACGCACCGCATTCCTGATCACATTGCCGAGCGCGCGGCGGAAGAGGCGCACGTTAGTCTCGAGCTCGATTCCCGCGCCTCCCTTCACGATCCATTCAGACCCCTCCGCTTCGCGCTCGCAGACGGAGACACAAAGGGACCAGAGCTCACAATGCTGCATCTCCATCCTGCCCGCAGTGAGCGAGGCCTTCGAGAAGTCGAGCAGTTCATCGACAAGTCTAGCCAGCTCTTCCACCTCCTCCTCCACTGCAGCCAATCGTTCCCGTTCCGCCCCCTTGAGGCGATTACCTAGCACTCCGAGCCCCATCCGCATGCGGGCCAAGGGACCGCAAAGCTCGTGTGCGGTGTCTCCCAAAAAACGCTTCTGTCCAGAAACCAGGGAATCCAACCTCTCAGCCATCCGCTGGATCGCCCGACTGAGGCGGCCAATCTCGTCGCCGCGGGCCGAGGCGAGATTGACTCCGAAGTCTCCCTCTGAGATTCGCTCGGCCCCGGCCGTAATCAGAGTCAATCGACTTCTCACTCGATAAACAAAGGGGAGCCAAAGCAGGCCGGAGAGAACGACCAAGCCGATTCCCGCCCCCACGAGAGGCCGGGTGTTAGCGAAGATGCGGTCCCCCTGACCCTTGCTCGCCTTAATCGCAAGAACGCCAATTGGCGGATGGCGATGCTCATCATTCCCTATTCCTATCGGACACCACGCCCATTTAGTACCGCTGTCCGAGGCCTTCAGCCCTAACTTTTTACCAATCTTCGTATCCGACTGGCCTTCTGGCCAGCGCGGCGGAGGATAATCAGGCGCGTTGGTTCCGGGGTCACTATTCTCTTCATCGCCCTTCCAACGGCGATGAGGCGGCTGTTTCCCTCGCCTACGGTTCCGCTTCTCCATCGGATTCCCGTGAGCCGGAAAGAAAGCCTTCAGCTCGTCCTCAATCTCTTCCATACGACTTCCTTTCAGATAGTCGCCATTCGGACGATACATCGCAAAGGCCACCTCGTAGCGTTCACCCAATCGCTCCAGGATCCCGCCCCAATCGTCGCGTTCCACCACTCGTAATTCCCCTGCCACCAGAGCGGCCACATCGCGAATTCTCTCTTCAGTCCGGGTTCGTAGAAGCCCATCAACCCCATAGCCCAGCTGCCAACGCAAGCCGACCTCAAGGGCCAGCATAACGACGGTCAGATTGAGAAAAAACCAACACAGAACCTGCCCGTAGAGGGGCAGCCCCCAACGGTGACTCCCAAGTCGTCGCTTCTTTCTCATCACGCCACTGCCCTGGGGCTCTTTATCCGACGAATTGGTAACCCACTCCTCTAACGGTCCGGATGAACCGTGGCTCTTTCACATCATCCTTGAGCTTCTTACGCAGCGCGGAGATATGAACGTCAATTGAGCGGTCAAATACGTCGAAGCGCCTCTCGCTCACTTCTTCAATGAGCGCCTCTCGCGACTTCACCCGCCCCTTCGCTCGCATCAGGCCGACCAAGAGAGCGAATTCGAGAGCGGTCAGCTCAAGCGGCTCGTCATCCAGAACTGCCGAGTGGCTGGCCTCATTGACGACGAGTCCATCGCTTATCAGGTCCACCATGGCCTCGTCTTCGACAGGCACGGCCACTTTCGAGCGTCGGGCGACGGCTCGCAGCCGGGCCAAGAGCTCACGAGTAGAAAAAGTCTTCGGCAGGTAATCATCAGCGCCCATTTCGAGCCCAACAATCCGGTCCGCCTCCTCTCCCATGGCAGTCAGCATCAGGACGGGCACCATGGAGGTTTTACGCAATTCCTTCAGCACCTCGAAGCCATCCATTCCCGGCATCATGACATCGAGGATGACCGCCTCCCACTCTCCCTCCCGGGCTGCCTCCAAACCATCCGGCCCCGTGTGCCGCATCTCGACATGATAGCCCAAGGGTTCGAGATAATCCCGAACCAGTCCACAAAGCTTGCGGTCATCATCGACCACCAGCAGATGCTTTACTTGATCACACTCGCCCATTGTTCGAGGGACAGTATAGCCGGAGGACAGAGCATCCTCCCACCAATTTTACCAGCTCTTAACAATTGGGGACGAGGCGGCCAAAGCGCGACGAGGCCCAACTTAACGAAGACTTCACGATTCGACGCTCCTTTTAAAATCAAGACTTCACATCCTGGTCATCCAATCAGCCTGCGCGAATGAAACCCGAGTCCACTCCCCCCCAAGCCAAATCAACCCAGCCCGAGCCTCCGGTGAAGGTCTTGCCCCGCCGGGTCTTGAATACAGGGAAGAACGGAATTCTGCCACGAATCTACAGGCGGCTGAAGATGCGAGGAGGAAGGCCCTCCCTCTTCGATGGGATCCCCCTGTCCGGCTAGGGCCAAGCGAGAAAACAAGTAAAGGAGTCGAGGCCAACTCGAAGGCTCGTCGCTCTCCTTCCACAGATTTACTGGGCGTGTTGACAGCCCTCTTCTCTCTCCGCGAGGGAAGAGGGCCTTTTTCTTGCCTTTGGCAATTGAGAAGCTTGCAGATCGCGCTTTGAGGACAACCTCCAACCTGTCCCAAAACCGTAATAAACACTGACTTTCAATCGCTTACAAACCATATCAAACTTGGCCGTCCGGCTGCAAAAGAAGAGTCGATATGAATACGACCACGACCCCAACCTCATCCAATGAAGGAACCAAGGATTTGCTCCGCATAATTGTCGCGGTGCTCTTGCCACCCCTCGGAGTCTTCTTCCAAGTCGGTTTCGGGATGCACTTTTGGTTGAACATTGTTCTCACCTTGCTCGGCTACATCCCCGGCATCATCCACGCCGTCTACATCATTCTGACCCGTAAATAACCCAACCCGCCTCAACCCAAAAAACCCAGCAGGCCGCATTTTGATCAAAATGCGGCCTGTCTTCTATCCGGCCCTCTCGGCACCGGCACCTATCACAAATCAACTTCTTCTTTGTAAGGGGCTTGTGAAAAAGCGCGGAAAACTCCCAAAAACACGGTGCACATCATCAGGAATTCGCGACCTCCATTGACTCATCAGCACGACCGCCAATCGAATTCGATGCCGGAGAATCGCCGATTTAACCTAAATTTTACGAATAATACCTAGAACCCACATTCTCCCTTAAAGAGATTCGGCTGCAATCGTCAGGGTAACCTGATCAACAATGATGCGCACGATTCACCTCTATCTCTTACCCGCCCTTGCCTTCTCGAACCAACTTGCTTCCGCAGAGCCGCTCCTCGACTCCTGGTATACCAAAGACGCTGGCAAGCTTGCCCGAATCTGGGAGACCATTGAGTCCGAGACGACCGAGAAAGAATCCTACCTCGACGGAAGCCCCACCACGGTAACGTCCGTCACCACTTGGGATCGCTCGGAATTTCCCGGAAACAACATCGGCATCGCCGCCGGTGACCAAACCGTTCCCGTTTATGGGGGAGTCCAAGAGATTTCTTTTTCAGACGACTCCGTCTACGTCCGCTCCACCGGGTTGCCCACCCACGTCGCCGGCCCTTGGTACGATAATATCTACGTTCGCAACACTCTCTTTGCCTCCTTTCCGGGCAATGCGGCGATGATCTACCGCTTTCCCCGCGAGACTAATTATCCACAGGACTACACGAGCCCCAACAACCTGAGCAATCCCGGGAATTGCGGGCTCTTCGTCAATGGGGTCGCCCTCTATAACACGACCGATACCTTTGGCTACGTAGCCGCCTCCGGCACTGACGGCGGACCGGGCTCCGAAGCGTCCGGCTCCGGCGATGGCTTCTGGAACCGTGACGCATTCGTCAATGAAGGACCGACCTTCGATTCCGGCAATTCCCATCAGGCTCAGGAGAGCCATCACTATCACGCTAACCCTCCGGCCCTGCGGCATCTTCTTGGGGATTCCGTGGACCATGATCCCACCGTCGTCTTCACCGGACTCGTCTCCAAGGGCGGCACCAATCCCTATAGCGAGAACTTCAACGGCCAGCACAGCCCCATCATCGGCTGGGTCAACGATGGACTTCCGATGTATGGTCCCTACGGATACAGCGATCCTACCGACGCGTCGTCGGAAGTGCGTCTCATGATCACCGGCTATCAGGAGCGCGACGGCACCAACGGCACGGAGGACCTGACCACTGCGAGCGGAACGAACCAGCAGGGGGAAGCGACCGGGCGAACCAGCCTCCCCCAATGGGTCATCACCTTTGGCATGCAATCGTCCACGACTCTGTCCGCAAGCCAATATGGACCGCCAGTGAACGATGAATTCGTTCTGGGTCATTATATGGAGGACTATGCCTATAAGGGCGATCTCGGCGGCTTCGATCTCTACGAGGGAGTTGAAATCGATGGCGAATTCGTGGACGGGACCCACTATGACCTCAATGAATACAACGTGCGCTATTGCGTGACGCCGGAATTCCCGGATGGAACCTGGGCTTATTTCACGGCCATCAAAGAGAACGGAGACCCCACCTATCCCTACAATCTCGCACCTGCCTACTTTGGCGACAGTTCTCTTGCCGGAACGGCGACCTCAATCCCGGCGGGAGTCACCCTCTTTTTCGAAGGAGGAGAAGCCCTTGAGGACAAGCCTGAGCGTATTGTGCAAGATGAGGGCATCGTCACCATCACTTGGAGCGTCATCGAAGGAGGAGAATACCGCGTCGATACTTCGACCGAGCTGGAGACGTGGGACGAGTCCGGAGAGATTTTCAGCGCTGACTCGAATCACCTTTCAGTTGAAGACGACAGCTCGATCCCGACCGGCGACGGACAGGTATTTTACCGGCTCACTCGCACAGGAGTGGCAGCCTACGAGGATGCCACCGGGGCCACGATTTCCGAAGGAACCCTGTCCTTCCCCTTCACCTTTTCGGGCGTCCTCCCGCCCGAGATCACGCCTATTACTGGCGCGACCGTGGGAGAAGTGAGCGCCACCGTCATCGACTATAGCGCCGATAGCACTTCGGCGACGGCAACCCTCTCCTTCGACACCTCAAGCATGACGGCGGGCCAAAGCTACTCGGCCACCCTCTACGCCTCCGGCCCTCCTCCTCAGAACGAGGCCTTGGAATTCACCTCAAGCAATTCCTACACCCATTCTGAAGACTAGGGCCCGACCCTTCGTTCTGACGGGCCTTCCCTCCCGGCATTAACCGTAGGCGCATTTCCAGAAAGCCAAGAAGCCCCCCACCCTCGAGATTGCTTGCCTTGAAAGTCCGGGTCCCGCGCTTGTCGCTGGGCCCCGGCTTGGCCCCGATCTTGCATCTTGACGGTTTCCCCTTACCCTCTGCTCCATCCCGTTCTACTCGTGAAACTTCTCGCCGCCTTGCTTCTCCTTTGTTCCCTGCCAGCTGCGGCGCTAAATCTCCAGCTCGACTTCCGCTGGCACGACAAGCCGATAAGCCTCCCGGCGAAGGACCTCATCACTCCCTCAGGAGAGAAAATCGACATCACCCGGCTCGACTTTCTCCTCAACCAACCCCACCTCACGCTCGCCTCCGGGAGAACCCTGACCGCCTCCCAATGGCACGCCTATGTGCAGGGGGAATCCCC
>JAUTCR010000012.1 GCA_030673895.1 Verrucomicrobiota bacterium JB023
GTCGCGCGACGGACTTGTTCACAATCGGAGGAGAGACGTGGAGGCTATCGTTCCGAGCCTCCTTCCTCCGCTTAGTGAATCAGTCCGGTTGTCCTATAAAGCAGCAGCACCACAAATCCGACCGCGCTGGCGAGTTGGTGGTTGCTTGGAGGAGGGGACGTGGTAGAAGTAGTGGAAGCGCGCTGAGTCGGTCGGATTGGGTGTGCTTGAACGTTCGCTGAAGAAATGGAAAGACGCCAGTTCCTCACCTCGCTCCTGGCAACTGCGTTTTCAGGTAACGCAGCTGCATCGCTCGCCAAGTATGGCGAGCCAGAGAAGGTTAACTCTCTACTCCCGCAGTTCATTCGTGATTGGTATGGAAACATCGGATTCGCGGTTCCTGAGCTGAAGACATATTTACCGACGAATGTTCCAGGAGCGATAGAAGAGCTTTGTTGGATTGGGGAGAGAGTGCCGCAAGCTGTACGTCATTGGGAGAGCCATGCGGTTGAGTGGCCTCCTCCTATTTATGATGGAGCCTTAGTCCTCGTTGGTCGCGAGAATCTGGTGGAGTTGGGTGTCAGACCCTCTGGTGATGACTTTGAGATCGTCACTCGGCGCCCGCGAAAGGCATCTGAGTGGGATATCCAAGACGGGAGTATCGGTGCGTTCTTGATCACCCTTGTTCTGGCGTCGATCCAGTATTCAAAGTTTTCGGTTAGAACGACGTCAGATTCACTTGCTGACCTAATTGGCCATGACGTCCCGACATTCTGGACCGGAGGAGAGACGGATTTATGGAACACAGTTTGGGATGGCCGAGTCCGATTTCAATTTGACCGTGATAACGGAAGGTTGCTTTCCCGACTGAAGTATTCATTCGGCTACACCCAGTATAGCGTGGCTTGTAGATCTGAAGACGACTTTGCTAAGCTCGTAGGGATGGGATGGGAGCGGAACCCCCTCGGGAGCGACTAACGCAGCGAACAAGACGCGGCTGGACAACCCGCTACCCCGCCGTGAGTTGACATGACCCTCTTTACTCGAACTCTTAACCCTGTCGCGACGCGGCGCTCCCGGTAGCGGGCGCCAGCGCTCGGACGTTCTGTGAAAAAGTGAAGGTATTACTAACTCTCATTGTCGCGTTCGTTGCTACGACTGCCAGCGCCGTAGCACAAGACGCCGACGCTTCACTGGAGTTCATCGTCATTCACGAGAAACAGTTCAAAAACTCAAAGCCAATCAAGATTGAAGACTTGGAGATTAACGGGTTCCGCGCGGAGAAACCTGATCTGGAAGTTTCCAAACTGGTGGCTGTCACGATGCGCCCCGACAAGCAGAAGTGGACGCGAATGAACCGGGATGGATCCGATCGGGTCGAGGGTGTCGACGATGTCTTTAGGGTAGTAATCCGCCTCGACAAGAAAGCTCAGAAGGAGTTTGCCAAGCTCTCTGCTGGAACGATCGGGAAGCGACTTCTGATTCGTATCGGCGACCGTGCACTACTTGCTCCGTATGTTCAGAGCAAGATCGATACCCCTTCACTTGAAATCACTCTACATGACGAAGATGAAGCGAAGAAGACGGTCAAGGCGCTCCGAAAGCTCATCACAAAAAGCACAGAACAAGGCGGCGCTGACCAACCCGCTACCGCTCCGGAGTCGAAATCGGATGGAAACTCGAACGCTAAACCTGAATCGAAGGGGCGCTCCCAGTAGCGAGTGGCAGGCCTTGAATGTTGGGCAAAAATAATGCACTACTGGAATCGTAAAAATTTCGAAGGATTACGAGGTCTCAGTAGCGAGCTTTCATCTATCCCTGAGCTGAATGGATTGGCAGAATATTGTAATTTGCGAGAGAAAGGGTTGAGGACTGATGCTCTTCAAGCATTACACAAATTTATCCAAGAAGCCATAGGGCGGGACGTTAATGCTAAAAGAAGAATTGTCCTCGATATCCTAAGTGCAGACGCTAGAACACCAGAGGCGCATCAGTTTCTAACGCATCCTATACTGACTCAGCTTTTATTCCCGACTCTTGAAGAATGGTTGTCCGAATCACCGGCTGCTTTTGAGCCCTTAAGGTGGTTAGGATTAATGAAATCGGATTTTGCTCACCTGGAGGCTGCTTTATCTGCGGAGCCAAGTGACGTTCCAGTCCGTCGTCGATTAATCGGCATAGAGCTGGATAATGTTGATTATGCGACTCACCATCTCGACGAATCAATATTGTTGTCACCTCTAGATGAATGTCGGAGCTCACTGTTTAGAGTAGGTCAGCTGCTTGATGGCTATATGCCGAGCAAGTGGTTCGAATCCTTGGCTGAAGAGTACAAAGAGTACGTTAGTATGTTGGATGACTGGGAGCTATTCAATCAATCAGAATACAATGATTTTCCTGAGTGGTGCAGAGCAAACGACAGACATTATCGATGGCCAACCAAAGTGTACTACGACGGATAAAAGATGCCCAACAAGGCGGTGATGCCAAGACGGACCCGCCGGTTTGATCACTTGCGTAGACAAGGCGGAGGCTTTTTGCTTGTTCGCCGTCTGGCATACCTTTAACGTTCGACTAAGAATGAATACCCTCGGCATAATCATGGTTGCATTTGGTGGTACCATAACTTTCGCGGCTGCTTTGGCACTCAGTTTCGCTAGGCATGACGAGAACGAGGTTTCGCCTTGGCAGTGGTGTGACGTTTTTATTCTGGGAGGTGTAATCTCATTCATTCGGGGACTCGCAAGAGGGATTTCAGACGGATTTCATAACCGTAGTTAGTCGACCTTCTCCCTACTGATTATTTTCGTGATTGGCCTCGCCGTCACCATCACCGGCGTGTGGATAGGCTTCTGATACACCTATGGACTTATCCGCTGAATCCTGTATCCTACCTGCCATCTTGAATTGCCATCGAAAGCACACCCCAAAAAAACTTGGTCGAACAAGGCGGCGTACACCAATCCGCTACCCGTCCTAAGGCGAAATCTGAATGACCATTCTAACCCTTAACCCTGAAGTTGTAGCGCGCCCTCGGTAGTGGATGGGTGGCCTATAACGTTAGCACAAAAATGGGCGTAAGTATCTATTACGAAGCTAGACGATCAACCGGTTTGTCCGAAGCAGAGACCGAGCTGATCAAATCGGCAATCGATGCGGCTGGGCTACCGGAACAAGAAGAGGAGGTCTACGAACACTTCTTGGCATACGAACTGCACGTCCCCGAGTTCCAGCCCCGTAATGCCGATATCATTTTCTCCGGAGCGACCGGAATAAAAACCGCAGAAGAGGAGAAGCACTGGGCGAAGCTGCTCTCAACGATCCGCGGGATTCTACCGGACGCGTCCTGGCAAGTTCACGTGGAGGGAGAGCACTATGAGTGGGACGAAAAGGCTGGGTGTTTCTTTTTCCCAGTGAAGGAACCTCCTCCAACACTGGAAGTAAAGATTCCCAGTTCTACCGCGCTCGAACCAGAGGCATTTATTGCTCTTGCAGCTACCGCTCTTGGTTTGCCGAAGGAAGCTAGTTCGGAAGAGATTGCAGCTGTGATGGTCGAGCGATTTGGCGACCCCTGTCGCTTACTATTCTGTCCGAAGGATGAGTTCGACATCACGCTAAAGAACCAATTTGATTCACATTGGATGTTGTGGTCGATCACTGGAAAACTCAGCTTTCCCGGGGTGGAACGCCAATGGGTCTACTCACCACCCGGCGCTAACAAGCAGCTGGACGCCAACGCCTGACCGTCTCGAGTCAAAATTTACATGGCCATTCTAACCATCAACCTGAAATCAAAGCTCGCTCCCAGGTCAGGCGCGGGTCAGCTTTGACGTTCTGGCAAAAAAATTATATCTGTCTCGTTCATCTTAGCACTTAGTGTCTTCGCCGTTTCTTCAATCGTCGCTGATGAAGAGCCGAAGAAGGACGCTGAGAACCAGTTGCTGAAGGAGGGAGCAGCCACCATTCACTACATTTGGACCGAATGGATGGAGAATCCGAAGCTCAAATATACGAAGATTGCAGACAAGACCTTGAAGTCGCTTTACGGTAATTGGTCTGGTTCTTACACGGAGGACGGCGAGAAGACTATTTTCACCTTCGAGCTTAGCCCGAATGGCAAGTGGGCTTGTGAAGCGTTTCGTCCTGACATGAAAGATGGGCATTGGTATCTGAGTGACGGGATGCTGTTGCTGTTTGAATCCAAGCTCTCTGATGATGCAGAACTCGCATCCGCATTGACGTTGAACGATGGCAAGTTCCGATTGCTCAATGCTGACACGGAGGCGAGCTTCGTCGAACTAACCAAGGCAGAACAAGACGGCGCTGAGCAACCCGCTACCGCTCCGTAGTCGAAGCCAGAGGGTGACGAGAAAACCAAACCAGAATCGGGGGTGCGCTCCCAGTAGCGGGTGCCAGGCCTTGAACGTTCGACTAAAAAGTATTAGGATGAATCACATCACTGCTACGATAGTGGCCATTTTGTTGGTAGTTCAGTGTGCCTCGTCATGCGAGCAGCATGCACATTCATTTCGACTACCTATTAGTTCAGGCTCTCTAAAGGCATTTTCGCTGGCTGTAGAGAAGTCAGGAAAGAATGTTTTTGAGCTTCTCCAACTTCAAGGCCTCGGAATGAATCCGGTTTTGCACTCGGTTAGCATCGATGAGAAGAACCGAATAATAGATGCCAAGGTCGAACACAACGAGGCGTCTTTGTTAATTGAAATTCTTCATGCAATGGACGGTGAGATATACGATTCCGAAACTTCTTCATTACCTGATGGAACGATTGATCAGAGGGTGGAGCTTGCCGCAAAATTCTTATTATCTGCTTTGAGGGCAGACGAAAACAGTGAGGACTAATCTGGTCGAACAAGGCGTGGCTGCCAACCGGGATAGGCGCGCTGTGATCAATCGCGGTCGGCAAGCCGCCCGGGTATTAGTCCATTTGGACATCGACACCCCGGTGGCAGCACTCTAACGTTCGCTAAAAAAGATGGACTCGATAAGACTATTGCTTTTCGTCTATTTCGTTAGCTTAACGAATGCTTTTTCAGGTGCCTCGATGCCGAAAATCACTAGTGAATTGCTAAAATTAGAAGGGGATGAAGCGCGAATTTTCGAGGGCACGATTACAGGAGTTGAGAAAATTTACTTGCTGAAGGGACGCGAATATAGAATCTCGAAAGAGCAATTTGAGAAGCTGAAGATGGATGCTTATCTCTCAGATGAAATGGAGGAGTCGCTGTTTTATCAGTTGCGAATCTTACATCGCTTCACCTTACAGGTAGTTAGACCGATTTCAGAGAACGTAACGGCAGGAGATGAGATTGTATTGGAGGTGGTAGATCATCCTGATTCGATGTGTCCACACTTCAGGGCTTTCCCATCGAAGGATCGGATGCCCGACTATCTCCCCGAGCCAAATGTTTGGATGATATACTGGACCAAGCATGAGCAAGGAATTCTTCGGGAAGAACACGCACTCTTGAGTCGAGAGGATTGGCAGAAGCTCCTAGAATAGCGAATAAGTCATAGCACATCAACGCCTTGGGCGTGGAAGTGGACTAAAACTTGGACAAGGAATGAGTCGTCACCTAGATCCAGAAACGATTGTCGCCGCAATCGTCGAAGGGGATTCCTCGGTTGTTGATAATTATTTGCAGGCTGGAGGTGATCCCGACCTTTGTTATCATACTCGTTCACTCTTTCACTCTGCGGCACAAGAGTCTGATTTCGATGTCGTCCGACTTCTTCTCGATCGAGGTGCATTGACTGAGATTGCCGACGACGAGGGGCATTTCCCGCTCTATCAGGCTGCTGCAGAGGGTGCTACTGAGGTTGCTCGATTGCTGGTTGAGAAAGGTGCATCAATTAACCGAGTCTGCGAATCTGGGTCAGCACATTTAATTGCCTGTGTCTACGGGCATCACGATGTCGTTCGTTACTGGATTGGTGTTGGAGCTGATCCAGATTTACCGGACCCCGAGGGCGCCACCGCGCGTTTGATTGCCGAGAGTGATGAGTCCCAAGAACTTCTCCGTATATTGAACAACGGCTAACAAAGGCGTGGTGGCAACGGCGATAAGCCCCAATAGTTCGTTTCGCTCTCGACGTCTAAATTCCGCCGTGCCACACTTCAGGCGTAGCCTAGAAAAATGAAAACTGTCAGTGTCAGTGCTCTCGCCATTTATCTATTCTGTTCGCAGGCCTTCTCCTCCGCAGAATCATTGTCACCCGCTCTTCTTAGAGCGGAGCTCACCCTTGTCTCGGCGAAGTCGGCGGGCTTGGCCGAACGGCACCCAGCCTATCAGGCTGCCGAGAAGAAAGTTGGCGAGTTGAAAGCGAAAGAAGTCAGACGCGATGATGAGTATTATCTCACTGCACAAAAAGAACTTCTCAAATTAGAAAAGGAAATCTCAACACTCAATCAAGTTGGCCTAGGCAATCAGCACCCTAGATTTCGAGCTCTCGCAGACCAGATATCAATGCTAGAGAAGCTCAATGTGGCAACGGTCCGACCGGGCGATACTTTTTCCCTGAAGTTGCTGGGATTCACTGAGCAGGAGGCAAAAAGGTGGGATGATGATTATACCGTTTCGAAAGAAGGTGATATCCATCTGCCTCTCGTGGGAAAGATTAAGATCCAAGGATTGAGCGTCAGAAGCGCAGAACGTAAAATTGAAGAGAAGCTGATGAAGGAGGAAATCTACAAGCGGCTCCGGATCATGCTCCAGAGGCAGTAATGGGCTAATAATCTGTGCTACCTCAATCCGACCACGCCAGTGGGCGCCTTATTGACAGGAGGTCCTACTTCCGTGTTACTTACGAATTTTTTTGAGGCGGTCCGTTTAGCATGACTTGAACGATTTCCGTGCCTCCTGCAAGAAGGAGGTTTGCGGTTGGAAGGGTCTTTGGGATAGCATGGTAAAGTGTCGGAAGATTTGAGATAGTGTGAGCGCGCCATCGGGGGCGTTCGAGGTTTTGCAGGCGCCGCGTCATTCGAGTTGTCACGGTTCCGGGAGAGCGAGGGGACCCCTGTGATTGCGAAAGTCTCTCCGGAGTCGAGACGCCCTCGCCGACTTGCTACGGGGCAAATGACTAG
>JAUTCR010000013.1 GCA_030673895.1 Verrucomicrobiota bacterium JB023
TTGATCGGCTGGTCGAGCTTGATGATGTGGCGATCGATGTCGATGCCAGCTTCCTCAAGTTTCTTGTGAAGGTCCATGCTGGTGACCGAGCCGAAGGCTTTGCCGCCCTGACCGGTCTCAAGTTCGAAGACAGGCTTCAATTTCTTGATGCGGGAAGAGATTTTTTCGGCGTCGGCAAGTTCGTCCTGTTCGCGCTTTTGGCGAGCGACTTGGAGGTCTTCGAGGTGCTTCTTGTTCTCCTCGGTAGCCGGGTAAGCCTTACCCTGAGGCACGAGGAAGTTGTTCGCGAAGCCGGCCTTAACCTTCACGATATCGGCTTCGGAGCCGAGGTTTTTGACTTTGGTGCGGAGAATAACTTCGGTAGTGGCCATAGGGCTGATTGCTTAAAGGGGGGCAGGGTTTAGGGATTCAAGGTTCTTGGGTCAAGTTTTTTGGAAAGAAATTGTCCAAAGGCGCTGAGATCCTCTCTTTGGCTGACTCAGCGACGAAAAATTAAGAAGTGGGCTTCTCTGGAAAAGATGCCGAGAACCTTTTTTGTTTCGTGAATCGATTTCACAAAAGACCATCCGTCGCGGGCGTGCGAGTTGAGCGCCTCTTCGAGTTTGACGGGGTTGAGCGTGCCGGAGAAGAGGCCGGTGGCGAGAGGAAAGACCTTGTATTGCTGTGGCTCGTTGCTGGGTTGCGGGTTCATTAATTGAGCGGGGATCATCGTTTTGCTAGGAGAGTAGTATGAAGAAAGCGGCTGCATCGAATGAAAAAACCGCCTCCCGCTAGCTGACGTTCGCGAGGTACCTGCTTCACTTCTCCAGCTCAACAGTCACGGGCCAGCCTGGGTATTGCTCGGCACCGGGCTTGGTCAGGTCCGCATGGCGGGGCCAGCATTCGAAGGTGACCGTCTTCGCAGGCTTGTCGAAACGGATGAGGCCGTGTCCTTCTCCCCAGTTGAGATCCTTGGGCAGGTCCTCGAATTTGACCCGCTTTTTCAGTTTGTCTGTCTCGGGGTCGGGATTGGCGTAGGCGTGCATGGTGATCTTATTTCCGAAGCCGTCCTCATAGTCGCCGACCCAGGGGAGGGCCGTGGCCTCCGGAGGATTGCCGCCCGGTTGCTCATCGGCAGGCCACCACCATCGCCCATAGTAGGTATTGACGAGGGCGGGCACGACGAAGGCCCAGGGGCCGTCACGGTAATCGTCGATACCGTGCTGAATCACGGTAGCGAGGTGCTGATCGCCCGCGATGTGGACCGCGTTAGCTTTCTTGATCGCTGCGAGCGCCTTGTTGCGGCCTGTCTGCGGCCAGCCGTTGGAGTCCATGTCGGCGTGAAGCCGGTTGCTTGTGGTGCCGTGCAGGTGGGCGCCGCCGCAGAAGCCAGTCTGGGAGAGGACTGCCTTGAGCTCGATTCCCTCGGTCTCCCCGGCCCAGTCATTGAGAAACTTGAGCTGGCGGTCGCCGAGGAGCTTCAATCCGGGGACGTCGACCACCTTGGGGTCGTAGTTCTCATCGCGGATGTGGTCGGGGCGCGGGCCCTTCATGGGGTGACGATCCTTCGGGCCGGTTTTGAATTTTCGATCTTCAAGGATGGCAAAATCGACGTCTCCAACAATCAGGTTAGTGTAATAGACGCCGATGCCTTGCTCTACAGGAGTTGGGTCGAAGGGGTCTGGCAAGTGGCCGGTCTGCTGGCGCTCGACCATTTTGACATATTCGGGATGGAAGAAGTAACCGCCGTCGTGGCCGGCCATGCTGCTTGCCTTTTTGCCGCCCTCACCCCAGAGGTTGCCTTGGCCGATGTCGTGATCGTCGGGAATGGTCACACAAGGTCGGCTGCGGAAGAGTTCCTTGAAGGCGAGGCCGAACTTGAGCCAAGCCGCGGTGTGCTGCTTGTGGTCGTAGGATTGATCTCCGGCGAAGAAGATGAGGTCGGGGTTCTGGTGATTGATATTGCGCGTGTACTCCGGGCGCAGGCCTCGGTCTTGATTGGAGTTGCAGGAGAGGGCGGCCAAGGTGATGACTTTCTTGTCCTTGGGGTCACGGCGAACAAGGCCCTTGAAGCTGGCTTTCTCGCCATGGAGGAGGCGGTATTCCGTATCGCGGCTGTCGTCCCAGTCCGGGATTCGGAAGGTGGTCGACCAGCCTAATTCGTGAACTTCTTGTCGGGCAACTTCCCGCCACTGGTTGTCTTCCTTGATTTCCAGTCGAACCTCCCGGGTTTCGTCGGGATAGAGCGGATAGAGCTGCGCGGTGAGCTTGAGGATGCCCCGGTGGGTGGTGTAGATGCCGAAGGCGACAGTCTGATCCCGGGGGACCTTAAGGTCGATGATGAGATTTTTCGGATTCTTGGGTGTCGGTTGATTCCACCAATCATTGACGCAGAGGCTATCTTCTCCTTTTTCGAAAGGCGCGAGATAGGGAGGTGCCCCATGTTCCTCTTGAGCCGGGAGGAGAGGGCTGAGCAAGACTGAGACAATCAGTGCGGCTTGGCATCGAGTCATTGTGCCTCAATACGGCACAGCGGAGCGGATTCTTCTAAAAATTACGGTGCGAGAAGGTCAATCCGCAGGAGAATCACCTTTAGGATGACGAAAAAAAAGCATCGGCATTGGACCGATGCTTTTCCTCGAAAGGGGTTGAAGGAAGCTGGCTCCTTAGCCCAGTAACCACTCCACTTCCGGAGGCATGGTGACGAAGGTGCCGTCAACGCAGAAGGGCTGACCGTCGAGAGTGACCTTGGAGCCCTCGCCAAGTCCCGCGATGAGATCCCAGTGGAGGGTGCTCTTGTTGACATTGCCCGTCTCTGGGTAGCCCGCGCCAAAGGCCAAATGGAAGGAGCCGCCCATCTTCTCATCATAGAGAATCTGGCCGGTGGGTCGATTAATGGCGCGGTTGGTGCCGAAGGCGACCTCGCCAATGCGACGAGCTCCCTCGTCTTGATCGAGCATGGAAATCAGGAAGTCCTCGCCCTCCTCGGCTTGCACGTCGGTGGCGCGGCCATTCTCCATGACGATGCGCGCATTGCGGACAGCATGACCCTGATAGACACAACGTTTGTCGAAGAAAACGACTCCGTCAGCGCCGCCATTAGAGGCGTCGAGATTGGGGCCTGAATAGACTTCGCCGTCGGGGAAGTTCTTGCGTCCCGGGCTGGAGAGCCAGCGCATTCCGGAGATGTCGACAGTGAGGTCGGTCCCTGCTGGGGTCGAGAAATGCAGCTTGCTACCAGTCATCAGTTTCTCGGCCAATTGGGTCTGCCATTGGTCGAGGCTTTCCCAGAAGGCAACCGGATCCTCATGGTCGAGCTGGCAAGCCTTGATGACGAAATCAGAGTAGCTCCGTAGGCTCATCCCCGCGTCCTGGGCATAGGCGTTGGTAGGGTAGAGGGTGGTGCTCCAGAGAAGAGGGCGGAGGGTGGCTGCCAGCTCCTCATCATCGGCGGCCGCGGCCCGCTGGAAGAAGTGCTCCCGGCTGGCTTTGTTGGCTCGCGCGGCTCGCTGGATCCGCTTGGGATCGAACTGATCGAGTGCGCGGAGATTGGTCGATGCCGCGAGGTTGATGGTCGCATCGACCAGTTCGGTCTCTGCCTGCAGGAGAGGATTGGTCCAGTCCAGCTGCTCGTCGCTGGCGAGCTCATAGAAGGCCTCCCCAAGGAACTCGGGCCGGCAATTGACGATTGGCAGGCCACCCGCTTCGAGCACCTTGCGGTAAACTGCTTCCAAAAGAGGGGAGGCTTCAGGCATCGCCGTGATCCGGACCACCTTGCCCGGTTCCACCTTGGTGGCATGGCGAACAAGAACCTCGGCCCAGCGTTGCAAGTGAATGTTAGAGAGCATCACCAGCGATTTAATTGAAAATCGGAGAGCTGGCTACCGGAACCTTGGGAGGGAACCTCCTCCGGAAGGAGGCTGGTCTGGAGACCGGAGATGATGACCCCGCACAGCAGGCCCTAAAAAAGGCACCCGTGGTGGGGTGCCTTGCAGGAAAGCGAATTGGTCAAGCCCTGACGGAGCTTAGGACTTGTAGCGGAGACGCTTCTTGTGACGATTCGCGCGCATGCGCTTCTTGCGCTTGTGCTTGTTGATTTTTGTTTTTCTCTTCTTTTTAAGCGATCCCATTGTGTTTAGTGGTTCGGGTTCTTGTTTCTACTTTAAAATCTTCGGGCTGGTTGCCCTCCGTGGTTAAGGGACGATTTTATTGAGGGGGAACTCAATGATACCTTCAGCTCCAAGTTGTTTCAAGTCAGGGATGATCTTGCGGGCGACGGACTCGCCAATGATGGTCTCTACGGCGACCCAGTCGTCTTCGGCAAGAGGGGAGACGGTTGGTCTGCGCAAGGAAGGCAAGATTTCCAGCACGTCCTTGAGTGCGGACTTGGGCAGGTTCAACTTGAGACCCACTTTATCACGGGCTTCGAGTGCCCCCTTCAGCATGAGGACGATGCGGTCCATCTTCTCCTTCTTCCAGTCATCCTGATAAGCGCCGGGATTGGCGTAGAAGTGGGGGAAGGAGGAAAGTAGCTCGTCGACGATGCGCAGTTTGTTGGCACGGAGTGAGGAGCCGGTTTCCGTGACATCGACGATGGCGTCGACCAGGTCCGGCACCTTGACCTCGGTGGCCCCCCAAGAGAATTCGACTTCGGCCTCGACTCCTTTTTCTTCCAAGTAGCGCTTGGTGATGCCCATCCCCTCGGTGGCAATCCGTTTGCCGGCGAGGTCATGGACGCTCTGGACGGTCGAGTTTTCAGGAACGACGAGGACCCAACGTGTTGGACGAGTGGAAGCCCGTGAATAAGGAAGGGTCGCCAAATCCTCGAGATTGACCCCATTCTCATAGGCCCAGTCATAGCCCGTGATTCCGCAATCAACGAAACCATGGTCAATGTAGCGGGCAATCTCCTGAGCCCGGATCATGTAGATGTCCAGATCCGAGTCGTCGGAGGATGGGCGCAGGCCTCGGTCGGAGGTGTAAATATTAAATCCGGCCTTCTCAAAAAGCGAGAGGGTCGGGGCTTGTAGGGAGCCCTTCGGAAGGGCGATTTTTAATTGCTGGCTCACGGCAGGGGCGGGGTTGTTATCAGGGTCGTTTGATTTAGCAAGAATTAACCTGTGTTGACCACTGCGCCCAACTCGCTACGATTTCCAAATCAGAACATATGAGCGTAATTGACCAAGCACATGAAGTGTTGGATGCCGTCCTCGGCAAATTGGGGTTTGAGTACACCATCGAGCGTGAGGAGGGAGAGGAAGGAGTGATCCTACAGATCCGGACTTCGCAGGGGAAATATTTGATTGGAAAGAACGGGGACCGGCTGGATGACATTCAATACTTGGTGAACCGTGTGCTCCAGAAGCGGGATCCCGAGGCCGAGCGAGTGCGTATCGATTGCGAGGACTATCGCATCGAGCAGGAGTCCCGTCTCCGCGAGTCCGTCCTCAAGGCGGCGAACAAGGTTAAGGAAACGGGCAAGCCCGTGCGGCTGCAGCCCCTCAATGCCTACTATCGGCGCATCGCTCACAACGTCGTGGTGGATGATCCGGAGATTGAAACATCGTCTCCCAAGGGTGATGACCGCATGAAGCGCATCACGCTCCGCCTCGCGCGCCATTGAGCGCCCTGTGGTCATGAAGACGCACCGCCTCGTCCTACCCGGTGACTTGAATCAATTCGGCTTTCTCTTTGGAGGCCGGTTGCTTGCTTGGGTGGACGAGGCGTCTTGGATAGCGGCCAGCTTGCAGTTTCCGCAATGCCGCTTTGTGACCGTGGCCATGGATGAGGTCGTCTTTCGCCACTCGGTGCGCGAGGGCACCATTCTGGAAATCGAGTCCATCCTCGAGAAAACGGGGAGGACCTCGGTGACTTATGACGTGCTAGTCAGGAAAGGCCGCGGGGAGGGGCAGGAGCGGATTTTTTCCACCCGGGTCTCCTTCGTGAACGTGGATTCAGAGGGCGAGAAGTTGGCGCTCAATCAGTCAACCAGGGAGGAGTGAGCCTGTGTTTGAACTAACGGCCTGGCAATGGGTCATGGCAATTTTGGCCGCCCTTTCTGTGGGGGTCTCGAAGGCTGGCTTTGGCGGAGTCGGGGTCATCCAAGTTTATCTGATGGCCGAGCTGTTTGGTAAGGCCTCGGTAGGAATCCTTCTGCCCATGCTGGTGGTGGCGGACCTGATCGTTTATCCCGCCTACCGCAAGCATGGGAGCTGGGGGCCAGTGGGTAAAATGATTTGGCCGGCGCTCATCGGGATGTTCTTCGGTTTCTTTCTCCTTCGAAGCATGCCCGAGGGGTGGGCCAAGCCTCTCATCGGCCTCATCATCTTGTCCATGGTCGCCCTGCAATCAGTTCGGAAGATGAAGCCGTCCGCTTTCCAGGTTTTTGCCGAATCGAGAGGATTCGGTGCTGGTGCCGGAGTGGTGGCCGGATTTGCCACCATGGTGGCAAATGCCGCAGGGCCGATCTTTCAGCTCTTTTTGATCTCGCGCCGGATCCCCAAGATGGAATTGGTCGGCTACGGGGTGCGCTTTTTTCTTCTCGTCAATCTGATCAAGCTTCCCTTCACCGGGGGCTTGGGCATGACCACCGGGGAGTCGCTGCTTTTTAATCTCAAGTTGGTGCCCATCATCGTTCTTGGCGTGTATGGGGGGAAGTGGCTGCTCGTGCGGGTTTCCCAACGATGGTTCGAGCGAATTGTCGTCACCTTCGCCCTCTTGGCGGGGAGCAAGCTCCTCTTTTTCTCTTAAGCAAGATTGGTCACGGCGTCAGAGCTTCGGTTGTTGACCCTGCATTCCTTGCAAATTTTGCAGGGCGAGAAAGCCGAAGAGCACGCCGATAAAAATTGATTTGAGAAAGAGGAAGGCGAAAGCCGCCATCGCTCCTGCCGTGATGAAGCCGACGGTGTGCGCGAGCTTGGGCTTGCCGGTGTATTCTGCCAAGAGCTGCCCACCATCAAGGGGAAAGACAGGGAGAAGATTGAGCAAAGACCACCAGAAATTGATGTAGATGAGAATTCTGAAGAGCCGGACGCTCGCCTCATTACGGCTGACGTAATCGAGGGCCTCGGGAGTCAAGAAGCCGCTGTAAGGAATGGTGAGATACTTGACGAGGGAAAGCCCCGTGGAGTGACCATAAACGAAAAGCATGACCAGGCAGGTCAGGCAAAAAAGGGTTAGGCCGGCACCGGGGCCCATGGCGATCGTGGCGAGGCGGGCCTCCCTGGTTTGCCGGCTACCTTCATGATAAGCCAGTCCTCCCATGCCCCAGAGCCTGATGTGATTATGGCCGCCGGAATGCTTGCGGGCAGTCAGCGCGTGACCGTATTCGTGGACAAGGATGGAGAAGAAGGCCACCACCATCCAAACGAGGATCCAGAGAAGCTCGGAACTGCTTCCGCCACTGAGCCAATTGATTCCGCCACCCAAGAGAAAGGTGGTGAGCCAGAACCAGGGCTCAACGACAACGGGAATTCCAAAAAGTGTGAAGCGCAGCACGCGGATGAGTCTGAAAGCAGAGACATCGGGATGAAACTCAAAACTTCAGCATGCCGGTTTGTCTAAGTAAAATTTGCTATCTGTTACCTTAGCAAGAAGGGCATTGCTAACAGAAGTGCCGACATCAGGGCGAAAAGAATCAACTGCTTGACCGGGGAATTGGGCATGCGGGGAAATTATAAAGTCAATCTGGCTTTGAAAGCTGATTTTATAAAAATTACGAGAAACTAAGTTGTCATTGGGCCCTTTCGCCGTGGAACAGCCGGAAAATTAGGATGTTAGATTGGACTTGGACGAAGGTCTGGGACAGGCGATTTCGCGCTAACTAGTCTGCTAGTCATTTAAGGCTTCCTAAGTATTCCGTCCGAACGGAAATTCAGCGCTTGCGAGAGGTTAATCCAACCGGCGAAGGAGCGCGGCAAAGGCTCCGTCCACTTTATCCCGCTGAGGGAACGACTCGATGCTGTCAACGATGGTCAAGCCCTCTTCGGTAGCGAACTTGCGCACGAGATCCATGTTTTCCTCGGGTTCGATGGAGCAGGTGGAGTAGACCAATCGGCCCTCCGGCTTCAGGCAGCGAAGAGAATTCCTGAGGATGGTCTCCTGCACGGTGAGTAACTCGTCGAGCTGGGCGGGCTGCAGGCGCCAGCGGGCATCAACCCGCCGCCGGAGAACACCCGTATTCGAGCAAGGGACATCAAGGAGGATGCCATCGAAAAAGCCGAGCCATTCCTTGGGAGGTTCGCCGGTCCAGTCAAAGTGAGCCATTGCAGCGATGGTGACTCCGAGATTGGAAAGGTTGTCGCTCAGCCGGGGCAATCGCTTCTCATTGGAGTCCGAGCAGAGGAGTCGTCCTTCATTCTTCATCGAGGCTGCGATGAGGGCTGCCTTGCCCCCGGGCGCGGCGCAGGCATCGAGGATGGTCTCGCCCGGCTGGGGAGCGAGTAATTCGACAGAATGGCGAGTTGCGGGATCCTGGATGTAGACCAAGCCCTCCGCTGTCCACTCTTGAGGTATCGGGCCCTCAAGGGCGAAGAAGTCGGCCGCTCCCTCGATGGGCGACAAGCGGGAGTCTTGGGCCAAGTCCGCTGATTTCGGTTGAAGGGGATTAAGGCGCAGATAGGTGGGAGCAGGCTCATTATTCCACTCCATGAGGGCGAGGGCCTCCTCGGGGCCAAAGTTTTGTCTCCAGCGCTTCACCAGCCAGTCCGGGTGGGAGAGTTGCTCGGCTGGCGGTAGCTCGGCAGCAGCGCTGAAGAGTTGTTTTCTCTTGTCGACCGCCTTGCGCATGCAGGCATTGATCAGACCCCGCACGGCAGCGCGGGCGCAATTGACCGTTTCATTGACCGCAGCGTGATCGGGGATGCCGAGGATGAGGAGCTGGGCCAGGCCCACTCTCAGGATATCCCGGGTTTCATGATCAAGATGACCGTGGCGCAGCTTGGAGATGTAGAAGTCCAGGAGGCGGCGATTCCGAAGGACCGCGAGAAGGATGGCATTGAGCAGGCCTCGGTCGGATGCCGAGAGGTGATTGCGGCGGGCATGGGCTTCGACCA
This sequence comes from Verrucomicrobiota bacterium JB023, assembly GCA_030673895.1. GTDB lineage: Bacteria > Verrucomicrobiota > Verrucomicrobiia > Verrucomicrobiales > Akkermansiaceae > Roseibacillus. Next base: position 9,033 of record JAUTCR010000013.1, read on the forward strand.
ATGAGTCGGCGTATTCATGGCCCTTGGACCAGGCGCGGAGGCAGGAGACTGCGGCCCGGCGAACGTTCTTATCCTGTTTTGGCATGTTGGATGGATGATTTTGAGTCTCTTCAGGCTGATAGGACAAGCGCTTTCGTCAAACGAGGTCGGTCAGGGTGTGGTTTCCGCTATGGTCGCAGATGGCGCTTGATGACGAATTCTTCATTCTCGGCAACAAGTTCCTCCCGAGGGAAGAGAGACTCGTATTCGGGAAACCAGGTATCGCCCTCATAAGCGGCGCGGACGTGGGTGACGAGAAGGCTATCCAGGAGGGGCAGGGCGGCCTGATAGACTTGAGCGCCACCGATGATATAGACCGGCCCATCCCGCAGGGGTATCTTGTTTAAGGCGTCGAGCGAGCTAATGGTTTCGACTCCTTCCTGTCGCCAATCCTGATCACGGGTCAGGACGATATTCTGTCGCTTGGGCAGGGGGCAGCCAATCGAGTCATAGGTCTTCCGGCCCATGACAATCGAGTGCTCCAAGGTCGTCTTCTTAAAGAAAGCAAGGTCCGCCGGGAGATGCCAGGGCAAGGCTCCATTGGCTCCAATGAGGCGGTTGGGGTCATGGGCAACGATGGCGATGAGCGGTGGCATGAGGCGGCTTTTACCCCTGGTGTCGCATGATTGCGCCAAAAAAGGCTGACAAATCGATATCCTGTATTAAAACAAACCGCTCATGCCCTCATTTGAGCTTCAAGGAACCATCCAGGCAATCGGCGACGTCCAGACTTTCCCAAGCGGATTCTCCAAACGTGAATTCGTGCTCGAAGTCCAGGACGGTAAGTATCCCCAGCCGATTAAATTTGAATGCATCAAGGACAAGTCCTCGTTGCTCGATAAAGTCTCCAAGGGAGATAAGGTGAATGTGAACTTTGATATCCGCGGCAGCGAGCACAAGGGACGCCACTATGTGAACTTGCACGCTTGGAAAATCACGAAGGGTGGAGGCGACGAAAAGCCGGGGCCCCACCTCTCAAGCCTCGAGGCGGCCTTCGATAACGAGCCCGTCGATGAGAGCGAGCCTCCATTCTAAGCTCCGCCCCTTCAGCCTTCGGCCTCCTAGGGGCTGATGGCGATGACCCCGCCTTCTTTCGCCGTCGGACAGGTCCGGCCATGCCAAAGAAGGCTTTTTTTGTGCCTTCGAGTCGTCCAGACCAACCGTTTCAGAGAGAAACGGAGGTTTCCGCTCAGCACCGCGTCAAAACATGCGGATTTTAATCTCCGCCTCGGGGGCGAGCTTCGAGCAAAGGTTCTGAACCTCTTCCAGAGATTCGATAGCGGAGCCTCATCCGACTCCAAACCGCTCCCGCACCCGGTTGTTGGCCTCGGTGAGAGCTGCGATCGCGGCAGGGAGGAAT
>JAUTCR010000014.1 GCA_030673895.1 Verrucomicrobiota bacterium JB023
TCCGCCTCAATGCCGATGGCTCGAAGGACACCTCCTACGACCCTGGCAACACCCAATACGAGGACGACGTCTACGGTATGGTCACCGACTCCCAAGGGCGCATCTATGTGTATGGCGAGTTCAGAAGCTACGGCGGCGTGCTAGCCAATGGTTACATCCGCCTCAATCCTGACGGCTCCCACGATCCGACCTTCTATTCCGAGGAAGGCTTCAGCAACACCTTCGTGTCCTCGAACAAGCACCCTATCGCCCATGCGGCCATCGACCCCGCCGGAGGCATCTACTACATCTCTAGTGAAACAAACTCTGGCTTCCAGCAAAGTCGCCGCACCGGTCTCGTCCGCGTTTTTACTGATGTGGAGGCCCCTTCCAGTGGCTTCGACACCTTCGTCTCTAGCCTCCCCGCTAATGAACAAGGCGAGAACGACGACCCTGACCGAGACAACATCCCCAACCTCCTCGAATACCTCTACAACTTCGACCCCGCCGTCACCAACGCCATCGAGCTCGTGCAAGAGCTCGGCAGCCAAGCCGGCAGCGCGCTCAACACCACCTACCCCGGCCAAGGCCTCGACCCGGCCGAGAGCTACGCCACCTTCGAGGTCATCTGGCCCCTCGACCTCAAGGACGCCAGCCTCACCCTGGAAGTGGCCACAAACCTGCAGAACTTCGGCACCTCCGGTCTCACGCCCGTCCTGCTGGACACCCAAGCCATCGACGCCACCAGCGAGCGCCGCACCTACCGCCTGAGCCAACCGCTCAGCACCGCCCCATCGGCCTTCCTCCAACTCTCCGCGAGCCGATAGCGGGGATTCTGTGGCAGGACTAGCTAAGTAGAAACTGATTATTTGAAAAGAGGGTCAAGAACTTGACTCCTGAATCGGCCAGTCATTTTGAAATATCTCAAAGGAAATGGGTCATCTTTATTCACTGAAGAGGCCCACCTGAGAGCAACTTCTTTCAGCTCTGCTGCACTTATCAGAATGAGCTTATTTCCCGTCTGAATTTCGTGAGCGATTGCATCGTCATGACTTTCAGGCGAGAAATCTGGGGCCACAACGAGTAGACCAGCCACGTCTTTTTCAGACTTCGCGAAGTAGCGGTCAAATTGGCTTAAATGTTTCTTAAGGTCGCAGACCGATTCCTTGGATTTATTATCCCAAAAGAGCACTCCTGCTCCAATAGCTAGGGCTCCATCAGCCTTTTCAGATCCTGCCTGCTCAAGTGGCTTATGCCCCAAAAAGGACTCAAACAAATAGGAGGTTGCTTCTTCGAATCTTCTCTCGACATCGAGGTCCTTTGAAATCAGCTCCTGGGAACGGAGAAAATCGTAGTCTCGCTCAGCAAATTTTTCGAAGTAATCGAACCATTGCTTGCGGGGGTCAACTTCATTACTCGGACGCTCGATAAGGCCGTCGTAATGTTCAATAACTCTGGAAATTAGATCCTCCTTCAGACCAGACACATTCAAACCCAATTCGCGGCACCATCCCTCGAGAACGTTTTTCTCCAAACCGTCTCTAGGCGTCAGCCCCCCCAACAAAACCCTTGGCTTAACATGCTCCACACAAAGCTCTTGGAGCTCTGGCACTCTCAACCCAGGAAGGAGAGATAACCCACATTTTTGTAATACGTCTTCCAAATACGACCTACTTCTAACTGCTCTGTGACCTAAAAGTTTTCGGTAACCAAAGTCCCTGATTTGAACACCGAACGCGAGACGGAGCCCCTGAATCATCTCCTCTGGAATCACATCACAATCTTCCCCGGCCGAGTTCCTGAAGGTTAAAAGGAGACCATTCTCTTGGAGATAATTCCTTACCTTGTTGATATCATCTCTCTGGTGAACTTCGTTTCCAGCCTTGGGAAACTGCTTCAGCTCAGCTTCAACCAAACGATATTCTTTTTCGCTAATCTGAAGTTTACCTCTAATTTTTTCGATAAGGTTCTTCTCGTCGCGTGAAATCTCACCGTCGTTCTCCCATGCAGCCTCCAGAACAAACTTAAAAAATTCAAAGTTATGAATTTTTCGCAGACTACTCTTCCCCTCAATGTTTGCGTCGATGATCGATTGCTCCCAATCGATGACTGCATCTTCAAGAATGTTTGCTGGCATCGCACAGTCTTTCTCTTGGAGAAGAACTTCGCCCAATAGAATCGGAGCGATTGTTCTAACGTCGCGATCTTCTTCAAGAACTGCAGTACCTAGGGCTGCCTTCAGTGCATTGGAGCTACAATATTGCTCCATTTTTTCGACAATTCCCGCGCGTAGCTGCTCCACCTCTAACCTCGAAACATCGTATAAGTGAGCCTTTGCAATTCGTTTTAAATCATTGACCCTTGCGATATTATCAACAACCTCAGAAAACTTCATAACCAAGTCGAACGTTCGAGTAACAAATCAACCACTCGACAGCAAGTTCATTTTTAACCAAAATTAAATATAAACCCAACTGAAACACTCTTTTCACAGATCCTAAAGCAATATGGAATTGGCAGCTCTAAATTCAGCCTGAAATTCAAACTCAGGACTTCCCGGCTTTTATACCCGCCTCCCTTCCTCTTGACTATCGGCAATGAGTGAGCCCGACTATCAAGTCCTTCTCGACGACATCGCGCAACGGAGCGAAGGGCTTCAGCGGGACGGTCATGTCGCCGAATACATACCTGAGCTGGCCAAGGTCAGCCCGAATCACTTCGGCATTTCCCTCATCACCGTGGATGGCAGGGAGTTCCACTCCGGT
>JAUTCR010000015.1 GCA_030673895.1 Verrucomicrobiota bacterium JB023
CGTGCGCCTTGGATTGAAAGGTAACAACGAGCATCTCAAACCAGGTTTCGTCGTTCTTCAGTCAGGAGGGTGTTCCAATCGCTCTCAGGTAATTCGTCTATCAGTTTGGGAAGAGACCGTCTTCCAAGAGTGGATTCCCACGTGTGAGGACAAACTTTGGGAGAAAGAGGCGACAGCAAGCGGGTGGAAGTTTGCGGTGTTGCCTGAGGTTGCTTCGTATCATAATCCTTACATGAATACCGCTAAGGAGAGCCAAGAGTTCTATACGATGGCTCGCTATATCGAGAGTCGTCGGTGTAGCCTCAGTCATGCAGTGCAGCTTCTCGGAGCGGCTGGGCGTGAGTTGATCCGTGGGAACAGAGAAAAAACGAAGCATTATTTGGAGCTTTTCCGTTCGAAAGTTCAGGGTTCTTTAGGTCTTGCCCGCCACTTTCATTCCGATTCCTACCGCCGAAAGCCTTCCTAAAATATTGTATGATCGCTAAAGTAGCTAGTAAGATTGCCAGGTTGTCGACTTCAGCTCTTTTACCTTATCCTTATCAGGACCATGTTCTTAAAGGGTTGATTTATATTCACATCCCGAAATGTGGCGGGAACTCGATAATTGATGCCATTGGGCATCATCGTACTCATCATATACACGCTGAATACTACCATTATGTTCGAGCGAACAAGCGGCGATTTCGGCGTTGTCATAAATTCACGGTTGTTCGCAATCCCGTTGATCGCGCTCACTCGCTTTACAATTACATGAAGAAGGGAGGGAACGGGACGGAGCATGACCGAACGATCATGGAGAACTTTTTTAAAGGTTCGGAATCATTTGAGGAATTTCTCATGGAGAGGTTGACTCCGGAGTGGCTTGCCTCGTGGGTTCTTTTGCGCCCCCAGGCCGCCTTCATTTACGACCAAGCTGATACGCTGATGGTGGACAGCGTTTTGCGGCTCGAGTCCATCAATGAAGATTTCTCGAGAATGCTTGAGGAAACCGGAAAAAATGCGCGTCCGCTGCCTCATCTCAATACAAGTGGTTCGCAGCGCGAAGAGATCAAGGTCACACCCGAGGCGATGGAGCGTTTGCTCTCCTATTATCGGCGCGACTTCACTCTTCTCTATCCTGATTTTGACCCGGCTTCGCGGGTGAAGGCGAGCTGAGGTCACCTTCGTTTTCGGGTAAGCAGCAAACAGCCTCAATAGGGCTTAATCGTTGGAAAATACCGTGTCGCTAAACGAACTAAAAATCTCTGTTATTGTCCCAACTTTCATGAGGGAGGAGATCCTTGTCGAAACGCTCAACTACCTGTGGGCGCAAGACTTTCCTACTTCTCGCTACGAGGTGATCTTGGTTGACCAGACACCTCAGCATAATAGCGGTGTTGAGGAGGCTCTGACCGGGATGGGGGAACGTGAAAACTTCACTTGGCTTCGTGCGAAGGGCTGGGCGAATCTTCCTGCCGCTCGCAATCGGGGGATTGAGGTGGCAAATGGAGATTACGTGGTCTTCGTGGACGATGATGTCGTGCTCGATGCTGATTTTCTGCAGCAGGTTGTGCGGGCGTTTGAGGAAAGTGGTGCCGACAGCGTGGTGGGTCCGGTCTTGATGAGACCCGAAAAGGAGCCTGAGTCTGTTAAGGATGGGGTGTCCCAAGAAGGAGACGAAATGGGCGTTCTTGAGTCGAGATGGGTGTCGGCCGGAAGGGGTTGCAACATGAGTTTCCGACGGGCGATTTTTCAGGGAGACAATCCCCTTTGGTTCGATCACCGCTATTTGGGTAACGCGATTCTCGAGGAAACCGACGTTTTCACCAGGTTAAGCGCGGTGGGTGGTCGGGTGTGGCTTGATGACCGTATTCCCTTGATCCACCTCGCCGACCGGGTGGGAGGCTGCCGGGCGGCAACCTTCAAGGATGGCAAGAGGTTGCCCAAGCATTTCCCGCTCTACTTTCACAATCATTTTTTGTATGGAGTGAAGCAGCACGGCGTCTCGGGTCTTCGAGCGGCCTTCCATCAGTTCAGAATGCTGGGGGAGTCGAAATCGATGAAGGGAATCCGTGTGCTTTTTCTTGGGGCCGCCTTTTTCTCAGGCTTGTTCAAGCTGCTGGTGACGTTCTCAAAGGGGGAGTGGGACTGGGAAAAGATCTCGGGAAAACGATTTCTGGTTTCCAAACCGACTTGATCTGGGATGGTGTCCATCCGCCAGTCGCTTTCGTCACCCTGTGAACAGCGCGGCTCGAGTTTCGCGCTCCCTGCGCGAAGTCTAATAAACTGACTCAGCCAGATATGAATAAACAGCTGTCCAGCGTTCTTGTCATCGCCTTTGGGCTTCTTGGTGCCCTTTTCGTCGTCTTTCAGGTTCTTTCAACGGGAAAGAATGCTCTGGGGGAGGCCTACAAATATTTCTTGCCGATGGCCTTCTTCATCGGCCTTTTGGCACCTCGCTTTGCCTGCTACTTGCTTGCTTTTTTCGCCGTTTACATTGATGTCGGGAAGAAGCTGCTGGTAGTCGGGGAGAGTCTCTACTTCGCCGATCTGTTTTACATTCTTGGAATTCCTCCTGTGATGCTTCTTGGGGCATGTCTCTCCAAGGCCTTGGCTCTTTTTTGGAACTGGACGTCCTCCAGCATGAAGATGCAGCGAGAGAGTTTTCTTCTCGCCTGTGGGCTAATTTTAGCAGTTTCCTTGGTTGTGGTGATCCGTTCGGGAGTCTCGGCGGAATCGGTCAAAGAACTGGCCAACTCAGCTGCCTACCTCGGGCTTATCTTCCTTGTCCCGGCTGTCTTCCGTGAAAAAGGGGAGATGCTCCATTACCTCAAGGTGATTGTATTCTTGATGGTGCCGGGGGCGCTCTACGGGCTCTATCACTTCTTCTTCGGGATGAACGAATTTGAGCTCATCTACTACAGCTCGGGCTTGTCGATGAATGAGATCTACGTTCTTTCAGGTGAGGGGGTTTTCGGTCCCTTCTCCTCTCAGGGAGCGCTGTCATCCTCAATGATGATTTCCGCCCTCTTCTGTGCTCTTGTCTATTTCCTTGGCCCGGAAGAACGGCCTCGTTTTTTGAATCCGGTTTTGGCTGCCTGTCTGTTCATCGTCTTCTTCGCCACCGCCATCCTATCCCTAAAGCGGGGACCTCTTCTTATTCTGCCTGTAGCACTTGTTCTCTATCTCGTTTTGCGTAGCCGGGGGGGACTTGTCCTTTCTCTCTTGGGCGGGGCGGCCATGATTCTCCTATTCGTATTCACGGGAGATTGGGTCGCTGATCAGCTGCCAAATTGGCAGCTCGCTCTTAACAAGATGCTTGGTGTGGAGAGTTCGACTGAGCAAAACCTCTTCCGCATCCGGACTCTTAACGTTCGTATGGTGGAATTTGCCAGTCTCTCTGATCCTGAGAACTGGGTGCCTTTTGGGCTGGCCTTCGGGCAGGGGAATGAAAAGTACGACTATGCGGTTCACGCCGGCATTGTTGGCATGGTCCACAAGCTCGGTTATGTTCCCTTGATTGCCTTGTTGCTGATCTTTCTTCCCTGCATCTGGGTCGTTCACGGAATTTATCTGAAGGTTTTACGGATGGGAGTGCGGTATGCAAACTTGTTGTTCTGCATTGGTGCCGCGACTCTGGTCGTGCCCATGTTGGGGTTGAGTAACTTTAGTGTCTTCCCCGTACCCTTCCTCGCCGGTCTTTGCTTCGGAGCCTTTTGGCGGGCCCGCTATTTCGTTGATGCGAAGGCAACGGAAAAGGCTGACGATACGGAGACTGAAGAGATTCCGATTTTGGCAGGACATTATGCGAACTAAGCTCAAGCAATTACTGATCAACAAGACCCCTGGCCTTTATATCTCGCTCTCCCGGGGTTTGGCTCAATTCACGCATCAGCGGGAGGCTCAGGTTCTTCGGCAGCCGAGGAGTGGAGAGGCGGATTTTGACTCCGCGATCTACTTCACCTACTACCGCTGTGGCTCACAGGTCTTTAAAAAGGTCTTTCGATCCATTTGCCAGGCTACTGACGAGACGCCGGAGTGGATCGATTTCGAGTCCTACATGATGCACCGGGAACCTGAGAAGGGGAACATCCAAGATCGGATTGACGAGTTCTTGCCCGCATTCGTTGAGAAGGGCTTTCTTTATGGTCCCATTTATCATGCGGAAGAGAAGTTGCTGGAGCATCCAACGCTGAATTCTTTTTGTATTTTGCGGGATCCTCGGGATGTGTTGGTTTCTCACTATTACTCTCTGGGCTTTGCTCATACTGTGACGGATCAATTCTCGGCTGATCGGCGCCGGGCGGTCGCGGCGATGACGATCGACGAGTTTGTTCTCTCGCCCAAGTATCTTGATGAGGTGAAAGAGCGTTATGCTCTCTATCAGAAACGATTCATCGCGGGAAAAGGTGGAGACGGATTTTATCGTTACGAGGATATGGTCCGTGATTTGCCGGTCTTCATGGAGGCCATTGTGAAGCGGCTCAACATCAAGGCCGATTCGACCTTGATTCAGTCGGTTTGCCGTGATGTGCAGACGGAGAACAAGACGGAACAAAAAACGTCCCATCGGCGGAGTGGCAAATGGGGTCAGTTTCGGAAGAAATTGAAACCTGAAACCGTCGCGAGTCTGGAAACCTCGCTGGGTGAGCTGATTGAGCCTTGGCAGGAACTGGCCTGAGCGCTCGTTTTCAGCCGCTCTCAGTCCCGATGAAAACAATTAATTGGTATGGCGCTCATCCCGAAGAGGTGAGCATCTCGATGGATATTTATCAGGCGAGCCTTGCCGAAGAGATTCGAGAGGATGACCCTTATGAGATCCAAGGATGGCCGAAAGGGCCGCTTGAATTGGGGCGAGGCAAAAGACGCCTCCATCGCTTCGCAGGGAAGTACCTGACCTACCCCTTGCGGGTAAGGCTGGAAAGTGGAGCTGCGGACTTGGTTCATTTTCTCGATCATTCCAGTGGGCATCTCGTTCCGCATGTTGCGGACGGGGTGAAGACGGTGGTGACCTTGCACGACCTGATTCCTCTGCATGATTTCGGTGGATTGACGCCCAAGCAATTGGTTCGTTTCCGGGGGGTGGTGGAGAATCTCCGGCAAGCGGATCGAGTGGTCTCGGTGTCGGAGTTCTCCAAGCAAGAGGCAGTGGATTTGCTCTCGCTCAATCCGGAGAAGATCGTGGTCGTTCCCAATGGGGTGAAAATGCCGGATCAGGCGCCTGGTCAATCGGTCCCGGTAGCGCGGATGCGGGAGAACGAGGTGGACAGAGTGGTTTTATCCGTAGGGAGCACTTTGGAGCGCAAAAACTTGTCCCTTCTTCCGGCGGCCTTGAAGGAAGCCTCCCGGGTCAGCGGTAAGCGATGGGGATTACTTCGCGTGGGGGCTCCTCTAAGTGAAACCTTGAAGAGCGCTTTTGCGCAATGCTTGGGAGAGGGCGGTTTGTTAGAATGGGGCCGGGCCTCGGCAGAGGAACTCTCGGCAGCCTACCACGATGCTGACGTGGTGGTGATCCCGTCCCGCTCGGAAGGATTCGGATTGCCGGTCTTGGAAGCTTTTTCCCATGGCACGCCTGTGGCTTGTAGCAATACGAGCAGTTTGCCGGAAGTGTGTGATGGGCTCGGTTGTCTTTTTCCTCCCGATGATGCGGCGGAGGCGGGCGCAAAGCTCGTCGAGGCTCATGAGAGGGCAGAGGACGAGAGCTTTCGGGAGCAACTGGTCGCTCGGGCGCGGGCTTATTCCTGGCGTCGGAGCTTGGAAGGCTTGTATGAGGTCTATGATGACCTCCTGACAATCAGCTGAGGGCGAGGACGAGGGCGGTTTGAGCAAAAAATTTGAGATGAGTAAGATTTTTCTAACTGGCGCTTCCGGTTTCATCGGAACGCATTTGGTGGCAACCTTTCTGAAGCGGGGGGACGAGGTGATGAACTTCGACGAAAATCCCCCTCAGCGCTCCGAGCACGAGCCTCAGTGGCGGAAGGGCTCGATCATGGATGCGGAAGGCTTGGCGAAGGCAATGAAGGAATTTGCTCCCGACATTGTCATCCACTTGGCTGCCCGCACGGATTGTGTGGAGGACACCACTGTGGAGGAGGGATATCCTGTCAATACGGTGGGAGTGAAGAATGTTTGCGAGGCCATCAAGGCCAATGAGGCATCGATCAAGCGCGTCATCATGACCTCGACCCAGTATGTGAGTGGGCCGGGTCGTTTGCCGGAGCATGATCAGGATTACTTTCCCCACACCGTCTATGGGCATAGCAAGGTGGAAGGGGAGCGGATCGTCCGGGCTGCTGACCTGCCCATGACGTGGTGCTTCATCCGCCCGGTGAACATTTGGGGGCCTTACCATGCCCGCTACGGCAAGGAATTCTGGCGCATTGCCTCCAAGGGGCTTTATCTCCATCCCGGTGTTCCCAGCCCGACGCGGGCTTATGGCTACATCGGCAATGTCGTTTGGCAGATTGAGCAGATTTTGCAGGCTGACGAGGAGACGATTCAGGGCAAAGCGATCTACGTGGGAGATCCTCCTATCTCCATTGACAAGTGGTCGAAGGGCTTCGTGCGAGAATTCCGGGGCAAGGACCCGATGGAATTGCCCTATCCCATGCTGAAGTTGATAGCCATGGGGGGAGATTTGATTTCCAAGGTGCAAGGAAAGCCATTTTATCTGACCAGCTCCCGTCTCAATAGCATGACCGAGGACTACCTCGCTCCGGTGGAGAAGACCTACGAGATGTTTGGACCACCGCCCTACACGCTCGAGGAGGGAATCAAAGAGACGGTGCAGTGGTATCGGCAGGAAATCGGCTGATCGCAGAGGGGATGAAGGAAGAGAACAAAGGTTTCGTGGTCGTCGCCGGCCAAATGCCACCGCCAGTGGGGGGGCAGAACCTGGTGATTGAGCAAATCTATCACCTTGTTCGCGACAGACTGTCACCTGAGACATGCCATTGGAGATTTAATTTTACCCGCGATTCTGCAGGTTTTGGAGTGCCGGGATTCGAGAAAATCTTGGAGGTGTTCAGAGTTCTGGCGCGTCTCTGCAAGCTTCGCAGCCGAGGCCGCATCCGAGCTATTCTCTATCCCGTAGGTGGTCCACATCTGGTTGCCGTCGTTCGTGATTTGATTCTTCTGCTTCCGGCACGGCTTTGCGCTGACCGTGTTTATCTTCATTTCCATGCTGCTGGGGCCCATGAGTTCATGGAGTCGCGGTCTAATCTATTTTCACGAATTATCCGGTTCTTCTACTCCCAAGCCGACTCCGCGGTGGTAATGACGGAATTCGGCAAAAGAGATGCCACTGCCCTAGGCCTCAAGGATTGCTTTGTTATGCCCAACGGATTCGAGGACCAGGCAGGCGAATGGAAGCGGGAGGCTGTTGGCGAAGGTTCTCCGGTGAAAATTCTTAGCGTGGGGCACCTCTGTCGCGAGAAAGGAACGCCGGAGCTGATCCGTGCTTTCGGGGCGTTACAGGCTGAATTTCCGGAGAGTGAACTGCATTTGGTGGGGGAGCCGGCCCGTGATTTGAACCAAGAGGAGCTGGACGCACTTTGCGCGGAAACCGGGGTTCCCGAGAGAATCATCCATCGGGGGCTGCTGCGCGGAGAGGCTCTGCAAGCGGCTTACCAAGAGGCGGATCTTTTTGTCTTCTCGACAGTGGCGCCTTACGAATCATTTGGCATGGTCTTAATCGAAGCCATGCACTGGTCCTTGCCCATCGTGGCGACGGACTGGCGGGCAAACACCGAGGTCTGTGGTCCGCAGCTGGGAGGAGTCGTCGCCCGGGAGGTCGAAAAGGACTTGGCTGGCTCTCTGGAGAGAGCGCTGCGGCAGGCTCTCGAGCAACGCTCCCAGTGGGCTGAATGGGGACAGGCGAATCGGCGTCGCTACGAGGAACAGTTTACGACTAAAAAGTTGGAAGAAAACCTGTCGACACTGCTCCAATAATTTCTGAGATCAGGAATTCCTTAACGAGATGGAAAACGCAGGATTCACTCACCAGAATATGGAAAAGCGCTCTTGGGTGACCTTGGCTCTCGTCTTCGCCAGTTTCCTGCTGCTCTTTGCCATCCTTGGCTATGCGGGAGGCTACGGCAAAGTCGTCGATGGGCTGGTCGATACCACCTACCGCAGCACTTTGCTGGCGGATATGCGGGCGGATTACAAGCGGGATGAAGGGGAGTGGTCCTTTGGCTACTTCGTGCCGCTTGCGGTGGGGGCGCTCTTCTGGATTCGCCGACGGGAACTGTTGCAGACTGAGGTCAAGCCGGCGCTGGTGGAGGGAGGTTTGGTGATCGTTGGGGCCCTCTTCATCTATTGGGCCGGCTATCGCGGGCACCAAAAGTATTTCGGCTACATTTCCGGCCAATTTCTTGTCGCGGGGATGGTGCTTTGGTTTCTCGGCTGGGCTTGGTTCAAGAAGGTCTTCTGGCTCTGGTTGTTGCTGGGGATGATGTGGCCTTGGCGATTCCTCATTGGCCGAATTTCCTCTCCCTTGCAGGCCATCATGGTCAAGATGACCTCGGGCTTCATGGAGGTCATCGGAGTCGATGCGGTGTCGAACGGAAGCCAACTGCTGACCGCGACCCCCGACCCCAAGACGGGCGATCCGATTTCCCTCGATGTCGATGTCGCTTGCAGCGGAATGCGCTCTCTCTTTGCCTTGGTGATGATCGGGCTCGTTTTTGCCTTTCTTCGCGTCAAGGATGAGTGGAAACGGTGGGTGGTGATGGCCTGCGTGCCTGTGATTGCAATCATCGGTAATTTCGTCCGCATGATGATGCTCTATTGGGGCTCGACGGCTTTCGGCACGGAATTCGCCATTGGAGAAGGACACGCCAACATTTCCGGTTATCACATCGCGGCCGGACTCATGGTCTTCGTGGTGGCCTTGATCATTCTCTCTTTCGTGACCGGTCTGCTGGAGGGTGGATTCAAAAAGTTGAGGCGGCCCAAGGCGGTGTCGCGGCAGGTGGGGGAAGAGTGATTTGAAGGGAAGAGGAATGAATTTATCAGCACGAACAGGGATTTTTCTCGGGCTGGTGCTGGCCACCATCGTGGCCTGCAAGGTCTTCAGCAATCCCAAGACGAATCCTGTCGCGGGAGTCATCGTCTGGCTGCCCAAGATATTCGAAGGCAGCTTCGGGGAAGAAGAAACGATGGGGCCGGAGGAAAGACGCTGGCTACCGACGGACACGACCTTTTACAAATTGACCTATCCGCACGACGCCTTCCTCGCGGAGGCTAGTCGCGTTCGCTCCCTGGGGGGGGAACAAGCGGAGGCACGCGCGGAGGCCCTGATTGGCTGGGCCGGACGCTTCGGAATCTCGGCCACCTTGATTGTGGCCGGAGCGGATTCCCGCAGCTTGCACCGTCCCCAAGTCTGTCTGAAAGCGCAGGGCTGGGCCATCGACAAACGGGAGATCGTGACGCTGGAAACCTCGGGCGGCCCTTTGCAGGTGATGGATTACCATCTCAGCATGGTGAAACGGGGGCCCGACCAGAGCGCTCTGCGGGACGAAGACGGAAATCCCTTAAAGTTTAAGGCGCACTACGTTTACTGGTGGGTGGGACCCGAGGCCAGCACGCCGAAAGACGAGGAGCGGGTGTGGCTGGAGACCTGGAATAGCATCTTGAAAGGTCGCAAGGAGCGTTGGGCTTACCCGAGCGTGATGAGCTGGGTCAACGAGGCCGAAGGACCTGATGCGTCGTCCAAAACGCAAGAGCGCATCTATGACTACATCCGGCGGGCTGCTCCCGAATTCCAAAAATCATTGGGAGCGGAAGCGAGGGATGACGCCAAGCCGTTGAAGGCGATTGGTGCTTAATCACATTGAGAGAAAAAGGGTCATCATGGGCGAAGCTGATTCGCCCCCATCATTGGGTGAAGAGCGGTTTTTGTTTGGCCGCTCTTTCTCTTTCCGGGGAATGGAGAAGTCTTGCGAGTTGGTGGCTCGTGCTCCCGACCGTGGTGGGCTTCTCACTCATCTCTAGCGCCGGCTACATCTTTAATGATGTGCGCAATGCAGAGGAGGACCGGCATCATCCCCGCAAAAGAAAGCGGCCGGTGGCTGCGGGCGCGATCTCGGAGAGAGAGGCTTACTTGGGTTTCGTGCTCTTTGCTTTGGCGGGACTCGGGATCCTGGCGGCGAGCTATCCAGCGACGGTAGGGCTGAACCGGGTTTTGGTCGCCGGCTTGCTCTACTTCGGCGTCACCCTCAGCTATTCCTCCTATTTTCGCAAGGTGGCCTATCTGGACGTGTTGGTTCTCGGATTGGGTTTTGTGCTTCGTGTCGCGGCGGGAGCCTTTGCCATCGACCTGGATCCGACCTGGTGGTTGCTCGGTTTGACCTATGCCCTTGCTCTTCTGCTCGGCTTTGGCAAACGCTTGGGTGAAACCCAGCTGGCGGAGAAAAAGCAGATGACCCTGGGGGAAACCCGCTCGTCGCTGATTCGCTACCCGGCCGCCACCCTACGGAACTTGGTGACGCTCTCAGGTTTTGGCGTCATGGCCTCCTATCTCGCCTACTGCTTGCTTGAGCGGAGTGAAAACCCTGTGTTCTTGCTGACCTTGGCTCCGGTGGTGACGGGCATTTTTTCTTATCTCCGCATGGCTTGGCGCACTGATGAAGTCGAGGTGCCAGAGAGGCTTTTCTTCTCGAGCCGGGTGTTGCTCGGTTCGGTTCTTCTTTGGCTCAGTATGGTCATGTTGATTGCATGAAGAATGCCTTCCAGAGCCATCTTCATTGGCTGGTCTTCGGCCTGTTTGCGCTGCTTTTCCTTAGCACGGTTGGTCCCGTCATGCGGGAGAGCGACCAAGCTTCGCTGCTGGATGGAGCCTTGCAGTTGGCGCGTGATGGACAGCTCGTCGCCCGCGACTTCTATAATTACGACAAGCAATTTGGCTCTTACTGGATTCTTGCGTTTCTTTTCCGGGTCACTGGCTTGCAAGCGGTCGGCTCGGCCCCGGATGCCATCGTGGAGCTTGGAAATTGGGCGAGTGGCGTTTGTTTCTTGCTCGGCTTGGGCAGTCTCTTCCGGTCCTGGAAGCCGACCGGATGGGAGTTGCTCCTGGTCGGACTCACCTTGGCGAGCCCGATTCTTCTCTTCAGTGTTCCCTTTCTCTCCTCCAATCTGTTTTCAGCGGCCTTCCTTTGTTTTCTTGCGAGCAAATTGCGGAAGCCGAGCCAGAGCCTGAGATCGGACTTGGCAGTGGGGCTCGTCGGCTTCGTCGCCGTGGCTTGCCGAGCGGATGCGGTGCTCCTGATGCCTTGGCTTTGCCTGCTCGCCAGCCGGGAAGAGAAAGTCAGCCTGATGATTCGGGAAAGGCGTTTCTGGATCCTCGCGGCGGGCTCTGTCTTGGCGCTCGCGGTGGGAGTGCTGCTCAGTTCGCGCCGGGCGGCATCTTACGAGGCCTTTTTCCAACCTCAAGTTGCTGCCGCTTTTCTTGTCTTCGGTTTGGGAGGGGCTTTGCTGGCTTACGGGGCCTTGCTTGGAGGAATTGCCTTTCAGCTGGTGCAGAGGAAAGAGCCATTCATTCTTCTTGCCTTGGGGGCGGCTCTTCTTCCTCTCGTGTTTTACGGTCGCATCCTCTTCACGCCGAGGCATTTGACCACCACCTTGTTGGTGTTACTGCTCTCCTTCTTTTTTCAGCGCGGACGGAGCTGGTGGGCTCTTTTGGAGCGCCCCCTCGCCAAGGGAGTGGTTTTGGCTGCTCTCGTTCTGCCCTTCTTGATCGGAATTCGACTTCACTCCGCGAGCCGGGGGCGTCCGGTGGTGACTCAGCCGACGCTCTTTCCCAGTGCCGATGGTTATTGGCCCATGGGTTGCCAAGCGCAGTTCCTGACTTGGCTGGCGCAAGCGGACCAAATCCCGCTCGATCACAATCAGCGGGTCTGGGAGGCGTGGACGGCAGTGAGTGAGCTCGAGGACCAGCCTACCTTCTACTCCACAGGCTTGATGAGCTTCGGCCCTTTGATGGCTACCATCACCGGAAAGGTTGTCGAGCCACGCTGGACATGGAGTGAATTGACGGACGGGACATTTTACAGCGATGGTCGAACGGTGGTGAAAAATCATCAAAAGATGGGGGTGGATGGACCCCGTGACGTCTCGGCCTCGAATTGGCCTGATGGCAGGGTCATCGTTGGGGAATCTACTTGGGAGCAAATCTTCCGAATGGGCGAGCCAAGCGAAGCCGTTTCGTCTCCTCTCTGGGAGATTAAGTTGGCCTTGAGCGAAGTCTCGAAGGGCGATGACCTTGTTGTCGGTCGAGTGGATTCACCTTGGCAGGAGCTCCGGGGGGGAGGGCCATTTCGTTGGTTCGCGATCCAGGACAAGGCGGAAGCGCCCGGTGCTGGATGGAAGCGGGTCGCCTACGTCGAGCCCTATTGGATCCATGAGTCGGTCTCCTCCTCGATCCCAGAGACGAAGTCCGGTTGGCTGGCGCGTAGTTCCTTGCCTGAATTTTTCAAAATAAGTCGTTATGGAAAGTGAAGCTCATCAAAGACCATCGCTCCCGCTGCTGTTAGGCTGGGGTTTGATTCTCGTTGGATGGTTGATTGCCGGAGGGTATGCGAATGGTGGGGAGATGCCCCGGCTGGCCCTCGTTCTTCCATTTTCAACTGTTGGAGCCTTTGTCGTTCTGGCGTCATCCCGGCAAAAGGTGGGGTGGCTCCCGTGGCTGGCGATAGCCGTCGCAGCCTACTTTCTGGCCCGGGCCCGTTTTTCGGAAGTCTGGGATTTGGCCAAGCTAGATGTCCTCTTGGTGGTGAATGCCTTGTTCTGTTTCTTGAGTGCCCAAGTCGCGCTTCGATTTCAGGCCGGGCGGATGATGCTTTTCGCTACCGGCGCCCTTCTGCTCCTTGGCAACGGGCTCGTCTCCTACCACCAACTCTTTGGGAATGAGTCCTACGCATGGCTTCGCGGACCGAGGGCAGATGTCAAAGGGGTCAGCGGTGCCTTCTATCACCGGAACTATCTGGCAGGCTTTCTGGCCATTCTTTGCCCGCTTCTGGTTGGCTTGGCAACCCAGTCCAAGCTTAAGCTGACGATCTGCTTGCCCCTCTTGCTGCTAGGCTTCACCTTGGGCTTCCTCTCCAACTCCCGGGGGGGATTCGTTTCCCTTGTCCTCGCTTCGGTCATTACCTTGGTCGTGCTGAAAAAGAGGGAAGGGAGCAAGCTCTCCAAAAAGGCTTTGGTTGGCCTTGCGGTGTTTACGGTAGTGGCCCTTGTCGGCTTCATGTTTCTCTGGATGGAAATCATCGAGCAGCGGGGAGGGGAGCAGTGGAAAGATGACTTGCGGGGCCGTTTGGCAATGGCCGGGATCGCTTTCGAAATTTGGATGAACCACCTCTGGTTCGGGGCGGGCGGTAATTCCTATGGATATGAATTCGTCCGCCTCTTCGACGGGGAGAGCATTCCCGGCTTCTTCGGTGATGCGGAGAGAGCGCATTCCGATTACCTGCAAATTCTGAGTGATTACGGACTGATTGGGTTTCTCGCCGTGGTGACGCTTCTCATCTCGATCCTGCTCGCTCTCTTGATGCCGCGAAATCATCGTAATTGGGTCAGCGCGGTCGCCATTGCGGTGCTTCTCTCGGAAAGCCTGCGGGCGGGATTCGACTTCAACCTCCGCATCCTGCCCAATTTCATGCTCTTCGCGTTCGTTCTCGGTGGAGGGCTGCTCCGCGACGAGGCGGGTGATCAATCCCGCGCAAGCTCCCTGAGCCTCGCGGCCTTCGCTGGCTTGGGCGCGATGACTTTACTCTCATTTTTCTCACCGCAGCTGCAGCAGGTCCCGACGTGGCTCGAGCTGGAGGTGGCCCGCTTGAAAAGAGAGGGTGACCAGCTTGCCACCCATCGGCGAGCCTATCTGGAGGGAGCCCCGGAGTTCACGCAGGCTCGTTTGCTGGCACGTGCGAGCTTGAGAGACGCAATGCGCAAGCCCTCGGAAGAGAACTGGACCCGAACTAGCCAGGATTGGGCCCGTGTGGTGACGATCCATCCCTTGGACGGAGAAAGCTTGGCGAATCGGGCTCGTGCCCTTGATGAGCTTGGACGCTTCGACGAAGCCCAGGAATATCACCTGCGAGCTTATGAAGCGGTCGGCCGCCGGGAAAATAAATATGGCGTCCTTCTCGGAATCGCGATGCATCTCGCCAAACGTGCGAAGTCTGAATTTGAAAATCGCCGTCCGGGTCAGGCGCACTTTCTCTACCTGCAAGCCAGGGAGTTCCAACGGGAAAGTTTTCGTCGAAACTACGAGCGAAGAGAGGTGAACCGGCCCATCGGTAATTGGCTGAACAGCCAGATCGAGTTCTTTGAGCAGACCCGGGTCGAACCAATTGAGATTAAATGTCTACGACTCGATCAGGTCTTGAATTCAAGCTCCTAGACCATTAAACGCCAGCGAAATTCGGGATGATTGAAAGAGGGAAAAGAGAAACGTTTTCGCTGCAGGTGCTGCAGCTAGTTGACGCGGCCATCATTTGGGCCTCGTTTTGGATCGCATCTCTCTTCCGGGATCCGATTCGGAACCTGCTTGGTTTGGTCGAGATGGAAGGGCAATCCGGTCTGTCGGACCTTACTTGGGTCCTCTTCGTGACCGTTCCCTTCACGCCGATTATCCTCGAGATTTTTGGCTTTTACCGCAAGCCGCTCCACAAACGCCTCTCGACCTCGCTGGTCCAAATTGTCCAGACCCTCCTCGTGGTGGCGTTGATCGTCGGCATGTTCGCCATCTTCGGTCGAATCGAAGTCGCCAGTCGATGGATCCTGGGGGCCGCTTTCCTCCTAATGGCCATCTTCCTCATGGTCCGCGAATATGCGACCCGGGCAATTATTCTACAGGCCATCCGCGCTGAGGATGCCAAGGAGGCGATCATCATCGCCGGAGGAGAGAAGGAAATTGCCCAATTCGTCAAAGAGACCCCAGACGAGGTGCGGGGAAGTTGGAAGATTGTCGAGCAGATCGATCTGCGCGAGATCTCGGTCGATTCCTTCGAGGCAAAAATCAAGGAAGCCTCGGTGGCGCGGGTCATCTTCCTAGCCAAGCACACCGAATTCGGGCTCTTGGCTAAGGCGGTCGAAATCTGTGAGTTGCAAGGCATCGAAGCCTGGATCTCAGCAGGATTCATCCGAACCCAGGTCGCTCGCCCGGATTTCGATCTCCTCGGTGGCAAGCCCATGCTGGTGCTGCGCTCCACACCGGAAGTCTCGTGGGCCGTATTTGGCAAAGATGTCCTCGATCGAATCGGCTCTTTCATTTTCATCTCCCTGACGCTGCCCTTTTGGATTGTGGCCGCCATCGGCATCAAATTGAGCAGCCCGGGCCCAATTTTCTTTCGGCAGAATCGGGCCGGTCGATATGGCAAGCCTTTCACCATGTATAAGTTCCGGACCATGGGGACGGATGCCGAAGCGCGCCTCAAGCAGGTGAAGGACGAGGTAGGCAACGAGATGTCGGGCCCAGTCTTCAAGCTGGAGAACGACCCGCGTATTTTTCCTTTTGGGAAGTTCCTCCGTAAATTCAGCATCGATGAATTCCCGCAGATGCTCAACGTGCTCAAGGGAGACATGAGCTTGGTGGGGCCCCGTCCTCTGCCGCTTTACGAAGTGGATCAGTTCGAGCGCATGGAGCATCGCCGCCGCTTGAGCGTGAAGCCGGGCATCACCTGCGAATGGCAGGCCGGAGGCCGGAACTCGATCACCAACTTCGACGAATGGGTGAAGATGGACCTCGACTACATCGACAACTGGTCGCTGTGGCTGGACGTGAAGTTGCTGCTCAAGACGATTCCGGCAGTTTTGTTCGGGAGCGGGGCAAAGTAAACATCCTGCGGGGTTGTCAAAGCGGGAGGATTCGCCAAATTCGCTCTTCACCAAGATGAAACTGATTTCCGGCACGGCTCACAAACAACTTTCGGAGGGAATCGCGGACTACATCGGGGAAGATCTGGTCGATGTGACAGTCACGTCCTTTCCCGATGGCGAGACTTTCGTTAAAATCAACCAGAACATCCGGGGGCAGGACGTCTTCCTGATTCAACCCACTTGTCCGCCGACCAATCACAACCTGATGGAGCTCCTCATTATGGTTGATGCGGCCCGCCGGGCCAGTGCGGGCAATATCACGGCCGTGATTCCGTTCTTCGGCTATGCGCGGCAGGACCGGAAGGATCAGCCCCGCGTGCCCATCACCGCCAAGTTAGTGGCCAATCTGCTCTCCGCTGCCGGGGTGCGCCGGGTGGTGACCATGGACCTGCACGCAGCGCAGATTCAGGGCTTCTTCGATATCCCGGTGGACCATCTTTACGCCAAGCCCGTTCTGGTGAAGGCGGTGCGGGAGCGCCGCAAGGGGATGGACCCTTCCAAGCTGACGGTTGTTTCTCCTGACGTGGGAGGGGTGAAGATGGCTCGAGCGTATTCCGATGCCTTGGGTGCCCAGTTGGCCATTGTGGCCAAGCACCGGGTCAACGCGACCAAGGTGGAGGCGATGAACCTCATTGGAGATGTGAAAGGCCAGGACGTCTTCATCGTCGACGATATGACAGAGACAGCTGGCACCCTTTGCGCGGCGGCCAACATTCTCAAGGAGGCGGGTGCCGAGCGGATTTTTGCAGGGGTCTCTCATGCGGTGCTGGGCGACTTGGGTATTGAAAGAATCAACGAATCCGAGGTGACCGAGGTCATCACGACCAACTCCACGCCGGTCAAAGCGGGCGGAAAAATCCGCGTTGTCGACATGGCAGATGTCTTCGGTGAGGCGATAATGCGCATTCATGCCGGAAAATCTGTGAGTTCTCTCTTTGACATCGAAGCTGAGGAAGTGTAATCACCGCGCCCCCGACGCGCCGACGGACGATTTCGGCACGGGGAAATCGAACGAATTTAAGTCATGGCGAAGACGGCAACATTGAAAGCGGAAGAAAGGAAGCGCACCGGATCAGGCGTGCTCAAGCAGATGCGTCGCGAGGGGTGGGTTCCTTCCATCGTTTACGGTGGCGGTGTCGAGAACCGGAACTTGAAAATCAATTCCAAGACTTTCCGCGACCTCGTGGCCCACAGTGCCTCGGAGAACTTCCTGGTCGACCTGGAAATCGAAGGAGCTGGCAACCAGTTGGCCTTCGTGCAGGACATTCAACACGATCCTCTCTCCGGAGACATCATTCACGCTGACTTCCGTGCAGTGGATGAAAAGACCGAGATTAAGGCGAGCTTGCCTATCGTTCTTGAAGGGGAAGCAAAAGGAGTCAAGGCCGGTGGTCTTCTCGAGCAGCATCTTCACTACTTGGAGATCTCTTGCTTGCCGAAGGATCTTCCCGAGTCCCTGCACGCCGACGTCAGTGACCTTGGCTTGACCGAAGCCTTCAGTGTGAGCGACATGACTCTTCCTGAGGGTGTCTCCACCGTTGCCGATGGCAACATCGTGGTCGCGATCGTTGCCAAGACCCGGACGCTTAAGAGTGCTGGTGGCGGTGTCGAAGGTGAGGAAGGCGAAGAAGCAGCTGCCGAATAAGCGCCTTTTCCACCTGTCCGTCGCGCACGACGGAAACTTTCCAACCCGCCCGAAAACGGCGGGTTTTTTATTTGGTATGAGACCGCGGGAAGCTCATTCTAGGGCATGGCCGAGCTGAAGCTGATTGTGGGATTGGGCAATCCGGGAAAGGAGTATGAGGGCACTCGTCACAATATTGGCTTTGAGGTCCTGGATGCTCTGGCTGACGAGGCCGGGGTGCGCTTCGAGCTTGAGAAGAAGTGGGAAGGGGAGCTGGCCAAGGTGGATGGACTGCCCCTGCTCAAGCCGATGACCTTCATGAATCTGAGCGGGCGCTCGGTAGCGTCCCTCGCTCGCTTCTACCGCTGGAAGCCGGAAGAAATTTTAGTGGTCTATGATGACGTGGCTTTGCCTCTGGGTCGCCTACGATTCCGCGAGGGGGGGAGTGACGGAGGGCACAATGGGATCAAGTCTCTCATCGCTCACTTGGGCACCAGAGACTTCCCGAGATTGAGGATCGGGGTGGGAAGTGCCCGGCCGGGAGGCCTCGTGGGCCATGTTTTGGGAAAGTTTGCCCCAAATGAACGCGAAGAGATGCAAAACACACTTGCAAGAGCCCGAGTGGCTGTGCAGCTTGCCGCTTCGCGAGGGGTCGTAATGGCCGCCAACGAGTTTAACGTTAAAGAAAAACCGAAGAAGCAACTGTCGAGCGACGATGAGCAGGAAATACGAAGGTCTGATTGTACTGAACACCAAGGGGAACGAGAAGAGTGTTGATGATTTGTCGACTGCGGTTGGCAAAGAAATGGAAGAGGAGGGAGCCAAGCTGGAACAAATCCAGCAATTGGGGCGCCGCAAGTTTGCTTACAATGCCCGTCACCTGGATGGTGGTCATTATGTGAATTTCCTATTCGAAGCCGACGCCGAAATTTTGACGAAGATTCAAGCCCGTCTCAAATTGAACGAGGTAGTCCATCTTCAGCATTACCAGCGCCTTTCCTAAAGGGCTGTTTTCCTCTTGGAGGAGGAGCCGATACCCGGTAGCAAATTCCCCACTATGGCTAATTTGAACAAAGTTCTCTTAATGGGAAACCTGACGCGCGATCCAGAATTGCGCTACACGCCCCGCCAGACGGCGGTCGCTGATCTCGGGCTTGCCATTAATCGAATTCGAGGTGGCGGTGATGGCGGTGAACGCACGGAGGAAACCACCTACATTGACGTGACCCTCTGGGGGCGTCAGGCGGAAATTGCCAACCAGTATCTGAAGAAAGGGCAAGGGGTCTTCATTGAGGGAAGACTCCAGCTCGATACCTGGGAGGATAAAACGACGGGTCAGCGCCGTAGCAAGCTGAAGGTCGTCGGCGAGAATATGCAATTCTTGGGAGGCCCCCGGGGAGGCGGTGGCGGGCAATCCCGGCCGAGTTCTCCGGCAGAGGATTCCCCCAGCCGTAGCGACACGGGCCAGCAGAGTTCTCCTTCTGGCGGTGGCGGCGGCGGTTCGTTCGACTCCGAGGAGGACGACGACATCCCATTTTAATTTTTCCCAAACCTAGGGAGAGAGGCAAGGAGCCGGCGGAAGTCATTTCCACCGGTTTTTTTTATTTTGGGTTCTCGTTAGGAGAGTTCGCCGACCTTGTTTTCTTCCTGCAGGCGGAGCTGTCCACAAGCGGCTTCGATGTCATGGCCTTTTTCCAAGCGCAGGGTGGCGGAGACTCCGGCGCTCTGCAGGATGTCACGGAATTGCCGGCAGCGGGAGTCGGACGGTCGCTTCCAGGGGAGACCCTCGACCTTGTTGTAAGGGATAAGATTGACTTTGGCCCGGATGCCCTTGGCCCGCTTGGCCAGAATGCGGGCCTGCTCCAAGTCATCATTGATGCCCTCGATGAGGATGTATTCGAGGGTGAGGTGTTGCTTCTTGCGGGAGTTCCAGTAACGGAGAGCCTCAAAGAGTTCATCGACCTGCCAGCGCTCGTTGACCGGCATGATTTGGGAGCGAACCTCGTCGGTGGCTCCGTGGAGGGAGATGGCGAGGCGGATTTGGCGGGGGTGATCGGCGAGCTTGCGGATTTGAGGAACCAGTCCCGAGGTGGAAATGGTGAGGTGCCGGGCACCTATCCCGATGCCCCAATCCGAGGTGATCAGCTCGATGGCTTTGGAGAGGTTGGGCCAATTGGCCAAGGGTTCGCCCATGCCCATGAAGACAAGATTATTGACCCGCGCGCCAGCAATCTCCTCAGCCAGCAGGATCTGCGAGGTGATCTCGGCGGCGCTGAGATTGCGGGTGAAGCCGAGGAGCCCCGAGGCACAAAATTTACAGCCAAAGGCGCAACCCACCTGGGAAGAGACGCAGAGGGTGAGGCGGTCGGACTTTTCCCCATAAAGCGCGGGGGAGGCGGGAATCAGCACGCATTCAACGAAGCGGCCATCATGCAGCTTGAAGAGAAACTTGCGGGTGGTATCGACTGAACCTTGGGTTCTGGTGTGGATGGGCAAGGTGAAGTCGAATTTCTCCTTGAGCGCCTCTCTCAGCTTGGCGGGGAGATTCGTCATCCCATCGATCGAGTCGACGCGTTTTTTCCAGACCCAATCGAGAACTTGATCCGCCCGGTAGGCGGGTTGTCCGAGTTCCTTGAATTCGGCAAGGAATTCGTCACGGGTGAGCGAGCGGAGATGGTGTTTGGTGGCCAAGGGGGAGAACAATCACTCTTCCTGCTTTCAGAATCAAGACTTGGGAGTGTGCGGCAAAGTGTGCTAGATACCCGGCACATGCGAAACGGGTTCCGATGGCTGGGCTTTTTCCCTCTGTTTTTTCTTCTCTGGTCTTGTTCTGGTGGAGGAGGTGCGGACTCTTCCTCCAGTGAAGAGCAGCAGGTTATTGCGCTGAATCCTGAATCCGGGGTGGGGCAGAAAGCTCTTGAGGACAAGTATGCCAATTTCGGCAAAACCTTCGAGCAGGATGACGAGGGCAATTGGAAGGTCTCGAGCAATGCGCGTCGCAGCCAATTCGAGGGACGACAGATGACGACCATTGGTGGCGGAGTCGGGGGCAAGGACTTCCGGACCAATCGCTATGACAAGAAGTCGTGGGGGCAGAGTGACAAGAACTTCGCCAAGCAGCGATATGGGGGAGATACCGATAGCCGCTATGACAATGCGGAGTGGTTCCTGCAGCAACAAGCAGCGGGAGAAGCGGCCCAGCGTTCTCGTTTGCAAGGTGAGTCCTATGGCACGAGTCAATATGCGACCTCGAGCGCTCGCGAGGCGCGCACCTCGGGCATTGCCCGCCGAAGCGATGTGGAGACGGATGTGCGCCGCGACGTTTATTCGCCGCCCGTCAAGATGAGTCCATCGGAGGCAGGCATGTCCGTGGATGAGACCAAAAACAAGGTGGGCCGGCTGCTGCCTTGGGCCGATGACGACTGATGAGTGACGAACTTGAGAGGCCCCAGTCCCGGCGGGAGCGGCTCTGGGAGATCATCTTCGAGGCTGAGACCCCTGCGGGTAAGTTCTTCGATGTCGCCCTGCTCTGGCTCATTGGCCTGAGCGTAGCGGCGGTGATGCTGGAGAGTGTGGATAGCATCCGGGCCGAGTATGGGACCTTGCTCAAGACCTTGGAGTGGGCCTTCACCATCCTCTTTTCCATCGAGTATCTGCTGCGATTATTCCTCGTCCGGCGGCCTTGGCGCTACGCGACCAGCTTTTTCGGGATTGTCGATCTGCTCTCCTGCTTGCCGACCTACCTGCAGCTTTTCCTGCCCGGAGCGCAGACTCTCTTGGTCATTCGCATTCTGCGCTTCCTCCGCATGTTCCGGATATTCAAAATGGTTCAGCACATGCGCGGGGGAGATACCATCATGCGGGCTCTCGCGGCCAGTCGGGCCAAGATCATCGTGTTTTTCCTCACCGTCTGTTTCTTTGCGGTGATCATGGGCACGTTGATCTATCTGGTGGAGTCGACGCGTGAGGACACGCAATTCACGAATATTCCCGTGAGCATCTACTACATGGTGGTCACCATCACGACCTTGGGTTTCGGTGATATCACGCCTAAGACGCCTTTCGGGATGGGGTTGACGGCGGTGGCTGTGCTCACAGGTTACGCCATTATCGCAGTGCCGACAGGAATCGTGTCCGCCGAGATGGCCAAGGCCGCCCAAGGGGATGAAACGACGGATGCTTGTCCGTCCTGCGGAGTTCACGGTCACCTGCCAGACGCCAACTTTTGCCGCAAATGTGGCGAAAAAATGTCATGAGCCAAGAGGGTTGAGCCTGAATCGCTTGGTGTCATCACCGTGCCTTCCCTGCCTTTTTCCCTGAAACGGGAGCGCCCCCGGTGCGTCGGTGGGGGCATGGGGCTTGCCAGCGCGAGAGGAGACGAGCAGATTCTACCAGACGGCCGATGGGATTCTTGGTTTCAGGGACCGACTTCTCCGGTTGTTAGCTTATCGCGAATGGAAGACCGAGCTAGTCAGGATTGGAAACCTTTGCTTGCTCGGGTGCGAACGGGGGAGTCGGATGCGGAGAGTGAACTGGTGGCTCTGCTTTGGCCACGGGTGTCCCGCCGCATTGCGGGCCTCTGCCCGCGGAGGATGGAGATTGAGGACCTGGCTCAGGAGGTCTTCATGAAGATCTTCGCCAAGTTGTGGCAATATCGCGGGGGGAGCTTCGAGGCTTGGGTGGACGTCATGACTCGCCGGGTCTGCTACGACGCACTCCGCAAGCAGCGGGTGAGGCCGGAGTGGCGATTCAGCGATTTGACAGACTTTGATGAGGCGTCCATCGAGTCCGAGAAGCCCCCGGGCAGTGGCAAGGAGGCGGGAGAGATCATTTCGCTCCTTCTCAATCGCCTGCCTGCCGAGCAGGCTTGGCTGCTGACCGCAATCGAGCTGGAGGAGAAGTCGATTGGAGAGGTGGCTCGCGAAATGGGGTGGACCGAAGTGGCGGGACGGTTGAGATTAATGAGAGCGCGGCGGAGTCTGAAACGGGTTTATGACGATTGGAACCGTGAGCTAAGAACGATGGAATGATGAGGGGATTGCGTGAACTACTCGATGAGGCGCGGAGAGGCTATCAGAAGGAGAGCCGGGCCACGCCAGAGATGCCAGCCGACTTCCCGGCCCGCGTTGCCAGGGCAAGGCGAAGGCAGGTGGAAGGAGAGGTCCCGGTAGAGGCTGTTTGGAGCCGCACCTGCCTCATTGGCGCCTGCTCCGCGCTCGTTGTCGCTGCGAGCTGGCATCACCACAGCTCCCGGCAGGCCACTGAGGAGGTGGTGGATGCCTGGGTTGCCATTGAACCTAGCGGGAGAGGACAATAGATGATGAAGACTGTGCTTCTGGTCCTAAAGATTGGCTCCCTGATGGCGATCATCTTCGCCTGCGGGATCTGGGTGGGGCGAATGACCGCACCGGTCAAGGTGGTGGAAACCGTTGTGGTGAAAGAGGGAAGCGGCGGGTCGAAATCACCTCGGATGGCGCCACAGGCGAGGCATGTCTTCGAGCAGTACGTGCGGGCTCTGGAGCTCACCATGGAGCAGCAGCTGATTCTGGAGCCTCTATTTGTCGAGACGGGCCGCCGGGTCGCTCAATTGCCTCGCCTCTCGGATGCGCGGGGAGAAGAGTATGAAAAGCTGCACGAGCGAATGAATCCCCATCTGACGCCGAGCCAGCGGAAGATCGCCGATCAGATTCTCGTTCTCGGGCAAACCCGGCTCAAGCAGCGACAAAACCGGCCCTAGTCTTGCCCCGGTGACTTCTCTGGTTATTGCTGGGGGATGACGATACGCCAACTTTCCCAGCAGGCCCCCTTCACGACTAAGGATGGTTCGACCATCCGCAGTATTCTCGATTTGGCCAATGCCCCGGTGGTCAATCAAAGCCTAGCCGAAGCGACCGTGCCAGCAGGGACGGCCACCGAGCGGCACTATCATAAGGTGAGCGAGGAATTTTATTTCATCCTCGAAGGAACCGCTGAGATGGAAGTGGATGGTGAAAAAGTCGATGTCGGGCCGGGAGATGCCGTTGCCATCCCTCCCGGAGCCTGGCACCAGATCACAGGCAAGACCGAGGTCCGCTTCCTCTGCTGCTGCGCACCGCCCTATGCACACGACGACACCTACTTCGAGTAGTGGCTCACGAGGCCTCAGTAGAGCCTGCGGAGATTGGCCAAACTCCTTCTCCCGTTGGCCTGCAGGTTGGCGATGTAATTGATGCCCCGGCAGATATCAGCGAAGAGGAAGTAGTAAAAGATGATGCCGATTGGGTAGAAAACAATGGCCATGATGGCAAATCCGAAGAAGTAGGTTTTGTTGAAGCGGGGCGCATTGGCGGTCTCCTCAAAGGTATCCATTGCCCGATTCCAGTTTTCCGCGAGTCCGGCATAAGCAATGAAATACCAGAATAGGTTGAATAGCGGGATGAAGAGGAAGCCAACCGCTTTTCCCGGGGTAGTGCTTGCTCCGGCCGGCTGGACAATGCGCCAAGCCCGATGAAGGAGCATCAGGCTGTAGATCCAACCGCATATTGACAGGAGAAAAACGATGAACAGGGAGACCAGCATGACGCCGAGCAGAAAAACGGACTGCTCCTGGGATGGATCCGGCTGCAGATCCTCCTCCGAGGGATCCGGTAAGCCAAGAAGCTCGCCGAAATCCACCTCTTCCGTTTCGACGGCTTCCTCAGTATCTAGCAAATCGTCGGCTGCGGTCTCTTCATTCAGATTAATTGCAGGAACGGCGGGAGGAGACTCCTCCACATCTGCCTCGCTGGGGATGAGGAATAGAAAGATGCAGCCGATTATCGTAAAAATCAGCGGGCCATAGAGATTAAGCCAAAGAAATTTTGAGTAGCTCGCCCGGCTGATGGAGAGGGAGGGAAAGCTGGGACGATGATTTTCTGGCTCAGCCCATGGGTCCTGTTCGGCCGTCGCTTGTGCGCCGTATTCCGGGTCATTTGCCGCAAGGGTCTGGCTGCCTGCTCCCGGTGCGGCCTCGGGGAGAAGGTTCTCGATCTGCCCGGCAGGTAGCCAATTCTCCATGCCCTCTGTCCAGACCGGGGTTTCGGCGTTGATTTCTCCTGTCAAGGCGAGCTGCTGCAGCTGCGCTCCGGAGACCGGGCCCGACTGTTCGCCGGAGGTTGAGTAGAACCATTCTGTTGTGTCGGACATCGTATTGCGTTGTTGGTGTGAGAAGAGAGCAGCCTAAACGGTCTGGCGAAGCAAGCTTCGGGTCATCACGCCTCATCACCTCATCCTCTCTCAATGCTGAAAGGGAAAAAGGGTGACAGGGAGCGGGAGCCCTCGCATGCTGGGGGCCGCATGGCAGGGGACTTGACCTACAAGGATTCGGGCGTTGATACGCGGAGGGCAGCGGCATTTGTCGGGGATATTGCTTCTCATGTGAAGCGCACCCAGCAGCAGCGGAAGCTGCATGGCGCCTTCGGCCTCTTTGCGGCAGCCTATGACCTCAGCGATTATCGTCAGCCGGTCATCGTGACTGGATGTGACGGAGTGGGAACCAAACTGGAGCTCCTTCTCAAGCACGATATGCTCGAGGAGGCGGGCAAGGACCTGGTTGCGATGTCGGTCAATGATATCCTCACCACCGGTGGCGATCCTCTCCTGTTCCTCGACTACCTTGGGATTGCCAAGTTGGATGAGGGAAAATTGGTTCGCTTGATTGCGGGGATGGCGGATTATCTGGAAGCTTGCGGCTGCATCCTGGCCGGCGGGGAAACCGCAGAGATGCCCGGGGTTGTTCCCGAGGACGTCGTCGAGTTGTCCGGCTTTTGCATTGGGGCGGCCGAGAAGGAGGACTTGATCGATCCCACCACCGTCGCTCTGGGCGATGTGCTCGTTGGCTATGGCTCCGATGGTTTTCATGCCAATGGGTTCAGTCTGGTGCGGCGGGTGATCGCCAGTCGACCGGGTGATTTCAGCGAAGCGGATGAGCGGGCGCTAATGGCTCCGACCCGTCTCTACCATGATGTCGTGGCCGGTCTCAGGGAGGCCAGTCTCCGGCCTAAGGCAATGGCACACATCACCGGGGGTGGCTTACCCGAGAATCTGGAGCGATTGTTCCGTGGCATGGGCGCGGACCTGACCGTCCCTTACTGGGAGAATGACGCTTGCCAGAAGGTGCTGGAGAGCGTGGATGCGGAGGACCGCTTCCACACCTTCAACATGGGAATTGGCTGGGTGGCAATCGTCTCGCCGGAAGACGTCGATCGGGCGCTGGCGGCCGGTCCCGGAGGAGTCGTGCTGGGCACGATGCGGGAGGGCGATGGCGTGACAGCCCGCGTCTAGGAGAAAGGCGCGATGGCGATGCCTTCTCGTGCTAATCGTTTCCTAACAAATTCTAACAATTCGAGTGCGTCTTCACTATCGCTGTGGACGCAGAGGGTGCGAACTGTCCCCGCATGGCACAGCGCGAGAGCTTGTCGCGCGGCCTGGTCCGGATCGCTGATGACCGCTCCTTCTTGTCCCCGAGCCACGAGAGAGCCGTCGGCTTGGTAGCCTCGGTCAATGAATCCTTCTCCAGCGAAGGGAATACCAGCCTGGCGAGCGGCCTTTTCGAGTTCACCTCCGGGAAGCCCGTAGAGAAAGACCTCGCGGGAAGGATGGGCCTCAACGATTGCGGCGGCGAAACGCTCGTCCTGATGCGCCTGATTGTAGAGCGCGCCATGAGGCTTGATATGATGCAGACTGGCCCCCGTGGCCTGGCATCGGGCGTTGAATGCTTCGACTTGTTCGGAAAGGATATCGGCGAGACCGGGGGGAGGATCGGCGTGGTGACGCCGTCCGAAGTGCGCTCGGTCGGGAAAAGAGGGATGGGCGCCGAGGGACAATCCTTGTCCGAGGGCCATGGCAATGGCCTGGTCCATTGACGCCATGTCACCGGCGTGACCGCCACAGGCAATATTCACGGACGAGGCCACGGACATCAGGACGGCGTCGTGAGGAGAGCCTTCGCCGAGGTCGACATTAAGATCGATGGTCATTTTTCGTGCTTTTGTCTCAGGGTAAGCCCCGTTCGGAGGAAAGCCAATTCGCTCTGAAGACTCTGCCAAGCCGCACGGGCGGTTGGCAGGTCGACTTCACGAAAGCGTACCTCGGTCCCGGGTAAGGCACGGGTGAGCGCGGGGAGATCCGCGGAAATGATGTGGGCGATTTGGGGGTATCCGCCGATGGTCTGCCTCTCGGAAAGAAGGGCGATGGGTTGTCCTGCTGGCGGAATCTGCACCGAGCCTGGCACCACGGGCTGGGATTTGAGGGAAAGCGCGCGGTCGGGGTGGATCGCGGGGCCGTCGAGGCGCAGGCCGGTGCGGTCGAAGCTTGAGCTTTTGGTGAAGGGCTCGTCGTTGAACAGCTGTCTTGTCCGACGGCTGAACCAGTTGGCCTGCCGCCCCTTGAGGTATCGGATTTCGATGGCGCGCGAAGAGGTGGCCAAGGGCCAGCCGACTCGCCAATCGGATCCGTCCGTGAGGGGAAACGGTTGCCCGACGGCAAGTTGGTCACCTTTCTGAAGAAGGCGTCCACCTATGCCACCGAAGCGGCCCCGGAGGTCGGTGGCTCGACTGCCGAGGGTGGCGTCGAGCTTGAGTCCGCCGCCGAAGGCCACGTAACCGTGGGTGGCAAGGGGGCGGAGCTGACTGAGGTCGAGCGTGCTGCCGGCTTCGAACTCGAGGGGGCGGCCTGCGCGGTCCGATTCCCAGCCTATGAAGGCGAGCCGGGTGAGCTCGGTGAAGGTGAGGCGGGGACCTTGGAGCGTGGTCTCAAGCAGGGCGGAGGTCTCAGGATTTCCCACTAACAGATTGGCGACCCGGGCGAGGAACGGGTCACTGGCTCCGCCGGGAGAGATGCCGAGATGTTGCCAGCCGGGCCGCCCTAGATCCTGAACCGTGGTGGCGAGGCCGGGGGCTTCCACGTGCACAGAGCCGGAAGGATTGTGAGGAGGGGAGGAGGCTGGCAGGGAGAGTGGGCCGCTGGGCTCGAAGCGGACCCGGTCGCCGGGACGGAGCAGGGTGGGCGGATCGGCCTCTGCTCGAAAGAGAGGGGCGTCGGTCTGTCCCAGCACATGCCAGCCGCCCTGCGAGGCCATTGGGTAAATGCCAGCCTGACCGGCCGCAATCGCGACCGAGCCCGCCGGGACCTTGGCGGGCATCGCCTTTCGCGGAACATGAAGCTGTGGGGGCAGACCCAGCAGATACGGGAAGCCGGGGGAGAATCCCAAGGTGGCCACCGTGTATTCGGCGGAAGAGTGAAGCTGGATGATCTCGTCGCGTGAGAGCGAGAGCGCTTCCGTCAGCTCGGCAAGGTCACCGTAACTCACCGGGATAGTGACGAGGCGACCAGGCTTGGCTTCCTCCGAATCCTCGACCTGCGGGAGGGAAAAGTCAGCGAGTATCGAGCCCACAACTGGTTGGGAGTCAGGCTCGCAGTGGACGGCAACGGTCTCGAAGGACGAGACGACATCGGCGACGGGGACAGGAAAGTCGGCTTCCCGTAAGGCTTCAGCCATCGCGACCACTTCGCGGAGACGCCCTTCCTCCGTATTCTGCCGCGAGGTCCAGAGCCAAGAACGGTCGCCAAGAGATTGCCACTGCACGGAGGGAGCATTGGGCAAACAATCCGGCGGAGGCAAGGGGAGGGATGGAAAGACGGAAAAAAATTAGGGAAGTGTTGCGAAGATTGTTCGTTTCCATTCGTTTGAGGGGGAGCAGGTATATGAAATACGTATTCTACGGGGTGATGGTTTTGGTGGCCTACGGGTTGGGGAAAGTGATGTATGAACCTTTGAAGCCGGCTTTGTTGGGGGTGGAGACCGAGCCGGAGGATGAGTCCATCGTATCCATTACCGTCGAATCCCGTCTCGGCCGCATCACCGAGAAGGTCGATCTCACGAATGTTGACCCCGCCGAATTCCCCGAGAAGATCACCTTGCGTGCTCCTCTCATCGTCAAGATGCCTGGGAGCCTGGATGCCTTGACCCTTGAGCCGAATTCAAAGGTGAAGCCCATTAGTATGGGGCCCGATGGGCTGTTGGTTGAGACCACTCTCGGTGGCCATCAGGGAACCATTGCGCCGAAGGATACCGACTTCGCGGAAGGGGTCGCGCGGAAGCGAGTGGAGATTCGGGAAAAAAGCCTCGTCGCCGCGCAGCCGGATCCCGAGCCGGCCCCGCAACCTACGCCCGAGCCAGCTCAGCCGGAGCCGGTCGAGGTGGTGCAGCAGGAGCCTGAGCCAGAGGTGATGGAGCCCGAGCCAGAACCCGCTCCTGAGCCAGCTCAGCCTGCGAAGCTGAGTAGTGAGGAAATTGTCGCCGCGATGCAGAGCTACTTGAAAGACGGCAAGCTCAAGGAATTTGATTTCGAGCAGGTGTCGAACTGGGAAGCTCGTCCAGAGGAAGAGTCCTTTGATGGAGAGATGTTCCAAGTCGGGGTGGCCAGCTACGAGGAAGAAACCATCCTCGGGAAAAAGACCATCCAGGCGCTGGCCCTCTTCAGCGAAGGTCAACTCGTCAAATGGGTGTATGCCCAGACCAAGATGGAGATTCGCTGACCGGTCTTCGGAGGTCGCGGAGGGGGCACGACCCGACGGTTGAAGCTCGTCGGGAACCCATGCCCATCCCGAGGCTACGGGAGGATCCAATCCGAGCAAACCAACTCGGTGATCAAGCTCTGTCTGTTCTTGCTGATCTCTTCGTCAGGCAGGATACGCAGGGTGATTCGCTGGGTCAGGGCGAGAGCTTTCTCGATCTGCTCGTGGGTCTCGGAGTCCCGCTCCGTATAGAAGAAAAGGCGCTGGCCAAGCTCGCTGACTCCGACCTCATAGGCTGCCCATTGGGTGTCGTCAGCATAGTCGTAATTATAGTAGGTCGAAGGTGTCCCGACCACGCGCACCAGAACAGGTTCGGCCACTTGGCCGGAAAGGATTTTCTCCCACTCGGCTTCACTATGCCGGGCGTAGGCTTGCCAATCGACGCGCAGACCATCGGGAGTATTGATAACGAAGAGGACTCGCCGGGTCTCGTCCTCGAAGTCGACGAAAAAGATGCTGTAATTCGAGCGAACGGCGGAGGTGGCGAGCGCCACATGCTCCAGCGAGACGGGGATCTCGCTCACCGCTTGGGGGGCGAAGCTATCGAGAAGAGCCCGCGTCTCCTCCGGGTGGCGGCAGAGGGCAAGTCTTTCCTCCACGTCGGAGGTATTGATGAAGGATTCGGCGACCTTCTTCACATTGGCGAGGTCGGCGATGGCTATTTCTGGCACAGGCTCTTCCTGACTGGGCGTCATGCTACTGGTCGGAGCCGGCTGTTCCCAAGGCTTGAGGATGACTATGAGGGCTGCGACGAGCCCGAGAAGAAGGAGGATGAAGAGCTTGAGTGCGTGACGGCTGAGTTTGGAGAGAATGGCACGGGGCCATTCACGGATCGGGATAACGGCACTCTTAGGCGGGCGGGAGGAGCGACGACGGTAACTGCGTTGTGATGGAGCCGCTTGGGAGGGGGTAGTGGGGTTGGCCGGGGTGCCGGGTTGGCTTTGTTCCTTTGCCCAGCTCGCTTTACCTCTTTCAGGCTTGTAGTGATGGTCTCGTCGTCTCACGGAATTGATAGATAGAGAAACATCTTTTTAGCTCATAACAAGAACAGGAAAAAGAAAGGTCATCATTCAATTAAGATAGGCTGGGGGCTCGACTTTGACAGGGTGACACCGGAGATTGGCGGGAAATCTATGGACGACTCGATATTGATTGCGGTGTTGATGGGCGGGCCTGGCTCCGAGCGCGACGTCTCCCTGGCCTCGGGGAAGGCGGTTCTCAATGCGCTGAAGGGTGAAGGTCTCAATGCCGTGGGTGTGGATGTCACTGATGACAAGCCGGTTCTGCCGGATGGGGTGGGCTTGGCTTTCAACGTCATCCACGGCACTTTTGGAGAAGACGGCGGATTGCAGGCTTACCTTGAGGATCAGAACATTCCTTATACGGGCGCAGGGCGGGAGGATAGCCGGGTCGCCTTCGATAAATCGCTGAGCAAAGACGTCTTTCTGAAGGCCGGGGTGCCTACTCCGCAGTCGGAGATCCTTGATGTGAGTGAGGGAGTTCGTTTGCCCTCTATCCCGGTTCCCTTCGTGGTGAAGCCGCCAAGGGAAGGAAGCAGCGTGGGCATCCAGATCGTGAAAACGGAAGAGGAAGCGCTCAAGGCGATCGAAGAAGCGTCCAAATACTCTCCGGACTTGCTCATTGAGGAGTTCGTCGAGGGGCGGGAACTGACGGTTCCCGTCATCGATGGTAAGCCTTATCCCGTGGTGGAAATCATCCCGCCGGAGGGTGGTAGCTACGATTTTGCCACCAAATACCCGTGGCTGAGCGGCCAGGCGACCGGGAGCAACTATGTCTGCCCCGCCGACATTGATGAGGACGTGACTGCCGCCGTGCAGGAAGCTGCGGTAAAAGCGCATCAAGCATTGGGAATTGGTGTTTACTCGCGGGTCGATATCCTGCTAAATTCCTTAAGCAAACCTTACGTTTTGGAAGCCAATACTATTCCCGGAATGACAGAAACCAGCCTCTTGCCGATGTCGGCCAAGGCGGCCGGGCTTTCATTCGGTGAACTTTGTCACCTGGTGGCAGAGATCTCGTGGCGGCTGCGTGGGGAAAATTAACGCAAGCCATGCCGCGGAGAAAAACGACCAAAGTCAGCAGCAGACGCCGGGCTCCCGGAAGCAAGCAGGTCAATCTGCATGTCCGGACGAAGGGGATCCTCTGGAGTAAGACGAAGAAGGCAGGGTCCGGCTTCGTTAAATTTCTAATGGTTCTCCTGGTCATCGCGGTGTGCGGTGTGGGCGGTTATCGGCTGTTGCTCGGAGTCTTTTTGGAGAATGACGAGTTCTTCCTCGATCAGGTGGAACTCTTGAGCTGGGAGGGCGAAGGGGAACCCCGCCTGCTAGACAAACAGCGTTTGCAAGAGGTTACCGGATTGGAAACGGGGAAGAGCCTCTTTGCTTACAATTTAAGAGATCTGGAGAAGAAGCTGGTCGCCTTGCCAGAAATTACCCAGGCCCGTGCCATCCGGCACTACCCCAATGTGGTGCGCATCTCTGTCGAGGAGCGCGTGCCGGTCGCTTGGCTCGACTGCCCGAAGAAAGGGGTCATCGCGAAGAGCTACCGCAAGGGGTTATTGGTCGACGAGGAGGGCTACTGCTTTGCCCCCACTCCGGGGATGCGAGGCGCGGTGCAGGACTTGCCGGTGATTGCCGCGAGTCACCGTGATCCGGGCCGCCTGAAGAGCGGGCAGAAACTGGACGAAAGGGAGGTGATGAGAGCTCTCGAGCTGGTCAAATTATCGAGCGCCAGCCTGGAGGGAACGGGCTGGACCCTGCCCGTGGTCGGGCTGAACAACGAATATTCTCTCATGGCGAAGACGCATCTCGGCACCTCGGTGGTTTTTGGGCTCTACGAACATGAAAGACAGTTGGACGATCTGATTCTGATCCTCAATCATGCGCGGCAGAGCGACCGTGGGGTGGAGTGGACGAACCTCATCCCCGAGCGCAATATCCCGGTCGTCTTGACCGGAACGGAACGGGCGATGGCTTTGGTGCCTTCTCCAGTAGAGTACGAATTGGACGAAATTTTGAAGCGAGGTTGAAAAGATGGCAAGAAGTCGGATTCATGTCGGTCTGGAGATAGGGACCACCAAAACGTGTATGGTCGTGGCCGAGGTGAAGCCTGATGGCTCAGTGAAAATACTGGGCGTGGGTGAGGGGAAGAGCGCGGGCGTTAGAAAAGGAGAGATCACGGACTTTCTCCAGGCGAAGGCCTGCGTGAAGTCAGCCTTGCTGGAGGCCGAGGACAATAGCGATGTTGAGATTAACAGCGTCTTCCTCGCTGTCACCGGGAACCATATCCACGGCATCAACAACATCGGCACCTTCCGCCTCCCGGATAATGAGAAGGAGGTCACGCAGGAGCATATCGATGAGGTGAAGGAGATCGCCGCTGATCTCAAACTCCCGGCGGAGAATGTTTATCTTCATAATCTCGTCCGCCACTTCAGCCTTGATGGGCAACAGCATGCCAATACGCCGGTCGGCTTGATGGGCCGCACCTTGGAGGCGGATTTCCATATCGTGCATGGCATGGAGACCCGGATCCAGAACTCGATTAAGTGCGTGCGCGAGATCCCGCTCGATGTGGATGACGTCGTCTTCGCGCCGGTCGCTTCGGCTCAGATTGCCTTGACCAAATCCCGCAAGGAGGCCGGCGCCCTGGTGATCGACATCGGGGGCGGAACGACAGATTACATTCTCTACACCGA
Source organism: Verrucomicrobiota bacterium JB023 (assembly GCA_030673895.1). Classification (GTDB taxonomy): domain Bacteria; phylum Verrucomicrobiota; class Verrucomicrobiia; order Verrucomicrobiales; family Akkermansiaceae; genus Roseibacillus. Next base: position 32,793 of record JAUTCR010000015.1, read on the forward strand.
GGGAGCGATAGCCGCCTCGGGTTGTGTCCCGGTCGGCGGAGATCACATCACCAACGATATCCACCTGGTTACTCATGTGCCGCTCTCCAAATCAGAAAAGCTGAAGGTGACCGAGGCGGACGTCTCCGGTGATCCCGCAAAATCGGTCGGGGTGGTCGCGGTCTCTGATGACAATGGCTTCCCTGACATTGAGGTGCAGCGGCAAGAGCTCAATGAGGTGGCCCGCTGGCGCTTGAAGGAGACCTTCGAGATTGTGAAAAAGAGGCTCCCTGAAGATTGGCACGGCAAGGTGGGAACCGGGGTCTTCCTAACGGGCGGGACAAGCCTGATGCAAGGTATCGGCGAGCTGGCCTTGGAGGTTTACGGTCAGCCAGTCTATCGGCCCGAGCGACCTGAGGTCAGTGGCGTGCACGCATACTTCAAGGATCCCCAGTATTCGACCGCGCTGGGACTCATCCGCTACGCCCAGATCCTCGATGAGGAGAGGCCGGAGAGAAAGGGAGGGATCAGCACGTTCTTCAAGGCTCTCCTTCCTTGGTAAGTTGCCCCTGTCCGGAGGCTCATTCCCCTCCACGAGCAAGCCATACGATGACGAACGAGCCCGAGCACCTTCTGCCCGACTACCCTGCCGTCTGGCACGAGCTGGCTGCAGCGGGCCTAGCTGACTGGGTGGCTGAGCTGCGGAAGCGAATCCGCCAAGTTTACCTAGAGAAGCCTCATGGAGACTGGCCGCGATGGCAAGGGGCGCTGGCCGTCTTGCAGGGACTTGCGGCCAACGGCTTCCGAGTCGAGGATGACCGGGTTGTTTTCGCTGGCGACTTCCCCCCGGCGTCGGACTTGAGGGATGAGCTGATGAAGCTTCATCCATGGAGGAAGGGACCGATGTGGTTTGGCGACCTCCATGTGGACACCGAGTGGCGATCCGATTGGAAGTGGCAGCGCTTGTCCGGGAAGCTGAGCTCGCTAAGGGGGCGGCGGGTGTTGGATGTAGGGTGCGGCAATGGTTATCACCTTTGGCACATGCTGGCGGAGGGAGCGCGACTCGCTCTTGGCGTCGACCCGGTTCAGCTCTACGGGTGCCAGTTTTTAGCCGCTCGTCATTTCGCAGGCGACGTGCCTGCTGCGGTGTTGCCTCTGGGAATCGAGCATCTTCCGCCGGGATTGGCAGCCTTTGATACCGTATTCTCGATGGGAGTGCTCTATCATCGCAAGTCACCTATCGAGCATCTCGAGCAACTCCACGGGCTCCTCACCAAGAAGGGTGAGCTGGTGTTAGAGACACTCATCGTAGAAGAGCGGGAGCTACTCCTTCCGCCTGGACGTTATGCCCAGATGCGCAACGTCTGGTTCTTACCTGACCTCGCTCTGCTGCAGCGGATGGTGGAGCGGGCCGGCTTCCGGGACTTCACCGTTCTCGATGTGACGAGGACGACAACCGAAGAGCAACGCTCGACGGATTGGATGACCTTCCAATCTTTGCCCGACTTTCTGGCACCCGACGATGCGAGCAAAACCATCGAAGGCCACCCCGGCCCCATGCGAGCAGTAGTGAAGGCGACCAAGGGGTGAAGCTCACCTGCGGCGGCCGGTCATCAGGGTCCAGTGATTGTTCACCGGCCCAAGACCGAGCAGGTTGGGGCGTTCCGCCATCATGATGAAGCGATGTCCATCGGAAGCAAACCAAGCATCGTAGGCTGCTATCGGTGAGGCATTGCCGGCGAAGATGTTCTCGCCCGTCCAGCGGTGCTGAAAGCCCGCCAATTTCGCGCGGTCGTTCGGCGTTTTCTTTCCCTCCACCGGCGACATGTGGGCGAAGAAGCGGAGGCGGATCATATCCTCGGAGTGCCCTCGGGATGCTTCGGAGAGTTGCTCGTCCAAGACGAGGGCCCCCAGACCAAGGATTGCACGCTGCTCATTGAGATGCTGGGCAAATTTCTTGTGAGAGCTGCCAGCCCAAGCGAGCGCGTGGTTGATACGATTGGTTTCCTCGAGTTGAGCCTGCTCCGCAATCAGCTCCTCCCGTCCCCGTCGGATCCTAAGGTAATCCTCTCCTCCCGCGACATCTTCGAGAACCTCCTCGGCGCTGTCTGGCATCACCTCCGGATCGTCAGCTTCGACTTTCTCAATCTCCGCCAGCACCTCGGCGAGAGCGGTAGCCGCACCATCCATCCAGGCGTCATAGGATGCGGGATCTTTTCCAGCGGCACGCAGGGCTCGCTCGCGGAGGCGATGGAGACGTTCCATCTCGTTTCGCAGCATCGCAATCTTTGCTTTGTCCTTCTGATAATCCGTCCGGATGAGGGGGAGAACGCGTTCAACCTCCTGTTGCCATTCCTCCCATGCGGGCGCAAAGCTCAAGTAGGGGTTGGCGGGATTGGCCCGCTTCAGAAGGGTATCAGTGAGGCGTTTGTTGTGATAGCGGCGCGCTTTTTCGAGCACCCGCAGATAGTCACGCGGATTGATATCGGCGAAGGCTTCCGGGGTGCGGAAGGCGGCGGACCGTTTCTCGGTATCGTCGCTGCACAACCATTGGAGGGTCTTCTCGAGGATCAGTTCCGCTTGCGGGGTGGTCGTCGTATCTTGGGCTGAGAGGGGGGTGAGGGCGTGGAGGACGAGCAGGAAGAGAATGAAATGGCGCATGGCAGGAGCAGGAAGTGACGGATCGGAAGGTGAAGGAACCCTGCCCGAGGTGGATCGTTGCAGGGCAGGCTCACGACTTTTTGTCTCCACCTATTGAGAACGAATGAGGGAGGCATTTCTTGGTTCTCCTCACTCCGATTGCCGCAGAATGGTTGCCGCAGAGTAGAGCACCTTGTTGGAGGCATTATACTCGGATTTGAGCTTCAGCTCCGTTCTCGAGAGATCGACCAAGGTCCAGCTGGTGAAGGTCCAGTCCCCGTCTTGCCCATCGTGGGCAAAGCCGATGAGCAGGTGGTGCGCATCGAAGTGAATCTTCGAAGTCTCTTTCCTAGGCGTGTAGTAGAAGGTTCGGAGCGACGAATGGCGCGACGAATCCTCATAGAGCTTCGGGTCGAGGTAGTAGGTTCTCTGTGAGGGGAGGTGGGTGATCTTTAGGTCGGGATAGCCCGAGCGCTGAGCCTTGCCCGCCGTAGTCGTGGGGATCTCGCAAGCCAGCTGGGGTGAGCTGTTAATGAAGCCCATCAGGGCTTCTTCGAAATACTTGGACGCTTCGTTGATTCGGCGCAGGCCCTTGAGAGGCGAGTTGTCCTGATTGAGTAGATTGACCGTCTCTTCCGCAGCCTTTGCCAGCGCCTCCAGGACGTCGTCACTCTCCGGTCCGATGGGTAAGACCGTGTGCCCGGTGGCCTCTTCGATGACATGCCCGAAGGCTTGGCTTCCCTCGCGAGAGGGAGTCTCGCGGACAACATCCCGGAGGTGAAAGAATGCTCCAGTATAGCCCAGCATCGCGCCGAGGAGCAGGCAGGCGACAACGAGAAGAAAGCGAACCATGGCTCTCTTTTATCTCATGAGCGGGGCGAACGGAAACCGCGAATCCGGCCATCAATCGAGCGGAATCGATTGGTCAAATTGACCGGGTCAAATCGGCAGAATCGGGCGATTTGTCACAGGAGAAGGTGGTCGGGTGATTGGTGGTCAATAGGTTACGAATGGCAAGGGGCGTGCAAATAGCAAGGCATGGGATTAGATAAACTCACAGTCAAACTTCAAGAAGCGCTGCAACAAGCGCAGCGGATGGCCGCCAAGTCGGCGCATCCGGAATTGAAGAGCGCGCACGTGCTTCTCGCTCTCCTCACGCAGGAGGGGGGCATCGTGGGCCCTCTTTTACAAAAAGCCGGCCTGGACCTGACCGCCTTGAAGGCGAGGGTCGTGACCGATCTGGAAAAGGAACCCCGCGTGCAAGGAGCCAGCAGCCAGCCGCAGCTGAGCTACGGCCTGCGTAGTAACTTGGATGCAGCGGACGAGGCCCGCGAGAAGCTCGGGGACGATTTCCTGAGCGTCGAGCACTTCATCGCCGGGGCTCTCAGCTCTGATTCGCCCGCCGGTAAGCTGCTGAAGGAAGCAGGTCTCACTCAAGAGAGCTTCGACCAAGCCCTCAAGGAAGTCCGTGGCTCTCAAAAGGTGACGGACGAGGATCCGGAGGGCAAGTATGAGGCGCTCGAGAAATACGGTACCGACCTCACTGCCCGGGCCCGGGAGGGAAAAATCGACCCGGTCATCGGTCGCGATGAGGAAATCCGCCGGGTCCTGCAGGTGCTCTCCCGGCGCACCAAGAACAATCCGGTCCTGATTGGTGAGCCCGGGGTGGGTAAGACCGCCATCGTCGAGGGTTTGGCTCGCCGCATTGTTAGCGGCGATGTGCCGGACAGTATGAAGAACAAGCGGGTCATCTCGCTGGACCTCGGCGGCATGATTGCCGGAGCCAAATACCGTGGTGAATTCGAGGATCGCTTGAAGGCCTTCCTGAAGGAAGTCACCGCCTCGGAGGGTGAGATCGTGCTCTTCATTGACGAGCTGCACACCATCGTTGGTGCCGGCGCGAGCGAGGGAGCGGTCGATGCCTCCAATCTGCTCAAGCCTCAATTGGCACGTGGCGAACTGCGCACCATCGGAGCGACCACCTTGGACGAATACCGGAAATACATCGAGAAGGATGCCGCCCTGGAGCGTCGCTTCCAACCTGTCATGGTTGGCGAACCGAGTGTGGAAGACACCGTCGCCATTCTCCGCGGCTTAAAGGAACGATACGAGGTGCACCATGGGGTGCGCATCCAGGATGGAGCCTTGGTCGCGGCCGCCGGTCTCAGTGACCGTTACATCTCCGATCGTTTCCTGCCTGACAAGGCGGTGGACCTTGTCGATGAAGCGGCTAGCCGGTTGAAGATCGAGCTCGACTCCATGCCGACCGAGATTGACCAGATTGAGCGCCAGATCATGCAGCTCGAGATGGAGCGTCAGGCCTTGGCCAAAGAGACCGATGCCGCCAGCAAGACCCGGCTCGAAAAAGTCGAGTCCGAGATGGCCAATCTCAAGGAAGAGTCCGCCGGCCTCATGGCCCGTTGGCGCAATGAGAAGGAGGTCATCGAAGCGGTGCGGGAGGCTCAAGAGCGCATCGAAGCTCTGAAGACAGAGGTCGAGCAGGCTCAGCGCATCGGGGACCTGACCCGGGCCTCCGAGATCACCTACGGGCAGATCCCGGATGCCGAGCGAGCCCTGGAGGAGGCAAAGAGCCAACTGGCCGAGAGGCAGGGGGCGGAGGGTCTGCTCAAGGAGGAGGTGACCGAGGAGGACATCGCCCGCGTTGTCGCTAGCTGGACCGGCATCCCGGTCAGCCGCCTACAGGAAGGCGAGCGTTCCAAGCTGGTCAATATGGAGTCCCGCTTGGGTGAGCGGGTCATCGGTCAGCGCAAGGCCATCGACGCGGTGTCCAATGCGGTGCGCCGGGCCCGGGCCGGCTTGCAGGATGAGAATCGGCCTATCGGCTCCTTCCTCTTCCTCGGACCGACCGGGGTGGGTAAGACTGAGCTATCCAAGGCGCTTGCCGAGTTCCTCTTCGATGATGAAGGCGCGATCATTCGCATCGACATGTCGGAGTACATGGAGAAGCACGCCGTGGCCCGCTTGATTGGTGCCCCTCCGGGATACGTGGGCTACGAGGAAGGCGGCCAGCTGAGCGAGCACGTCCGCCGCAAGCCGTACTCGGTCGTGCTCTTCGATGAAGTCGAAAAGGCGCATCCGGATGTCTTCAACGTGCTCTTGCAAGTGCTGGACGATGGACGCATCACGGATGGGCAGGGACGGACCGTGGATTTCCGCAATACCGTCCTCATCATGACCTCGAATATCGGCAGCCAGTTCATCATGGATGAGACCAATGCCGAGCAGCGCGAGGCCAAGGTGACGGACGCCTTGCGGGCTCACTTCAGGCCGGAATTCCTCAATCGGGTCGACGAGACGGTCATCTTCGACCGCTTGGACCGGGAGGAACTCACCACCATCGTGGACCTGCAGCTGGAGCGGGTGCGCAAGCGTCTTGCCAAGCAAGGGCTGGGGCTGGCTCTCAGCGACCAAGCCAAGGAGTTCATCGGCAACCAGGGATACGACCCGGTCTACGGCGCGCGTCCTCTGAAGAGAGCCATCCAGAAGCATCTCTTGGACGAGCTCAGCCTGGAGCTGCTGGAAGGCAAGTTCGCCGAGGGCGATGTCATCACCGCCGATGTCAGCGAGGGGCAGGTTGTTTTCACCAAGTAAAAGGCCCGACCCGGGCGATTAGAGTGAGCAAGCGCGGAGCGATCCGCGCTTTTTTCGTTGCGCGGGTTCCTTGCGAACAAGCCCTAGTGAGGAGGGGCCGCCTTCCAGTCATTCCTTCGCCCACGCTTGAATTCGCCCATCCCGTGGGGTAGGGCGGGCGGTGATGACTGAATGCGTATTGCTGTTCGCGGGCCAAGGAGCCCAAAAGGTCGGCATGGGAAAAGACCTCATCGAGGCGAGTCCCAAGGCCAAGGCGTTGTTTGAAAAAGCCGATGAGGTTCTCGGGCGCGACCTGTCTAAGATTGTCTTTGAAGGGCCGGAAGAGGAGTTGACCAAGACTGCCAATTGCCAGCCCGCTCTCTTTGTCCACGGTCTCGCGATGTGGGAGATTCTCCAAGAGCAGGTGCCCGGGCTGAAGGCTGTCGCGGCGGCTGGTCTGTCCTTGGGAGAAATGACCGCCCACACGGCAGCAGGGAGCTTTTCCTTCGAAGAGGGGCTCCGGGTCGTGGCCCAGCGGGGCCAACTGATGGATGAGGCCTGCGCGGAGACTGCGGGGGCGATGGCCGCCATGGTCGGCGGTAATGAGGAATCGGTCCGTGAGCTGGCTGAGGAGAGCGGAGTCGATGTCGCCAACCTCAACGCTCCGGGCCAGATCGTGCTTTCCGGCACCATCGAGGGAATTGACAAAGCCGTGGCTGCAGCGAAGAGCAAGAAGATCAAGCTGGCCAAGAAGCTGAAGGTTGCAGGGGCCTATCACTCGCGCCTGATGGCGGGGGCCCAGGAGAAACTGGGGCCTGTCCTGGCTGGGGCAGATATCAAAGAGCCGTCCATCCCGGTCATTTCGAATTTGCTCGCCAAGCCTGTCGCTACGCCGGAGGAAATCCGTGATTCGCTTCAGCGCCAGGTTACCGGCTCGGTCCGCTGGGTGGAGTCGATTCAACTTCTTCGCCAGCAAGGGAATCAGCTCTTCATCGAGCTGGGACCGGGCAAGGTCCTCGCTGGTTTGGTCTCCCGGATCGACAAGGAAGCGACCGTTTTGACCGCAGGGGACTGGGATTCTCTGGCTAGTGTCATAAAAGATCTCAAATAGATGCAGTTTTTAGTTGCGCGCAGTTGGGATTCTCACTAGCTTGCGCGCCCACGCCAGCGGGGCCGCTGAAAAGCCAACCGCAGGTCACTACCAAGGAGCGGTAGTTCAGTTGGTTAGAACGCCGGCCTGTCACGCCGGAGGTCGCGGGTTCGAGCCCCGTCCGCTCCGCCACTTCAAGCTTCTTTAAGCGGCGAAGGGCATTGATTGGCCAAGCTCCTATCGATGATAATCTGCTTGGTGAACATAATCGACTTGGTCTTGCTCAATTCGGAAATGCGCTGATTCCAGCGCATTTTTTTTTTGGCGACTGGAGTTATCTTGCGAGCCGCAGAACTTCGGAGCTTGTCGTTGAAGTGTCTTGGAGTCGTCAGACCGACGACTTAGCTCGCAAATCGGTAAGCTGTCCGCACGGCATTCGAAGACATCGGAAGCCACTGCAAGAGAACTGACGGTCAGAGACGAGCAGCAACTTTCGTCCGAAGCCGGAAAAACAGTTTGTCGAAAATCGGCGGATCGGGTCAGCTAAGGATAATCGTTTTTGTTGTCTAAGTCTATCTCTAAGCGATATGGCTGGCAGAATTGGAGATGATTTGGTTTTTCGATAAATGGATGTGGTCAACCAGCAAGCTTATCAACTCATTTCACCTTGTCGCTTAGGGAGATGACTTTGCAAACTGGACAAGAGTAATCGCTATTCCTCAGCGCATTCTTCCAAAAACCGATTATCATGTTTAAAACCCAAAATCTAATGTTAGGCGCTCTTCTTGTGGGAGCTTCTGTAGGCCACTCTGCGGTGCTCGCCTCCTACGAGTTTGACAATACGGGCTCAACCAACGACAGCGAGTCAGCGAATTCTGCTTGGTTCGCGGCCACGACCGTCGATCCCAATGTGGTCGGTGGCGGATTCACCTCCGGTTCGGGAGTCGATCCATTGGTTATTGCCAACACCGATGTGCTTTTCGCCGCCGAAGGGCAAGGCATGTCTGATGGAACGACGGCGGATTTGGCTGGAGCCATCGTAGATGGAGATTATTTTGGAGTCACCATTGCGGCTGCTCCGGGATACACCCTCGATCTGGACAATGTCACTTTCAACGTAGGCCGAGCCAATAATGGAACGCGGGATTACGCTTTTTTCACTAGTGTGGGAGGATTCTCGGTCGGGGATCAGGTCGTTTATGCCGAAAATGCGATCACCGCAGATTCGATCAACAGTACCCAGACAATCGATCTGAGTGGCGCTTCCTATGAGGGGCTCACGAGTATCGAATTTCGCATTGTATTCGACCGGCGTGTCAACAACAGCGGATACTCGTCGGCAACCTTCATTGACAACTTCACAGTGAACGGGGCGGCGATCCCCGAGCCCTCTTCAGCGGCTTTGCTTTGTCTTGGCGCCTTCGCTCTCGTGCGTCGCCGCCGATAGTCATTTTTGGATCAGTTCCGCTTTTGAGAAGCTTCCTGGCAGACAGGGAGCTTTTTTTGTTCCCACAGGTCGGGCAGGGTGCGGCCCGTTCTCACCTTGTTCGCCAAAAGGCTGGTTGCGAAAGCTTTCTCGGCTAAGTCTCGACAGGAATTGAATGAAAAAGACAAAGTCTTCCTTAAGTAAACAAAAGAGATTTTCCTGATGACCATTTCCAAGAATTTGATTCCGCTGGCGAGCAGCTTCGGCCTTTTCGCCGTCCTATCCCTTCCGGCAGCGGAACCCAACCTCGCCGATCCTGCCAAGCATCCCTACGCTGACGTTAAAAAAGGTCGCGAAGGATACGCTCTGGCGGGTGAACGTATCAACCAATTCCGGCTCTACGACTTCTATCAACGTCAGGCGGACTACTACATGGCCCGTCCCGAAGAGATGCCAGAGGTTTTGCCTGCCTACCCGGGGCTGGATGGCGGAAATTTCGGGCATTGGGGGAAGTTCAACCAGAACCGCTACTCGGACGACCGCTGGAACGAGGGCGAGCTGGGCGAGGTCTTCACGCATGTGTTCCGCTCGGATGACTTCTCGCTCTTGAAGCCGGTTCTCGTTCGTCTGGGGGAATCTCGCGAGCTTTCTGCCGCCTTCGATCCATTGACCTTGCGCTATCGGGCAGTGTGGAAGGATGGCTTCGTAAAGTTCGATGGCTTTCGCTGGGGTTCCTCTCGCAGCGCTTCGTTGGAAGGAAGCAAGCTTTACCTGGATGAGAAGGGGACGGCTCCCCGCGATTTTCACTACGACGGCTACCGGCGTTATGGGAAGCGGATTGTCTTTCACTACCGCTTGGGAGAGAGCCGTGTCAATGACGAGCCTTGGGCGGTGGGAGAGGCGCTTTATCGCCGCATCGAGATTTCTCCCCGGCAGGCCAAGGCCAGCATCATCCTACCCACGGGGCAGGGGATCAGCAATACCATCGTGTCTGAGGAGGGGCTCACCGCCCGGCTGGGTCGGGATGGCAGACTCCTGCTGACGGGCCAAGTGCCGCGTGCCCATGTGGTCGTGAGGACGACATTCTCGGCAGAGGCCGAGGGTGACGACGCTGCTGCCCTGGCTCACTTCGCCAAGCCTCGCCGGCAGGTTAAGCGCTGGCCGGAGGTCCTGACCGTCAAGAGCGAGCTGGGCAAGGCGCCCGAGGGGGTGCCTTATGCGGTGGATACCATCGGAATTCCCTTCGACAATCCTTACAAAATGGTGATGCAGCTCACCAGCGTGGCCTTCTTGCCGACGGGTGAGGCTCTGGTGGCCACGCTTCCCGGAGATATCTGGAAGGTTACCGGACTGAATGAGGAACTGAAGGAAGTGCAGTGGTCCCGCTTCGCCACCGGGTTCAATCAACCGATGGGGATTCATGTTGATCGGGATGGCATCTTCGTGCTCGACCGGGGGCAGATCTACCGTCTGCATGACGAAAATGGGGACGGGGAAGTCGATTACTACGAGAACTATGCCAATGACTTTGGAGGGTATCAAAAGAGCCACACCCACACCTTCGGGCTCCATCGCACCGCCGACGGCAGTTTCCATTTCACGCAGCGGGAGAGCATTCTCCGCACTGGGCCGGACCGCAAGACGGAGGCCCGCGCCAGTGGCGTGCGGAACTGCATGGGCATTGGAGGCTCGGATGACTACTTCTGGGCCGCTCCTCAGGAAGGCACGTGGACGCCGGCATCCTCCATCATCGAGGTGCATAATGAGGAGTTCTACGGCCTGCCGTCCAAGACCGACTTCACGAAGACGATCTCGCCCGCAATGTGCTACATCCCCCGCGGGGTGGACAATTCCACCGGGGGGATGGTGGAGATCACCAGCGACAAGTGGGGCCCGCATCAGGGTAATCACGTGATGCTTAGCTTCGGATCGGGGATCCACTATCTCATCCTGCGGGATGGAGAGGGACCTCGGCCGCAGGGCGGTGTGGTGCCCTTGGAGGGGGAGTTTCTCGCCGGTTCGATGCGGGGGGACTTTCATCCGCAGGATGGTCAGCTCTATCTCGTCGGCCTTGATGGCTGGGGCGATTACTCCCTGCAGGATGGCTGCTTCCACCGGGTCCGTTACACTGGGGGAGTGTCCTATAAGCCGACGGGGCTCCGCGTGCACCGCAATGGCATCCGCATCGATTTCCCTATCGCGCTCGACCCTTCCAGCGCGAGTGAGGTGACGAACTTCTTTGCACACAGCTGGAACTACGAGTATGCCAAGCGCTACGGCTCTCCCGAATTCTCAGCGAAATCGCCAGACTCCCTCGGGCACGATCCAGAGACTATCCGCAGCGTCCAGCTGCTTGAGGGCGGCAAGTCCCTCTTTGTCGAGATTCCGGAAATGCAGCCTGTGATGCAATTGCACATCCGCATGCACCTCACCGCCGCTGATGGGCACGAGTTCAAGACCGATCTCTTCGCCTCTCCCTTGGCTCCCGGCGAGCCTTTCGAGGCTCCGGGGTTGGCCTCGGTCGACGATACTCCGGTTGCTCCCCTGGAGCTACGTACCGCGCAAGTTCGCAGGCTCCGTAATCAGACTGGACGAGTCATCAAGGGGGAACGTGAAATCGTGGTCAACGCCATCGGGGGTCTCGTCTATGAGCAAACTGTTCTGGAAGCCAAAGCAGGCGAGCCGCTCGCGTTGAAACTGCGCAATACCGATGTGATGGAGCATAATCTGGTCATCGTGAAACCCGGAACGACCAAGAAGGTCGGCGAAGCCTCCTTCAAGATGCTCAATGATCCCAAGGCCGGAGAGAAACATTACGTGCCGGACATGCCGGAAGTGGTGGCCTACGTGCCCATTGTCGATCCCGGCAAGCATCACATTCTCCACTTCCGCGCACCCAAGACTCCGGGAGATTATCCTTACCTCTGCACCTACCCCGGCCATTGGCAGGTGATGCAGGGCGTGCTGAAGGTGCGGTAACGAAACAGAAGAGCCGGACGGACCGAGTCCGGCTCGTCTTTGGAAACGGCCTATTGGTGCGGCTTGAAGCCGTAGCCGAGGACCTCCAGCGTATCGCACATGATCATGAAGGCATCGGCATCGATCTCCCTGACCAAGCGCTTCAAGCGAACAGTCTCGGCCGGTCGCATGACGATCATCAGAATCTCCCGCTGATCACCCGTGTAGGCACCGCTCCCGCTGAGCTTGGTGACTCCTAGCGGAATCTCCTCCAAGACGCGCTCCGTGATCTCATGGGATCTTGCGGAAACGATGAGAGCGACCTTGGAATTGCCCACTCCCGTGAGGACGCCCCGAGCTATCCGGCCGGTGAGGGTGATGCAGATGAGGGCGCTCAAAACTTGCTCGGGAGTGAAGACGAGGAGGGCTCCGGCGACGACCAAGCCATCCAACATCATGATCCCACGGTCCACCGGAATCGCGAAGAAGCGATGAAAGGCAAGTGCCAGCGTGCTGAAGCCTCCCACCGAGCCATTGGCACGAAAGACCGTTCCCAGGCCGATGCCTAGCCCGGCCCCTCCGGCGATGGCAGCGAGAAGAATATTGTCAGTAAGGGCAGGCCAGTCCCGGGAGAGGAGAACGAAAGCAGGAAGCGCCACCATCCCGGTAAGGCTCCTCATGGCAAAGGCGATGCCAAACCAGCGTAACCCGAGCAAAAGGATGACTGCATTGAAGCCCCATTGCACGAAGGCTGGCTCCCATCCGACGATTGGCTGTAAGACAAGCGAGAGGCCAACGACTCCGCCGGGAGCCACAAAATTCGGGCGAAGCAGGACATTGAAGCAGATGGCGGCGAGCGCCGTCCCAAAGAGGATTTTGCAGAAATCCTGCAGCGGTCGTGGCCGGTATTCCCTCGCTTTCAGCACCTTCTGGACTCGCTCAGAGGCAGGAGGACGTTGCAGGGGAGAGGAGCCTGAATCAGAAGAGTGGACGGAATTCATATCAGCAGGGCGGTCAGCGTGGAGGCAACGGATGGGTGCTGGGGGATGTTATCATATCAAAATGGCAAATATGGGTGAAAATTTACCGGATTAGCCAACGTTGACTGGCTGGACTGATCGCCGGTGCCGGAAGGCGTTCTGTCCTGACGAGCAAAAGGAGGCCGATTCTCCATCAAAAGAATTGCCCAAGCTCCCGACGGCACCTCTAGAACCGAAGCCATCCCCCCATGCGATTGACGAAGCCAATGATGAAGACACTCCTGACGACCCTGACCCTATTAGTTTGCTCCCTCTCCCTGTCTCTGGCCCGGACGGTCGAGCTGACGCCGGAAAATCTGGAGATTCGGGGGGAAACCGGTCCGTTCGAGGCCACCTTGAGCACCCGCGAAGAAGAGCCCGGCGTCCAGATCGTGACCGTCAAGCTGCAGGCCGACGAGCCGGCCAAGCCTCCCAAGTTCACCGTCACTTGGAATATTCCCTCCGTGGATATCCAAGGCTTTTGGCTTCCGACGACCAAGGTCGACAAAGCGACGTATTACACCATCAATGTCACCTCGAGGGCCGCGACCTACGCGCCTGTCGTCAATCTCCATAGCGTCGCGGATCGCAATCGCTTCACCGTCGCCGTTTCGGAAGCCTTGCGGAAGGTGAACTTGCGAGGGGGCGTGCGTGAGGAAGATGCCCGATTCTACTTCTCAGCCACTTTCTTTGACGAAGACGAGGCAGACCTTGATGAGTGGTCGGCGGAGATTCGCTTCGACACCCGTGATATTGCCTATGAGGAAGCACTGGCTGGAGTCTCTTCTTGGTGGGCGGAGGACCACGGAATGACGCCCCTCGCGGTACCGGATGCCGCGCGGCGTCCCATGTATTCGACTTGGTATGCTTTTCATCAGAAGCTAGAGGAAGACGAGTTGGTCGCGGAGTGTCGCAAGGCGAAGGAGCTGGGCTTTGATGCCATCATTATCGATGACGGTTGGCAGACCCTGGATAGCCAGCGAGGCTATGCTTACACCGGTGATTGGAAGCCGGAGCGCCTCACGCGCATGGGCGAGATGGTCGAGCAGATCCATGACCTTGAGATGAAAGTTCTCCTTTGGTATTCGGTTCCATTCGTCGGTAAAAAGTCGGAGAATTTTTCCCGCTTCAAGGGCAAGTACCTGCGTGAGGGAGGCGATAGCGGCATTCTTGACCCACGCTACCCCGAGGTGCGCGCTTTCCTCATCGATACCTATGCCGATGCGGTGAAGGATTGGAACCTCGATGGTCTCAAGCTTGATTTCATCGGCCTCTTCCAAGCCTCAAGCTCGACGGACCTGACCTTGGGCGACGGGCGGGACTACGCCTCGGTTAATGAAGCGCTTGATCGACTGATGACCGACATCACCGTCGAGTTGAAGGCGATACGTCCTGATATCTTGCTGGAGTTTCGCCAGAACTACATCGGGCCGCTGATGCGCGAGTATGGCAACATGTTTCGTGCCTCTGATTGCCCGAATATGGCGGTGGTGAATCGCGTTCGCACCGTCGATTTGCGCCTGCTCTCCGGTGATACCGCGGTTCATTCCGACATGTATATGTGGAATGGTGAGGAGACCATCGAGGCCGCTGCAGCGCAGTTACTCAACGTCATTTTTTCGGTGCCCCAGCTCTCGGTGAGACTGGATACCTTGCCGAAAGAGCATCACGAGATGGTGCGCTTCTGGACGAGTTATTGGAATGACAACCGTGAGGTTTTGCTCGATGGCAAGTTCTCGGCCCAACGTCCTGGAGCCAATTATCCGGTCGTTTATGCGACCGGGGAGAAAAAGCTCATCGCCGCGCTCTATGAGACACCTTTCGTTGATCTGTCACCGGAACAGGGGCAGACCGTGGACCTCATCAATGCCACGGGCGAAGACTTTGTGACCTTCAAGAGTGACCGTGACCTCGGTGCCTGTCGAGTACGGGTCTGGACGCCACTTGGTGAGGAGGTCTCTGATGAGGAAATGACCTTGTCTGCTGGCGTTCATGCTCTTGATGTGCCCTCGTCCGGCCTCTTGAGCATCGAGCCCAAGAACTAAGAAAGACCCAGCCAGTGCCGCCAGCCCGGGCCTTGAGCCGTGCGCCCTTATCAGTCGAAGACCATGGAGTGCGGCAGCCTGCTGCCGCCTGTGTCAGGGCCAGCCTGCTGGCCCGAAGTTCGGCTTTTTGTGGTGTGAATGGGCGGGGCTTGTTAGGAAAGTCGTGGCTGGGTTTCGTTCATGATTTTGGGGCGGTTTATTCGGTCTTTCGGCTCAGCGACCACGCCTCCCAGCAGGCTGGAAGGCTCTTTAGAGCGGCAGCAGGCTGCCGCAGTCCGGGGGACGGGAAGGGTGTTGAAAGCCTGAGAGATCAGGATGGCTAGCAAGGTTCGCCTGTGTGTCGGCCCTTTCAAGAAACCGCAGCTTGGTCAGTCGAAGACCATGGACTGCGGCAGCCTGCTGCCGCCTGTGTCAGGGCCAGCCTGCTGGCCCGAGGTTCGGGCTTTCTGAGGTGTGGATGGCGGGGGCTTGTTAGGAAAGTCTTGGCTGGGTTTCGCCCATCATTTTGGGGCGGTTCGTACGATTTTCGGTTCAGCGACCACGCCTCCCAGCAGGCTGGAAGGCTGTTTAGAGCGGCAGCAGGCTGCCGCAGTCCGGGGACGGGAATGGTGTTGAAAGCCTGAGAGATCAGGATGGCTTGCGAGGTTCGCCTGCGTCAGGGGCCAGTCTGCTGGGTAATGCCTGAGAATTAGGAAAAAATTACCGGTATCACCGACCTCCTGTTCCATGGAGAAACGGGCTCGAGTCATGCTTGTTCCGAGGTCACTTGGCCGTCGCACAATCTTCGATTTTGGTTTCTGAGCCCCGAATAGAGAAGATAGCAAGTTGATCCGCTCCGCGAGGGAAGGGGACAGATCATCCAGCAAGCAATTACCCCCATGTCACCAAATCGCTTTTGAATAATTGGCGGGAGCAATCGCTGAACATGAGGGATAAATTGGCCTCGTGGCAATGAGCTAGGAGAATAAGCCACTTAGTTCCATCGTTTTGCAGGATAGGTCTCATTAACGAAGAAGTTCTCGATACAGTCTTTTCCTCTGCTTGGCAGGGCTTTACATTCCGTTAGCTTCCTGTCTACCGGGAGGGCGCAGCGCGATGTTTGATATTTGGGAGCACTGGTTTTTGGCTATCTTGTTAGCGGTTGTTTTCGCCGGATTCATCAAGGAATGGATGCCTGTGGAGGTGGTGGCGCTGTCTGGCATGTTCATGTGTATCGCGACGGGTATCTTGCCTGTATCCGAGGCGTTTTCGGTTTTCTCTCACCCGGCCCCGTTGGCGATTGCCTGCATGTTTGTCCTCAGCGCGGCTCTGGAGAGGACAGGGGTGATTGACTCGTTGGGCGAGTGGTTTGAGCGGGTGGCTGCCAAGAGTGAGCGCTCCATGCTGGTATGGCTTATCGTGCTGGTGGCCGCGCTTTCCGGCTTCGTCATCAATACCCCGGTCGTCGTCGTCTTCCTCCCGATCATTGTGGCGATTTGCCGTCGCAAGGATTGGAAAGCTTCCCGTTTTCTTATTCCCCTCAGCTATGCCGCAATTGTCGGCGGCACGACGACGATCATCGGCACGTCAACCAATCTGATTGCTGCGGGCGACGCTGAGGCACGCGGCCTGGAACCCTTCGGCATGTTCGAAGTCAGCCGATTGGGGGTGATCTTTTGTGTCCTGACCTTGATTTACCTGACGACCGTCGGACGCAAGTTGCTGCCTGATCGGGTCACTCTGGCGTCGACCATCGAGCCGGAGAGCTCCCGGGAGTTCATTACCCACGCCTTCGTGCGAAAGGGCTCGCCTCTCTTGGGAAAGGATTTCAACGAGACGCCATTCGCTAAGATCAAGCAGATGCGGATGATCGAGGTTCGGCGCAATGGCCTGAGGGTGAGGGTGCCGCTACGTGACATCAAATTCAAGGAAGGGGATGAACTGTTTTTCAAGGGCAGTCCAGAGGGGCTGAAGACCGTCTCGGAAACCAAGGGGGTGGAAGTCACCGTAGGCGACGACCTTGGCCTTGAGGGCATCCAGACCGAGTCGGCGGTGCTCATGGAAGGCATCCTCGGGCCGGATTCTTCCCTCCTTGGAAAGACGCTGAAGGAGCTCAAATTCCGCCAGCGCTTTGGAGTGATTATCCTAGCTGTCCATCGCCGTGGACAGAATCTGCGGGAACGATTTGAGGATGAGCGTCTGGCCTTTGGTGACACCCTGCTCGTTCAGGGCTCGGCGGAGAAGATGCGGCGACTCTTTGAGCAACGCGACTTCGTGAACCTGAGTGCGCCGAGCACGCAGGAGTATCGCCGTGGCAAGGCAATTTGGGCCATTCTGGCCGTGGTGGCTTTCGTCGTCCTGGGAGCCTTGGGAGGCTTTGAAGTGATTGAAAAAATCCCGACGGCAGTGCTTGCCTTGGGAGCAGCTCTCTTCGTGGTGGCCCTTCGCTGTGTCGATGCTCAGGATGCTTACGAGGCGGTGGAATGGCGCATCATTTTACTGATCATGGGGATGCTCGGGATCGGTCTCGCCCTTGATAACTCGGGCTTGGTAACGGAACTAGCCATGTCGATCAAGGGAGCGACGGAAGGCTGGGATCCTCGTTTGCTCCTAGCGGTTATCTATCTCTTCGCCGCCGTGATGACCGAGCTGGTTAGTAATCAGGCGGTGGCGGTCTTGATGACGCCAATCGCGATCCAGATAGGGCACCAGCTGGGTGTCGATCCGCGGCCTTTCGTGGTGGCGGTGATGTTCGGCGCGTCGGCGAGCTTTTCCACCCCCATCGGTTATCAGACGAACACTTTCGTCTTCGGGGCTGGCGGCTATAAATTCGGGGACTTCTTCAAGGTAGGATTCCCCTTGGCGATATTCCTATGGCTGATGGCGAGCTTGCTCATCCCTATCCTTTGGCCGTTTTAACCATCGCCCCTGCGAGGCCGAGGATTGGCTTGGGGAGTCCGCAACCTGCCAACTCTTGCGGACGTGATTGTTGCGAATTGCAATGAGGGTGAGCGGTTTCTGTCAGATTTTCTTTGAACTAGCAGCGACACCCCCCGGCATGCGGGGTGCGAGGATGAGCGTGGACCTTTACCTCAAAAGCTGATGAAAAAAAGCCATCTCAAAATCGTTGCCTCTGTCGCCGGAGCCCTGGCCCTCTGCCAATGTGTGAATCCTAATCCCAGCGGGCTCGTTCCCCTGCAGGTTGACTCCCGCCCGGAGCGTGCGGAGGTGATTGTCACCCGGGAGAATGGACCGATGAGCGCCAAGGAGCTGGCGAAGAATCGCAACCAGAACTTGGAAATTGCCGACGAGACTCGATCTCTCCTGCGCGGGCAGACGCCCGTGACCTTCCTTCTCGATGAGAATGGCTTTTATCGCATCGATGTGACCAAGCCAGGCTATCGGCCAGCGGCCCGTCTCAACGTGTCACCTCATCTCCATGAAGTTGAGGTGCTTCTTGATCCACTCAATCTTCCCTGATCAGACGGTTTAGGGAACCGGAACCTTGCTCATGAGTCGGGCAATCAGGGTGTCCGTGGTGACACCCTCGGCTTCTGCCTCGTAGGAGAGTAGGATTCGGTGTCGAAGGACCTCGGGAGCCAGCGTCTTCACGTCTTGCGGCGTGACGTAGGCGCGCGAGTTCATGAAGGCATTGGCCCGCGCGCAGAGGGCGAGGTTAATGGTGGCCCGGGGGGAGGCTCCAGCCCGAATCAGTGGCTTGAGGCCTGTATCATAGTCGCTCGGAGTCCGCGTGGCATGGACGAGGTCCACGATGTATTCGCGTACGGCGGGGTCGATGTAGATTTGGTCCAGAAGCTTGCGGGAGGCGAGCAGCTGCTCGGGGCTGGCCACTGCTTTGGCCTCGGGCTTGGTGCTGGTCGTGGCCATGAGGTCGAGGACCTTGAGTTCTTCCTCTTTGCTTGGGTAATCGACGAGCACCTTGAGGAGGAAGCGGTCGAGCTGGGCTTCCGGCAGCGTGTAGGTGCCTTCTTGGTCGATGGGGTTCTGCGTGGCCAAGACGAGGAATGGCTCGGGCAGCGGATAGGTGGTGTCACCGAGGGTGACCTGACGTTCCTGCATCGCCTCAAGGAGGGCCGCCTGCACTTTGGCTGGCGAGCGATTGACCTCATCCGCGAGAACGAGATTGGCGAAGATCGGGCCCAGCTTCGGGTCAAATTGCTGCGCCTGAGGATTGTAGATGAGCGTCCCGAGCAGGTCGGCGGGCAGGAGGTCGGGAGTGAACTGGATGCGGGAGAACTTAAGGTGGAACGTCGCCGACAGGGTGTTCACAGCCAGGGTCTTGGCGAGGCCGGGGAGACCCTCAAGGAGAATGTGCCCATTGCAGAGAAGGCCGAGCAGAAGTCGGTCAACGAGCTGCTCTTGGCCGATCAGGACGCGGGCCATTTCTGTTCTCACATCATCAATCCAGCGGGAGCTCTGGGTGATTTCTTCGGAGAGGCGGGCAGTGTCTGAAGTCATTTTCTGGAAAAGGCTCTAATAAGAGTCAGCGGGATGCAATCGCAGATGCCGTCCAGTTCAAAAGCGCCAATTGAATGACGTGTGGAGTGAGAGCTCAGCCGACTCGTCGCCGAGCCCGGTGCCCGCTCCGATAAGGAGGGTGTGATGATGCGTGGGACGGAAGGTCGCGGTGGCGAGAGCCAAGTGCTCGCCGCCGGAATCAAAATCTCCCGTGCCTTCCAGGCCGAGGGCCAGCCAACTTGTGACCTCCTGCCGCATCGCCAAGGCATAGCCAAAAGCCGGGGAGTCACCCTCAGGGAAAACCGCGATGAGATTGCCAGCAATCTTGAAGTGGTCCGTGGCATCCCAATCCGCGATGAGGCGCAGGGTGCCGTGGGATTGGCCATGGCGGTGGATGCCTCCATGGTCATGGCTCTCATCGTGAGTGTGGTTTTGCCGGTTCTCATTGGCGGCTAGACAGGCCTGATAGAGATGGGGGATGCCGATGAGGGCGCTGCAGTCATCGACGGGGATCTCCTCGCCGTGGTCATGATGGTGACTGTCCTGCTCACGCAGCGCGAATTCCCAAGCTCCCGATAGCGAAAAAGAGAGCGAACCAATCCGAGAGAATTCCGGTGACCACTGGATGGAGGGTGAGAGGGCGAGCGCATTGTCGCTAAAGTCCTCGGCATTGTTAGTGAGCAGGAAGGTCGCTCCGATCGAGAGGTCGCCCGGCAGACCGGCGAGCAGGCTTTGAGAGACTCCGAACTCTTCCTCGCTCTGGTAAGAAGTGAACTCTGTCCGCGTGAGGCTGAGGAACTCGCCCGAAGCCAAGGGAGCGGCATCAAGAGTGACGAGAAAATCCTGCCCATGGTGAGCGAAGAGGGGGGAGGCGAGGGAGATGGGAAGAATAAGCTTTCGCATATCGGTTCGATGGAAGGGCGATTGTTAGGGCTACGTGTTAGATGGCAGGGGCTGAAAAGCCAAGCCCCTGCCGATTGGGTGTCGTCGCATCAGCGGCGGCGGCGCAGGAGAGCGAACAAGCCGAGTGTGCTAAACAGGGCCGTCGAAGGCTCCGGGATCGGCGAGGCGCTGATGAGTGCACTGTAATTGACGTTGACCGGACTGGCCTCTGAGGTGGCATTGCCCCCGAACGCAATTGTGTAGCTCCCTGCCGGCAGGGAAATGTCGGCGGAGAGGGAGCCGTCGATGTCATTTTCAAAGTGAGTCAGGTAGGTGAGCAGATTGGTCTCGGGTGACCATTGGATGTCTTCCTGATTGGGGAAGGTGTGAAAGCCATTCGTATCCGCGAGGCCTTCGTAGAGGGTGAACGAGGGGAAGAGCTTGGCGTCGTCGACTTCGTTGTGGCGAGAGAAGTTGAGGCTGAGCGTGGTGGCTTCGGTCAAGGTGACATAGAACCAGTCGGATTGGTGGCGCCAGCCCAGGCTTTCATTCTCGGGATCCGTCTCGACCGAGGCGTCATGCCACGACCATGAGCCGACGGTGCCGACAAACTGCGACTGGTCGCCATTGCCGAGAGTCAGGTGATAGGTATAGCCGGCCCCGCCGGCGGGGTCACCGGGAGTGGCGGTGACTGTGGCTGCATTCAGTCCTACGGAGGTGAAGGCTACTGCTACTAGGGTGATGGTTGTTTTCATGTATTTTTTCTTTGGTGTGGTTTCTTACCAGGTTCGTTTGAGCCGGGTGAAGGTTGCGCCCGATTCTTCAGGCGAAAGTTTGAATTCCTCGTTCTCAAGAAGCTGTGGCCGGGTGTCGGGCCGCCAGTCGAGGAGGTTGGAGGTGGACTCGGGATACCAACCTTGCGTGGCTGGCCATGCCAGGAGGCCATTGGGCTGGATGGTGAGAAGAGGTGGCGTGGTGGAATCCATCGATTCATCCTGGTCCCGGTCAATGGAGAATCTACTGGAGGTGCCGTAGGGGACGCCGGAGGCAAGAAGAAGATCGCCGGTGAGCATTTGGCTATGGATTTCCTCAAAGGTGAGATTCGCCCCGGCGAGGGATGTCGAGCGGTAGGTCCCATCGGCGGGCCGATATTGGAAGGCGACAGGCTCTCCGCGGAAGATCCCCCTCAGGACAAGCCCGGCTGCAGGCTCTACGGTGGCGGCGGGAGCCACGGCTTGCGCCTCAAGGATTGTTAGACTGGCCCTTTCTTCCGTGTCCGGCGTGCTCGCCGGAGTTAGCGCCAGGGTATGCCCCACGACGGGAGCAGTCCCGGTATCGAAGCAGAGGAGAAAGGCGGTGAGGTCGAGCTTTTCCTGGGCTCTCTTTGCTGCCGGCCTGCTGATGTCGTCGAGAATGTGCAAGAAGTAGTCGTGGCCGATAGGGAGATCGGTAACCGAGCCCGAGCCATCGGAGAGCATTCCGAAGCCGCTCCGGCTTTCGCCACCGGGGGTGGTGTCGAGGTCCATGCGATGGAAGGTGGTGCGCAAGGGGGGATCCTTGAGCGCTTGGTCGGATCCCACCGCGGAGGGGATATCGTGATTATTGCTCGAGCCGGAGGGAAGCCGGTGACACTCGGCGCAGTGATTGTCAAAGAGGGTGTAAACGGAGATGCCTGCGGTAGGATCCCCGCCTTGAAGCGTCGCGGGGAGGCTTCGGTCGAGGTTGAGATTCGGGTTGGGGTGATGACGCAGGGTTTCGAGATAGGCCGCTACCCGGTCCATGTCGTCATCCGCTAGCAAAGCGCCGCCAAGCAGGTTGACGAAGGTGGAGTTGAAGCTCTGGATGCTGTCCTTGTCACCTCGCCAATGAAGAGGAGTTTGCTCGTGGATTCCGATCAGGGTCTGGGTCACCAGAGGGCCCTTCATCGGATGGAGGTCGTAGTCGATGACGGTGCTGTAATCGTGGAGCGAATTTCTCACTCCGGAGACGGTGACCATGGAGCCTCCGGGATCACCCAGGTCCCAGGCCAAGCCATCGCGCTCCAGATCGATGTGGCAGCTTGCGCATGAGGCGGAGCCATTACCGGAGAGGCGGGCATCATGGAGGAAGGCCCGGCCCATCTTGAGATCGGGCTCCAAGTCGGTGAAGGAAGAGAGCGCAATCTCCCCCAAGGGAGTCCCGGAGTCGGTATCAACGATGGAGAGGGTATGGGAAAGCTTGTTGAAGCAGTAGAGACGGGGATAGACCGGATGCAGGGCCAAGCCGCGAGGACCTCTGACGGTGAGTGGGCCTCTCGCCTCATCCGGACCATCAAGAGAGCGGAGATCAATACGGGCAGTGAGAGCGTTAGTCGCGAGATCGAGCACGCCGATTCGATCGGAGCCAAAGGCGGCGACATAGGCATTATCTTGATCGGAGGTGATTGCCATTGGCTGGGCGAGGGCAAGCGAGGCAGCTTGCTCGTCTTGGGTGGGGATGGTGTCTGGATCGCTGTCGAGAGCGATGGCGAGAAGATCCCCCGTCTGAGCGTCCCACCGAGTGAGCCGATTGCGAACGAATCTCGCTTTCAGCTCGGGTTCGAAACGGATCAGGTTTCTCGCCTCCGTATTGGCGACCAGCAGGTCTCCGGAAGGGAGGGGATGCAGGCCGAGGAGATTGGTCCCGACGCTTCCGGTGTAGGTTACGGAGAGATCCGCCACCGAGATGTGTGCCACGTCATGATTGGTGACGGTGTAGGGAATTCGCTCATCATCGGCGGAGACAATGAGTCCGACTTGAGGAGGCTCGGGGAGATCGGGGTCGGTCGGTGCTGGCTGGGCGGGGGCTTCTGAGCGGGGCAGAATCGTCGTGTTGTTCCCGGAGAGGAGGAAGGCGGCATGCACTGTCTGGCCATCAGGCGAGAGGGCCAGGGACCGGGGCATCACACCTTCTAGTGCGATGGTGCCGAGCGGTTCGCGGGTGCTGGAGGAGAACACCTCGATGGCGTTGTCACGCGCGCAGGTGACGAAGGCCTTCCCATCGGTGAAGACCACATCCGAGGGTTCGTCTCCGGTTTGGATCACACTGACTGGTTGATTCGTGCGGAGGTCGACCACTGTGATCGAATCCGAAAGCTCGCACACGACCCACGCTTCGTCCTCATTGCGCAATCGCACACTCACTGGCGAGAGCCCCACCGGCACCTCGGCGATGAGGAGGGGCTTGGTGTGGGCAAGGGGGCCGATGGCAAAAACGGACAGGCGGGCCTCCGCCGCATTGGTGGCATAGAGGCGCGAGCCCTCCGCATTCAGGGCGAGAGGGTGGACGGGGCGGGATTCGAAATGGGCCGAAAGGCTCTGGGCGAGAAAGATGGATGAGATCAGGATCAAGGACTTCATGATTGATGAAATCAGGAGGGTTGGCTCTCCGGGAGCCGCGGTTCCCAACGTGGGAGGGCGGTCCGTAGAGGGCGGAATGAGGGAGGGAGAGAAGAGTCGGCTTCCCGCCGATGCCTGATAGGCAACAACGCGAATTCGACGTCTGTTGATATCCCTTAGGAGAGAGAGGAGAGAATGCGGCGGTCTACGTTTCTGGAGCAGAAACGAAGCAGACGGAGAGAAACGGCTCCGTCAAAAACGCACAATTTTCTCAAATTTATGCCAACCCCTTTGGGGGGGGAGATGGGACCTTCTGGTCCGTGGAGAAGGCGGCCAAGAGGGTGCCCTCGGGCCGAGCGCAGTCGCCTTCAAGGGCATCCTGCGATTGGAGGGCAAAGAGGCTCTCCAAAGGTTTCAAGTCGTGACGTGGTTGCTGGCGGTCATCCTTGTCCGACGGGTAGGGTGAGGGGTCTTGATCCTCGGATTCCTTTGATTTTGCTTCAGCAATGGCGTTGCACATCGGGCAGGGATGGTCGCCCGAGAAGGTCATATCGACTGCTTCCGTCAGGGTGCGTCCCTGTGAATAATCGAACATCATTCCCGTCCAAGCGCAAAGCTGGAGGAAGTTCAGGTGCCCGATCCCGAGATGGAGGCATCCGAGCAAGACAAAAACTGTGCGGACGAAACGCAACTCAGGCGCAATTTGACGCGAAGAGAGCCCGTTGCAAGTGAGAATTTTACAATTGCAGATGAAAGAGGGAGGGTTACGGGATTTTCCGTGATTCGAACAATCGGAATAGTCGGGACGGGAGCCATCGGTGGCTACTATGGGTGTCGTCTGTTGGAAGCGGGGAAAGAGGTGAAGTTTCTCCTGAGGAGCGATTATGAGGAGGTGAAGAGCAATGGCTTCACCGTCAAGAGCGTCGATGGGGACATGAAGGTCGCCTACCCGTCGATTTTTCAGAGCACGCGAGAGATGGGACCAGTGGACTTGGTGATCGTGACCTGGAAGTCGACCGCCAATAAGCATTTCGAGCATGTGATCAGACCTCTCATGCATGAGGACACCAAGATCCTGACCCTGCAGAATGGTCTCGGTAATGTCGAGGAGCTGGAGGCGCTCTTCGGTCAAGGTCGTGTGATGGGAGGGCTCTGCTTCGTCCGTATCAATCGGCTAGGAGGAGGTGTCATTTCTCACATGGGCGGCGGCAAGATCACGATGGGAGAATTCTCCGAGTCCGGTTCCCTGCATGAAGTGGCCTCGCTCTTCGGCCCCAAGGTCAAGACGCGTCCGGTCGATAACCTGGGGCGAGCGCAGTGGGAAAAACTGGTTTGGAACATCCCCTTCAATGGCCTCTGCGTGACCGAGGGGGGAGTCGATACCCGCAAATTAATGCAAATGCCGGGCATGGAGGCCAAGTGCCGGGAGGTGATGGAAGAGGTGCTCGCAGGGGCCAATGCGCTTGGGTTCACTATCCCTCATGCATTCGTCGATGAGATGATTCACTTCACCCGCGGGATGGGGGCTTACAAGCCTTCGACCTTGATCGATTACTTGGAGAACCGGGAAATCGAGGTCGAAGCCATCTGGGGCGAGCCTTACCGCCGGGCCACCGCCGCTGGAGTGGCCTTGCCTCGCCTCGGGGAATTGTACGAAAATTTGCAGAAGGTTGCGCAGCAGACCTGCTTGGTCTGAGCCGACACAAGGCAAAGGCTTCATCGCACGATAGCGCCTGGGGGCTCCCGAATGCGGCTCCCCGGTGAAATGCGCTCGCACAGAGTGGCGCGCAGGTTGTTGAGAAACCCTCGCTACTCGTCCGCGTTGGCTTGCTCGCCGGGCTGGAGGGGAAGGGTCAGCGTGAAGGTGGATCCTTGTCCGGGGGCACTACGAACTTGCAGGGTGCCGGCCATGGCTTGAGCCAGTTCCCGGCTGATAGCGAGGCCAAGGCCCAAGCCTTTCGCTTTATCTTCGCGGCCTCCGACCTGGATGAAAGGCTGGAAGATCCTCTCCAGATCATCCTCCTGCATCCCGCATCCGGTGTCCTCGACCTCAAAGCAAACCGTCTGATCGTCTCGTCTCAGACGCAGGCTGATCCGCCCCTCCGTCGGGGTGAACTTGAGGGCGTTGGTGATGAGATTGAGCAGGATTTGCTGGACTCGCTTCATCTCACCCGAGAAGACCACATCCTCGGGCAGCTCCTCGACCTCGAAGGTCACCGCAGAGGTAGTGAGGCGGGGCTTCAGGACAGATACGGTGCGGGAAAGGCACTCGTTGGCTGAAACGGCTTCGTTTTGAATCTCCAGTTGCCCGGATTGCAGTCGCTCGAAGTCGAGAATGTCGCTGATCAGGTGGCCGAGATTGGTGCCGGCCTCTTGGCAGGATTGCAGCAGCTCCCGCTGCGTCTCATTGAGCGGTCCGAGGTTCTCCTCCAAAAGAAGATCGACGGACATCGAGATTGATTGGAGAGGATTGCGAAGATCATGGGAGATCATCCGGAGGAACCGTCCTTTGGCTTCATTGGCTTGGATGGCCTGCTTTTTTGTGCTCACCAGCTCATCCTCGATGCGGGCCCGGCGAGCCATCCGAGCAAAGCCGACTTCGATAGTGGTTCGGCCCTCACTCAGGCTCCGGGCTGCGGAAAGGAGCACGGGCAGCGGGGCACCCGTTCTCGTGACAAGATTGAGATAAATTTCTTCCAGCGCTTGGCCTATCCCCAGATGAGGAAGGCAATGCGCGTCAAAGTAGAGGCTCCCCGCTCGATCAAGCAGGGTATCGAAGCGGCGGCCCACGAGGTCATCTTTCCCATAGTCGAGCCAGTGCAGGAGGGTGGCATTCACTTCCAGGATCCTGAGATCCTCGTCTGTTCGTATCAGACCGAACAGCTGGGAACCATTGAAGGAGGAAGAAGTCATGGGCGATCAGCAGCCAGTGCGCGGCAAATTTTGATTAATGAGGTAAGCATCAATGAGGGTCGCTGTCTCCGAGGGGTGAGTCATGTGCGGACAATGTCCCCCGATGGGAAGGCATTGCCGCTCGCTGCCTCTGATCTTCTGATGAACGAGGTCAATTGCTGACTGGGGAGACACTCGGTCGTCGCGGCATTGGATGATGAGCGGCGGTGTCTGGAGCGGCTTGAGATCCTCCCGATTGTCAGAGAAAAATGTGGCGCGGGCAAAGTCACGGGCGGCCAAGGGATCGGCTGCGCAGAAGCTTTCTTTTAGCTCCGCCGTTAGCTCGGGTCGCTCCTCGTTGGCCATCACGATGGGAGCCAGCACGCTGGCCCAGCCGAGATCATTTCTCTCCATGAGGTCGAGCAGACCTTCGAGGTCCTCGCGATTGAATCCGCCTTGGTAGCCGGAGGGCTCATTGAGGTAGCAGGCAGAAGGGACAAGCAAAATGAGGTGAGAAAAGAGCTCGGGTTCCATCTGCTGGGCGAGAAAGCCGATCATGCAGCTGACGGAGTGACCGACAAAGATGATGTCTCGGAGCTTGGCCGCACTAGCAATATCGACCACGTCGCGGGCATACCCCTCGAGGTTGGTGTAGCGAGAGGAATCGTATTGTGACGTGTCGGAGTTGCCGAAGCCTAGGTAATCGAAGCAGACCGTTTGGAAGCGATCCTCGAAGTGCGGAGCGAGGAAGCGCCACATCGATTGGTCACAGCCGTAGCCGTGGGCGAACATCATGGGCTGGGAGCCTGCTCCGGCGAATTGAACATGGTGAGTTCTAAGTGGAGAGGCGCCCATGGGATGAGATTCGAGAGGAAAGACTAATGGAGCAAGCCTTTTTGAAAATCGACGGAGCGGATGGGTGGTCTCGTAACCTACGGCGCTGACCAGTACGAGTCGAAACCGCAACGGCGAGAGTCGGAGAGAACCCAATGTTGATCCTTGCCAATGAAACGGGCAAAGCGGTCAGCTGAAGGCCACTTCGGGTGCCGCGTCAATTCGCTCCTTGGCAAGGCAGACGCTTTTCACTCCCCATGTCGGGTGAATAGTTTGGCTCGGGTGGTCTGCTGGACCTTAGCTTGACGGAGCGGTTAACCATTCTGCGACCTCTTGGACAGTTGCGAACTCAGGGACCCAAGAGAGGTCAGCGGGGAGGTCGGAGGTGAATTCGCAACGCAAACGGACGGGATGGGCGCCGGATGCGATGGCAGCGTGCTGATTGTAGATGCGGTCATCGACAAGGATGGTTTCGTCCGGATTGAGGTCGTATTTTTGATAGCAGGCGCGGAGGCTGTCCTCCTTTGCGGTGTCGTGCATGAACTCTCCGTGCTGGACGCATTCGATGGTGAGAAAGTCGGTGACGGGGGCGAGGATGTCCCGGAGGTAAGCTGTCTTGGCCTCGACATCGAAGGTGGCAGACATCGTGAACTGGCGGTAGCCGGCCTCGTTGAGCTGCTTGAGAGTCTCAATGACGCCGGGATAGAGGGGGCGGTTTCGGAAGTAGGATTGGTCTGCGCAGAAATCGCGGTCCATCGCAGTGCCGAGTTCCGGGTGGGTCTTGAGTTCAAGCGCACCGTAATCGGGGAGAATGGGAAGGACGTCAGGCAACTGTTCCCATTTGAGGCCCGCGTAGCGGTCGCGGTAGTTCGGGTGCCGGGTGAGGAAATGAAAATAGGCGTAATTGAGGTTGGCGAGAACGCCATCAACGTCCCAGAAGATGTTTTTGATTTGGGCGGGGTTCATGGATGGATGGGTGGCGGGGCGGATGGAGTTCTAAACCGCGAAGACGTGATAGCGCAAAGGTTGGATGTGTATTGAAGAGGGAGGTTTTTGAGATGAAGGGGGGATGTTTCCAAACTGCGAAGGGCGGATGGTTTCTCTGGTCAGGAGGGATGGGGACTCTGAGAAGCTCGGACGTCGGAGGAGTGGTTGAAGTGGACCTCGCTGAACGCTCTTTTTGGGATTCATTCGTCGGTGGCAAAGGACCGCGAGCTTTAGTTCGCCCCAGAAGCATCAGCTTGAGCCATTAGCTGTCGGTAGCCTGATTGAACGACCGAATGGTTGACCGTTGAAGCTGCGGAGCACGCCTCCAGTGCGGAGGATGAAGCCGAAATTTCCATACCCCGTAGGCAAAGCCACCGCCAGCTTACGCTCCCCTGTCAGAAATCCGCTTTTGAGTTTTTGCTCACCCAGGCTTGAGTGCTGGGGTGGCAGACATTTGGGATGCAGAGAAACGGTCGTGGGTGATGTCGCGGATTCGGTCGAAGGACACGAAGCCGGAAATCGTGGTGCGGTCGATTCTGCATCGGCTGGGGTATCGCTTCACGGTGAACGGGCCGTTGAACCGCAGTTTGCCGGGAAAGCCTGATATCGTTCTGCCAAAGTGGGGGACGGTGGTGCTGGTGCACGGCTGTTTTTGGCATGCCCATTCGCCCTGCAAGATCTTCAAGTTGCCGAAGACTCGCACGGAGTGGTGGAGCGAGAAGTTGGGCAACAACAAGGAGCGGGATGCGCGGGTGAAGCGGGAGTTAAGGAAGGCAGGCTGGCGAGTGGTGACAGTTTGGGAGTGCCAGCTGTCAACGGTGCCTAAGTTGGAGAAGTTGGTGGAGAGGCTGGGGTGGGAGATTGAGGGGAAGAAGAAGGTGGAGAGGTATTCGTTGCCGGCAGGACGAGTCGCGCGGGTTGCGGAAGAGGTGAAGGGGTATCGGAGCTAGCAAATCTGCAGATCGACTTCCTCCAAGTTGTGATAAATCTGTTTAATATTCTTAGAGGCTATTCTAAATTGGCTCCTTCGTTTGACTCTCGGTTTTGTAGAGGAGTTTTCCAATTTGATACCCGGATCGTAGTAAACAAAACCTTCAGATAATGCAGTTAGCAGGAGAATCGAGCTTGTAGACTCAGCAAATCTAACAAATCGACCATAGCGGTATTCTAATCCAATGTTTTTTCTGCTCATTGAGGGAACATAAGCTGCGTTGGAGTGTTTTCTTGACCAGTGTTCCAAGACCGATGCAAATTGCCATGAAGCTGCTACTTCGTCATTTTGCGCAACCAACTCTATTGCTCCTTCAGCATCTACGAGCTTCTTTTCTGCAGAGTCAAAGCCTCGGAGGCTAAGTGATAACTTAGTTCTAACTTGCGGCTCCCCAATTTTGTGGACTCCTCCAAAATTTAGGCGATCTTGTCTACCTTGTTGGTCAGGGTAACCAAATTTTCTTACGAATGCCTCCACTCCGTCACTCCGATAAAATCCGCCAGTTGGTTCGGGTGTCATTAGTGTGATAGCACCTCCCGAACTAGGTCTATTCAAATTACTGACTCGGTGTTGTTTAAGTTCCCAGCCCAAAAAGTCCGGAGTAGCATCGCTATTTTTTGGTATTCCCAGTTCAGCTTCTAGTGTCAGTCCGCCGCAGTTTGGGGCGTTACATGGATCAACGCTTCCATCTCCGGAAAGCTGTTTGGAGGCAATCCACTTCTTCATGTAGATATCCCTCAATCGACTTCTTAGTTGATCCTTGGATTGGTGAGGATCTATGGTGTCGGGAAGTGGGATATGAAAGAAGACTAGACGGTCTTGAAAGAAGTCACTTCCGTCGAACTCTTTTGATATGGTACTTCCGCCTGCGGAGACAAATCCGATTACTTTTTGGTCATCAGTTACTCCAAGAAAGAGAACTCGACCTCGCATTTGAGATTGCTTTTCTTTGCCGGCTTGTGCCGAGCGCTTTCTGTCGAGCATGAGATTATTTGGCCCATTACAGCATCCTTGAAGAAATCCCGAAAATCGAACTTCTGGATATTGTGCGTACAGAATGAGTTGTGCATTCGGAGCGGGGTGGACAACTCCATCAAAATCCAGCCATCCAAAATCCATTTTAGCCTTAAAACTAGGGCCCTTTTTTGTGTTCTCTGCATATATGGTTTTGGAAGGGAGCATCTGAAGTGCTTCTGCAGAACCAGCAAAGTATATTTGGTTTTTTGAATTGTCGTTCTCTGACAATTTTTTCGCATAGAGGCGTATTGCTCCAGCATCTCTGAAGGCTTGTGATAGTTTTGAGATTGATTCGAAGCTCATGCTTAATAGTCTACGGTGTGTCCTTCAGAACAAGGTCAGGAGAGTAATTAGCTGGTCTCTCAAGACTAGCTACAACCTTTTGGGCAATTTTTGAAACTACAGGAACTACTACAGAGTTCCCAAATTGCTTGTAGGCTTGTGTAT
The DNA here is from genome assembly GCA_030673895.1 of Verrucomicrobiota bacterium JB023. Taxonomy (GTDB): domain Bacteria; phylum Verrucomicrobiota; class Verrucomicrobiia; order Verrucomicrobiales; family Akkermansiaceae; genus Roseibacillus. The sequence goes on from JAUTCR010000015.1 coordinate 63,405, forward strand.
CTGATACAGGAATATTGAAGGTGTCTGGGTAACCCATTAGGCGAGCACACTCCCGAGGCGTGAGTCGTCTGGGATTTTTGGGTTTCCTTTGTTTAATGAGGATTTCGGACCCGTCCTTGTAGTAGCGAGCACTCAAAGTGCGTGTAGTGTCGCTTGGTCCATTGATTCCGAAGCCAAAGCCGTTACCTGCAGCCTTATGCTTAGCGGCGTAGTTTTGGAGGTAAGTCCAAAGATGGTCGGTCAGGGTGTATTTTGACTCGACTTTCTTCTCTAGAATTGAAGAAAGCTTTGGTCCTTCTTCATTGAACTCTGGGAACTCGAACCATCTTGGCTCTCTAAATCCGACGAGGAAAATTCTTTCCCTGTGCTGGGGAACAACAGATTTCGCGTCAATCACTTTATGGTAAAGCGTGTAGCCCAGTGCCTCAGTTAGAGTTCTCCGAATCACATCGAAGGTGTGACCTTTGTCGTGTGACTTTAAATTTTTTACGTTTTCAAGAACGAATGCCCTTGGCCGGTGAACATCGATTATATCGGCAATGGAAAAGAAGAGGTTACCTTGTTTTTCATCACTAAAGCCATGTTTGCGGCCGAGAGAGTTCTTTTTTGAGACGCCTGCAATGGAGAAGGGTTGGCAGGGGAAGCCTCCGCACAAAATATCGTGCCTAGGAATAGCTGCTGGTGCGATCTCGTGGATATCGCCGAAAGGTTCTTCTCCAAAGTTGGCTTCGTAAGTCTTGCGGGCATATTTGTCCCAGTCACAAGACCAAACGCAGCGAGCACCGGTTGATTCGAAGCCGATGCGAAAGCCGCCAATTCCGCAAAATAGATCGATGAAACGGTGTGAGGCTTTTTCAGTACTATATTCAGAAATTTCTTCCCTAACTGCTGCAGCGGAGAGTGGTTGGGGTAGTGTGGAGCAGTCTGGCTTTCTGTCCTGCAGGTTCGAGAGGAGTTCTCCAAGATCGACACCAAGAGCTGAGGCTAGTTTTGACGCTGTCTGAATTGTTGGATTCCGTTCTGCGCGTTCGAGCCCCCCGATGTAAGTTCGGTTCAGGTCGGCACGAAGAGCCAACTCTTCTTGTGAGAGGCCTGCTTTTTCCCTGACTTGTCGGAGTCGGAGACCAAAGGCGACCGAAAGAGGATCCTTTTTGGGCATCCCCAAGATTGAACGCGGGTCTCACTAAGAGGCGACCGACTATGAGTAGCAAATAGTGTCCTTTTTTAGGCAGAACTTTGGCAATTGGCCTCACCAGCAGGTGCGAAATTCTCTGTTTGAGGTGGGGGATTTAAAATTGGGCTAGAGCCGGTGTTTTTTGGTCCACGAAAGGTGCGAAGGTTCTAGGTGTTGATGGTGTCGTCGAGTTCGATGGCGAGGACGGGGGTGTTGCGGTTAGTGATGCCAGGGAAGCGGCTGCGGCCGGAGGAGGCAACTCGGATGCGGAGTTCGATTTGGGAGTAGTCGGGGGCGAGGAGGGTGAAGGTCTCACCGCGAAGTGCGCCGAGGTCGCGAAGGTTTGTTTGGGGTGTGCTTGTTTGGTTCGGAGGCTGGGAGGTCGTGATGGAGACGGCGTGGCGCTGCTGCTTGGGAAAGGGCGTTGCGTTGGAGATTACCGGGATTGGTCTCAGCTCGAAAACGGGCTCAGGGCGCACGGGGCAGACCTTGAGTGATGAGAATCTGGTTTCCGTCGAAGCTGCGTTGTCATCGAGAGCATCACCTCAAAAGAGGGGGGTGAATTGAGGTGGGACTCTCCATTTCGGGGGCAAGCTAACCTAAACCAAATGAGGAGAGGTGTTCTGCTGGATGGCCGCGATTAGGAGAATCTCGGCGAGTCGTTCTCCGGATCCGCGAGCAACGCTTTTGTCGGCCAGGCCCCACCGGCAGGAGTTGGCGATGATGTCGTTTTTCTCAGCACCAAGTGACCAATTTTTAATGGATGGTGGGGGCTAGTCGGGTGCTCAAAGCCTGCAATTTCACTCCTGTAAAAGGTGTCGGCGCCAATCGATTATTGGAATCGTCGGTAGATTCTGCGGGCAGCATCTCGCAGCCGGTCCACTGTCTTGGTTGAGGGTGGCCATCCTCCAGTCATCAGAAAATCGCTCCCGGAGGCTGTATTCGGAAAAGGAGAAGGCCGTTAACTTGTTGAAAGTTAACGGCCTTCATTGGTGGCGGGGACAGGATTTGAACCTGTGACCTTCAGGTTATGAGCCTGACGAGCTACCTGGCTGCTCCACCCCGCGATTTGTTGTGCCGGATTGC
>JAUTCR010000016.1 GCA_030673895.1 Verrucomicrobiota bacterium JB023
AATGGTGGAGGCGAGGGGAATCGAACCCCTGTCCTGGATGCCTTTCGGGAAAGCGTCTACACGATTAGTCGAGCGTTTCTAGTTTAAGATGTCCGGGCCTCGCCCGACCCGTCCGGTCATCCGATGGACCTGTTGAATCTCGCCGCGTTGCCCGGTCCCCCGGCGCTGCGGCCAGCCTGCTGTTTAGCGGCGGCCCCGGTAGCAGGCGTTCCAGGGCGGCCGATGCTGTCAATTAAGCAGCAAGTGCGAGCTCGTTAGAGTCTGCATTTATTGTTTTTGATCGGCTTTTTAGGAGGCCAACCGATCAACCTCCGCGTGCAGCCATCCTTGCCAACATCCAGTCGAAGCCATGGCGCCCCCAAGTGATTGAGGTGTCAGTTAGGATGCACTCGCTTTGCTTTTTATTCAAATGAAATCAGCAAAGCCCTCCTTCTTTTTGCCCCGGTGGCGCATCCGCCGGAACTATCGCCTCGCCAGTCGGCCGCAATTTCTTCAGTAGTCTCCCATGGCCGCCTTCGACGCCCTTTCTGATATTCTCCGCGAACGCTACCTGCTCGGCTCCACCGCCTCCACCATTGGCTGGGACCAAGAGACTTACCTCCCTCCTGCCGCCGTGGACCACCGCGCGGCCCAGCTATCCTACCTCTCGGGCAAGATCCACGAGCTGGGCACGAATGACCATTTCCGAAAAGCCTTGGAGGCGGCCGAGAGCGAGAGCCTGCCCGAGCAGGCGGCCAACCTGCGGGAGATTCGCTTTCAGTTCGACCGGGCCACTTGTCTGCCCCAGAAGCTCGTGGAGGAGAGCAGCAAGGTCTCTTCCCTCGGCAAGGCGGCGTGGGCGAAGGCGCGCGAGGACAATGACTTCGCTTCCTTCGCGCCTCATCTCGAAAAGCTGCTCGCCATCGCGCGGGAAAAGGCGGAAGCCTGGGGCTACGAAGATGAGCCCTACACCGCCCTCCTCTCTGGTTATGAGCGGGGTGCGACGACCACGGAAGTCGCTACCATTTTTGACGAACTCCGCCCTCAGGTGGCAACGATTGCGGCGGAAGCAGTGGAGCGCTCCAAGTCCGTTCCCGCTGACCTGCTCTTGGGGCCTGCTCCGATCGGTGATCAGGTAACACTGAATCGAGAGATTGCGGAGTCGATTGGTTTCGACTTCGACAGCGGGCGCATCGATACGACCACCCATCCCTTCTGCACGACGCTTGGTCCCCGGGACGTCCGCCTCACCACACGCTATGATGAGAATGACTTCGCGTCCTCCCTCTTCGGCGTTTTGCATGAGACGGGCCACGGCCTTTACGAGCAGGGGCTCCCTTCAGATGAAGCTCATCTTCCCTCTGGCGAGTCAGTCTCGCTTGGCATCCACGAGTCCCAGTCCCGCCTCTGGGAGAATCATGTGGGACGCTCCCGTCCTTTCTGGGAAAAATGGCTGCCCCGTGCCCAGGAACTCTTCCCCCACCTCCGCCAGCTCGACCTCGATACCTTTCTCGCGGCGGTCAATCGCGCGGATTACACCTTCGTCCGTGTTGAGGCGGATGAGGCGACCTACGACTTGCACATCATCCTCCGCTTCATCATCGAGCGCCGTCTGCTCAATGGCGACCTCGCTGTCACCGATGTCCCCGGCGCTTGGAATGAGCTCTTCCAAGAGCTTTTCGGGATGACTCCGCCCAGCGACTCCCTCGGCTGCCTGCAGGACATCCACTGGTCGATGGGCGGTCTGGGCTACTTCCCCACCTACACGCTGGGGAACCTCAACGCGGCCCAAATCTTCGCTGCCGCGATGAAGAAGAGCGAAATCAAGCAAGCCTTTGAAAAGGCGGAGACCCGACCACTCCTCACCTTTCTTCAACAGGAGGTTCATGCCAAGGGATCATCCCTCTTGCCCCAGGTCTTGCTGAGGGAGGCGACCAACGAAGCCCCCTCGGCCTCGAGCTACGTCGCCTACCTGAAGGGCAAATACTTAGAGTGAAAAAGACGCCGCCGCATGGTCTCGCCAGCGCTCCTGGCCAGTGTGACGACTTTGTAACCTAAATAGGCACGAATAATCAGGGGGCAGACGTTGGGTTTAGCAGCTATGAACTTCAACCGCCTCCTCCTTGCCTCGGCAGTGTTCTCCCATGCTTCCGCGGCCACTGTCTTTGTCGAATCGTTCGAATCAGCCCCTGGTTCGACTTACACTCTCTCCAGCACCTTTGATGACGGTAGCTTCGACTTCTTCGGACGCTACGCGGTGCCCGACAACACAAACGCAGCTAGGGACGACTTTCAAACAGGCTGGGATCAGGCATTCGGCATCATCGGGCAGCATCATAATGGCGACGGAAACGCCGCCATGCAGATGGTTTCGATCCCGAATATCGACATCACCGATCTAGCTGACCTGACCCTGACGGTATCGCTGGGTGCCTTGAATTCAGAACCCGGTTTTAACAATTACGAATCCCTGGACGACGACGGTTTGCGCATCTATGCCACCGTTGATTCCGGAGCGCGGACTCTTGTCGGTGAATTTGCCCCCAACGCGTCGGGAGCGAGTGACCTTTACCTCGATACCGATGCCGACGGCATTGGTGACGGCGCCATTTTGACCACCGCGTTAACGGATTTCTCCTTTGACGTGCCTGGAGCGGGAGATTCCCTTCTCTTGGAGTTCGAACTCACCACTACCGACAGTTTCGAGCCGCTTGCCTTGGACAACGTCCGCGTCGAGACCATCCCGGAACCGTCCTCAACAGCCCTCTTGGGAAGCTTGGCGCTGGTCGGCCTGCTGCGACGACAGCGGAAATGAGAGCATTAGACACAACGGAAAACGTTTCTTTTTTCCCCTCTTAACTCGCTCAAAATGGCCCGCTTCTTGCTTTCGAACTTAGGAACTTGAGTCTGAAACCACATCA
>JAUTCR010000017.1 GCA_030673895.1 Verrucomicrobiota bacterium JB023
GAGGTCATCATATTGATACTGAATGCCCGGGCCGGAAGCCGGGGTAACCTCGACCAGACGGTTCTCAGCATCCCAGATGAGGGTGGCATTGCCGGCCCCGGCGGGAAGAGGGCCGTTGATGAGATTGCCATCGTCGTCATATGGGGTGGTGGGGAGCACGACGTTATTGGCGGTGGTGTATTGGTTGAGGGCGTTGGCGACGTAGTTGGGGGTGGACGGAAGCGTCAAGGAGTCTGCGGCTTTCTCGCGATTTCCGATGGCATCGTATTGGTAGGCACGGTCGTCGCCCGCGGAGCTGGTGTCGTCGGCAGCGGTGAGTTCACCCCGGTCGTTGTAGGTCCAATCGTAGGAAGGTCCGTTGGCGCTGGTGTCGGCGAAAGCGGGATCAGAATCAGTGCCCGGATCAAAGGCGGAACCCGTGGTGCTCTAGGCGGATGCCTCGGCGAGGCATCCCTACCGGGGTCCTACCGGGGAGGAGGAAGGTGGTCCAGCGACTCGTTTTCCGAAAGGAGGCGCGCATTTGGGGGCCGGCTGCCTTACTGCGGTCAGGAGCCCTTTGAAATGCGAAGACAGTGCTTCTGCCGAGGCATGAAAAAAGCGTCGACTTGATTGAGCCGACGCTTGGTAGAAGCTTAAAAAGGTGATGGGGGTAACTGCCGTAAGGAGAGTTGCCTAGTCCAAGGAGACAGGCACGTGCTTGCCGTCCTTGTTGACGACGGAGAACTGACCGCCAGTGCGCTTGGCAAGCTCCTTCATCGCTTCGTGAGCTTTGGGCTCCATCATGGCGACGCAGTTGATCTTGATGCCGCGGCTGCTGGCCTTGGCTCCCACGGTGCGGGCAATCTTCATGGCTTCGCCACCGGTCGAGCCGTCGGTCATGAAGTAGACGACTTGGGGAGCGGGCTCCATGTCGATGGCCATCTCCAGCGCATACTTCCAGCGGGTGCCCCAGACAAGAGGGGTATTCTTAACGACCTTCTGGCTCTCGCGGAGTTGGACCTTGTTGGCGGTGAGCCATTCCGCCTTTTGCTCCTTGCCCCGGGGCTTCCAATTGTGAGCGCCGCCACTGGTGCGCCATTCGTAGACGGTTCCATTTTCGTCTTCGATGAAGTTGACGTCCTTGGCATTCTTGTCTTTGACCTCGCTACCGGCGACCCAGACGGGACCGGCAAAGAAAATCATTTGATACTTCATGCCTCCATTGAGGCCGGAAATCGATTTTTCCAGCTCTTCTTTCATGATGCCGACGCGGTCATTGGCTCTCATGGAGGCGGAGTAATCGATAACGAAAGCAACACGCTCGCCGGTGGAAGGCTGCCCGAAGAAGGTGGTGCCACCACCACCGCTGCCGGATCCGCTGCCACTTCCCCAGCCAGCTCCGAAGTCGTCACCATCGCCGAAGTCGACGGATTCTACATCGACAACGACCTCAGGCACAGGGATGGCCGTGGGGCTGGTGGTATTGGCGGCGATGACCTTGGCCATGGCACTGGATGGAGCGGAGGGCTTGCGCTGGACGGCGGGATTGAGCTGCTTCTGCTCGATCTCATTGTCCTCCACTGCTGCGGCTTGGTAGGTGATGATATCAGTCTCATTCACGAGGATTCCGGGAATGAGAACGAAGGCGAGAATCAAGCCGAGAAGGACGATGACCAGGAAGGAGATGATCACGCTGGAGATCGTCGCGCGAGCTCTCTGCCGCTTCAGTTCCTGCTGGGCTTCTTCATCATATACGAGACTGGTGGCCATAACGAATTATACTGTATGGAACGGCTTTGGTGGGAATTTCTTTGATGTTTCCGCGATTTTGCGGCTCGACTTGCCAAAACCCAAATGAGGCCTGCGATTTGGGTCAAAAACGGCGGACATCCTTGGCCGGCAGACGGTTCACCGCTGTTAGTCAGTCATCCAAAAGGCCCTTCAGGAAGCCTTTTGCCTTCTCCTCCAGTTCATCGGCGAGGGGCTTGGCCTCGGGCAATTGGCTGAGGAAATCGATCTCAGGATTGGATAGATTACCGGTCGACTGAGCCCGCAGGACGAGTTGGTCGTCTTCGAAGAAGCGATCTCCGGCCAAATCACGAACCTCCTCCGGCAGCTCGCCAACCCATGAGCCCAAGGTCTGGCTAATCTGGTCTCCGATGAGAAACTCGGCGATGAGCTCGTGCTCTCCATCGTGAGTGGCAATCCAGGAATCGGCGCCCAAGCCGAGCTGCCATGAGCCCATGGCCAAGCCGAGGGGCTTGTCCAGATGGATGACGCCCTGCTGGTAGGTGCCCTCGAGGCGCTGGCCACGACCGAATCCGATGCGCTCGGGCAGGGGCCCAATGGAGAGCCCGACGCGATCTAGCTCGCGGGCCTTCTCCCAGACTCGGCGGACGACCTTGATGCCGGGATTGACGAAGGAGTCTCCCCCGATGGCAAACTCTGCCTGCACGTCGGGAGCGAACTCCCCGCTTTGACTATTGAATAGTTGCCCGGAGATGGGGCCTTGCAAGGATAAGCCGACAAGCTTGACCTCCTCCTCGTCGTAAAGCGCGGCCCGAGCAGAGGCCTGCATGCGAACGGTGTTGAGCGTCTCCAGATGATGGGGATCGAAGCGTAACTCTTCGATCTCAACCTGAAATTGGTCCACGAAGACGACGAGGTCTTCCTTCTCCAGAAGGATGCTCACCTCGCCATCAATGAAGCGAGTCTCCCGCAGACGAGCTAGCCAGGAATCCTCACGGGCATCGAGGGCACCGGAGGGAGCTCCTTCTCCTGATCCTTTTTCACTCTCCTCCTCGGTGGAACCGGGTTGATCGAAGAGTGGGACGAGGGAATTACTCCCCTCCGCATCGATGCGCATGGCCACCTTGGGCTGGAAGAGGACGAGGCGCTTGACCTCCAGCTCCCTGCGGATGAGAGGCAGGAGGCCGACGCCCAGCTCTAGCTCGCCGGCCGCGACCCTTGTCCAATCATCCTCCCCAAGGGCCCGCAACTCGACTCCGCGTGCCCTGACATCGCCTGCCAAGAGCGAGATCGAGACCCTTTCGACCTGCGCCTCGCAGGCCAGATTTTCCTCCAGGATCGACTCCAGCCAAGTGGCTGAATAGACCATCCCCAGAGCGACTCTGGCGGTCAACGAGAGACCCAAGAGGACGAGGCCAACGAGAACGGGGCGTTTCCACTTCACTAGAGGAAGCAAAGCCCCGCGCCTCCCCGGGGGCAAGCTTGCAGCCTCTTAATCGGATGAGCCTGCGGAGGACTTCCCTTCGCTCTTACTCTCCTTTTTCGGCTGGGAGGCCTCCTTTTCTTTCTTCGCGCCTTCCTTGTAGGAGGAAGAGCGGTAGTCGGTCTCATAGAAGCCTCCTCCCTTGAAGATGAGGCCCGCGCCGGTTCCAAGCAAGCGCTTGACCGGACCGGCGCACCCCTCCTCCGGGCAGTCTGTCAGCTTGGGGTCGCTCATCTTTTGAAAGACCTCGAAGACGTGGCCACAGGTGTCACAACGGTAATCGTAGTTCGGCATTGCTAGTTGAAATTCGTGCAGGGGAATTATCACGGAATCGTCACTGCGCAAGCTCTGCTTGACCCCGGCATTGCGACCAAGTGCACTATGAGTGTGAAATCTCCTTGGCTCATCATGGGCTCCTTCTTGCTCGTAGCCATTTGCCTCCTTCTCTGGAGGCAGGAGAGCGGACGGGATGAAGTGGATAGCCTCCGTCCGCCCACCAAGTCGGAGAATACCCAGGCACCTCGGGATGCATTCCGGACCCAGTCCGGCCATCTGCTGGTGGAGGCCCCGATGTGCGAGCTTGCTCCTTCCCCCGGTTTCCCTCCGGACGGGAAACACCGTGCCAACGAGCTCAAGGACTTCCATCTCCCTCAGGTTATCTGCTCCGAAACCACGCTGGCAGAGGCGGTGCAGAACCTGATCGCCACCTACAATGAGGTCTGCCTCCGGACGAATCAGGAGCCCTTGGAATTCTATCTGAAAGTGCCGGATGACGAGACGCGGAGACTTACCTTTCACCTCAATGGGCAGAGCCTCCCCTCGGCCCTGCTCTCCTTGGCCACCCGATATGAGTGCGTCGTCGAACGCGAAGGAACGAAGCTGACCTTCCGTAGGCCAGCCGAAGCGGTGTCTGAGAAGCTGGAAACGAAGGAGTGGAAGACCTCCAAAGAGTTCCTCTTCCATCTCGGTTATCATCTCCTGACCAACGACGACGCTCCCTTCCGGGCCTTTCCCAGCGACAAGTCGTCTCACGAACTTCTTGAGGAAGTGGGCTTCCTGCGGGCAGAAGGCACGAGTGCGCGCTTCGTTCACTCCACCACCACTCTCATTGTCCAATCGAGTCCCGAAGAACTCCGGGCCATCGATTTTCTCGTCGAGAATCTGGATGGAACGAGGGCTCACCATCGTGCTGAGACGGTCATTCTCGTCAGTGAAGAGAAGCTCACGAGTGAGGGAGAACTGACCGCGGAGGACTTCGGAGACCGTCTTGAAGAGTTCCGCAATCAGGACGGAGTGATGGCGGAATTCCTACCGCCAACCGAGTTCTCCGCTCACAACATGGGAGTCTCCTCTCTAATGAACGAAATGCCGAACGAGGCGGAGGATCCAACGGGTTTTATCACCTCGCCCAGATGGAGCGGACTCCAACTCAGCATCGGCCGGACCGGCTATGGTTTCGGCTTTGAGCATTATTTGGACTTTCTAGTCACAAAGGATGACGAGATTGAGATGCCGGCCCGCGTGACGGAGCTCTTCGATGGAAAAGTCCACGTGACCGAAAGCGCCATTGCGCCCGAGACTGCCCGCAGTTTGATCACTCTTGCAGGCGAGGATGGCGGCTATCGCTTTCTTTTTACGGAGGTCGAGCGGGTCCGTTAGCCTTCCCTTGATGCTGTCGACTTACAATTCCGCGACCCGATTCTCATTGCCCTCCACGGGCAACGGGAGAGGATGACGGGGTGAACAGGACCATCGACGTCAATGACCGACCCGACCCGCGCGAACTTTTGCGGAAATTGGGAAAAATCGGCATCATACCCATTATCATCCTTCTCTTTGCCTTAACCGGCATCTTCTCCGCGTTCTTCCAAGTCCCGACGGAAGCGAATGCGGTCATCCTCCGCTTTGGCAAGTATCATTCCACTGTCGGACCGGGTCTGCACTTCAAGATCCCATGGGGAGTGGACCAGCACGATATCGTGCCGGTAGAGCGTCAGCTGAAGATGGAATTCGGCTTCGGAGCGACAAATGGCGCTACGAACCGCTTTCAGGCTTCGAGCCGTTATGAGCAGGATCTTGAGCAATCGATGATTACCGGCGACCGCAATGCCGCCCTCGTGGAATGGGTGGTGCAATACCGCATCTCCAATCCCCAGGATTACCTCTTCCGTGTCCATGAGCCGGAGCAAACGCTGCGCGACGTCTCCGAGTCCGTGATGCGGGAAGTGGTGGGAGACCGCACCGTGGATGAGGTCATCACCATTGGCCGCCAAGGCATTGAGGTCGAAGCGCTCACCAAGCTCCAGGAGGTGGTCGATTCCTATGGCCTCGGCTTCTCCATCACCCAGATTCAGCTTAAGGACGTCAATCCTCCCCGCCCGGTGCGAGCTTCCTTTGATGAAGTCAACCAAGCCCAGCAAGAGCGCGAGAGCCTCATCAATGTGGCCAAGGGCCAATATAACAAAGCCGTCCCGAAGGCGCGTGGCCAAGCGGACCAAATCGTCGCCCGAGCCGAGGGCGAAGCCAAGAAACGAGTGAATGAAGCCACGGGTGATGCCGAGCGCTTCAATGCCGTCTACCTCGAATACGAGAAATCGCCCGAAGTGACCCGCAAGCGCCTCTACCTCGAACGCATGGCCGATGTCCTGCCACGCTTGAAGAACAAGGTCGTCGTCGAGGATGGCGCCTCGAGCCAGCCCGTCCCTCTCCTCCACCTCGGAGATTCTGCCCTCAACCCTACCCAATCAGCCCGATGAAAAAGCCCGTTACCATCCTCATCCTCGGAGTTCTCCTCCTCATCTTCCTCGTCGTCAGCGGCGCGATCTACACCGTGCGCGAAGACAAGCAGGTCATCCTCACCCAATTCGGCAAGCCAGTTGGCCAGCCGGTTACCAAGGCTGGTATCCACTTCAAGCTCCCCTTCATCCAGACGGCCAACGAGCTGGAGAAGCGGGTCGTCGCCTGGGACGGAGCCAGCACGCAAATGCCGACCCGGGACAAGCTTTTCCTTGAGGTCGACACCTTCGCCCGCTGGCAGATCGAGGATCCCCTCGCCTATTACCAGAAGATGAGGGATCTGCGCAGCGCCCTCTCCCGCCTGGATGACATCCTCGGCTCGGAGACCCGCAATGCGGTCGCCAAGCACGACCTCATTGAAATCATCCGCACCGACAAGGATCGTCAGCCCGAGCAGCCGGAGGACATCAGCGAGATCCTCGGCGAACAAAGCCAACTCGACCCCATCCGCATCGGTCGGAGCGCCATCGAGAAGGAGATCTATGACGAAGCCAAGGGCAAGCTAGCCGCCTTCGGCATCAAGCTCCTCGACGTGCGCTTCAAGCGCATCAACTACACCAGCCAAGTGGAGTCCCGCATCTTCGAGCGCATGATCTCCGAGCGTAAGCAGATTGCGGAACGCTTCCGCTCCGAAGGCGCGGGGGAGGCTGCCCGCATCAACGGGAACATGGAGCGCGATGTGCAAACCATCGAGTCCGAGGCCTACAAGCGCGTCCAGACCGTCCTCGGTAAGGCGGAAGCCGAGGCCACTAAGATTTACGCCGACGCCTATGGAGGTTCCCAGGGTCGGCAGGATTTCTATCAGTTCACCAAGACCCTGGAGTCCTACGACTCGATTCTCGATCAAGACACCACCGTCATCCTCTCGACCGGAAACGAGCTCTTCAAGCTCTTGGAAGGCGAACCGTAAGACCGGGATGTCGGCGGCCTCGTCGCCGTCGGGAATAGATTGCCGGAAACCTTTTCAAGTTTTCCACAGAAGGCGAAGCCGCACGGATGCCCGTTCGGCTTCGCTTTTTTCATGCCCTGAAAGGGGGCATTTGTCGCCGTATTTTCCTAGTCTTGAAAGGTTGGGACGCCCCGATAGCGTTCCTTTGGCTCGAGTCGCTCACCCGACCCGTCTGTTGAGCCCCAACACCCCTATTCTGAATGATACATCGTCTCGCGTTCTTCGTTATTGGACTGCTGGCTTCAGCCTCGCTCTCGGCAGCAAGAAGCCAAATGAATCTCGATTCCGGTTGGCAATTTCAGCTGAGCCAGGATCCGCCAGCTGCTGGGGATTGGGAGAAAGTCACCATCCCCCACGATTGGTCATGGGAAGCGGGGCCCCGCAAGGGTGGCGCTCAAGCCGGAGGCGGCGGCTTCCGTATTGGCGGAATCGGCTGGTACCAGACGGAGTTTGAGCTGCCGGACTCCTTCGCAGGTCAGCGGGTCCTGCTCCACTTTGACGGTGCTTTTCGCAATGCCACCGTCTTCCTTAACGAGCATGAGTATGAGACCCAGCCCTACGGCTACCTCTCCTTCACCCATGATGTGACCGAGCAATTGACCAAGGGCCGCAATGAACTGCGGGTGAGGCTCGATTGCAGCCAGGAGCCTGCCTCCCGTTGGTATCATCCCTGCGGAATCTATGCCCCCGTCCATTTGGAGGCGACTGCGGCGGACAGCTATCTCGTGCAGGACGGCATCGCCATCACCACGCCGGAGGTCTCGGAGGAGGAGGCCACGGTCAAGTTCGCCAGCGAAATCAAGGGCGCGGAGGGCCATCAGCTTCGTATCCGCATCCACGACCCGGCGGGCAAGTCGGTGGCGACAAGCCAGCGGGACGCCAGCGCCTTGACCCAGAGTACGCTCACTGTCTCCCGCCCGGCCCTCTGGTCTCCGGACACCCCCGCGCTCTATACCGCTACCGTCGCCCTCGAAAAGGGCGGAAAGATCGTCGATGAAGTTTCTCTCCCTTTCGGGATTCGCTCCATCAAATGGGAGGCCAAGACCGGCTTCCACCTCAATGGTGTCCCCACCAAGCTGCGGGGCGTTTGCGAGCATTTGACCGGTGGCCCCGTTGGAGGAGCCTGGACCGAGGAATTGCTCGAGTGGAAGCTGAAGAAGCTGAAGGCGATGGGCTGCAATGCCATCCGCACCGCGCACAATCCGCAGGTGCCCGCCTTCTACCACCTCTGCGACCGACTCGGCATCATGGTCATGGACGAGATCTTCGATGGTTGGCTCCGCAAGGCGCCCAAGGACTACGGGGCCCTCTACTTCGATGAATGGTGGCAGCGGGACCTCGCCACCTGGGTGCGCCGGGATCGCAATCACCCTTCCATCGTCATCTGGTCCGTGGGGAATGAGACCCACGGAAAGGTCGCTCCCGACCTCGTCGCCGCTGTGCATGAGCACGACGAAACCCGCCCCGTGACCTCGGGAGCCTCCGGCCGTGAGCACATGGACGTCATCGGCATCAATGGCGCGTCCGAGAAGAAGAGCTTCTTCGAGACCGGCCCCTTGGACCGTCCCTTCGTCGCCACCGAGGCGACGCACACTTGGCAGGTCCGGGGCTTCTACAAGTCCCGCACCTGGTATCGCGACGGCTTCCCCAACAAGCGGCAAGATCCCTTCCTCATCCCCGATCTCACGGAGAGAGAAATCTTCCATCAAGCGCTCATGGCCCGCGAGGAGATGGCCAATCGCAAGCAGATCTTCCTCTCCTCCTACGACAACGCCACCGTCCGGGTGAATGCTCGCCAGCATTGGGAGAAAGTCCGCGACTTGCCTTGGATTGCCGGTGCCTTCCGCTGGACGGGATTCGACTACCCCGGTGAAGCGACCTACGTCCATGGCGGTCTGCCCTTCCACGCCTTCGCCGGAGGAACCCATGACTTGGCGGGCTTTGAGAAAGACCTCGCCTTTTTCTATCAGAGCCAATGGACAAGCGAGCCCATGGTCCACCTCCTTCCCCACTGGACCCACCCGCAGATGGAAGAAGGAACCCTCATTCCGGTCCACGCCTATTCGAACGCGGAAGAAGTTGAACTCTTCCTCAATGGCCAATCCCTCGGCATCGACAAGCCGGGCTCCAAGGCCCTCGAGATGCAATGCGAATGGATGGTGCCCTGGCAACCCGGCACGCTCTTGGCCATCGCCCGTCGTGGGGGACAAGAGGTCGCCCGCCATGAATTCCAAACCGCCTCCGCCCCCCAGTCCCTCGCCGTCGAGACGGACACCACCCTCCCCGGCCACGCCATCATCACCGTCGACACCGTCGATGCGCAAGGCGTGCCCTACCCCTATGGCGAGAACACCCTCTTCGCCTCCCTGGAGGGTGAGGCCCGCCTGCTCTCCTTCGAAAACGGCAATCCCGCCGACCCCAGCCTGCCCGTCGCCAAGGAACGGCGCGCGTTCATGGGCAAGGCCCGCCTATTCCTCGAGACCGGAGAGAGCCACTATGACCTCCTCCTCGGCTCCATCCTCGGCGAGCGCCGCCAGCTGACCTCCGACCTCGTCGCCATCGAGGTGAAGCGCTTCCAAGGCGCTGCCGAGGGCGACAGCAGCGCCCTGACCATCCGCTACACGACCGACGGCTCCGAGCCGACCTTGGAGAGTGAGCTCTACGAGTCTCCCTTCCAAGTGCCCGCCCAGTGCGTCGTGCGGGCGAAAGTTTACGAGGGTGAAAGCGAGCTCCTCGCAATGGAGGAGAGCTTCGGCCCGGACAAGGGGCTCCACTGGGGCCAGCCGGATAGCTCCGGCGACACGGGCTCCCCCACCGCGCTGCAGGCGGAGACCGCGGACTTCGAAGCGGCCCAAGTCGCCACCAATGGCCAAGGCTACCACGGCGAGGGCTATCTCGACTTCAAGGGCAAGCAGGACACCATCGAATTCTATCAGGAAAACGATGGCCCCCCCGGAAAGGCCGACCTGGTCATCCGATACAGTCATGCGGACCCCTCGGGCCAGCGCCAGCTCGCCGTCATCCTCAACGGAAAGAAGGTGACCACTGCCAACTTCGCAGCCACTGGCTCGTGGGATTCTGACTGGAAGGAGATCACCATTCCCGTCCAAATCCAAGCAGGTGCGAACCACCTGCAGCTGAAGACGCTGAAGAAAGCGGGACCCAACCTGGATGAGGTCGACTTCCGCTAAGTCGAAGCGCCCGGGTCCGCTCAATTCGGGTAAGCCACAACGCGAAGGAACTGGCTTTCGTCGGAGGCGATGTCCTCGCTGGTGGTCACGCTCATCAGCGTAACCTCGTTCACGATCGAGTAGCTGACCTGCACACCCTCGACGAGCACGACCGGGTCGCTACTGCCGACCACTTCAAGCAGCTCGACCCAAGAGCCATTCTCAAGGGTCGGGCTCCCCTCCACTACCAGCCGGACTCCGTCGGCTCCCCCCTCGAAGGGGAGTCTCACGGCGAGGCGGTCGCCAAGAATTTCACTGCCCAACAGACCGCGCTCGGCCACCGTGGGATTCGTCCCCGCCGCGTACTCGATCAGATTGGCCAAGCCATCTTGATCGAAGTCAAACGCATCTGCGGCGACTCCCTCGTTCGCTGTCGAGCCAAAGTTCGCCAAGCGCCAGGCATCGAGGGGATCCTCAGTCTCCCCAGCAATGACAGACCATCCAATGTCCTCGAGCGCAGCCACTTCCACCGTCGTTACCTCGAAGCGCCTCTTGCCATTGGTAAAGTTTGCGATCGGCTCCATCAGCAGATCCTGGGGCTCTCCTTCACCCACCGTGCCCACATAGACTGGGTCTCCGGCGGGAAAGATGGGGGCTTGGTATTCGGCATCCTTCCAATGGCTATCCGAGGTCGAGACCATGCTCAGCGAGGTGACTTGTGTCCCATTGGCCTCATTGTAGGCAGCCGCTGCTGCCGCCCCATTGAACGCCGTCGAGGATTCCAGATCTTCCCAATCGTCCCAATTCGTCGACAGACCAAGGACGTGACCGATCTCATGGAGGGCGATGGAGTAAAAGTCGAGATCCCCGTTCGCAGCCGCGCTTTCCAGATCGAAGTGCCAATTCCGGTCGGTATCGAAGGTCACAACCCCGCCCCAGACGGGAAGGGTGCCAAAGCCAACGTTGAAGCCGCGGTTATGAGGCCCCGATGGATCATCAAAGACAGAGGTGTAGTTCAGCCCCGTGCCCGTGCCGCCAAGACCGGCACTGGTGATATTCCGGCCGCCAGCGTAGATCACCAGCGTATCCGCCGGGATGGACCACGGTCCGCGATACTCATCCGCCTCACGATTGGAGGCCAGCCGGTCACTTGCCGCAGAAGCCGCCGCACTGATTTGATAAGACGAACCGGTGCCGGGATGCGTGAAGCTGATGCGGATATCCTGATTATTGTCCTCGAAGGTGGCTGGGAGAAGCTCCTGATCAATGATCGCGCTCCAACGGGCAGCAGCTGCCTCCATCGCGTCGCGGCTACCCGGAGCATCAAAGAAGCCATTGGTGTCGTAACGGTAATCAATCTCGATGGTGAGAGCCGACAGGCTTGCCGGAAAAAGACAAAGGGGAAGAAGTCTCATGGGGGTGGGGATCTGCGAGGGAGAAGAGCAGATGACACGATTTTTTTCAAAAACTATTTAGCTTTTATTAACGAACGAAACTGAAAACAGGCAAAGATGTCCACTTTGGGCCACGTAGTCTTCCTCGTGCGCGCCCTGCTCCTCTCTTTACTTTCACTCCCTTTGGCAGCCGCTCCGATGCCGGACGAGATCGATGAGATCCTCGACTTCTACTGCTACGATTGCCATGGCTACGGCAAGAAGGAGGGCGACATCCAGCTCGATAGCCTCGACACGGAAACCCACCGCGAGCACTGGGAGCGGGCATGGCTCAATGTGCGCACCGGCATGATGCCGCCGGCAGACGGAGAGCCTTGGATGGAGAAAGACCGGAAGGCCCTCCTCAATTGGCTGGAGCGAGGCCCGCTGGGCATCGATCGGGAAAATCCCGACCCGGGCCGAGTGACCATCAGAAGACTCAATCGCCAGGATTATCGTCACACCATCAGAGACTTACTGGGCATCGACTTCAATACCGCCGAGGAATTCCCACCCGACGACACGGGTTATGGATTTGATAACATCGGTGACGTCCTGACCATCTCTCCCCTTCTGGCCGAACGCTACTTGGAGGCCTCACGCAAGATCATGGACACCGTCATCCCTGACCAAGAGGCCAAATTGCCGGAATACACCATCCGCGCGCCCGGCTTCGTCTCGTCACAGGACAAGACCCAGACCGGTCGCTTCATCGAATTCAGCCTGGCCCAGACGGTCACCGCGACCCGCTTCCTCCCGGAAGAAGGCGACTATCGACTCGACTTGCGATTTGCGCTCAAAGGACCGGCCGAAGCGAGCCAGCAGAGCGGGACGCTAATTCTCCGCATCAACGACGACGAGGTCGCGCGGAAGACCCTCGAAGGAAATTCCAAAAAGAATCACCGCTTCCAGAAGACGGTCTCTCTCCCCAAGGGCGAGCATCGCTTCTCTCTGGAGATGCTGCCCGGACGAGCGGCAGCCCCCGGCACCGGCGAGTTGGGAGCAGTCATTGAGCAGCTGAGCCTGCGGGGCCCGGCCGGCAGCACCCGCCGCACCTACCCCCAGCCCTATCTCCGCGTCATTCCACGCGAGCTGCAACCTGCTCACAAAGAAGAATGGTCGCTGAAATCGCGGGAGGTCATCAAGCGCTTCACCCTGCTCGCCTGGCGTCGCCCGGCTGATGCGGAATTGATCGACCGGCTGACTGCCATTGCCGATGAGGCCGCGCGCCGGCACAACTCCTTTGAAGCCGGAATCCGGCAGGCTGGCACGGCCATCCTCACCTCCCCACGCTTCCTGCTGCGGAAGGAAACGGCCCTCCCCCTGAGAGAGGGAGAAACCTATCCTCTGATTGACGAATGGTCGCTCGCCAATCGCTTGTCCGCCTTCCTCTGGAACTCCATGCCCGATCAGGAGCTCCGTCAGCATGCCGCGCAAGGCACCCTGCGGGAGAATTTGACGCAGGAGGTCAATCGCATGATCGCGAGCCCGAAGAGCCAACGCTTTGTGCGGAACTTTGTCGGCCAATGGTTGCTCGCCCGTGATGTCGAGAGCATCGCGATGCGCCCCGAGCGCGTCCTCAAGATCAGCTTCGGCGAGGGGCAAAAGCTCTTCAACCGTAACCTCCGCAAAGACATGCGGCGGGAGACGGAAGCCCTCTTCAATCACGTCCTGCAGGAGAAGCTGCCGGCCATCGAGCTGGTCAGCGGCAACTACACGTTCCTCAATGAGCGGCTCGCCAAATTCTACGGCATCTCCGGCGTGCGGGGTGAGGAGCTCCGCAAGGTCGAGGGCTCACGCGGGGGGCTGCTCACCCAAGGCACCTTCCTTGTCGCTACCTCAAATCCCACCCGGACCTCGCCCGTGAAGCGCGGCCTCTTCGTCCTCGATAATCTGCTAGGCACGCCTCCTCCCCCCGCCCCACCCGACGTGCCCGAGCTCGAGGAAGCCGGCCACGGAAAGAAGAACCTCAGCATGCGGGAGCGGATGGTCGAGCACCGTAAGAACCCCGACTGCCGCTCCTGCCACCAGCGCATGGATCCCATCGGGCTGGCCTTTGAGAACTTCACCGCGATCGGCACTTGGCGAGACAGGGATGGCAAGGCGGAGATCGACCCCAGTGGCGAGCTCGTCACCGGCGAAAGCTTCAGCGGAGTCGATGAACTCAAGCAGATCCTGGCGACCAAGAAGCGGGCCGACTTCCACCGCTGCCTCGCGGAGAAGCTGCTCACCTACGCCCTGGGCCGTGGAGTGGAATACTACGATGCACCCGCCATCGATGAGATTGTGCGCCGCGTGGAAGCGAAAGATGGCGCCCTCCATGAGGCCATTCACGCCATCGTCGATTCCGTGCCCTTCCAGCGGACCAGAGGGTAACGCTCAGCAGCGGAAGAACTCGCCGACCACCTGCTCGGTGGCCGCAATGAAGTCCTCGAAGTCCATCCCCCGGGCCTCCGCGATGGCCTTGGCCGTCTCCCGCACGTAGGCAGGCTCGCAGCGCTTGCCCCGGTGAGGCACCGGCGCGAGATAGGGAGAGTCCGTCTCCACCATCAGACGCTCCAGAGGCACCTTGCGCGCGGCATCGACGGCATCACGGGCATTCTTGAAGGTGACGATGCCGGTAAAGGAGAGGTAGCCCTCGTTCATCAAGACCTTCTGCGCTGCGGCATAAGGGCCGGGGAAGCAATGAAAGACAGCGCGGACGGAATCCTGATAATCGGCGTAGATTTCCAGCGCGTCATCGAGCGAGGCGCAACCCTTGCGATCCCGGGTATGGATAACGACGTTGAGCTGGGCCTTGGAGGCCAGCTCGAAGTGCCGGCGGAGGAAATCCCGCTGACGGGCGTGATAGTCTTCCTCACTCCATCCCTCCGGTGCGGGATGGTAGTAATCGAGACCAGTCTCTCCCAGTGCCGCCACCTTGGGATTGGAGAGATGGGGTTCCAGCAAGGTCTCGAAGTCGTCCCGGCAGGTGTGGACATCGCAGGGATGGATCCCGATGCACGCGTGGACCTCCGGGAAGCATCCCGCAATGGCGAGATTCCGCTCAAGATCATCCTCCCCTGTCGCCAGAGTGATGAGTCGCTTCACCCCAGCCTCCCGGGCATTTTCGATAAGGGCGGGAAGCTCTTCATCAGTGAAGCGGGACGAACCCAGATGGCAGTGCGTATCAGTCACGAGCTCCCTTTAGCAGCAAGCGCCGGGAGACGGGAGAAGATTCCCGCCGGGTTGACTTTCAATGGAGAAAGAAAAGGGACCTACCCAAGCGGCCTGTTTTCTGCCAGCTTCCCGGCATGAACCACGGGGTTTTGCTCGCAATAATCACCGCCCTGCTCGTGTCCTGCTCCGGGTCGGCGCAAGAGCTACTCCCCGTCACCCCGCCCAAGTTCGCGGCCTCAGACGGCAAGGAATTGCCCATCCGGTATTGGAATCTCAAGGAAAAGCCACGGCGCGTCATCATCGGTCTGCATGGCATCTCGGGGGCAGCCAAAGACTTTGAAAATCTAGGCAAGAAGCTGCAGGAAGACTCCACCCGCACCACGCTCTACGCTCTCAATTTGCGGGGACAAGGCCTGGACCCCGCACCGGGGGAGCGCGGGGACATCGAGGACGAAGATCTCTGGAAGCGGGATTTGCGGGAATTTCACGAAGTCATTCAGCAGCGGCACCCGGAGGCCAGCATCGTCTGGATGGGCGAATCAATGGGTGCATTGATCGCCCTACATACCGCCGCCGGGGGCGAGACCCAGCCCCGGGGCTTGATTCTCGCTTCCCCCATTGTCTCTCTCGACAAGGTCCCGCGAAAGCAACAAACCCTGCTCCGCAGCGCGGCCAAAATTTGCCCGATCTGCCGAGTCTCGCTCAAGACACTCGCCGGAGGAAGCTTCGAGGCCATCAGCGGAGGAAATCACTTCGACCAAGCGGAGAAGAACCCCTACCAGATTGAGGAATTCACTTTTCGCCTGCTGGATACCGTCGGTTCCTTGGTCACCCGCATGCCTGAGCAGGCTCGGCAGATTGCTTTGCCCGTCCTGATCCTTCACGGCGGTCAGGATCCGCTCAGCAACCCAGAGAAGGTGAAGCAATTTGCTGACAACTTCGAAGGACCGGTAGAGCGAGTCCTTGCACCAGAGTCCCATCATCTTCTCTTCTACGATATCAGCCGTACGACGATGATACACAAAACTCTGCAGTGGCTGGATCAGGCCAATTTCTAACAAGCACCAAGAGAATCAGAAGATTCCAAGAAATAATCTTGGGATTAAGTTCTTGTTTTTCTTGTCATAAATCAGTGTTATCGGGGCGGATATTGGGGGAGCAACAACCGCTATCTGTCCGGCTATTCATGGCCGCAGGCATTTCTAGGCGAACTTCTTTCAATTCCGTGAAAAACCGGATCGGGCACTCCGGTTGGAACCCATCAGAGCTATGAAAACCTGCGGACTCTTTCTGCGCTTATTTCTCATCCATTTAGCGCTCACCCCACTTGTCGAGGCGACTCTCGAGCGAAACCTCGATTCGGCAACCATCAGCCAATCCATCATCTTTGATTCCGATGAAGTCGATGGCGACCCGAACACGAACCGGTATGGCATCGAAGGCACCTTCCAAGCCACCATTTCGATTGCTTCCAATCCGATTGGAGAAAGCCATGAAGCCAATTACCGCATCGCTTATCAGCTCATTGATGCCGATGACAATGTCGTTCCCCTAGCCAATGGCGGAACCAGTCACACTGCCTATACCGATCCTCAATATGTTGATCTGAGTGACTTGGCAATTTTCCCCGATACGCCCACGCCGACGGCCAACCTTGAGTTTGTCGGCATTGCGGATCCGGCCAACACCTTGAGCGACTTCAAAGCGCGCTACCGGCTCGTTGCGCAGCTTCAATACAACAACCCCGGCACCTTGAAGTGGTTCGACGTCCCCGGGGAAACGCTCACCACCACTGAGCGGGCGGCCATCCACTTCACCAACACCACCAGCGGAGACGACGAATACAATATCCGTGCTTTGGTGACCGAACCCACCTGGACCAAGGTCCAGGCCCTCGACACGGACGAGGATAACGATTCCTTTGCGGCCCAGGTCTATGCGGTCGCTTATCGCTACGATGACTTCGATGAGGTGCCCAACGAGGTCACCACCACTCTCTCCTTTGACTTCGATATCATTGAGGCCTCAACGAATCGTTCCATCCTGCTGGAGAATGACGGCATCGTGACAGCGAACTGGCAGGCCACGTCTCATAATGGCGACCTCTCCCGTCCCCTTCCCCAAGGCTTCTTCCTCGACGCCATTGACGCTGACCTGAAGCCGCTCGAGCAGCTGCTCTCCGGCTCGGAGACATACTTCGTCCGCTGCACCCTGACGCACACCGAGACTGCGGAAGACGACCAATATGAGGACGGATCCTGCGATGGCATCGACGAGCAGCTGCTCCACTTCGATGGCGATCTCTTCTTCGGAGCACAAGCGACCCTCGTCAATGAATTCGCCAACGAGCCCACCGCCGGCACCTCCGGTCCTGATTATGTGAATACGGTGGTGCAGGTGGCGACGGGAGCCGGCTCCTTCCCGGACCGCCCGGACATTGTCTTCGGGACTGAAGTGAATCTGCAGGTCCGTCTCTATGACAATGGCGACATGATCCTCCAGAGTGGCAGCGAATTGGCGGCCACTGGTGGCGCGCCGTTAGAACCCGTCAACTGCCCGGATATTGGCGGATTGACCTACAACACGGTCAGCCTCGGCACCTACGGCTTCCGCGCCAATGGCTATCGTCTCCAATTCCCCCAAGGGCTGGTCTATTTCCCGAACTTGAATGTGAACCGCTTCATGGGTCAACCGGACTACACGGCTGCGACGCAACTCGCTCTTAATAGCGTTCTTTGCCCGCCGGGAGGACTCAGCATCAGCTTCGGTGCGGATGCGGCGATTACTGACGAATCCCATCCCATCCTCTTCGGCACAAGCGGCGTGGATGTGGGGACCGATAGAAAATTCGAGTTTAGCATCACCTCTGCTCGATACACTCATCAAGACGCCTACGACTTGCTGGAGACCCTGGCCACCACAGGCCAGCTGGATAGCTCATCCATGGCAGTACGCTGCTCGAACGAGCGCTACTTCCTGGATATCAGCAACGTTGCCAGTAATGCGCTGGTCACCACGGCCGAGGACGGCACCGCCCGCCTCAGCACGGACATCGAGGTGCAAGCCGGGAAGTTCCAGACCCACTTCCCGCTCAAATCGACCATCTCCTATGACAATTCACCTCTAGCCATCCGGGAGGGCGAGATCTCCGCCTCGGATGGTTCCGTACTGGAGCAAGTGCAGACCATTGACGTGCCCTACAAGCAGACCTGCCCAGATGACAATTGCACGGCCACCATTCCCTCCGTCGTCGTCAGCCACGAGCCTGAAAGCGACCGGCTCTGGTTCACCAACAGCGGCGGGCTCTTTGCCGAGTCCGACTCCATCAATGGAGGCAGCGGCCACCAATTGGAATGGGGCAAGCGCTCCCTCACCCAATACGCGCACCGGACCGGCACCTTCACCAAGGGCAACTTCTACATGCCCGGCTACCAGCTCTACGCGCAGAGCAATACCCTCCTCTCCGACCCCGTGCAGAAAGACGGGGCCGCCGACAATGCCGCCTGTGCCCTGCTCCTCTCCGGCTTCAATCGCGACCTCGACAATCCCGATCTCCACCTCTTCGCCGAGAAGGAATATCTTAATGGCAATGGTGACTACGCGGGCCTCACCTTCGAGGTTGATAGTAGTAACTTCGGAGGTGCCTCCCGCCTTGCCGGCGTGACGGAAGATTACACCTACGACCTCTTCCCCGACCAGAATCCCGACCCCGATGCCAATGAAGGCGCGAAATACTATATCCGTGAAGCGGGAGTGAGTGGCCGCCAGGTCGCCACCGAGGGCACCTACGACGAGGCGCTCAAGATTCATGGCTTTGAGTGCGGCATCACCCAATTCCAGCTCTCCTTCCTCGAGAACAACAACGAGGCCGACGGCTGCGACAGCTGGGTGGACGGCTCCATCGAGGTGCAGGGATACTCGAACTGGGATCAGGAGTTCACCGCGCTTCGCTTCGATTGCCTTGGCGAGCCCGGCGAGATGACGCCGAACCTCTCCGAAGCCGATGGCAAATCGCTCAGCTACTGGAATTCTAGTTTCGACCTCAAGACCCTCCGCTTCATCACCTACCCGGACCCCGACGCGGAGCCCAATCCCGACCCGGATCCCGATGTCCAGAACGCCTGCCCCAAGCGCTTCCTCGCCAAGCTCGCGGCCGGTGCCAAGACCCGGGTGGCTCATGTCGACCAAGACCTCTTCGGCACCCTGGCCTTCTGTCCCGATGGCAATCTCTCAACCCTGCAGGATGCCCTCGACTACCCTGTCGAATTTGAAGGCATCGACTCGCAACTGCGCATCCCCGCGACGATTCCCCTCAGTGGGCCGAACAAGGACTACAACCTCGTCACCAGCACCAAGCTCCGCTTCAACAATCCACAGGCGACACCCTCCCCGGCGGTTGGCTTCGTCACCTTCTGGGGCACCATCGACATCCCATACTTCGAGGATCTTCAGGTGCAAGCCATCACCTCGGCCTCGGATAATCCGGGCGCGCTCTTCTACCTTACGCCGGGCTTTGAGCTGAGTGGCTCGACCGCCTTCGAGCTTGCTGACTTCGACCCCACCCACCGCGGCTTCCCGACCACAGGCATCGATCAGGAAGACTATCGGGACCCGAAACAAGCCGGCATCACCGACTCCCAGTATCTCATCCATGCCACGCAGCGGATGTTCGGATTCATCCCCCTCGAGTATCCCCTCTACTGGGACGTCAATACCCGTCGCTTCCAATCGAGTGCGCCCGTCGAGCAAGACATCTTCGTCGCCCAGATGGAGCACAAGATCGATTGGATGGACGCCAAGTTCACCAACATCTCCTTCGGTGCCACCTACGATGGACTCCCTCAGCTCAAGATCTCGAATTGGCTCAATGGCGAAATCGACAAGGCCGCCGATGCCATCGCGCAAGAACTTGGCGAGCTGCCCAAGCAAGGCATCGACCGGGCGCTCGAAGAACTCGATAAAATGCTTGAGGACTCACTGGAGCAGATGATCGATCCGGTCGTGGATGCCGCCGCCGCCGGGCCTCTGCTCGACCTCCACGCAGCCCTCATCGATAACTATCACCTGCTTACCCCGGGGACCTCTTACCTCACCTACCGCGATCAGCTGGAAGATATCCTTAATACTCCCGGTGACGCTCTCTACGGCTCGGAGTTCTTCAATCCAATCCGCTCGCACCTGCAAGACATCTCCGACACCTCGGGGGAGGCCTACTCCTTCATCCTACAAATCCGCTCTGCGCTGTCCGATATCATCAAAGGCATCGACTACATCACGACGGGAGTCGACCAAGCCCAGGACTACACATCCAATGTGGAGGCTCCCACCCTCCCGCCCGGCGACCTCATCGGCGGGCTGCTGAAGAAGACCAATGGCGAGCGCACCATCGTCACCGACCTCATTGAGCTCCTCCTTATCGAGCTCGTCGAGCCCGACGTCCGCGCCATCATCCAGCCTTTGTTAGAAAGCCTGACCTCGTCCTTGAATGAGGAACTCAACGTCCTTCTCGAGGATATCGACCCGACCCTCGAACAGATCCAAGAGGCCCTCACCCTCGTGCGCGGCTTCCTGAAGGACGCCTACGATGTCGTCGATGATGCGGCAGGCATCGGAGGACAAATCAATGGCATCATCCAGGACCTCACATCGGGTGCTGCCATCAACGACCTCCTCGAGCCCATTGGCACGCGGGCCTGGAATTACTTCCTGCAATTGGAAGCCGCCGCCGGCATCGATCCCGCCACGGCCACCAACTTCGACATCGGTGATGCCGAGGTCCTCCAGATCATTGCCGACCTCGATGGCGAAGAATTCATCGAACTCGTCAAGGTGGAGCTGAAGGACGCCATCCTCGAGTCGGACGCCGTCAAGCAGACCCAGAACCTCCTCCGCCAGACTCTCTACGACATCTCGGACAAGGTCACTTCCGCGCTGCAATCGGTGCTCGCCGAGATGAGCAACGTGATGAAGGAAGCGATCTCCAGCAACCTCGAAGAACTCGAGGAGTCCATCAATCCCTTGCTCGGTGAAATCTCCGACTACATGGGCTCGGGAGAAATCTCCGGTTATGCCGAGTTCAATGGCGACTCCCTGCGGAAGCTGCGGCTCGACGCCAAAATGCAATTCGACATCCCGGATGAGATGTCCCTGCATGTTTACCTCGAGATTCTCTGCTACAGCTCCGAGGACAACTTCGTCGAATCCGGCTGTGTGAAGCCCGGCGAGAAGGTGGTGGAAGTCCGCATCGGCGCCAAGGATGTCTCCGTGGAGTGGATCTCCGAGTGCAAAATCAATCTCGAGGTCAAGCTCACCCTCAAGGACTACGATGGGGATGGCGGGGTGCCGCCCCTACCGATCGGGGTGGGCGGGAAGTTTGAACTCACCGATGGGGGCATCGACTTTGAAGCCTTCCGCATCATCGAGTTCGGAGCCTGCATCGCCGTCGGCTTGGAGGATTGCTACATCGCCGCGAAGGCGAAGATTGAGTTCTCCAGCTACGGAGCGGGAGGGGCCTTCTTCTTCGGACGCTCCTGCACGCTCGAGCCCCTGCTCTTCGTCGACCCCGACATCGGTGACGTCGTCGAGGCCGGCACCACCTTCACGGGGGCCTACGTCTATTGCGAGCTCTGCATCCCGGTCTTGGAGACCCTCCTCGGCATCAAGTCTTCCTGTCTGCTGCGCCTGGATGCCTGCATCGGCGCGGGAGCCTTCTTCTTCGTCGAGGGTCCGACCTTCGGAGGCAAAATCTTCCTCGGAGTCGAGGGAGAAGCCATCTGCCTGGTCACCATCGGGGGTGAGATTAAAATCATCCTCGCCCTCCAGTCCGGCCGCCTGCGCGGCGCCGGAACCGGCAAATTCTACGCGAAAATCGGTTGGTGCCCCTTCTGTGTGAAGTTCAGCAAATCGATCAAACTCATCTACGACGACGGCAG
The DNA here is from genome assembly GCA_030673895.1 of Verrucomicrobiota bacterium JB023. Classification (GTDB taxonomy): domain Bacteria; phylum Verrucomicrobiota; class Verrucomicrobiia; order Verrucomicrobiales; family Akkermansiaceae; genus Roseibacillus. The sequence continues at coordinate 21,651 of JAUTCR010000017.1, forward strand.
TTGGTCCATGCAATAAGGGCATGGCCGATTCCTCCGCAAAGCAACCTAGTTTTAGAAAACAACGATATCGACCACGGTTATGAAAAAGATGACCTCCTTAATCTTCCGCTTCCTGTTCGGCTTCGCCGCCGTGCTGATGACGGTCTCGGCGCAGAATGCCGATCCACTCGTCTTCACTGTGGGCAAGACCTTCGAGACCAATGAAGGCTCAACCTTGCACGATTATGTGCTCTGGCAGCCGGGCGATGCCGCCACCACCTTCGGCAAGCGCTTCGCCATCTATCGCAAGACCGGAGACGCGTCCTCCAATGCGCCTTATCAGCGCCTCGGCATCCAGACGCTGCAGACCTCGCCCTCGGCCATTCAAGCACTGCTGAAGCTGGGGGCAAAGTTCGATGCCGATGCCGCTGGACTCCCCGAGATGATCTATGCGCTCAATTCCGAGGCCTACGCCTCACCCCTGCCGGACGGATTCATCTACCCGACAGAGATCGACCTCGAGGTGGCCAATAAGTTCGCCGAACTTCTCGAAGTGGCAGCGCAAGACCCGGAAGTCTTGCAATCCCTCGTCTCCATGGGCCGTGCCCATCCCGGCGTGCAGATGTGCCTCGGCCTAGGTTGGGCGGGTGAAGTCCAGCCCTCGACCATCGCCACCTATGAAGTGCGGGAGATCAACATCGACGACACCGACATCCGCGTCATCGGACGGGTGACTCTCGATAGCGCCAATCCTCAGGGGCTGGTGGCCCCCGGCCCGCCGGTCCGCATCTTCAACCCCAACCCACCCCAGCTGCAGAATAATGCCTCTCCGAAGGATCACCTCAACGTCCGCCTCCGCTGGGGCACGCCGAATAACCTCCGCGCCCTTCTCCCCCACACCTACGGCTACAATATCTACCGCATCCCGGAAGAGACTCTCGTAATGGGAGGCATCAATCCCAATACCATCACCGAGGCTTCTCAAATCGCCAACCTCGGCGGCATCCGCACCAACAATCTCCCCTCCGTCGCCCGCGCCATGCTCACCCTTGCGGAGGCAGCCAATCCGGCCCACCTGCCGACCACCACCTTCACCAGTGATACCAATAACGGGCTCTTCGAGGATGGTGACACCTTCTACTACTACGTCGCCGCCCGTGACATCGCCGGCCATCCCGGCCCCCTTTCCTCTCCCACTCTTGTCACGGTCTGCGATCGCCTCCCGCCCGATACTCCTTCCATCGTCTCCGTGGACAACGTCTTCGACATGGAGAATGCCGATGCGGCCAACGAAACCGGTCAACAACACCTCCGCCTGACGATCCGCCAGGTGCCGGAAGAGCCTGAGGAGAATCGCGCCGTGAAATACCGCGTCTATCGTTGGAATATCGCCAACGACTGGCAGCGCCTCGGCGGCGATCCGGATTTCAACTTCATCGGCGAGATCGACCATGTCGAGGGAGAGACCTTCATCACCTTCGACGACGATGACCCCACCGACCTTGATACCGATGGCCCCCGCGAAATCGCGGACGGCGACCCGAACAAGGGCGCGGACACCGGCACCCCCATCGCAATGAGTGAGAACGACCCGGACATGGGCATGACCTACTGGTACACTGTCCGCGCCGTCGATGACACCGCCTGCACTCCCAAGAACTACTCCGGCCACTCCGGCTCCCTCTACGGCGTCTTGCGCGACCGCGTCGGCCCCGAACAACCCGAGGGTTCCCTAATCACTTGCTACTGCATCCCACACGTCAGACTGAATATCGAGGGAACTGCGACTCTTCGTGCCTCCTATGGTTTGGATGAGAACTTCCCTGGCTTCATCGTCCGCGTGGATCGCCGGATCGATAACGAGCGCTTGGTGAACAAGAAGATCAAGTCCTTCGATGTTGAATACGGCTCCTATGTCCAGAATGAGTCCGGGGTCTATTTTGACGCTGATTTCTCCACCACGCGCTACTATCAGGGCGTCGAAGCCTACTCTGACGTTATCATTCCTCTTCCCGATGAGGATGGGAAGCTGATTCGGGTCCGCAGCCGTCTCGGTGACGGTTCCGAGAGCGAGTGGTATGTCTACTCCGCACAGGCAGCGACACCCAAGGTAGGCCAGATCACGCTTTATGGCTTCCTTGCCTACACCGAGAAATGCTGCCCGACGATTATCTCAAGCCGCGTGCTACGCAATGACGCCGGAACGATTCGCAAGGACATCGCTCGCTACCTTCCCCCCAGTGACGACTCAGATAGCCGTTGCCCACCATGGATCGAGGTCGAGCCCGGTCGCCTGCCCATCCCCTTCAATCCAGTCGGTCCGGATGGACGCGTCACCGGCATGTGCGGCTCGGTCTATCTCAATGGCGACATTCGCGAAGTCCGCATCTATCGCCGCGTGGGCCATGACGGAGACTTACAGATGATCTCCCAGCTCTCCGGCCAGAGCGCGCTCGACGCTCATTACGAGTGGAAGGAAGCGGCACCTACCCTCGTTCACGGCGTTGATGTCTGCTACTTCGCGCAGACCTTCGACGAGCATGGCAACTCATCCCCGCTGACTCGCATCGGTTGTGTGACCGTGGTTAACGAAGACTTTGGCGTCCCTATCGTTATGGACCCCATCAATCTCGATCCCAATGGCACCTACCCGCTGATGGAGCTGAACTGGTTCTGCGATCCGGTCGGCATCGATCGCTTCGAGGTCTGGGTAGCCGCTGCGGGAATGGCCGATCCTGGCATCCAAAGCTCCGACCTCACCAACTCCATCGAGTCGGAAGGTAACCTCGTCTATCAGGATGATCAGGGCAACGACCTCACCTTCTCCGTTCACCGCACCAAGTCTCTCTCCTCCGGGTTCGGAGACAGCGGCGAGTTCAGCGTCACCATGGCCGTCCCTCCAAATAAGAAGCTCTACTATGCCGTTCGTCCTATCGGTCCTCAGGTCCAGGATGCCAGTAGTGGTGAGTTCGAATACGCTACCGGTGACTTCTCTAACATCGTCTCGGACACCTGGGTCGCCCCCGCCGAGCCGCTGCAAGACGTTCTCCCTTGGCCAGCGAAGCCTCTGACCGGCGTCTCGGAGATCGAGATTCCCGTGGAAGACTACATTCAGGGAGAGGGTCCTTTCTTCGCTTACCCCTTGCCATGGGAAATCATGAACCAGTACGGAGCCTCAGCAGGCATCCTCTGCGGAGTCTTCCCCCGCGTCTATTGCTCGGAACAAGACAAGGAACCCGAAACTTATCGCGCCGACTTCCCCGGCGGGACCGACCCCATGGACTGGCTCTTTAAATACCGCCGGCAGCCGGGCGAGGAAGTCACCACCGATGATTTGGAGAGCCTCGGCTCGTTCGTCGTCTATCGCTATCAGCGCCCATCCAGCCTTTATCCGGACGCCCAGCCGAACTTGGTGCAGATCACTCCGCTGATTGACCGCATGGCCTACAAGACGGAGGTTCAGAAATACAACTTCGACGGCACGAGCGTCGAATATGAATGCTACCGGGTGCAGGATCCTTTCTTCATCTTCGAGCCCGCCGATCCCTCGGTCTTCCGTGTGCCAGTTAGCGGCACCTTCTCGCGAAACCCGAACCAGTTCAAGGTCGGCAGCTACAATCCGAGCAGTCCCTCCTCACCGGCCTACACCGAGCCTCTCGACCCCGGCCTCCCGGCCGGCTTTCAGAGCAGTGCCTCGAGTATCTGGATTCGCGATACCCAACCCGTGGCCAGTGGGGCCACTTATCAATACCTCATCGTCGCCTTCTCCGAACGAGGTGAAATCAAGCGGGTGATACCGACCAACACCATCACCCACCCCTGAGCAAGCTCTTCCCCTAACGACCATGAAAACAAACCTTCTCAACGCTTTGGTCAGCATCGGCTTCATCACCGGAGCCGCTGCCGCTCCCTCAGTCGAACTGCCTGCCGAGTGGGCCGTTCCTCTCGAGACCGCAGACGGCTTCGCCCTTGTGGACAAGGCCACGGGCCAGACCCGAATCATGATTCACAAACCAAACGGCAACCTGGTGGAAGCCGGACCCTTGGTCACGAATCTAACCGACGTGAGCGGCCTCACCTCCGGCTGGGCCACGGCAACGCAGGAGAAGGTTGTGCTATCCTCCGCCTCGAACAATCGCCTCGCCTTCGTGCCGATTGATGCGTCGGCCTCGTCTCTCTATCAGCCACCCAAGGCCGGGCCGCAGATGGCCCTTCCTCTTCGCGAGAACCCCGGCGACCCCGATGCTCTGCTCATTCACCATCTCTATGGCGATACTGCTGGCGAGGCCATGGAGCTCATCGAGACACCCGATGGTTCGCCCGTTCCCCTTGATGATTACGATAACAACTACGGGCCCTTCTCTTCCCTCCAGCCGGTCGTTAATACCTCCACCGGTGACCTCATGGCGATCGGCATTTGGCATCACTTCTCGCCACCCCGGCTGACGGAATTCTACCGCTCCGGCGACACCATCTTCCGCTCGATCAAGCCACAGACCGTCTCCTCACAAGCCACCCTCGCATCCGGCATCATCGGGAACGATGGCCGCACCTGCACCATCGCCTTCGTCCCCGGAGAGGAAAAGGTCCACATCTACACGCACGGCTTCGGCGGCTTCTCTGCCGGCATCGCGACCTCCAATGCCCTGCCCTTCCCTGTGGGGTCGATCATCACGGTCGGCACCTCCATTCCCAACGCTCCTCACGGAGCTATCTTCATTGCCGAAGACGGCTCCAGTGGTGTCTATGGCCAAGTCATCGGAGGCACGACGATCAACGTCATCTCAACCTTCACGCCCTCCGGAGGGCAAGCGCTTGCCGGCATCCTCCCGGTACCGAATCTTGGCCTGACGGTGCTGGAGGGCTCGCCCCTCGACCGCTCCGCCAGCGACTGGCGTCACCTCCAGAACAATGGGCTGGGATGGCAAACCGTGGCGAAAGACTCCCTCTCTCCCTGGTTGCCCGCCTCCGCCAGTTTCGCCACCCTGTTTTGGTACGATAGCACCCCTCTGGTCGATCCTTATGCCCGCCTGCTCCAGCTTGACATCGTTCCGGACTGGACAACGCAGGGAGGAGCCATCCCGGTCTCTCTACAAAGAGAAACCTATGGGGGCATCGCGCAGGGACTCGACAATCCCGTGGCCATCACCCCCACCGCACCTGCCGGCGCCACTTATGTGATGTCCAGCCAGTATGGTGAGAACGCCTCGGTCTCAGCCCTCTCCGACAATCTCACTCTCTCCACACCCTCCGTCTCCATCTTACCCGCCTCCGATACCTATAGTAGCTCCGTCACAGTCAATGCGCTTTATGATGAGGAGACGGTCCAGGTCTTCTATCGTGACGCGACCAATGGCGGCACTTGGAGCTTGTTCGACGAGCCCTTCACGGTGGGCTACCCCACCGAGTATGTCTTCTATGCCCAGGATATCGCGAGTGGCTCCACCGGCCCTATCATCTCCCGCTCCTACGATTTCTCCGTCGACTTGAACGAGATCGACAGCGACGGAGACGGTGTGCCCGACTATGTGGAGATCGAGAAAGGGCTCGACCCCTCCGCCGGCCCCGATACCGACTTCGACTTTCAATCCGATCTCGAAGAACTCTTGGAAGGCACGCTTGCCGACGACCACACCAGCACTATCCCGGAGAGCGCTCGCAACCCCCGCTTTATCGGGCAAGGCTTCTACCTCTACGCGCAAGCCTTCAATCACACCACCGGCCAAGCGACTCCCTTTGATGACGGAGGCACCCCTGTCGATCCGAGTGAAATGGATGAGTCCGTCGTCGCCGGCCAGCGCGAGGACGACCGCCCCGGCGTCGTCTTGAGCACGTCCGACATGGCCGGACTACTCCTTGCCACTGGCGAAGTCGCCCCCATCACGGAAGCCCCCCTTGGCGGGCAGTACGGTGCCCGCATTGAGGTCAACAATCTCATCGCCGAGCGAGAGTGGCTCATCCTCTCCAGCCCGGACAACTTCACCCTGGGCACCGGCGTGAGCCCCTTGCCCAATGGCCGGGAAACCATCCGCGTGCTCCAGCGCCCGTCCTTCGAGCTTCCCACCGTCACTTACAGCCCGAGCGGCACCAATCGCGCGGGCGATGCCGCTCAATGGCTCGCCGCCGCCGCCACGGCGTGGAGCAACTTCCAACCCATCTCCGCACTCACTCGCATGGAGCCCGAAGACATCGCCATCGCCGTGCTGGCCGAGCAAGCGATCTTCGATTCCTTGGAAAGCCTTCCGAATGCCCTCCAGAGCCAGCTCGGCGTCCCCGCTTCCGTCGAAGACTTCACCCTCTTCCCCTTCCGCGATCCGGCGCTCACCCCCCTGTCGCGCGACATGATTGAAACCCTTCTCGCCAATGGCTGCGACTTTTCCGCCCTCATTGAGCTACTCGATAGCGATGCCCGAGCCTCCACGGACATCGTCAGTATGGCGAATTCCATCTACGCGCGCCACGTCGCTGTCTCCGCCAGCAATCCCGGCATGTCTCTGCCCTTGGACGCATTGCGCTCCTTACTGCGTGATGGCGCCATCACCGACCCCGCATCCACCGTCGCGCTGACCTACGATGAGAACGGTGACATCACCTCCTCCACCACACGCGCCAATCCCTACCAGACAATCACCAACGCTGAGATCAATGCCACCCGCACGGCCATGCTGGACATCCTTGCCGATGTGGCCTCGACCAAGCGTCCGACCGAAACCTGGACCATCGAGATTCAGCCCTCCACCACTGCTGGCCACTCCTACAACTACAGCCGCACGTCTAACAACAACCTCGTCTGGCTGGTTGATTCCTTCGGCGAGCGCTTCATCCTCGAACAAGGCCTTGGTCTCAACCTCGGCACCCTGTTCACCGTTACCGGTTACACCGATGTGACCGCCCAACCAGGCTTCGACACCATGGAAATTCTTTCCGTCGACATGGTGGTCATCCCGGCCGCGTCGGATTCGGACAGTAATGGCAACCTCCTTGATGACGAGTGGGAGCTCTTCTTCTTTGGTAGCCTGGGAGCCGTGGATGCCTTCGACCTGCATCCCACCTCCGGCCACAGCTACCTGCAGTATCACTTGGCCGGGGCAGATCCCCGGGCCGGCGATCTGGATGAAGATGACGTCATCCTGGCTCCTGCCAATCCGACCATCGAGTGGGACGAGGGTGCCGGTGCCTACATCATTTGCTGGGACTTTCCCGACGATTATGTCGATGCCTTTGAATTTGCGGTGATTTCGTCCACTGATTTGGGAGAAAGCGACCCCTTCGATGTCTCGGCCAATGCTGGCTCGGTCTATCAAATCGAGCCCGGCCGCTACGGCATCCAGGTCGCTATCGCCGAGTCGGAGCTTCCCGCGAATTTCTTCCAGATCCAGATGTCTCTGGGAAATCCGTGAGCCGATTCACTTGTCTTCTTCCTTGAAAGACATCTCCCTGACCATCCCGCCTCCATAAGGTGCACCGAGTCGTTCGCTCACCTCAAGATCCGGGAACTGCCGGGCAAGGAGTTCACGCTCCTTGCCTCTCCCGATCCATCTTCCCCCGAACCAGAAGATGGCGGTCACCAGAAGGGCGGTGAGCCCCATGGCGAGGAAGAGTCCCACCCCGGCACCGCCGGACGAGGCTGACCGCTGTTCATCAAGAAGGCGCTCCAAATGGTCGGCCAATGCAAAACCAAGGCGCTCGGCATAATCCGCGCTTGAGCCAGCATCAGGCGACACGTTTTCTCTTAAATTAAGAACCATCTGCTGCAGCCGGTCATCCGGCAGTTTGGCAGGCTCCACGTCACCCGGGGCGACGGAGGCCTGAAGGACAGAGAACGACGTCGCGAAGCGGCGCTCATCCGTATCACACACGAGGACGAGACCGGCCTCGCCCTCGCCGAGCCACTCGTCGCGGAACTCATCGGCCTTGTCGGCCACGGTTCCCCCGATGATTCCCCCATAAACGATGAAGTAGACGGCAAAGCCTTTCTCCTCCTCCAGCGCCTTGAGCCTGCGGGTCAATTCATCATGCCCACGACCATCGAAGGAGAAGATGCCCCCCTCATCCAAGACGTGGCTCTCAGGCTCCGCGGCGACAGCCACCCGGCACATGAGCAAGAGGAGGGAGAAGAGACGCAGAAACCACATCGCCCTCATTCCGGCTCACATTCCCCCTGACCGCGAGCAAATACGGTGCCAGCAGACTCCCCTGCTCAAGACTCGAGAGCGCCGATCGCCATCTCCTTCACTTCGTCTGGCGAGCATCCCTCCTCACGCAACTTCCGGATCGAGAGCGAGTCGTGGCGCTTGGCGAGGCGCTTGCCTTCCTCATCCACGACCAGACGATGATGATAGTAGCTCTGCCCGGGCAAACCCAGGAGGGCCTGCAAGACCCGATGCACATGGGTCGACTCCAGCAAATCCTCTCCCCTCGTCACCGAGGTGATGCCCTGGTAGGCATCATCCACAACGACGGCAAGGTGGTAAGAGGTCGCCAAATCCTTACGCGCCAGCACGACATCACCCAAGAGCTCCGGCTCGACCTGGACCTCCCCCAAGCACTGATCGTGAAAGGTCAGCGGACCGGCTAGCTGCGCGGCCTTCTTCATATCGATCCGCCACGCATGGCTTTCTCTCGCAACTCTTTCGACCCGCTCCGACTCGTTAAGATTTCGGCAAGTTCCGGGATAGACCAAGGCTCCGTCTCCCTGCTGCGGTGCCGCTAGCGCAAGGTCCTTGCGGGTGCAAAAACACGGATACAAGACGCCCAGGCTCCGGAGTCGGCCAAGTGCCTCCTCGTAAGCGGTCATCCGCTCCAATTGTCGCAGGGGCTTGCCCTCCCAATTGATCCCGAGCCACTTCAAGTCTTCCTCGATGGCCGGGTAGAAGTGCTCCCGCACCCGGGTGTGGTCGATGTCTTCAAAACGAAGAAAAAATTGCCCTCCGGCTTCCCTCGTTTTCTCGTATGCCAAACAGGCTGAATAGGCATGCCCCAGATGGAGCCACCCCGTCGGAGAGGGAGCGAACCGGGTGATCAACGGAACTGAAGCCGATGCTGCCATCTCCCTAACAGGTTCTAACCGCCAAGATAACTCATCTCCGCTTTCTTTACGGTCACTTCGCCCCGCTCTTCGGAATACCGGTCACGGCGACCGCTCCAGATGCGGGCCAGGGTCTCTTGCAATTCCTCCTCGGTCGCCCCTTTGCGAAGAAGCGACTTCACATCCAAGCCTTCACCCGTGAAGAGGCAGGTAAAGATGCGCCCCTCTGCCGAGACCCTCATCCGGGTGCAATCTCCGCAGAAAGGACGGGTGACAGACTCAATGACCCCCATCTCCCCACCATCCGCAAACTGCCATCGACGGGCCACTTCACCGCGGTAAGAGGGGATGGACTCCTCCAGGGCGTAGGCTTCGCCCACTCGCTTCACAATCTCGGCCCCGCTCAGGACTTCATCCATCTTCCACCCGTTACTCTCCCCCACATCCATGTATTCGATGAAGCGCATGGTCACTCCCCGCTCCCGCGCCCAAGTGACCAAGGGCAGGATCTCTCCCTCGTTGACGCCCCGCTGGATGACCGCATTGACCTTGACCGGGAAGCCCTGCATCAACGCGGCGTCAATGCCGCGCAGGACCCGCTCCACCTTGGCGCCCACCCCATTCATCTTCGCAAAAACCTCCGCATCGAGCGCATCCAGACTCACGGTGACCCGATCGAGCCCCGCCAGCCGCAGCCCCTCGGCATGATGCGCCAGCAGGACCCCATTGGTCGTCAACGCCAGATCCTCAACGCCATCCACCGACGCCAGGAGAGCAACCAGATTCTCAACCCCATTCCGCAGCAGCGGCTCCCCACCTGTCAACCTCACCTTGCGCACCCCAAGCCGGACGGAGGTCCTGACCAAGGTTTCAATCTCTTCGAACGACAGAATCTCTTCCCGCTCCAAAAATCGATAGCCCGGCCCGAAAACCTCGATCGGCATGCAGTAGCGGCAGCGAAAATTGCAACGGTCCGTCACAGAAATCCGCAAATCGCGCAACGGTCTTCCCAAAAGGTCCCTCACAAACCCACCTTCGCGCCTACCGGCAGGGTCGGCAACGCCAAAAAGCGACCCCGACTTGCCAACTCCTCCCCAGCTGTCGATGCTCCATCCCGTGATCATCCAATTCCGAGCCATCGAGTATGGGACTGCGGATTACGAGGCCGAATACCGCTTGCGTAATGCCGTGCTCCGCCACCCGCTCGGGATGGATCTTTCCGACGAGTATCTTGGTGCCGAGAGGGATCAGCTGCACTTCGGCCTCTTCTCCGCCAGCGGCGATCTGCTGGCGACGGTCATCGCCGTTCCGGGAGAGGAGAATACCGCCCGGATCCGTCAGATGGCGGTGACCATGGAGTGGGCAGGGCGAGGCCTCGGGAGCCACCTCATGAGAGAAGTCGAGAAGCAGCTGATCCAGCAGGGCATGCGGCGTATCGAGCTGCACGCCCGTCGCTCCGCAGAGAGATTCTACCTGAAGCTCGGGTATCGGCCGGAAGGAACGGAATTTCAGGAGATTGGCCTCCCTCACATTCTGATGGTCAAGGAGCTCTGAGCGAATGGTTGGCTCCATCCACTTGTTTCCCTTGGCCCCGGCTGCGTCTCCATTCAACTTCATGCCGTATGGAACAGATTCAATGGGAGGATTTTGCCAAAGTTGACCTCCGCGTCGGCACCATCATCGAAGCCTCGGATTTTCCCGAGGCCAGACGTCCCGCCTACAAGCTGAAAATTGACTTTGGAGAGGCCATTGGCATCCGGAAATCGAGCGCTCAAATCACCGCGCTCTACGAGAAGGAGGAACTCGTCGGTAAGCAAATCCTTGCCGTGGTGAACTTCCCTCCCAAGCAAATCGGCCCCTTCATGTCCGAATGCCTGGTCACCGGCTTTGCCCGGGAGGATGGCGCGGTTGTCCTGATCTCGCCTGATAGCGAGACCCCCAATGGGACCAAGCTGAGTTGAGGCAGTCCACAGCGGGTTGGGTGATTACCCGACTGACCCGCCAAGCGGTTTGGTCCCGTCAGCATTCCCGCTCGAAATGCTCACCATCCGATGTAGGAGTGACTCATCATTCCATGAATCCATTTCTCATTTTAATGACCTCCACCACCTTACTCTCCGCCCTCGATTATCCAGAGTCCCGCAAGGACGATACCGAGGACGTCCTCCACGGGGTGACGGTGTCCGATCCCTATCGCTGGCTCGAGGATGACAACTCCGAAGAGACAAAAGCCTGGGTGAAGGCTCAGAACAAAGTGACGGAAGCTTACCTTGGGCAGCTCACCAATCGAGAGGAAATCCGGGATCGCTTGACCGCAATCTGGAACTACGAGCGCACCGGGCTCCCCTCCGAGTATGGAGGCAAGTGGTTCTTCTCCTACAACTCCGGCCTCCTCAATCAACCTCTCCTCAAGGTGATGGAGTCCCTTGATGGCGAGCCCCGCACCCTGCTCGATCCGAACACGCTCTCCGACGATGGCACCGTCTCCCTCGGCTCTTATGTGCCGAGTGAAGATGGCAAGCTCCTCGCCTACTCCATCTCCCGGGGAGGCAGCGACTGGCGTGAGATCTACGTCCGCGACGTTGCCACCGGAGAAGACCTGGAGGACAAACTGAACTGGGTAAAATTCAGCCCCATCTCTTGGGCCAAGGATGGCAGCGGCTTCTACTACAGCCGCTACGATGAGCCTGCCGAGGGCGAGGCCATGACCCAGACGAATGAGAACCAGAAGATGTGCTTCCACCGCCTGGGCACACCCCAAGAGGAAGACCTCATCATCTATGAACGACCGGATCAGCCCCGGTGGGGGATCCGCGGCGGCGTCAGCGAGGGCGGGAAGTATCTCCTCATCAATATCAGCGAAGGCACCGATCCCAAGAACCGCTTCTTCTATCGCCCCATCGACAGTGACGAGGTCATCGAGCTCTTGCCCGAGCCGGATGCCCGCTACGAGTTCGTGGGCAATGTCGGTCGCCAATTCTATTTCCTAACCGACCTGGACGCTCCCCGGCTCCGCTTGATTGCCATCGATATTGAGAAGCCGGAACGCGCACATTGGAAGGAAGTGATCCCAGAGGGCGACCATCTGCTGGAAGACGTCTCGATGGTGGGCGGCCAGCTCATAGCGGCCTATCTTCAGGATGCCAAGAGCGCCATCACCGCCTTCGACTTGGAGGGAAAAAAGATTCGCGAGGTCGAGCTGCCGGGCATCGGCAGTGTGGGAGGCTTCTCCGGCAGATCTGACGACGAGGCCACTTTCTACCGCTTCACCAGCTTCACGGATCCGGGCGCCATCTATCGCTACGATATCTCTAGTGGAGAGAGCAGCCTGTGGAAGGATTCCGACGTGGCCTTCGCGGGGGACGATTACGAAACGAAGCAATACTTTGCGACGAGCAAGGATGGCACCAAGGTCCCGTTTTTCCTCATCCACAAGAAGGGGCTGAAGCAGGATGGCAGCCATCGCACCCTCCTCTACGGCTATGGTGGCTTTAATATCAGCCTCACGCCAGGCTTCTCCATCAGTCGCGCCGTCTGGCTGGAGCGGGGAGGCGTCCTCGCAGTCGCCAATCTACGGGGAGGTGGCGAGTATGGGTCGGAATGGCACCAGGCCGGCACCCGTCTGCAGAAGCAGAACGTGTTCGATGACTTCATCGCCATTGCGGAATGGCTCGTCGCGGAGAACTACACCTCGGAGGAGAAATTAGCCATCCAAGGAGGCAGCAATGGCGGCCTCCTCGTCGGCGCTTGCCTCACGCAGCGCCCCGAGCTGTTCGGCGCTGCCCTGCCGGCCGTGGGTGTGCTGGACATGCTGCGCTTCCACAAATTCACCATTGGATGGGCTTGGGAGAAGGACTACGGGAGCGCGGAGAATCCTGAAGAGTTTGAGGCGCTGCTCCGCTACTCACCCTATCACAACCTGAAGGATGGCACGACCTACCCAGCCACCATGGTCACCACCGCCGATCACGATGACCGCGTGGTCCCCGCCCACAGCTTCAAGTTCGCCGCCCGACTGCAGGAATACCAGGCCAGCGATGGCCCGCCCGTTCTGATCCGCATCGACACCAGCGCGGGACATGGAGCTGGCACCGCGCTCTCGAAGGTCATCAATCGGGTGGCTGACGAGTGGGCCTTTCTCGAGAGCGAGCTTTGAGCCCGCCTCGCTCCCCGCCCTCCCCGGGCGGGGTGCTCAAGAGAGAGTCTCCTCTTCCTACAACTCATTGGAAAAACCAATCGCACCTTTGCGGATTCCGTTCACATTAAGCCCGTGAACGAGCTCATCACGCCTTCGCAAGCGGACCAAATCATCCGCGAGTCCATCGATCCTCTGCCGGAAGAACTGCTCTACTTTCTTGATGCCACCGGCTTCGTGCTTCGGGCCCCTCTCGTCGCCGACCGTCCCTTCCCCCCTTACGATCGGGTGATGATGGATGGCATTGCCTGTCGCTCCCAAGACCTTCCCGGCCCCTTCGAGATCGAGGGCCTTCACCCTGCAGGAGCGCCCGCACCCCGCCAGCTGCGGGCGGGGCATTGCTGGAAGATCATGACGGGCGCCGTCCTGCCAGCGGATTGCGATACCATTATTCCGATCGAAGAACTCGAGATTAACGACAAGAGCGCCCGACTCGTCACCGACTTCAAACCCGAGCCAGGCCAGTTCATCCATCGGCAGGGATCAGATTGTGAGGAAGGTACGGCCCTCGTCTCAGTGGGCACCCGCATCGGTCCGGCCGAGACCAGCATTGCCGCCACAGTGGGGGCGACCACGCTATCGACCTCACGCTTTCCACGGGTCGTCATTCTCACCACTGGAGATGAATTGGTGCCTCCCCACCACACTCCGGAGCCTCACCAGCTGCGGCAATCCAATGGAGCCACCCTCTTCTCTGCCCTCATTGAATACGGGCTGCCTCTCACCTCGATCCGCGACTTTCACGTCCACGATGATCTCGCCCAGACCAAGCGAGCCCTCGAGGACATCGTCGGCGGACAAGCTCCCGACATCCTGGATGACGATGGCGAACATGCCGACTTGGTCCTGATCACCGGAGGCATCTCCAAGGGCGAGCGCGATCATGTGCGGGCAGCCCTGGAGGACCTCGTCGGCGAGCCCGCCTTCCATGGCGTCAAGCAACGCCCCGGCAAGCCCCTCGCCTACTGGAAACCCAGTAAGAAAAATCCAGCCATCTTCGCCCTGCCCGGTAATCCCAATTCCGCGCTGACCTCCTTCTACCGCTACGTTCTCACCGCTCTCGACCTTCTCTCCGGCGCCACTCTCATCAAGCCCGTCACGCTTCCCCTTGCCGAGGCATTCCAACCCCATCCGGAGCTGACCCTTCATCTCCCGGCAAGCCTGGACGAGGAAGGGAGGCTGGTGCTTCACCGCCCTCAAAATTCCGGCGACATCCCCGCGACCCTCAAGGCGATAGGCTACGCGGAGATCCCTCCCGGCGAGGCACCACTCGAGCGGGTCGCCTTCCGGCTCGCTTGATGGGCAAGCAGGCTGCGGCTACCCTTCCGCTCCCTAGGGCTGGACGAGCTGATAGAACCCCGTGGGCGAGTCCGCCCGATCCTCATCCGTGACCACCTCGCTCCCACTGCCCAGGGTCAAGGTCTCCACCGAAAGCCAGCTGCCCTCAGCCAAGTCCGGCGACCACTCCAACCGGACCAAGGCTCCTTCGGGCCCCGTGATGGAAAGCTGGGGCGCGCCCACTCCGGTGAATCCTTGGAGAGAAACGACGAGAGGTCTCGTATCAACTGTCGAGGTACCATCGTAGGCGAAGTCACCATTCCCTTCGCCCACGCCAGCAAGGACATTACCTCCACCATCCTGAATGGAGTCGTCATCAATGAGGCTGAAGTAGGTTGGCACTCCGCTCACCTTGACCAACCAGTTTGTCCCCTGACGCTCAGTAGAGAGAATCTCCAGCTCACCATCTGCATCCAGGGCGAGGAAGTCATCGGCTCTCACCCCCGATACGGCTTCGTCAAAGCGAACAACATAGGAGGTGACAACGCCATTACTGCCCGCGAGGTCGAGAGCGATATCCTGCACCTCGGCAGGGTCGGTATCGCCCACATATTCATAGACCGCGATGAAGCGCTTGTTCTGATTGTTATCCACCTCGAGAGTCCGGCTGTCCTCCGTCCCCTCGGTCGACGGACTCTTCAGGTAATCACCAAGGGAATTGGTGTAGCCCTCACTCTCGTGACGAATTCGTCCTCCGGTCTGGGAGATCCAATGCGAGAAACGAAATCCGTTAGGCTGCTCATCATCGACGGTTAGAATCTCGCCATAGAATTCCTGCGGACGAATCTCAAACTGTCCCGAGGAAAAAGAACGGGTCACCCAACCAATGCCATCCCGTCGAAGCCAAGCCTCATTCGGGGCTTCCCCATTGGGCAGATCGAAGTAGAAGCGGGGCAGAATCTCCAGTGGATTCCCCTCCGTATCCTGCACTTGAATCTCGGTCTCCGGCACACCGGCGGATTGGAAGTAATCAATCTCAGCACAGAGCCTCAGGTTCTCGATGGTCACCCCGAGGTCACCCTGAGCGACGCCACCTTCCCATTTCGGACTCGGTGGCAAGACCTTGATCTTGAGATCCGCCACCGCACCGGGTCGGGAGAAGCGCTGGATATCAAGCCGACCATCATCACCTAACAGCGCAGTGAGCAGAGACTGGCTGGCATAGCTGGGAGGATTGGGATCGACCTCTCCCGTTTTCAGATCCAGGTCGAAAACCCACTTGATGGGATTGTTCTCATCGCTCTCGTTGACATAATGATTGAAGACGTAGCTACGCCCGTTCTTCGTGATTATGGAGCGGCCGGAGTGGATGACTTGAATTTCCAAAATCGAACCATCCGCCAAATCTTCCGCGCTTGCGGGTGAGCCATCAATGGTCAGGGAGAAGTCGAGATTCTCCAGAGAAAGCGAACGGATGCGCTGCATCTCCCGACCGACGTCGAGCTTGCCTGCAGTCTTCAAATTGACTGATATCTGCCGCTGGTTTCCGTTCAGGGTCGCCAGCTCCTCTTCATCGAGATCGAGTGGACGGCAAGCTTGTTCCAACTCGGTGCCAAGAGGTCCGTAACTTGTTAGAATTCTCTCAGAGAGGTTGGAAAGCTCTGTCTGGAAGACGCCCTTGAGCTTCTCGAAGCCCGTCGCATTGATGATGTAGGGTGTGCCTCCGTCCGTGGCGTCATCATCAGCGTTCGCGTTCGGATCCTCGGCGGCCTCAATGATATCGGTCATCTTTTTGAAGACGGCCACCGCATCGAAGGCCTCGCTTCCACTATGTCGGTAGGACTCGACCATCCGGTACTCGTAGGCCTTTGCGAGGAGATAGAACTGCTTCCGGAGGCGGTCCTTGGCTCGCCGCTCCATCTCACGCACCACGGAGAGCGCCTGGGGATCGAGGATGCTACCCAGCTCGGTGGCATTCTGGTCCAGAAGCTCGATAGCGAGAGCGTTCTTCATCACCAGGCCGGGGATTTCGCGCAACTCATTCTGAGCGGCAAGCAGCCGCGCCGTGAAGGACTGCTTCTCGACCATCAATTCCCCAATCTCTGTCGCAATACGGGCGAACTGAGGATCGCTCGCCTTCAGTTGCTCCAGCTTGGCCGCGATTTCGTCCGAAGGAGCCTCATTGCTCGCTAGAAAGCCTTGCAAGCCATCGGAGGCTTGCTGGAGACCGCTGAGCCCGGTCTCAATGTTGTTCGCTTGCGAGTGGTAGGCTTCTTGCTTGGTTTCGTGTTCGCCAAGAGGTCCATAAGTCGGCGGGTTGATTTTCTCGTTAAGCTCTTCGGCATCCTCGCGCAGAGAACTCACTTTGTAGGTGCCGACGATGGTGGCGGCCTCCACCACGGAGGTGAGGGGATCTTGCTCGTCGATGCGGGAGACGAGGTCCAGCCCGGCACCGGCCGCTGCCAAGGCCGGTTGGGCGATGGGGACGACCTGCATGATGGCACCCAGCGTACGGGCGGTCTTCTTCCAAGCCTCTTTCTGGTCCTCATTCTCTTGCAGATCCTCCGCCCGTTGCAGTAGCCCTGCCTCCACTTCCAGCAGACGCTCCTGCTGCACCTCGATGTTGGCCTGGAGCTCCAGCTCGGTCTGCTCGAGCCGCGCAATCTCTCCGATATCACCGGTTTCCTCATTGCCAAGCAAGAACTTCATCCGGTCTTGGAGGAGGATATTTTCCTTGGTGACCTGATTCTCGGCCTCAACCAAAGCCTCCTGTTGCGCATCAAGATACTCAGAACTTCGATTAATCCAGTAGCTCACGTAGAGCGCATCCATCGCTTGTTCGATCAAATCATCGGTGAGAAGAAACGTCGTCTCAAAAGACAGCAGGGGCACCCAACCCGCCGGATTGCCATAGTAGTCCAACTTGTTCGCCAGTCGGGCGACGTGGCGATTGACATCGTTTTCCAACTCGGCGAACTCAAGGGCGGCATCCGAAGTATCGGCCAAATCGGGCAAGGTGAAATCGCCTAACAACTGCAGGTACCGTTGATAGGAGAGAAACTCATGCTCAGCCTCGGTGAGGAAGCCGAGGAAGTAGAGGTCCTTGGCATAAGCCAAGGTGGAGCGGACGGTGATGGGATGGAGCCAACAGTAGTCGACTGGAAGCCCTCCATCCTGAAGCAAGACAGCAGGAAGAGTCGCCTTGCCCGCGTCTCCATTGCCCCCGAGGCTTTCGCTAAAGAGGGACATCCCTTCGTAGGGAGTGGAGAGTTGGCCCGCCAGCCCGCCTTCACCCACCCCGGAGTCCCCTCCATTGAGGACAAAGCGGGGTAATTCCGCCGGCACCCCGGTAATCTCCTGAGCATGAATCGTGATGTCACCCCCATCGTAGCCATGCCCATTCGGGTTCGTCACCGGTGTGGTGATGAGCTGGCCGACTTCATTGGGGAAGTTCACTGTTTTAGCGTGGATGGTCACGCGGGTCCCTGGGAGATGGAGGGCGGATTCGATAGTGACGGTCTCCGCATAGATCTTCAGCTCCTCTACTGCGGAATTGCCGGTCTCTTCCTCGGCGTCATAAGCAATCTCGGAATAGAAGCGGTCCGCGCCCGATTGTGAATCCGGGTGAACAAGCCGAATCTCCTTTCCTGACAAGGTGACGATGCGGGTGTTGGAATTGTCCGGATGGCGGTTCATCACCGCCTCGCCCTTCACCTGATGAATCTGATTGTAGTCAAACCCAGTAGGGTCGGGCAGACTCTCCGGCTGGGGTTGCAGAGCGAGAATTGTCAGCTCATCGGACAAATCCGGTTCGGGGGTGATGGTCACCAATTGGCTCGTTCCTCCGAAGGAGAATTCGACTTCGAAGGCTTCGCGGTCCGATTCACTAGGCTCATAGTAGAACCAGCCTCCCGCCGTCATGAAAAGAGAGCCTGAGGGAGAACCGGACACCAGTGACACGGTCGTTCCCGGAGCAAAGGTCATCCCCAGGACATCGCCGCTCCCGACCGTCTGGGGAGGGATGGAACCAATCACGCCTTCTGCTGCCTCATCGAAAGTGACCGTCACCGTCGTTGTCACGCCTCCCGGCATGACATCGACGAGCACCTCGCGGGGAGGCAGCCAACCAGCCACGGTGGGAAAGGAAAGCTCCTGCAAGCCCAGGGAAACATTGGCCACGGGGGTGCCGCTCTCAAAAACCCCTCCGAGGGAACTCACCTGCCAGCGAGCCCCGGCCGCCACGGCCTCGGCAGGCTCGATGAACACCTGCAATTCTCCCGTGGAGATGAAGGCGAGCGGGTCTCCGCTTTCCGGATAGCCGGGGATTTCAAAAGCGACTTCAACAGCCTCGGGAATCTCTGTCGCGACCGAGTAACCGGAGGTTCGCAAATAGGCGACTTCGCTCGTTCCAATCACCGGAGTGGCCGAAGCCTCCAACAGAAGCTGTCCGTTCTGGAACCCCCAATTGACGGTCGTAACCGAGGATGGAATAAGGGTCGCGTAAACTCGATGAGCCTGCAGCTCTGTATGGCTGGTGGCTCCCCCACCGCCAAAAGTGGCCTGTGTGGCCAAGCCACCATCAATCAATCCCGAGAACCAACCCTCGTCACCTGCTCCCAGGACAGGCGCGGTCAGATCGCTTGCCGTCAGATTAACAAGGAAGAGCCAGTCATGGCCCGGATACGTCACGCCCTGGAAGGTGGCCATCCGCTGGATGCCCAACACGGCATCAGCAGGAGCGGCCGCTTTCATCGCCGGGAAGTCCGCCGCATTATAGCCATTGAGGAGGCCGCCAACCTCGGCTCCTCCTTCGAGATCCGCCAGATAAGGAGTCTCGATATAGGGACTCACGTGGGGATTAACCGAGACGAACCCATTGAAGGTCTCCTGCTGGCTTCCGTAATCCAAGCCCGCATAACCATCCGGAGAACCTTCCGAGAGGATCAATCTCCCCGTCCCGCCACCAGCCGATCCACCCGTCAGCATCAAACGGGAACCTGCCGTGACAACCTCCGGAGCCTCGAACTTGAAGGTGCCTCCTGCGCCCGCTCCCCCTTCGCCCCCAAAGCCACCATTCCCCCCGGCTCCGCCATCTCCCCCAGTACCGCCCCGACCACCGTTGCCACCTTGGTCACCAGTGGAGCCCCCGATTCCAGCGGCTCCACCGCTCCCTCCTTGCCCGAAATTCGCCGAAACACGGTCGATCCCGCTCCCGCCATCACCTCCCATGGAGATGAAGGTTCCCCGCGCTTCCAGGGTGCGAAACGCGGTCAGGCTCACTGCACCGCCGCCAGCACCACCGAGCCCGCCGTCGGTGCCATCTCCACCGTCACCCCCGCTGCCACCTTTTCCTCCGCTCCCTCCGGCCGCGCCTCCGTCCCCATTCTGACCAATACTGCGGGCCTCGCCACCGCCACCACCGCCGCCGCCACCGCCTTGGCCCATCGAGCCACCGCCGCCGCCGCTGCCACCATAACCGCCGGAGCCTCCCGCTCCCCCGGATATCTGCCGACCCACTCCCGTATTGAGACCGCCCGCGCCAATCCCACCACCGCCACCGGCTCCGCCGGGTCCCCCGTCATCGCCATCACCTCCATTGGAGCCATTGCTGCCATTTTGGCCTCCGGGATAAAAGTAATCACCTCCCGCGCCCGCACCGCCCCCATTCGTGGTCTCCCGATAATAACCTGTCGCACCTTGAGCTCCCGGCGAGCTAGCCGAGGCGTCCCCACCTCCACTGGCGAGTCCAAACCCTAACATCCCGTCTCCTCCCGCCGCACCAAAGCCGCCCAAGGAACCAATATTTCCGATTCCTGTTTTGTATCCTGTCCCGCCAAAGACGCCTCGCTTCCCGTCGGGGCTGGAGAACGTGCCCCCGCTCCCTCCAGAACCACCAACTCCTCCATAGGAGGCGGAGTTCGAGCCTCCCGCTCCCCCGGCTCCTCCTCCACCGCCACTCCCTCCCCAGCCACCACCAGGCCCGGGGGTGATGCCATCAGCCGAGGCATCAAGGATAGCCCCCTCAGGAATAACCAGGTCCCGCGCGGAAACGAGAGAGATAGGATAAGCTCCTCGGCAAATCACCCGGTCAGCCTCCCCGAGGATAAAATCCTGGCCGAAGGTGAACTGCATGATCCCATCGCGAAGCGCGACCTCGTAGGGCATCTCTTCCCGAAAAACTCCCTCCGCATCGACAAAGATTCCATCACCCTCGTCATCCACCGATATCGTGCGGGCAGTGGAATCAATGACTACGGTAGTCGGCCGAACCTCCCCGGTAAAAAAGGCAAAGCTAAAGACGTCCTCATCTGCGATAGCCTGTTGGAAATCATCGTTCGTATCGTAGCTCTCGATATTCCACCGCTTGTTCTCTTCATCCCACTCGGCCGCGACCCGGTTGTCGAAATTCCGACTCTCGCCCCCTTCCGAACTGACGAGGAGAGTTCCCGTCTCCGCAGTGTGCTTGATGGTCTTCGCCGCGTCCTGATAGATTTCGAGATGCCAGATCTCGGAGTCGGTCGCGACCGAGGTCTTGCTCAGAGTGTAGTAGCCGCCCGCCACCTCGGAGGTGAGATTTCCCTTCACCCGCCCCATCGCTGCCAGGCCCTTGGTGCCGACGGCATTAGCAGGCAGATAGACGAAGGAGAAGGGATCGCGCTCATAGAGGTAGCGCGGATCATGGATGAAGATATCAAATGCACCATCGGCCCGGTCCCGGGAGAGAACGTGATTGCCCTCATTCTTCGCATGATTGACGAGCAAGATGCCATCCGCCGAGGAAGCTCCCAGCGACGTCAAATCGACGATTCCCTGTCCTCCCAAATCTTGAATTTGCGAGCCCATCTCGATTCCCTCGCTTCCGGTCAAGATGGAGAGCGCTCCGCCATTTACGGCATTGGTCGTAATCGCTCCCAGCCAATCCTGATAAGGAAAGCTGGCGAAGGAGAGGGAGGCATTCTTCTCTCCATTGACCATGTTGTGGGTCGAAAAGACGCAGCGTTCGCCGACACCGTAAGAGGCAGTCATCGCCCCCGAATTCAAGGTCGCAATCGAACTGATGGGCACCCCGGTGCTGATGTCATCCTGGTATGGAAAATTGAGGAAGTAGTCCGCCCGCCCGCTCGCGCCGCGAGAGACCCTGACGCCTTGGCTGGTGACCGGGCTGAGGGTGAGGGACACCGAGGAAGAGTGATTGGATGCCGCGTCGTGCTCCTCGACGAGCAGGGTTCCCGCTATCGTCTCATCTTGCGCCAGAGCCAAATTCCCCGTGCTCCAGCCGAGGAGCATGGCAAGGTAGTAGGTTGGGAGTCCCCAGAGATTCCCTGCAGTAAAGAAGGCGCGTTGTTTGTTCATAAGAGATAGAGCGCGAGGTTGATGCGCTCCCTTTCTATAGAGACATTGGGAAACCTATTCCCCTTCCTTACAATATAATTTACAAAAGTTCGGTCAGACGAGCTCCCAGGTCGCCCGAAAGCCCGCAATTCCCATGAATTGCGACCACCTTTCGATCCTTCCTAACTATCAGGCAATCTGCATCGTTGCGAAGGTTTGGCGAAATCTCTATCTTCCCTAGCTCGCCCGCCAAAGGGAGGCGGGCACGGGAGGTCTATCGCAAGACATCCATCAGATACCTCAACTCACCTTCCACCTCTTCCTCTGAGTCCAAGGTTGCGATCACCTGACGCCTCATCAGTTCGGCAAATCGCTTGCGGAGCCGATAGATTGCCACCCCGACCGCATTTTCGGTGATTCCCAACTTCTCCGCCACCGTTTGATAACTTTCCCCTGCCGCATCCGGAGTCAGAAAGCTCGCCAACTCGCGATAGATTTCTTCTTTCCCTTTCTCAACATATTCGGCTTGGAGACGTTGCATGGCAGCTTCCAGAACGGCTAGAGCCCACCGGCGCTCGAACAAGCGCTCGGGAGAATTGCCATCCAAGGACAGCGTGTCTTCGAGGGATTCGGCATCCAGTGGAATCAGCTTGTCGTTGCCACCTCGCTTGGCGGCCTGCTCACGACGCCATTCATCGCGGATGTAGCGCTTGAAGCAAGTGAGGAGAAAGCTGCGGAGCTTGCCCTTTTCCCGCTTGGCTCGATCGAGGTAGCGGCCCTCGATCAGCTTCGCAAAGAAGCCTTGGGTTCGGTCCATGGCGTCCTCACGGGAACATCCCGAGCGACGGGCGAAGGCATAGAGCGGCTGCCAATAGAGTTGGCAGATCGTCTCCAAGGACTTGAGGGATTCCTCTCCCTCGCCTCCAGCCTGAACGATCATCGTCCATGCGGTGGAAGGGAAGTCCGCGTTTCCCATGCCGGTTCGCTCAAGGCTCATGCTGAACAGTTCTCTCACACATTCTACTCTCCTCCAAGCTCCCTAACTCATTGGAAAGGCTTAGGAGTGAGGCCGTGAAGCTGCGCCGGTTTTGCGTCGCCAGCGCAGCGGGCAGGCATCCGCGATGGGCGGGTTGTGCGCCTTCTTGCTCTCGTATCACCCCGGTAGCTGCCGGCGGGCCGAGATGGTGGTTTAGTCGGCGATAGCGCTGGCTTGGAGCACGGGCTCGTTCCAGCAGGCTGGAACTGATCGAAGCGTCAGCAGGCTGACGCAGTCCGGGGAGGGTTATCACCCTCGCTATCCTAGCAAGGCACCGAAGCGCGGTCACGTAGCAGCGGCCACGAGCTCACCTTCCACCTTCCACCTTCCACCTTCCACCTTCCACCTTCCACCTTCCACCTTCCACCTTCCACCTTCCAACTTCCAACTTCTCCTTTTCCCATATCCTCGGCCTTCCATTTCCGCTTTAATGGCGTTGTGCCTCGTCTCTTCCAACGACAGCGTCGCTACCGTCGCTTATTCCATGTCGCGCTCGTCGTGGCTGCCACTTTCCTCATCCTGCTGCTGATCCAGAGGCACCAATTATCTCTCCTTCAATCCACCTTATCCCAAACCCAGACTTTTCTTGCCGAAGCTCGTCGCACCGCCAACCTTGGCAACCGCGCCCGCGAGCAAGCAGAAGACCTCACCTCTTTCATCCTTGATGACCTCCGCTTCGAACTCATCGCGCTCGGCCGAACCGACATCTTGGGCGAATCCGCGCGACGCTCGCTCGACTACTTCGAGAATCTCCCGCCCGAACTCAAGGGGCTGACTACTACCGACGCCCTCGCCACCATCCACAACACCCTCGCCAACGTCCACTATGCCGAGGGTTCCTTCGACGAATCCGTTGCCGCTTGGCAGGCTTCCCTCCGTAACCTCGAGCATCTCCATCGCGCCGAACCAGACAACGACTCGCACCTCTATCATCTCATCGAGACCCACAATGAGCTTGCCATCATCTTGCGCGAAGCAGGCCGTGTGGAGGAGGCCATGGTCGCCAGCCAGCAGGCTCTCAAGCGACTCGATTCCTTAGCGCCCGACTCGGATAATAACCAATACCGCATCAATCGGGCAGCCTCCCTTTTCAGCCTCGCAGAGAACCAACGCTTCCTCGAGAACTACGAGCAAGCAATTCCCTTCTATCAAGAGGCCCAAAAGGCCTTCGCGGAGGACATCCCCAAGGAGGTCATCGCCTTGCAGATCCACATGACCTCCTTCAACAACGAAGGATACTGTCACCTCTGTCTTGGCGATATCGACGCTGCGTTGAAGGCCTATCTTGCGGCCCTGATTCCCAACCGGGACCTCATTCAACTCGAGCCAGGCAACAGGCATTGGCAAAAGGAGATCGCAACCGTGCTCAATAATATCGGGACGATTCATGATGAAAACGAAGATGCTGACCTCGCCTTCCGATACCTTGATGAGTCCCTCGCTCTCCGGGAGAGCCTCGTCCTCTGGGACCCGGTCAATACCCGTTGGCAACTCGATTACGCCACCTCTCTTCACAATCACGCCTCCCTCCACCTCGACCTGAATGCGGTCGAGAAAGCCCTTCCCTACATCCGGAAAACTTTCGATGTCTATCAGCTCCTCATCTCCCGGGAACCCGAGCAAGAGAACTGGCTTCGCAGACTCCAAGACACCCTTCGCCACTTCAACGATAGACTGGTGCACGACGTAGGCCGCCCCGATCTCGCGAAGAAATTGAGCACGGAAGTGACCGATGCCCTCGCCGAGCTACCGCGAGACGCCGTCACCTCTCCAGCTTGGAATCTCTTTCTCTCATCACTCTATGGCGAGCTTGGCAATGCGACGATAGCCAGCACAGAAGAGGCTATCGAAAGTCGCCTCAAAGCGACCAGCCTCCGAGCCAGGAATCTACAGCTCGAACCCGAGAATCCCGAGCGAGCTTATGAACTTGCCACCGCTTACCTTGATCTTGGTGAAGACTATCTAGCAGCCTCCGAGCCTCACTCTGCTCGAGTCTGCATCCAGCTTTGCCATTACCTGCTCGCCAGGCATACGCCCCCTCTCCTATTTCGCCGAGAGCCCCTGATCGACATCTGTCACCGCCATCAGCAGTCGCTATCGCCCGATGCCACGATGACCCTGGTTCCAAGTGATGCCATCTGGAACTACGAGGACCGTCGTTATCCACCCGCTGAGGATTGGAATACCCTTTCCTTCGACGACTCAGCCTGGAAGTCCGGGCCCGCGAAATTGGGCTACGGTGACTCCGATGAGGCCACCCTCATCAACTTCGGAGGCGATCCCGACCGGAAGAACCTGACCGCTTGGTTCCGGCACCGCTTTGAGGTCGATACCCTCTCCGGACTGACTCCTCTTCGTCTCAGCCTGCTTTGCGACGACGGCGCGGTCGTCTATCTCAATGGCGAGGAAATCATCCGACACGGCCTCCCTCCGGGGCCCATCACTGCGACCACAACCAGTAGCATCATGAAGAGTGGCTTTGAGGAAGACGTCTTCCGCATCTTCATGTTTTCAGCAGAAGAGCTCCCGCTGATCATGGGAGAAAACGTCCTCGCAGTCGAAGTTCATCAAAACGAACCGCAAAGCTCGGACCTCGCTCTCGCCCTGGAGGTCCTTGGCGGGGCTCCCTTGCGAGACCCCCTCGACTCCTTCGATCAAGAATTGGCTGAGCAGGTTCTCGGAGAGGCGCTTCCTCCCATTCTCCGCACTTGGCTTTCTGCACCCGAGCACACACTCGACTGAATCGGTGCCTATCAATCAGGCGGCTCGCTTTCCCCACCCACTTTCTCCGCCGAGACCCGTTTGCCGCGCAGTGCGGCGCGGGCAACAATCTCCTCATCATCGCCTTTCCTCCCCCACACGACCCAGGCCCCATCGACCCGGGCCGCTGACCAAAACTCACCTGCCGCTACTTCTGTTGCCTGCCCCAGGTTGTTCGGGACCCTGACTTGCCCATAGCTGTCATCACCCCAAGCCACCACCTGCCCATCCCTCCCCAAAGCCAAGGCATGCGCAGCCCTTCGACCGTTACCTACCACGATATCAATGTAGTGCGTTCCGCCGGGCGGTGAAGCCTGCCCATAGGTATTCGCCCCCAGCCCCCGGAGTGAACCGTCTGCCAAAAGAGCGACGCCGAATTCCTCGTCAGCATTGCTCAATACCACCTTACTCACGCCGCCAAGACGGGCAGGAAAGTTATCTGGCAAATCGCCTTCTGCGACGGTGAATCGCCAAGTCTCCCCTTGCTCCTTGGATTCTCCGCCCGCCCATAGCCACCAGCCAGAAAAGATCACCAACATGACCAAAAGGCCTGACAGAAGAAAGGTTCTCCAACTTGTTCTTCTCTCAATAGATAGTAGGGCCTCGCGAAATTCGACTACGGAGGAGAAGCGGTCGGCAGGATGATCACTCATCGCCCTTAGGACGAACTCATCGACGCGCTCATCCAGGCCCAAGAGCTCCGACGGCAGGGCAAAGTTTCCTCCCGGCGGCCTGCCGGCGAGCAACTCATAGAAGACCACGCCCAGCGCGTAGACATCAGTCCTCTCATCCACTTCGGCACCTTCAAGTTGTTCTGGAGCCATGTATCGCGGGGTCCCCATGCGTGCCTGCGTCACGGTCAGGCCCAGAGAGCTGGCTTGCCCCACCTCCTTGGCCAAACCAAAGTCGGCGACGCGGACGGAACCAGCCTTATCTAACAAGAGGTTCCCCGGTTTGAGGTCTCGATGAAGGATGCCCTGCCGATGAGCCTCCTCCATACCAAGGCAAGCTTCCTGCAAGACCCGGACGGCCTCCCCCAGCGGCAGCCGCCCCTCCTTGGCGAGCAGGCCAGCGACATCACCGCCTTGCACGAAGTCCATCGTTAAGAACATCAGGTGATTCCGCTCACCCCAATCCCTCACCCGAACCAGATTCTCATGGCGGAGGGCCGCCAGCACCCTCGCCTCGCGACGGAATCGCTCGCCAAACTCAGGATTCTCCGCCAATGCCGGAGCGAGCACCTTGACTGCCACTCGCTGCCCGCTTTTTTTCTCAATCGCCTCATAGACCGCACCAGTCCCCCCGCGGCCGAGCTCACCGACAAACTGAAAATCCTCAAGATAATCCTCCATCCGATGCCACTCCGGCGCGTCACCCAAGCTCTCCTTGGTCAACTCGACCAAAGCCGTTCCGAAGAGACAGCGCGGACAGTAGCCGCTTCCGTCATCCGGAAGCTCCGCCTCACAAGTCCGGCATTGTTGACCCATGCCTCACTTCCCTAGCCCCATCGTCGCCCAGCGAACAGAGTTTTTCATTTCTCCCGATTGAGGAGACAAACTCTTCCAGGGTTCATGGAAAGAATGAGGGACGAGGTTCGTCTATCCAGATTGTCCGGACTTCGCTAGAATGCCGGTGAAGCCATATGAGCCCCATCGAAACCCTCGCCGAGAAGCAGCTGACCGCCTATAACAATCATGACCTAGATGCCTTCGTGGCCTGCTATCATGAGGAAGTCGTCGTCCTTGATGCCGATGGCAAGGTGACAGCGAAAGGTCATGAGGAGTTCCGCAGCCGTTATGAAGGAATGTTCGCGCGCGGCAATTTCGGTGCCCGGGTCGAGCAGCGTCTGCAGCATGGGGACCACTGCGTCGACCTGGAGCATTGGCATCGCTTTCGCGAAGGAGAGGAAGTGAATGGAACGGTCCTCGTCCGCTACCGCCTGCGTGACGGACTCATCGGGACGGTGCAATTCCTCAAGTGAGGCTCATTGACCGGATTTCTCCTTCTTAATGAGCGGCCAGATCTGGCCGAAAACAACAGCGAAGGCTCCCGGGAGGATGAGGGCCTCGGCCCCCTTCTGGAGCGTGCCTGCAAAACCTAGCCAGAAAAGGTCTCTCGATTCTGCGGCTTCGTGGGCAAAGGATCTGAAGAGGAAGTAGGCCAGCAGGGCTCCGCAAAGAAATCTCAGGCCGATATCGGTGATCGAGGCCGTCGGTGGCTTTGCATCGATCGAGGAAGCTGCAGATTCCCACCGTCGTCGCAAATCCTCGGCTCTTTCTCTCGAGAGTTCTCCCAGCAAGGTCGGGTTGAGCAAGAATTCTTTAATCGTGACCGCAGATTCCGGCTCCCCCTGAGGAGAGATCAACCAATTCTCATCGATATGACCCCGCTTCAGGCGTTCGATAACCTCTTCTTCGCTCAGTGAGGTCTTCCACAACTTCGCATGGGCACTTTTAATCGCGTATTGCATGTTCTCTATAAAAGAACATCTAGCAACATTTCACTGCGAAGAGAAATTAAATCGTTAATCTCCGGTTTTCAGCACCTTGATGAAGGCTTCCTGCGGAATGTTTACTTTGCCGATGGCCTTCATCTTCTTTTTCCCTTCCTTCTGCTTCTCAAGCAGTTTGCGCTTCCGGGAGATATCACCGCCATAGCACTTGGCAGTCACATTCTTCCGCATCGCGGAGATGGACTCACGGGCGATGATTTTGCCACCGATGGCAGCCTGGATGGCGACGACAAACATTTGCTGGGGAATCACTTCCTTCAGCTTGGCAGCCAACTGGCGACCCTGATACTCCGCCTTCTCACGGTGGACGATGGTGGAGAAGGCCTCCACGGGCTCGCCCGCAATGAGCATGTCCATCTTGACCATATTGGCGGCGCGGTAGCCGGCATGCTCGTAATCCATGGAGCCGTAGCCCCGGGTCATGGATTTGAGGCGGTCGTTGAAGTCGACCAGGATATCAGCAAGAGGAACGGTGGCGGTGAGGAGGACGCGGAATTCGTCAATGGTCTCGGTATTTTCAAGCTCGCCGCGCTTCTCCATGATGAGCTGCATGACGTCACCAATGTTATCACCGGGGATCATGATGAAGACGCGGACCATGGGCTCGCGGACTTCCTGAATGATCT
Organism: Verrucomicrobiota bacterium JB023; assembly: GCA_030673895.1. Lineage (GTDB taxonomy): Bacteria > Verrucomicrobiota > Verrucomicrobiia > Verrucomicrobiales > Akkermansiaceae > Roseibacillus. Next base: position 50,397 of record JAUTCR010000017.1, read on the forward strand.
GCTGCTCGGGTAGGTAGGTCGGATTGTCGACAATCATCTCCGAGCCATCGGTCTTGGTGACTTCATAAATCACCGAAGGATAGGTGGAGATGACGTCCATATCAAACTCCCGGCGAAGACGCTCCTGGATGATCTCCATGTGGAGAAGGCCGAGGAAGCCGCAGCGGAAGCCGAAGCCGAGAGCGGTCGAGGACTCGGTGGTGAAGGAGAAGGCCGCATCATTGATCTGCAGCTTGCCCATCGCGGTCTTCAAGCCCTCGTAATCCGACGAGTCGACCGGATAGATGCCTGCAAAGACGAGAGGGCGAATCTCCTTGAAGCCCGGAAGGGCCTCGGTGCAGGGGTTGTCCTTATGGGTGAAGGTGTCGCCAATCTTAACCTCGGCGGAGGACTTCATGTTGGCGATGAGGTAGCCCACGTCCCCGGTGTGGAGGTCGTCGGTCTTGGTCATCTTGGGGGTGAAGACGCCGGTCTCCTTCACCTCGTAGGTGTTGTCGGTGTGGAAGAGCTTGACCTTGTCCCCCTTCTTGACCGTGCCGGAGACCACGCGGACGTAGGAGATCACGCCGCGATAGGCATCATACAGGCTATCGAAGACGCTGGCCCGCAGAAGGCCGTCCTCATGCTCTGGCGGTGGAGGGACATGCTCCACGATGGCCTCAAGGATGTCCTCGATGCCGATGCCGTTCTTGGCGGAAGCGGGAATGGCAACCTCGCCGGGAATGGCGAGAATGTCCTCCAGCTGCTGGCGACACTTGTCGACATCAGCGGCAGGGAGATCGATCTTATTGAGAACGGGGACGATGGTCAGGTTCTGGTCGAGAGCGAGGTTCACGTTCGCCATCGTCTGGGCCTCCACCCCTTGCGCGGCATCAATGATGAGGATGGCCCCCTCACATGCGGCTAGACTACGAGAGACCTCGTAGCTGAAATCCACGTGACCGGGGGTATCGAGGAGATTGAGCTTGTAGGTCTTCCCGTCCTTGGCGGGGTAATACATCGTCACCGGGTGGCTCTTGATGGTGATGCCCTTCTCGCGCTCAAGGTCCATGGCGTCGAGGAGCTGGGCCTGGGCCTCCCGCTGGGAAACAGTCTGGGTGAACTCAAGCAAGCGATCGGAGAGCGTGGTCTTTCCGTGATCGATGTGAGCGATGATGGAGAAATTTCTGGTGAGGTTCGTGTCCATCTGAAGATGCGTGGCGGGGAAGTAACCGCGAAATGCGAGAATTTCACGAAAAATCGCCACTTGCAAGAAGTGTCGGGCGGGCCGCCAGCGCATCCTGGCGGCGGCCCTCGCTCTGACCAGGCGCCCTATGGCGCACCGGACTCACCGCAGGATGGCGTCATCCCGCCATTTCATCCAGACATGAGGGGTGGAGAAGACCGCCCCGTCAGTCACCTCGATGGTGCCATCGATCAGGATGACGTCATTGGATGAGGTCGACTTCGAGACCGCATTCTCAAGCGTCTTGAGACGCTGAGCATAGGTCCTGCCAGAAAGTTGAACTCCGAAGATGCTGTCCGCGCCGTCATCGGCGAGGAAGAAGCCTTCACCCGAGGCCTGGGGATCGCGCTCGTCATTCATCACCTCGATCATCTCCTGCCGCTGCTGCCAGACGAAGCGGTCCTGCGGTTGATGGTAGGACATCACGTTGAATATCAGGTTGTCCCGCGTCTCTTGGGTGGAGCCGGGATATTGGGCATTGATATCGGCCGCCGAGGCATCGGCATCATCGGGCAAGGTCTCCGAGAGCCCGTCGCCATCCGCCCAGTCGTCCGCATTGCCATCGCCGTCGCCACTGTGCGTGTGGCTCAGATTGAAGAAGTGCCCAATCTCATGGAGGATGAGCTCCTCGTAAGCACCAGCCCCCACCGTGATGGCGCTGCGCCCACCTGTGGGCCGCGAGCAGTAGCCTGAGCGGGTGTCATTGATGTAGATATTGATGGAGTCGTCATGCCATTTCCAAGTGGTCTTGTCGTCCAGAGCGGCATCTTCGATGGCATTCCGAGTCGCAGAGGACCGGGCATCCATCGTATAATAAGGGTCTGCCTGCCCGGAGATGGTGTAGACGGTATCCTCCCGGAGAAAGAAGCGGAAGGGGTAGCGCTTCTCCCTCATCACGCTGTTCATCCAGTCCACATTATCGCGGACGGCGGTCTCGCTATTGAGATTCACCCCGGTGGAGCCGATGGTATTGGTATTACTCGGCCAACTGCCATTCGAGCTGAGAATGGCCTTAATCGAGAGCCGGACCTGAATCTCCGCCGCAGCTGGAGCCACCAGGAGAAGGGAGAGAATGAATCGTTTCATAATATAACCTTTCACATTCGGACTTACTGAAGAGAGACAAGAACGAGAACGAGGCCGGAATCTCCCTCCAGCCGGGTCATGGCCTTGCCGATGATGGCTCCGCGCGCTTGCTCGTGGTCGACCACCTTCATCCCATGACCGGGCGTATCCGAGGTCGTGATCAGATCGCCGGGAAGAATCTCTCCATTGGAATCATCAACCATGCAGTAAACCCGCCCCGTGAGAGCGACGGGGTGCTCGCCATCGGCGATGGAATCAACCTGGCCCATCAGCATGCCGGGATTGATGCCGCCCGCGCCCGAGATGATGCCCGCCACGGTGCGGTCGTGGGCGCGCGAGGACGGCTTGAGAGCACCGGGATTCTCTGGATCGATGCACACCAGCATGCCGGGCTCTGGCGCGATTTCGCTCATTCCGTCGGATATTTCGAATTGCTCGGAGAGATCCGAACCGCCGGTGATCTGGACGGTGCCTGTGGTCACCCGGGAGGCTCCGCCGGCTCCAAACTCGCCATCCAAGGTCAGCGTCGCCGCCCCCGTGGCATCCCGCAGAACAATCTGTGCACCATCCTCGCCCGACTCGGACGCCTCCATATCAATGCGGCTATTCCCATCCCCATCGTAGAGGATGATCTCGCCGCCGCGCTCGCTTCCGGTGTCTTGCCGGAGAGCGACGGTGGCTGAACCGTCATCCTCGTAAAGGGTCAGGCTCCCACCCTTGCCAGAGGCTTGCGCACCAAGAAGACGGACTGTCTGGGTGCCGGTCTCGTCATCAACGACGATGCTGCCTCCATCGTTGAGACCCTCCCCATCGATCGCAACTCGAGTACTGCCGGTGTTGTTCCTTACCGAAAGATAGCCGGCGCCCGAGCTTTCCCCATCGATCAGCACACCGATACTGCCATCGTCGGCATAGTAGGTGGTCGAATTCCCTGAGCCTGAAATCGAGACTGCGGTCGTGCCATCGGAATCTCTTACTGAAATCGCGCCGGAACTGGCCGCCGTCAGCCTGAGACCGATATCGTCATCGTCCTGATAGAAAGTGATATCGTTGCCATTGGCATCGAGCTCGATCCCCGGCTGCTCATCGGCCTGATAGAAGGTGCCGAAGCCACCCCCATTGGCATCACCCTGGAGATTGACCCCGTTCTGCCCATCCAGCTGATAGAGCGATAATATCCCCCCATTGGCCGAAGAGGCCTTGGCGTAGAGATGGAGATTGTCCTCATTGCTCAGTCGCAGGGCTCCGCCAGGTATTTGCAAGGCCAAGAGGCTCTCTTGAGAGGAGAGACGCACCGTATTAAAGTTATCCTCCGAGGCATCATAAAGCTGCACCTCCCCGTAGCTGGGCCCCCACAGCCTGGTCTGGAGCAAGCCGTCGGCTCCATAAGTCTCGATGCGATGATTCCCCCCATCCAGCTTCACCGATTGCAAGCCATAGCTACTATCCCAGACGTTGACGGTGCCGTTCTCATCCGCAGCCCCCACTTCGAGGGGATTGGCCAATGCGGAGCCCATGATGGAGCCCTCGGCAAAGTCCTCGCCCAGCAAGGTTCCATTGACGATCTTCGTCGTATCGATGCTATTGCCGGAAATTTCGGATGAGGTCACCGAGCCTGCAGCCAGCTGGCCGGAGGTGATGGAATTGGCCGCAATCTTCGATGGCCCGATGGCTCCATCTTGCACATTGGCCGCATTCAACGCGAAGGCCGTGGAAACGAAGCGGCGGTCAGGGCTGAGCTGCTGGGAACCATTGACTCCATCATCAAACCAAATGCGCAGCGCGATATTTTCCTCCTCAAAGACCGAGGCGGGCAGAGCATCCATATTGGTCAAGTCGGTATCACCAAGATGCACGCTGTAGTGCCCGTTGGTGACGGGGATGGTCACCCCGGAGGTCGGCTCACTACCGGCGACGCTGGTGCCATCATGGCTCCAGTGGGTGGTTGCTCCAGATAGACTCACGATGGCGAACTTGAAGGTTCCGTCTCCATCGTAATTGAGGCCATCGACATCGATACGCCCTTGGACATTCAAGAGTTCGGGCACATCGGCCCGAACTTGAGCGGATGAACCAAGAGTGATTGCAGTAGCGGCAAGGGCAGGAAGCACGTTGTTTTTCATCGGTTTGGTCTGGTTGAAGAAAGATCGCTTTCAGAGAAGATAACCGTAGATGATTGAAACATTTTCCCACAAGATTTGAAGTTCATTCATTGTCCGCCCTCAATGGGCCCGATGGCCCCGAGAAAAGAGTTTCTTGAGAATGGCACCGGTTTCGATACGGTAGAAGAAGTTGATGAAGTCGACCCCACTCATTTATCTTTCTCTTCTCACCGCAATACCCCTTGCCCATGGCGAACGGGTTAGCACGAATTATACTCTCTCCCCGGAGATCCTCGACGCGGGAGGAGGGCAATCGAGCAGCAGTGATTACACGAATGACCTCTCGACTGGAGGTCAGGCGACGGGCATTTCATCATCTGTCAATTACACGGACCGCGGAGGCTATACCGGCCAGTTGTTCGATGTCGTCAGTCTGGCAATCACCGCGACTCCTTCCTCGGTCAACGAGGGGGAGACCACCCAGCTCGAGGGCCAGGCCCTCTTGGACGATGGCACCACGCTCGACGCCAATCAGAGCGACATCATCTGGAGCCTGGTGGGTGCGAACAATCCGCTTGAACAAGTCGATGAGAATGGGCTCGCCACGGCTGGCCCGGTCTATGAGAGCACGCCAGCGACCGTGTCCGGGAGCCTGGGCGATATCACCGGGGAGCTGATGCTGACCATTCTGAATAGCAATACCGACGACTTCGGCGATTATGCGGGAGACGGGCTCGATGACTTCTGGCAGGTCGAGAACTTCGGACCGCCGCCCAATAGCGAGGCCGCGCCGGAGGAGAACCCGGACAATGACTCGGCATCTAACGAGTGGGAATACCTGGCGGGGACCAATCCGCTCGATAGCTCGGATTTCTTCGCTCTCACTCTCCTCGCGAAGACCGGATCCACCGCCCAGCTAGCCCTGAGCCAAGTCATTCCCAATCGCACTTATTCACTCATGGCCGGGACCGATCTTGAGAACCTGAATGATGAAGTCACCCAATTCACCGTAGCGAGCGAGGCCACCGACCATCTCGTGGAAGATACCAGTGCCAATGAGGCGGCGAAGTTCTATCGCATTGAGATCTCCATTCCCTCGGACGAGTAATGTCCGAGCCAAAACTCGGAACTCGAGCAGGGTAACAGCACCCCGCTCCGCACCTTTCGAGCGAGACCCTCCTTCGCGCGGAAATCGGAGGGCAACACGACGAATCTTCTTGCTTGCCACCTCTCCCGGACAGATCATGTGAGAACTCGGAAGAAGTTTTGACATGAATTGGGAGACTTATCAGCTCGCCATGTCCCTCGCGGTCATGCTGGGAGCCCTCGTGTTCTTTATGCGCGGTCGCCTCCCGGGGGAGCTGATTGCCTTGAGCGGAATGGCTCTCCTCCTGATGACCGGCGTCCTGCAAGAGAGCGATCTCAAGCAAGTCTTTGGTAATACCGCGCCGCTCACCATTGGGGCCATGTTTGTCTTGAGCGCGGGCCTCACCCAGACCGGCGCCGTCGATTGGCTGGCCGAGATGCTTATCGGCAAGTCCAAGGGCAGCAGCCAACGCTTCCTCATCTTGCTCGCGATCATCGTGATGCCCCTGTCGGCCTTTCTCAATAACACGCCCGTCGTCGTCATCCTTCTTCCGGTCGTGATGGCCTTCTGTCGCCGGGAGAATGCCAAGCCCGGGAAGTTGCTCATCCCTCTCTCCTTCTTCTGCATCCTCGGAGGCACCATCACCCTCATCGGCACTTCCACCAATCTCCTCGTCGATGGCGAAGCACGCAAGCGAGGGCTGGAGCCATTCACCCTCTTCGAGATCACGCCGCTCGGCCTCGTCTATGCCGCCGTGGGCTTCCTTTATCTCTTCGTCGTCGGGCGGAAGCTCTTGCCCGATCGTGAAACCGTTGCCAGCCTCATCGATTCGGAGGATACGCGCCGCTTCAGTAGCGCGATGATCGTCACGCCCGAGTCTGCCTCCATCGGCAAGCCCGTCTCCTCGCTGCCCGGCTTCGAGGATCCCAAGAAGGCCATTCTCTACGAGGTCACTCGTAACGGGGAACGCCTGCGAGGCATTCCCCTTAACAAGCTGGAACTTGCCGAGAACGACATCCTCTGGTTCCGCGCCATGCCCAAGCAACTCGCCGCCATCCGCAAGGCCAAGGGCCTGGAAATCTGGTCGCGGGCTGAGGCCGATGACGAACAAGGCCGCGAAGTCAAAATTGTAGAGGCCATCATCGGCCCCCGGAGCCCCCTCGTGGGGCAGACCATCCGGGAATTCGGCTTCCGCAATCGCTATGGCGTCTTCGTGGCCGCCATTCATCGCCAAGGGGTCAATGTCCGCCAGCAATATCAGGATCTCCCCCTCGCTTTTGGAGACACCCTCCTCCTGGAGGGCCCGGTCTCCAACCTTACCGTCGCCCGCGAGGAGTGCGACTTCCTGAACCTGAACGAGAATCCCCTCCATACCGAGCTGCCCGCCAGCGCACCGATTGCCCTCACCATCATGGCCGCCGTCGTCCTGGTGGCAGCCTTCGGGATTATCCCCATCACTAGCGCCGCCCTCATCGGCGCTCTCGCCCTCATCCTCACCAAGTGCCTCTCCCTCGCCCAAGCCTACCGGAGTATCGAGTGGAACATCCTCTTCCTCATCTACGGCATGCTCGGCATCGGACAGGCCCTCGACAATTCCGGCGGTGCGGCCTGGCTGGCGAACATCGTGATCACCTTGACCCAAGAGAGCCCGATCCAGCATCTCGGTCCCATCGCGATCCTCGCAGCCATCTATCTGCTCGCCTCAGTGCTCACCGAGATGGTCACCAACAATGCGGTGGCCATCCTCTTGCCCCCCGTCGTCATCCCGATTGCAGCCGCCCTCGATGTCGATCCTCGCCCATTCATCGTAGCCATCATGTTCGGCGCCAGCGCCAGCTTCATGACGCCCATTGGCTACCAGACGAATACTTATGTCTACGGTGCCGGGGGATACCAGTTTGGTGATTTCATGAAGATTGGCATTCCCCTCAATCTGATTCTTTGGGTTCTCGCAACGCTCCTCATTCCCATCTTCTGGCCTTTCTAAGTCCGAGCTACTTGGGAAGTTGTGTCATTGCACTTGGCAACCGGCCTCATGCAATAAGCCAGCGACTCCATCAGAGAGAGGCCCCTGCAGCCAGCTTCGACATTCGCTGGATTTAATTGTTTATAAGCACTTTATGAGATAAAATTTTCAATCACATCCGACTGGGCATGGATGCAGCGCAAGGGACGTTGGCCTTTCGGCCGATGACGAAAACCACGACTCCCCTTCGCCATGCCACCAACGCTGCAACATATTGGTTCAGATCTCCCCGCGGGAGTTGAAGTGATCCTCTCCATCATCCTCGCCCTTCTTCTTGCCCCCTCACTCGTTAAGGCCCTCATTCTTCTTTTCTCTCCCCGGTCCAGCTCCAGCAAGTCCTCCAGGCCCGCGCCAACGACGCGTTCCGAGCGGCCCTTCTTCTCCATCCACGTCGCGACCTACGACGAGCCGCCCGAGTTGGTCATCGCCACCCTTCGTAGCCTGGCCGAGCAAACCTCGCTCGCCGGACGATATGAGGTTCTCATCCTGGATAACAACACGAAGGACCCGCAACGATATCGCCCCGTCCAGCAATTCTGCCAGCGCATGGGTCGGCCATTCCGATTCTTCCACTTCGATCAAGTGGCCCATGCCAAGGCAGGCGCATTGAACCTCGGGCTTGAGGAAGTCGATCAGCGCACCACCCACATCATCACCGTCGATGCGGACTATCAGGTGGAGCGAGGCTTTCTCAAGCGGGTCGAAGAGCTCCTGCAGGAAAGCGATCCGAGCCATCTCCAATTTCCCCAACGCTACCGCCAATTGGGCGAAAGCAACGCGGCCCTCAGCAATGAGTATGACCAGTATTTCAAAGCCTTTGCCCGCGCGAGCCAGGCCTCCGGCGAGATGCTGCTCACGGGGACGATGAGCGTCATCCGATTGAAGGATTTGCGCCAGGCTGGTGGCTGGCCGACCGGCTCGGTCACTGAGGACGCCGCCCTGGGGCTCCGCCTGCTCAGTCAAGGAGGTAGCGGCCAATACGTCGAAGAGACATGGGGTCGGGGCGTCATCCCCACCACTCTCCGCGACCTCTCCCGCCAGCGCCATCGCTGGGCTGCGGGCAATGCCCAAGTCCTGCGCGAGGCACTACATCGCCGACAGATCAGCCCCGCGACCCTGGGTCAATTGCTTGCCTGGTGCCAAGGTTCCCTCCTCACCTTCGGTCTCGCACTCCTTTTCTCCTTCTCCCCTGCGACCCGAGGGCTCGCTACCATTACCTTCGCCGTCTTCCTGGCCATCGTCATCCTGGAGCTTGGTTTGCATCTTGCGACTTGTTCGGGCTCTCTCTCCACGCGGATGAAGAGTCTCATGTTCCGGCTTGCACTTCTTCCCGAAGGTTGTGGCGGCTTCCTCAATGGCCTCCTCTCTAACAAAATCTCCTTCATCCGGACCCCCAAGACCCTGCGGGTCGCGGATTCGCCCCAGACTCTCGATATTGCGCTGGCCGCCGTCAGCTTCCTGTTAGGTCCGCTGCTCTTCCTGCTAGTCGGGCCCGTCGCCTTGTTCGCCTCTTGCTTCCTCTCCTCCATCTTTCTCGCCCGCATCTGGTGCGCCACAGCCCTAGCTGGGGCCTGCTCCGGCGAGGAAGAAACCACTCTCACCCCCCTCAGCCCTCAACTCCCGACACCAGCACAAAAGAAAAAAGCGGCCTGACCGCACCTGTACCATGAAAGTAAAAATTGTCATCCCGACCTACAATCGAGCCCACTGCCTGCCCCAGGCCCTCGACTCCGCCTTATCCCAGACCTATCACGGCACCGAAGTCACCGTCGTCGACGATGGCTCGACGGACAACACCCGCCAAGTCATCGAGCGCTACCTCGATGACCCACGGCTCACCTACATCCGTCTTAAAACAAACGGAGGTACCGCCGCGGCCAAGAACATGGGACTGGTTTTCGGCGACTACGATGCAGTCACCTTCCACGATAGCGACGACGTCGCGTCGCCGAACAAGGTGCTGCTTCAAACTCGGGCTCTCGCCCTCAAGGGCCATGCCGATGATATCCTTGATTGGCAGATGCTGGGGCACGAGCCCGGCTCCGAGCTGAACGTCGATGTCGCAGTCGGTGCTCACAAATTCATCAAGCTGGATGGCTCAGTCCATATCATCGACAAGCGCATCTCACTGGTTGACGACTTCTTCCCCACACTGCAGTCGCCCTCCAAGACCGAAGGCGACTGGGTCCTCATCAACAGCGGACTTTTCCGTCGGCGCTGCTTCTCCCGCCTTGGAGGCTACCTCGATAGCGTCGAGGAAGACCGGGAGCTGCGGAATCGCCTGATTGCTTGCGGACACATCTTCCACTTTATCGCCGAGCCGCTCCTCACCAAGGTGGAGATGGCCGTCTCTCTCACGACCAATGACGACACCGGCTACCGGGGAGAGAAGCGGAAGCAGGACCGCGACGAGGTCTGGCGACGCAATCGTCTCTATCGGAACGGTAAGTGGGGCAATGACGCCGTCGAGGAAAGCAAGGTCCCGATCGACCTCAATGGTGTCCAGATCGCCGAGATCATCAGCCACCAGCCACTGACCATCGGGCACGATCTTCCCCTTGCCGAAGGCACACGGAAGTTCCTCTCGCGCGAAGTGATCCGCAATACCCATTCCCTCGGAGGCCAGCGCACCCGCGGCCGGGATTCAATCGTGGAAGAACTCTTACCCCAAGCCGTGTAATGAAAATTCTCTTTGTCGACAACGATTGTCCGGAGGCCTTGGATGATGACGCCCTCGGGCGGGGTCCCTTGGGCGGCACCGAAGCCAGCCTCTTCCGCATTGCCCGCTCTCTTGCCCACCATCGCGGCCTGGAGGTTGCGGTCGCGCAACACAATCGCGACAAGGAGGCCCACGAAAGTGAGACCGGCGTCCGCTACCTGCACTATTCCCACGAGGAGGGCTTGTCCGAGCAATTCACTCCCGACGCCATCGTGGTCTTGCGCAAATACAAGATCCTGCCTCGCTTAAGGAAGCGTTACCCCGCAGCGAAGCTCTTCCTCTGGATGCACTGCTATCCCGGCAAGCGCTGGCGGAACGCAGTTGATATCCTGAGGCGGACCCAGACCCGCGTCGTCGCGGTCTCCGATCACTTGCGGGACGAGATGATCAACCTCCTCCGCCCCCAGCTCCAGCCGTGGAAGTGCGAGCATCTCGTGCAGCGCATCTTCAATCCCGTCCATGTGACCCCCGACTCCCTGGGCAAGGGAAGCTACGACCCAGACAAGCTCGTCTTCTTCTCCTCACCTCATAAAGGTCTGGAAGATGTGCTCGCCAATTTCGCGCACGTTCGCCGAGCCTTCCCCTCCATGCGCCTGGTAACAGCTGACCCCGGCTACTGGAAAGGCCCTCGGGCCACAGGAACTGAGGGCGTCGTCTCCCTCGGTGCATTGAAGCCCGACGAAGTCCATCGAGAGGTCGCGGACGCGCTTTGTGTCTTCTACCCACAGACGTGGTTTGCCGAGACCTTTGGCCTCGTCTTCGCGGAGGCGAACGCCTTGGGAACACCGGTCCTCGCCCACAACCTTGGCGCCGCCGGCCAAGTGCTCCCTCTCGGCGGCCCGGACCAGCTTTGCGACTGCTCTGATCCGGCTTCCATCGTCGAACGGATTCGCAGTTGGCGCGAAGGCTCACGCCCCCGGGTCAGCTTGAACCCCGCCTTCACCATCGAACAGGTGACCTGGGACTGGATCAACCTCCTCGCCGCGGGAGAGAGTAGCCTCATCCCGAAGGCGCGGCCTCTGGGAGAATTGCAACCAATCCGACCCCTCCTGGCAGGACAAGCTGCCTAAGTGACGCTATCATTGAGTATGGGTGAACGTGTCCAAGACAAAGGCGAGGACCTTCTCGAAGTTTCCTTCGAAGATCCCGTAGCCTCCACGCTGATTCTTAAGCATCGGTCCCTCTACGCCATCTTCGATAATCATGGAAACATCGATTCCGGGGTGGCCTCCGACCGTGGACTCTACTCCGATTGCACCCGTTACCTGAACCGCTACCGGCTCACCTTGGAGGATGGCCCGGAGTTCCTTTCGCTCAATGCCCAGGTAACTCCGGATAACGACCTCGTCGTCTCCGACCTCACCAATGCTCCCTTTCTCAACGGTGAAGAGACGATCGGGATGGGCGCCATCCACCTGCATCGGGAGGCCATCCTCTACGATCGGCAGCTGCTGGAGCGAATTACAGTCCATAATCACCGCAATCTGGCGCTCACCCTCCGGCTGCGCCTGGAGTGGGACGCTGACTTCTCCGATTTGTTCGGAATCCGCGGAGTTGATAACCAGAACACCGGTCAGATTCTGAAAAGCAAGGAGCCTCGACTCGTTAGCTACCGGGGTGCCGACCAAATCGAACGGGCCACCCGTCTTGCTGTGCATGGTGACGTCGAGGTCGACTACCGACGCGGCGCGGCATTGATAGAGATCGCACTGGAGCCCGGCGAGGAGTCGGTCTTCGTCATCACCGCCACCTGCTGTCTCTCCGCCCCTTCGGAGGAATCCGCCTGCGAGCCCAGGGAGATCTCCTTTGGAGAAGCGCGCAAGGCGGCGAAACAATGGGCCAGCGAATTCACCGCTGCGACCGCCCGCCTGCAAACACCCCGCGACCGCTTCCAGAAGTGGATGGATCAATCGTGGGCAGACCTCCGCATGCTCACCACGGAGACGCCTTGGGGACTCATCCCCTACGCGGGGGTGCCTTGGTTCTGCGCGCCCTTCGGTCGAGATTCGCTCCTGGCTGCCCGCCAGCTGCTCACCTTTGCTCCCGAGGTGGCCAAGGGAACCCTCCGCTTCCTGGCCGCCCATCAGGCAGAAGAGTTCTGCGCCGAGACTGAAGCGGAACCCGGCAAGATCATCCACGAGATGCGGTCCGGCGAATACGTGAATCTCGGCCGGGTGCCCTATGGGCGCTACTATGGCTCCGTCGATTCGACTTCTCTCTTCGTCTGGCTCCTCTCGGAGACTATTGCCCGCACCGCAGACCAAGATCTCCTGATCGAGCTTGAACCCGCGCTGGAGGCTGCGCTCAAGCATCTCTTCCGCGAGATGAATGGCGACTCCTTTATCTACTACGACAACCGTTCCAAATCCGGCCTCATCCACCAGGGGTGGAAGGACGCCGACGATGCCGTCTTTCACCAGGATGGAAGCGATGGAGAAGCACCCATCGCCCTCTGTGAAGTGCAGGCTTACACTTACGCTGCCCTACGAGGTGCGGCCAGGCTCTACCAGCTGTTAGAGAATCATGGCGAGGTCCGCCGCCTCGAGGCCACGGCAACCCGCCTGCAGGAGAGGTTCCTAAGCGAGTTTTGGCTCCCTGAGCTGGGCTCCCATGGATTTGCCGCATTAGCCCTCGACCGTAACGGTCCCTGCCGGGTGATGTCTTCCAACGCCATCCATTCCCTTCTTTTCGGAATCTATCCCGATGATATCGCCAAGCAGCTCATCGAGAGCTATCGCTCCAGCGATTTGTTCTCCGGCTGGGGGGTCCGGACTGTCGCTCCGGATACGATTCGCTACAGCCCACTCTCCTACCACAATGGATCGGTATGGCCGCACGACTCGGCCCTCTGCATGGCCGGCCTCTCGCGCTTCGGCGAACAAGACGATGCAGCCCGCATCTTCGCCGCTCTCTTTGACGCCTCCGAGAACTTCGCCTTCCGGCTGCCCGAGCTGATGTCCGGCTACCTTCGGCGGACCCACGCCACCACGCCCATCCGCTACCCCAATGCCTGCTCCCCTCAGGCCTGGGCCGCCGGCTCGGTCTTCCTCATGCTGGAAGCAGCACTTGGCCTCGAGATTGATGCCGCTGGCTTGCGGGTGATTTTTCATCGGCCCTGGCTGCCCGAATGGATTGGCACTCTGCACATCCATGACCTGCCGGTCGGCCCCCATCGCGTCTCCTTCCAGCTCAAGCACCGCGCCTCTTCGCTGGATCTTTCTGTCCTGAGTGGCAGCGAACCCTCCCCCGTCTCCTTCGAAGTGCACAATCAACCCTAACTAGTCAATGCATCCAAACCCTACCACCTACGATCCCGAGCCTCCGACCTTACCCGAGGGCTTCCTCCTCGGGATCGCCGACAGCGACCTCCAAGTGATTGGCGAAGACCATTGCCTGGAGAAAGAAGGCTCGCAGCGGACGATGTGGTATCGCTTCGCCGAGCAATCCGGTCGTGTCTTTCAGGATGCCACCCCGGGCGTCGGTGTGGACCGCTACCACCGGTGGGAGGAAGATGCCGAGTTGATCGCCCATTTGGGCTTCCGGCATTACCGCACGTCCCTCTCCTGGTCCCGTATCTTGACGGAAGAGGGCGAGATAAATGCAAAGGCGGTGGCGTGGTATCGCCGCTACTTCGAAGCCTTGCGCGCGAAGGGCATCAAGGTCTATGCCACCCTGTATCATTGGGAGCTTCCGGACTACCTCAGCCAACGGGGTGGCTGGAAGAATCGCGCGACGGCCGAAGCCTTCGTGCAGCACGCCGAGGCTTGCACCAGGGAACTTGGCGATTTGGTGGAAGAAATTTTCATCCTCAATGAGCCGTGGTGCGCTGCTCACAACAGCTACTTCCACGGCACCCATGCCCCGGGTGAGGGCAATCTGCGTGACACCCTCATCGCGTCCCACCACCTGCTCTTAGCCCAAGCCATGGCCTTCGAGCGTATCAAGGAGATCGCGCCCTCGCTGCCTGTTGGGACCGTCCTCAATGTCGAGCCTTCCTTCCCCGCCACCGATGAGAACAAGGACTTTACCGCCGCCCGACTAGCTGACCAATTTTTCAACGGTTGGTTCCTCGATCCAATATATCGGGGACAGTATCCCGAGGAGCTAGCCGACCGCTACGGAGCGAAGATGCCAGACTTCTCCTCCGAAGATATGAGCCGGATCCAGATCGGAGCCTCTCTTTCCACGATGGGTCTGAACTACTATACGAGCAAGAATGTGCAGGGATGCGATTTCTCCCCCCTTGGCTACATTCCGGCCCGGGAGATCGATGAGGAGATCAATGGCTTGGGATGGAGCGTCTTCGTCCCTCCCGTTTACCCGCCGGGATTACAGCTCGGTCTGATCGACTTCCACCGTCGCTACGAAAAGGACGGGATGAATCGGATCATGATCACCGAGAATGGCTTCGCCGGGCATGGAACCCGGGATGGCTCCATCGAGCCTCTCGACGACCCGCGCCGCATTCGCTATCATCAGGAGCACCTCAAGCAGATCCTCGCTGCCCGCGAGGCCGGGGTTCCGGTGGAAGGCTACTTCGCCTGGACTCTGTTAGACAACTACGAGTGGGCCGAGGGGTACCGTCCGGAATCCTGCTTCGGCCTTGTCCACGTCGACCGACAATCGCTTGCCCGGACCCTGAAGGCATCCGCTAAGTGGTTCCAGCGATTGAATCAGGCTACGTGAGGAACGGCTCCGGGGATAAGGTCCCACGTTTACTCCGGCATCAGCAACATGGCGCTGGCCAGCGCGGCGATCCCTTCCTTCCGGCCGACAAAGCCCATGGTCTCATTCGTGGTGGCCTTGATGCCCACGCGCTGGGGTGCGATTCCGAGAGCCTCGGCGAGCTTCTCCTTCATTGCCGCGACGTGCGGCATGACCTTCGGGGCTTCGGCGATGAGCATGGCGTCGAGATTGCAAAGGCGTCCCCCTTGGCTCTTCACTTCTTCCACGGCCTTGGCCACGATCTTGAGGGAATCAATCCCCGCACAATCAGGATCTCCCGGCGGAAAGTAGTAGCCGATATCAGGAAGACCGGCTGCTCCGAGAATGGCATCAGCGATCGCGTGACAGAGAACGTCGGCATCGGAATGACCATCCAAGCCGTGGGTGTGGGGTATCTCGACGCCACCTAGAATGAGAGGGCGACCCTCCTTAAATCGATGAACATCGTAGCCGATACCTGAGAGTGGAATATCCATGAGTGTCTTTGAAAAATTTGACCTTAACCTGGCGCGGGCGTCGTGAACTCCCGTGCACTAGCGGTTCAACCGAGCCTCGGTCAGGCGGTTGCTCTCGTCGACCAAAACCTCGAGGTAGTAGGAATCTTCCGAGGGTCCAAAGTCGAATTCAAGCCGGGCTCCGCCGTTGTCTTTCAACGCGATGTGGCGAAGCTTAAGTGAAGGAGCGGCATCCTCGTATGAATGACCTTGTTCGGCCAGAGCCGCCGAGACCCGGGCCGAACCCCGGGCGAGAAAATTTCGCCAGTTACTATTGAGGTCCGGGACCCGGCTATCGATCAAGGCCGTCCAAGCGGCGGGGTCTCCACTACATGGCTCGTAGTGGAAGCGGCCACGATTTTCGTTAATCGGCTCATAGCTGCCGGAGGTCCCGAGCTCCAGGGTTCCCAGGCTTTGGGTGACGAAAGATTCCGGTTTCATTGACAGGATGATTGTTTGGGGTCGTTCTCCGGCTCGGGGTTTCAGAGCACCTCGTCGATGGGGATTTTTCCATTCGTTGCCTTGATGGCATAGACCTCGGGCTCACCCTCGGGTGAGGCTAGCTCGCAGGCTCCACCGGCTAGTTCCAGGATGAGCTTACCCGCGGCAATGTCCCAGAGGGAGATGCGGCTTTCAACATAAGCCTCCAAGCGTCCGCACGCCACGTAGACCATCGCCAAGGCGGCGCTGCCCATCATGCGCATCTTGCGGCACCGCAATGAGGCTTTGCGAAAGCGCTCCAGCCCCACTTCCAAGGCTTTCTCATCCTTACCGCAGCCGATGAAGACGATGGATGTTTCCAACGTTTTGCGGGGACTGACTGAGATGGGCTTGCCATTGAGCAAGGCTTGGCCACCTTTCTCACCCGTCCAGAGTTCGTCAGTCATGGGGTCATAGACGACACCTACGAGCAGTTCATCACCCTGCCGCAGGGCAATGGAGACGCAGAAGTGGGGAATGCCGTGGAAGAAGTTCACGGTGCCGTCAATCGGATCGACAATCCACTGAAAGTCGGAATCCTGATTCCCGCCGATGCCCTCTTCACCAAAGAGGGCGTGGTCGGGCCAGTCTTTGCGGATTCGAGCGAAGATGCGCTCTTGGGTCAGACGATCCATCTCCAGCTTCAGGTCGTGGTGCTCGACGGCGTCCACATTCTTATCAGCGTGGAAATTCTCCCGAAGCATGGCCCCGGCTTCTTTCGCGGCCTCAATCGCCGTTTCCAAATAGCTCACGCCCTCGTCTTAACATGGCTGCCGACAGGAGCAACTCCCCTCTGCCCGCCTTCCCTAATCAAAACTTCGCGACTCAATCTTTTTGGCTGGTTTTCTAGCATTTACAGGTTAGACGTTGTTTTCATTCACCGACGCATGCTCTGCCGCTCGTTCACCCTTTTTCTTCTCCCGCTCCTCCTCTCTTGTGCTCGAAGCGTCTCTCCCAACGCTCAGTCTTCCTCCGGGGAAGCGCCACAATGGCAGCTGACCGAGTCCATCTATCAGGCTATGGAGCGGGGGAGCGGTCGCCTCGCGATCTCACTCGAAGACCAAACTCTTCGCCTCTATGACCAGGCCGGGCGCCTTGCCCTCAGTAGCGATTGCTCCACTGGTATCCCCGGACATGAGACCCCGGCAGGCCGATATCGTATCCTGGAGATGATTGTCGAAAAGCGCTCCAATCTCTATGGGAAGTATGTCGATAAGCATACTGGAGAAACCGTTGTCGCCAAAAGTTGGGAAGTGGATGGCCCCCCAGCCGGCACGAAATTCCAGGGAACTGCGATGCCTTACTGGATGAGGCTCACATGGGATGGCGTGGGTATTCATGTGGGAGCCTTTCCCCGTGGCTACCGTTCCAGTTTTGGGTGCATCCGCATGCCTGAAGCAGTTCAGCCCTTGGTCTATGCGAAGTGCCGCCTGGGCACCCGGGTGACGATTCACTAAGTAGTAGTCTGTTAGATACCGTCATCGTAGTGTTTATCGCAGGGAGATGGAGCGCCTCCAATCATCGCAGATGACCCTATTTGTTAGATGATCACGACCCTGAATTTTCCGATTACAAAATGGGTTCAATAAATTTGGCAGTATTCTGCACTGATGGCATCCAGGTTGCTTTGCCGCTAAAGCATGATGAGGCCCGTCTTGCTGCTACTCCTTCTTATGATGGGGCTGGGTAGCGCCCAAGAGTCCACGCAAAAGGCGAGCGCCACCTTCTATTGCTTCCAGTATGCCAATGGCTTGAAGGATATCTACGTCCCGACAGGTGAAGACCGTTTTCAAAAGTTAGAGCTCTCGACAGCCAATATGTTGGGGCCGGTATCCGTCCTTGTCCGGGACGGTGTCCTGACGCTCCACGATTTCGTGGAGACGGAAGAGGGAGAACCAAGCTACCCCCGGATTGGCACCGCGAAGGTGAAAGACATCAAGCGACCTTTGGTCGTCCTTCTACCCGGGTCGGAGGAAAGCACAAGTCGCTATGGCAGCCTGATTATCGACCGCAGCGAGACCCAATTTCCCCAAGGGAGCATTCAATTTATCAATCTTACCCAGCATCGCATCAGAGCACTCATTGGTGAGACCCGTCTGGCCTCCACGCCGGGGAGCGTGCGGAATATCAAACCGACTGCTCCGGCGGGAGAGATGATGATCGTTCTCTTCGAATACGAAGTCGATTCCCGCTGGCGCTCAATGACGAAGACCCGGTGGGCGAGCCGACCCGATCGGCGAAGCATTCTTTGTGCATACATCGACCCACGGGACAATCGGGCGAAGATGCGCTCCATCCCCGAGCGGGAAATACCCGTTTCCCAGTAATTACTGCCGTTTCACCTAAAAACTGGCATACTTACTGCCTGCAAAGGTCAAAATCGGAGTTTCACAACGAACCTGGTGTTGGGCATTTCCGACACTCATTTCACGAAGAAGGGCTTTACTTTGTAAACCCTCAGAACGTGCTGTCATCCTCATTATGAAAAGCAAACTGGACATCTCTCCCTCGCCAAAAGGAGGATTCTCTTTGGTCGCAACCGTCACCTTGATGGTTTTGCTCGCAATGATTGCGATCGGTCTGCTCAGTCTTTCAGCCGTCACGGTTCGCAGCTCCGGCCACGGCATTCTTCATCAAGAGGCCCGTGCCAACGCGCGCCTCTCCCTCCAGCTGGCTATCGCGGAACTACAACGCCTCACCGGACCCGACCAAAGGGTCACTGCGAATGCCAGCATCTTATCGGAGAACGAGG
This sequence comes from Verrucomicrobiota bacterium JB023, assembly GCA_030673895.1. Lineage (GTDB taxonomy): Bacteria > Verrucomicrobiota > Verrucomicrobiia > Verrucomicrobiales > Akkermansiaceae > Roseibacillus. Next base: position 69,093 of record JAUTCR010000017.1, read on the forward strand.
ACACTCCGAGCACCAACCACATCACCGGGGTTTGGAAAAGTTGGGCATGGGACCTTGATGATGAACCTCAAAACTACGAGGAGCGCAAGGAGGAGGACTTCCTCGGCTGGCTGACCTCACAACCGGAACGAACGTCCGGCGAAGCCCCCGTGCTCGATCTCCCCTATCTGCCGGAAGACGCCGTCACCTTGGTCGGCAGAGGCACGGTCCCTGCGGAGAAGGATGAGGTGCGCGCTGCCCGTATCGAGCTGGGAGAGGGTGAGGGCAGCATTGCCTGGACCGTTCTCGACCAAGGGCAGAAGGCCTCGGTCCTCTTGGACAATGAGCTGGAATCCGACGTCCTCTCCGATCGCCTCGCCGCACTCACTGCTCCAGCCGAGCCCGGCTATCGCTCGGTCCGCTCCGAGGGAAGGAACTGGAACGCCCTCGCCAACGATTCCGAGAGAAGGATGAAATACATCTCCACCCGCCAGCTGGAGATCGGTGGCCTGGAGCCGGACTCCCCTTACTTTCACGATCTGGCACCTCTTCATCTCGGCCTTCCCATCGATGTCGTGCAGGGAGGTTTCGCCAAGGATCTCAGCCTCTTATTAGAGAAGGAGACGCTGCCCATCGATTATCAGCGCCGCTTTCTTTATAGCGAGGCCCAGCAACCGCTGGCCAATCCACCAAACCGCTTCAGCGGAGCCAACGTGATGCCCGCCCCGGACCCACTCTGGTCCATTCTTCACTCCCACTACCGTCTCTACAAGGAGGTGCAGGATCCGGCTACCCGCCCGGTCATCGACGTGGCTGTCGACGAGCGGCCCGCCGCCGGCCTGCCCCCCGCCCGCACGATGTTCTCCACCGCCTTCAGCCAGCAGCAGATTGCTCCCGTCATTGCCAATGCCCAGTTCATCTTCAGTCTGGGCTTTGGGAAGTCGCCCATCCAGGCGAAAGGCGGCCAGCAGCCCGGACAGAATGACGGCGAGGACTGGGTGGCCTGGCTCATCACCGATCCCGTCATCACGCTCTGGAATCCATATAACGTCAATCTGCGCTTCGAGGAGGCGCAGATCGATCTCTACCGCGTCCCCCTCGCCTTCCAGATTTTTCGCAATGGGCAAACCTTCGGCGCACCCACCCTCTTCTCGAACTCTTATCTTCCCGGCGATTTCGCCACTGCCAAAGGGAAATACTATCGGCTGAATATGAAGCCGCCCCTTGATGAGGATGGCAATGAGGAGGACGAGGTGATCATGAAGCCGGGCGAGCATCTGGTCTTCACCGCCCACAATCACATTCCCCACTACCTCGGGGCCTACTATAAGACTGGTGCCGACCTGCGGCCCGGTTGGCACGCTCCTGCCGGAACTAATTCCGACCCGAATGTCGGCGGATTCTCCAGCCTCAATCTCCTGGTCAATAGCACGGGCAATGACTCCGGCACGATCAATGGAGCCACCTCGCGCGTCATCCCGGTGAAGAGTGGCGACGCCATCCAGATCGCCGTTTCCACGCAACGCGAAGGGCGGAATACCGTCTCGGAGGCCGGGAATAAGGAAGTGACCTTCTATGCCGAATACTTCGTGAAGAATTCGTCCTCGGGCAGCACGCCCCTCTACGCCGGAGCCATCGAAGTGGACTATGCGGACGATGAAACCAGCCTCCTCGAATCCTATGAGAAGCGGGATCTGCCGACCATTATCGTCCCGCGCAATCTCTCGACCCGCCAGGGCGACAGCATGAATCCGCCGCCCGCTCCAGCTTGTTCCACCAAGGAGCCCTTCCTCATCACCTCCACCCATCTTAAGACAACCAATGACTCCCGCGAGCCCTCCCGGGGCTGGCTCCACAATGCACCCACCAATCTCTACGCCTCCGCCGGTCTCGATCAGAGCGAGGACGAGACCCATCACCAGTATGAGTTCAAGTGGGAGCCCATGACGGACTGGAACAGCACCCCTACCGTCGAGATCGACCCGGTGGACCGGGGCTACGGAGCCTCAGGCATCTACGCCCAGACGGGTCGTGAGATCGCCCCCTTCGCCGGAGTGCCCCTCGCCCCCCTGCTGTCGCTCGCCCAGCTTCGCCACGCCCCGCTCAACGCGGGCGGCCAACTGCCCCTGCAAAGTCAGATTGTAGGCAATTCCTTCAGCTGCCCGCTCATCCCGCCAGCTGAATTCCGGACCCAGCCCGATAACCGTACCTTCCTCGATCACTCCTTCCTCGCGAATCAAACGCTCTTCGATTCCTACTTCTTTTCCGGCATCACGGATCAGATCGGCACCACCAACGGCCGGGCCCGCGATGCCGTCTCCGTCTTCCAGGACTTTCTCGCTGGTGAAGAAGGCCTCCCCAACCAGCGCTTCACCCCCCTCTTCCCTGACAATGCGGGAGACCTGAACGCAGTCGACCTGGTCACTCAGGACGAGGGCTACCTCGACATCGCCGCGCATCTGGGCATCAAAGGAGCCTTCAATATCAACTCAACTTCCGTCGCCGCATGGGAAGCGCTCATCGCCAGCCTCCAGCCCGACACCCCCAGCAATATCCTGACGGAGACCGGCGACCTCTCCGAGACCTACGGAGAGGGTATGCTGGGAACTCGCTTCATCCCCCCTCTGGACGAACAACTCGATGGTACCACCGACCCCCTCCAGCACGACCAACTGATCTGGCAAGGCCATCGTCGTCTCGATGACTATCAGGTGACCGCGCTGGCCGAAGCCATCGTTGAGGAAGTGCGGGCACGCGGCCCCTTCCAATCAGTAGCCGAATTCGTCAACCGCCGCCTGGAGGACAGCGAGCTCGGCCTCTCCGGCGCCCTGCAGGCCGCCATCGACAAGAGCGGGCTCAATGAGGACGCCACCGCATTTGCGCTTGAGATCATCAACGACGGCCTTGTGAGCTCGCCCAATCCGGAAGCCTCCGAAGGCACAACGATGGATGGAGCTCCTTGTGTCTTGAATCAAGCGGACCTCCTCACCCCATTGGCCCCCTTCATCACGGCGCGCTCCGACACCTTCATCATCCGGGCCTATGGCGAGGCCCGGCGAGGCGGCAACATCGCCCGGGCCTGGTGCCAAGCCACCGTCCAGCGCACCCCTGACTTCCTTGATAGCTCGATGGCCGCCACGGCGGACAGCGAGGAACTGAAGAGCAGCTTACCGAACTCCACCTTTGGCCGCCGCTACAAGACCACCGCCTTCCAGTGGCTCTCGGAAGACGAAGTGTGATCCCACCCGAGCCATTTTCCTAACGACGTTGTGCATAATTACCTGACCCGCCACACCCTTCTCCAGCGCGCCTGTGATCCCCGCGATGAAGGAGCTTGGGAAGAGTTTGTGGGTCACTACCGGCGCTTCATCTACTACATCCTTCATCAGGTCGGCATCGATAGCGATGATCGGGACGACGTCTGCCAACAGATTCTGCTCATCCTGACCCGCGACCTCGGCTCCTACGATCGATCCCGTTCCAAGTTCCGCACCTGGCTCAGTACGGTGATTCGCAATGCCGCCTTCACCCACCTCAGGAGCCGCAAGCGCTACCAGATCCGCATTGAGACCCTGGGCAGGCAGGTCCACTTCGACGATCCCGGTGACGGACCGTCCGAGCTGGACCAGGTGATCGAGATGGAGTGGGCGAATTACGTCTCCAGCCTGGCGATGGAGCGAGTCCGATCCGTCTTCCAAGGGCAAGCGATCGAGGTCTTCGAGATGAGCTTGGACGAGTTGCCTCCAGACGAGATTGCGCGGCGCTCGAATCTCACCGTCTCCTCCGTCTACACTCTGCGCAAGCGGGTGAAGAAGCGCCTCTACCTGGAGATACGGGCCCTCACCAAGGAGCTTGAGCCATGAAGGAGGCCGCGCCCTACACCCCGGACCGCCGCTTGGGCCAAGCCTATCATGAGGCCAACCACCTCAATGAGGAAGGCCTCGCCGCGATCTGCCCCTCATACATCGAGCTGGCCGAGACCGACCTGCGCTATCGTGAGCATTCCCTCATCGGGCAAGGCTCGCTCAAGAATGTCTGGAAGTGCTGGGACTGCCGCGCCCACCGCTGGGTGGCCATGGCCCGGCTACGCGAGGACCGGGGTCCGGAATTCTACGACCTCTTCGTCAATGAAGCCTGGGTGAGCTCATCGCTCACTCATCCCAATATCATCAAGGTCCATGACGTCGGGCTCACCAGCCAAGGGCAGCCCTTCTTCACCATGGACCTCAAGGGAGAGGGAACCTTGGCCGACCTCATTCAGCAACCCGAGCGCGACCTCCGACGCCTCCTCGGCATCTTCCTCAAGGTCTGCGACGCCATCGCCTACGCGCATGAGAAGGGCGTCCTCCACCTCGATCTGAAGCCCGAGAACATCCAGGCCGAGCGCTTCGGCGAGGTGATCGTCTGCGACTGGGGACTGGCTAAACTTCTCGACGATCCCGATCCCGATAGCGACGACTTCCCCTTCCCCGACCAAGTGGAATCCATTGGTAACGTCACCTTGTTCGGCGAGATCAAGGGAACGCCCGGCTACATGGCTCCCGAGCAAATCCTCCCCGGCCGTCAAAAAGACGAGCGCACCGATGTCTTCGCGCTCGGCTGCCTCCTCCATGCCATTCTAACAGGTGAACCACCCTTCAGCGGAGTGGGTCACGAGCAAGGTCTGGCCCCCGTGCCCGGCACGCCCTGCGACCGGGACGCCAAGCGGACGACGTCACCCCATCTACCCGAAAGCCTGAACGCCGTCTATCGCAAGGCCTGCCGACCCCAGCCAGAGGAGCGCTACCCCTCGGTGCTCGCGCTGGCCAAGGAGGTGGAGAAGTATCTTCACGGCTTCGCCACCGAGGCGGAAGAGCCACACTTCCTGCGCGCGCTTTCTCTCTTCCTGCGGCGGCATCGTCTCCCCGCGACCATCACCTTGGTCGCCCTCATCGCCCTGACCACCTTCGCCGCTCTCTCCTTACAACACATCAATGCGGAACGCACGCGGGCAGACTCCCTCGCCTCCAAGGTGGAGACCTATGGCCAATCCGAGAAACATCAATCCCAGCAACTCGCCTCCGCCGCAGGCACCTTGAAGAATCTCGGCGTCTTCCGCACCCCGGCCCGCAGTATCTCCGAGGCACGCGACCTCGCCGCTCTCGCTCTAACGCTCGATCCGGGCAACGAGTTCGCCCGCCACCAGCTGTTCTCTATCTCGCTCATCCAGCTCGACTTCCAATCAGCCCTCGCCTATGCCCCCGGCCCCGAGCATCCCTACTCGGATTACTTGGCCCTCGCGGAAGCCTTCCCCCACTACTCCTACAACTCCGCGCACCGGCCAAGCCCCGCAGAGCTCGCCTCCTTCATCCGCCAGGCCCGCCTCATTACCCCCCACCGGGGTCCCCTGATGGAGCGCATCCTCTCGTATGACTTCTCCCTCCGCAGCCATCGCGATCCAGAGCCCGTCCTCGCCCTCATTGAGTATCTGAATGGTGGCTCCGAACAATGCCGCACGACCTATCAAGACCGAACCTTGACGATCGAGAGCAAGGGAGATCTCCACCTGAGACTCGCCCCGGGATCAGGCTCGGGAGATTGCATCCTCAAGTACCTCGCAGTGAGGGATCTTCGCCTCTCTGTCGCTGGTTGCTTCAATGTCACCCAGCTTTCCCGCCTTCCCCTCAAGACTCTGGACTTGTCGCAATGCCCGAACTTGCGCCTCCGCCGACCGGTCGTGCTCCCATTGCTTAAATCTATGAAGATCCCTCCCCAGCCCATCTCGACGAAGGAATGGAAATACGGAGTGCATACTCTCGATCGCTGGCATCTGACCATTTGAGGCCGCCCAGCATTTGTCGAAAAAAAATCGGCAACATCTGTCCCAAACGCGCACCGGGCGGCTCATCTATTCTGAGCCTGAGAAGATCGCTCCCGATCCCTGGCTCGACGAACCAACCGCCACCGACTCATGTCCCGAACCGCACTAACCACATTCGCCGCCTCACTTCTCGCCCCCGCTGCCCTGACCGCCGCGACCATTCATGTCGACTTCGGTCGAGCAGACAACCAGGCCACGGGGAACTACAACTCTGTCACCGGTCCGGGTGGGACCACCTTGTCCACGCCCTCCGTCCCCTTAATCGACGATACCGGAGCGAGCACCGGCATCACCTTGAATACCGACTTCAGCAACGGCGGTTCCTGGGCCGGAACCGGCGCTGATTACTATACCGGACCCTATGTCGGCAGTCTTGCGGGAATTGACGAAGCCGCCTTGATTGACTCCCTTTTCATTCGGAGCCCCGCTTTCGTCACCATCACGCTAGTCGGCTTGGATACCGAGACATCCTACGGCCTCGTCCTCTACGGAGCACGGGGTAACAATGCCGGAGACTTCACCACATATTCCATCACTGACGGGGCAGGCACCACAGAACTTCAGCTGAATGCCCTGAACAATATCACCGCCGTTGAGGCCTCCGGCCTGGTCGCTGATGGAAACGGCGAGATCACCCTGGTGATGACGACCACCTCCTCGGGTACGAACGGCGCTCTCAACTATCTGGGAATCACCACCACCCCCATCCCGGAGCCTTCGGCCATGGCCCTCTTCCTTCTCTCCGGTCTCGGACTCCTCAATCGCAAACGTTCTTGAAACCTATCGCCATCGATTATGAAGAGTTCGAAATTGGCAATAGGATGCCTCCTCTTGGCCTCGCCCTCCCTGCTTGCCCAGACGGTTCTGGTCGACTTTGGCCGAAGCGACCCGGGTCAACCGACCCCTGACACGGGGTGGAATAATATCACGGCCGAAGTCGGCAATCTCTCCTCGAACACAACCGAGATTCTCGACCTCGTTGATGAGACGGGCGACCCCACTGGCTACTCGCTTACGATGAGCTACGTCGCCGGAGCCTCCGGGGCGGGTGCGGGTGCAGACTACTCCGGCCCTTACCCGGCCTCGGTGGCCAGCTATCCGGCGAGCGCTATCTCGGATGGCTTCTTCATCAATGTCACCGGCTCGATCACCATGAGCATTGGCAATCTCGATCCGACCCTGCTCTACGATGTGAGGATGTATGGAGCCCGGGGTAACAATGGCACCGAGGTCGCTGTCTCCAGTGAGAGCGGAAGCGGAACCACGGAGACGACTATCCCGGATACCTTCGTCAATGCCACCGACGTCGCCGAGCTAATCGCGCTGACTCCCACCGCGGAAGGCACCATTGAGGTCACCATGCGCTGCGCCACCGGCACGGGTGGCGCGCTCAATGTCCTCATCGTGGAAGCCTATTCCACCCCCGATGATGACGAAGATGGCATGCCCAATTCCTACGAGATCGCCAATGGCACGAATCCCAACCTCGATGACGCCAATGAGGACTTCGACGAAGATGGCCTGACCAACCTTCAGGAATACCTGGGGCTCAATTCCTCCGATGAGACGACAGGTTTCGGGCAAACCGATTCAGGAAATGCCGATACCGATCAGGATGGACTCGATGACGGCGATGAGGTCAGTGGAGCCCTCAATCCCTGGGATATCAATGGCTTCCCCGTCACCGCGCCCGGTGCTCCAACCAATCCCAACGACAGCGACAGTGACAACGACAGCCTGAACGACTTTGAGGAGCTGGATGCCAGCAATGGATCCGTCACCGACCCTAACTGGCATGATACCGACCAGGACGGAATGAGCGACTACTACGAGGCCAGTAACGACCTCGATCCCACGAGCGCCCTCGGAGATGATGGCGGCAATGGTGATCCGGATGAGGACGATCTATCCAACTTCGAGGAATCATTGATTGGAACCGACCCCAAGGATGAGGATAGTGATGACGACACCCTCAGCGACGGCGATGAAGAGCTGTTCCATGGGACCAGCCCTCTGTTGACCGATACCGATGGTGATCTCCTGGACGACGCCTTCGAAGTCAGCGGCACGACCGACCCCCTCTCCATCGACACGGATGATGACCGCTTCACCGACTATGCGGAGATCGAAGCAGGGTCCGACGGCAACGACGCGAACTCGTTACCCACCTTCCCCTCAATCGCATGGTCTGCAGTCGAGTTCAACTCCACTTCCGCCATCTCAAATAGCGGGACCCTGCTCTATGCCGAGAACTATGCGGGGGAAGATGTGACCGTCAACGGTGTGACCTTCGCAGGGACCAACTCCTCAGCCACTGAGAGGAGTAGCCTGAAGGTTCAAACCTTCCTTAGCTCGGCATCGACCGTTGATCTCTATGACGACGAGGTGTCTGAGATCGCTCCCCTGTTGGAGACCTTCTGGTGGGAGGCCGGTTCGACCATCGGGAATATCAGCCTCACTGGTCTGACTCCCGGTCAGACCTATCAGGTTCAACTTGGCCGGGCTGACGATCGAGACTCAATCAACATCATCAACCGCTACGCTCGCGTTGACAGTTATGGTGGGAATACGGGGACGGGAGGCATTGGTGCGGACAACACCATCTTCGGAGGCCCCCTGAATCCCGCCCTCTTGTTCACTGGCACCTTCACCGCGACGTCTTCCGTTCAGGTCTTCAACACCGTTCAAGTCGACTCCAGCGATATCGTCACCGGCACCCAGCTCGCCTTTCTTCAGGTGCGCGAGGTTGTTCCCGTAAGTGAGCTCACAATTACGGGCTTCTCGGTGACCGGAGCCACCGCGACCGTCAACGCCTCCGGCCTTGATGCTGCGAAGTCCTATCAGCTGATGCGCTCTGCCAATCTGCAAGATACCCCCGAGGTGGTCGATGGGCCTCGCGTGGTGGGCGCTGCGAGCGGCACCTTCACCGATAGCACCGCCCCGCAGGGCAGTGCTGCCTTCTATTACCTCGAAGAGCTTCCCTGAGCCTTCTGTCTGGTCGCTCCCTTGGCGGACCCGATCATACCATAATTCAAGGGAGTGGCCGGCGGTCACTCCCTTGAACTTTTGCTGTATGAAGCACGCACATGTTCTCCTTTCTCTCTCCGCGGAACTGGTTATGTCGCAAGGGGGTCCGCCCCGGCCCAATATCATCATGGCAATGGCCGATGACATGGGCTGGGGTGACCCTTCTTGTTATAGCGAAGACGTTACTTTGCCTGACGGCAGCCCGCATCCCGACCAAGGCTGGATCCAGACACCGGTCATGGACGAGATGGCCGCCAATGGGCTGCGCTTCACCAGATTTTACGCAGCCTCTGCCGTCTGCTCGCCCACCCGGGCCAGCTGCCTGACCGGGCGCAATCCCTTCCGCGTCGGTATCCCCTTCGCCAATGACGGGCGCCTCGGCTTTGATGAGACTCCTCTCTCCTCCATTCTCGCTGAAGCCGGCTATCGGTGTGGCCACTTTGGCAAGTGGCATCTCGGCTCTCTAACAACCTTGAGAGCCGACTCGAATCGAGGCGGCGATGCCAGCGTCTACTCCGCCCCCTGGCACCACGGCTACCACACCTGCTTCGTCACCGAGTCCAAGGTGCCGACTTACCATCCTTACCGAGTCACGAACAACTCGAGTCCTCTTCCCACCTCCTTCGCCGACCCCAACTTCTACGGCACCTACTACTGGCGCATGCCGGAGGACTGGAACTTCACCTCGGGTGAAGGAAGCATTGTGCCGGTCGATGAGGTCAATAACGCAAGCGATGGCGATGACTCCAAGCTCATCGTCGAGCAAGCGCTCCCCTTCATTCGAGATGCGGCAGCTAATGACGACCCCTTCTTCCTCGTCCTCTGGTTTCACACTCCACACAAGCCTCTCGTCGATCCCGATGGCCTAACGAGCACAGACTCCAGCGACGCCCTCCATGATAGCATCGTCGATATGGATGCCGCGCTTGGGCTCCTGAGAAACGAGCTAATTGACCTTGGCATTCGCGAGGACACCATGTTCTGGCTGACGAGTGACAATGGCCCGGAGAATGGCGACGACTCGCCAAACGAAATTTCCACCGCACGCTCGATTCGGTCAGGCCGCTTTCGCCAGCGCAAGCGCAGTCTCTACGAGGGTGGCCTCCGTGTGCCATCCATTCTCGAGTGGCCAGCCGCCATTCCGGCGGCGCGCGTCACCAGCTTCCCCGCCGTCACATCGGATTACTACCCCACTATCCTCGACTACCTGCAATTGACCGTGGCCGACCAGAAGCCTCTCGATGGCATCTCCTTACGCCCGCTCATCGAGGGGAGCGCCAGCACCCGGAGCCAGCCCATCGGATTCAAGATTAACGCTCATCGCTCCTGGACCGCCCAACGTTACAAAATCATCGACGCGGGTGGTGGTTGGGAACTTTACGATCTACTCAACGTCCCAGAGGGAGAAGAGGTTGAGCAAAATCCTCTCGCTACTGCGGACAACATCCGCGACCAGAGCGAAGCCACCCAAGCCATCTATCAGGAGATGTTAGACGGCTTCAACACCTGGGAACACAGCCTGTCCGGAGACAGTCCGCATGCCAGCCCGGCCCGCCCGTCAGTCAGCCTCAGCGCTCCCGGGGCCGACCTCGGGGACTTCGTGGAAATCTCGGTCGAATTCGATGAGCCGGTGACCCAGCTTCATGGACATGAGTTCCAGCTGACCGGCGCCAGCTTGATCCATTTCGTAGGCCAGGGCACTTCCTACACCCTCACGGTCCTAGCCTGCGAAAGCGAACAAGTCATCATCACCTTACCCGAAGGGGCAGCCATTGATAGTGATGGCAATCCCAATCTCGCGCCTCCGCCTCTCGTTCTCGGGGAGGCCCCTCCGACAGAAAGCCGTCCCATCTCTGTCGCCATCGATATCGGCCACAGCACCCAGCTCACCGAGGGACCTTGGAACAACTTCTCCGCCAACACTTCTGGCTCTCCTCTCGACATCGATGACCTCGCGACCGTGGACGGGCAGAGCAGTGGCATTTCCCTGCGATACGCTAAATCAGGCACTGCCAATATTGGAGGAACAGGAGCCAACTACGACGGCCCTTATCCCGACGAGTTGGGCGATCTTCCCAGCTCTGCGCTTCGCGACGGATTCTTTATCCAGGACGGGTCGTCCATCACGCTGACCCTTGCCGGATTGGAATCGAACTACCCGGTGGACCTTGTTCTTTACGGTGCCCGTGGTAATAACGGCTCCCCTCTCCAAGTCACTATCGTAGGTGAAACTTCAGTCTCTCTGAGTCTCGACCCAATTCATCTCAATGAGACTACGGTGCTGACCCCATCCGGCATCATCCCAAGTCCGGCAGGGGAGATCCGCCTCATCCTCGAGTCCGAAGGACCTTCCTCCGCCGCGCTCAACTACCTCGGCCTGGAAACATCAATCACCGTCGAAACAAGTCCTGACGACGCCCCCATTCTCCCCCATCAGGACTGTGATGGCGACGGCTCCACAAACCTCGCCGAGTATATCGCCGGCACCGATCCGAAAGATAGGAGCTCGTTTTTCCAAGTCACTATCGATGGGGTTGCGGACGATAGCGCAACCCTTGCCTGGATGAGCCTGTTAGGGAGAGACTACACCGTCCAGTGGTCTGAAGATGCCCTCGCATGGACTGACCTCTCCACGGTCACGGGAAGTGCGGGGGAACAAGCTTTTGAAATCGACCGAACAAGTCTGCAGGAGCTAACTAACGGACCTACTGATGTGGCCAATCTTCTCTTCAGAGTTCAAGCCACCCTATCAACCAACGAGTGAGGCTTCTCTTAGCGAGCCCTTCGTGCTCCGGATCAACAGATCCAAGGCGGTAGAAAAAATGCGCTAGTCCGCCGACGCAAAATAAAAAAGCCGCTCCACGCAAGGGAGCGGCCTGAAACAAAAGAAAGTCGGCTTAATCGAGTCTCTTAATCAGAGAGAACCCTCGACGACGACGTCGTCAATGTACCAGCCCAGATAGTCAGCGGTGGTTCCGCCAACACCGGATAAGCACCATTGGAGATAGACCGTAAGGCCGGCTCCAGCGGAGAGGTCGATGGGTTGACCGCCATTGGCCTCAGCCCAATCTGCAGTAGCAAGGCTACCGTCCGTGGCAGTGTAAACCGTCGCAATCTCGACATCGCCATCGGCGTTGAACAGTTTCAGCTCAGCAGTATCAGAGCCTTCAACATCCAGCGCCTCTGCGAAGGTGAGCTCGGCTTGGGTGAAGCCACTCAAGTCGATATCCGGTGAGCGAAGGCAGCTATCCGTCGTGGGAGCCGCGTAGGCGCCATTCAATCCAACTCCCCAAGCATTCAGTGAACCTCCATTGCCTGCGGTGATACTGCCCCCGAAGCCAATCGAATTGGGAGCACCCCATTCCCAGAGAGTTCCCTCCGTGACAGAGGCCGTGAATCCGCCATTGTCGCTTTCGAAATCGACATCAAGTAATGCTGGTGGCTCCATCTCCAGAACCGCGAAAAAGCGACTGCTATCTTCTCCTCCGGGAATATCGGTCAGCGTCGTTTCGGCTTCGGTAGCCACGATGCCGGTGCGCCCATCCCATGCGTCCCAGGCGTCCGGGCTTGTTGAGAGGTCCGTGCTACTAACCAAGTCGTAGAGATAATTCGGCTTACTCTCCCATGTGAAGTCGTAGCTCCCCTCGGTCGTCTCGCTCGGAGAGATGCTCAAGGTTAGCGTAGGAGCGGCGAACAGCGTGCCGCCGATGACGTCGGCAAAGGTCGTGCCGATCCGGATCTCATCAAAGCCATCGACTTGGGTCTCCCCGATATTCAAGGTGTCGAGCATTGCCTGATCCGCCTGCAACATGTCGAAGGTGTTGGAGGAAATTGCATCTTCCTCAGCAGGCTCGGCGGAGAGGTCGGTGATATTGAAGACGAAAATTTCATCCTCGGTTCCATCCTCATTCCAATTGATTTTGGCTGCGAAGAGGAAGACCTCGTTTTCGGAATCGTTTGGATTCAGAGTCGAAGCAGAGACCGTCGGCGCAGTTGCGTCGAGATAGTAGGCGGCATCGACCGTCGCGTTAACGCCCCCACTGGGTTCTCCAATCACGATACCCACTCCATAGCCAGCGGCATTGAGAGAGTGATCGTTGCTATCCGCCAAGGGCTCGGAAGCCAAGGTGACTGAACTATCAGGACCACTGAATCCAGTATCGACATACAAGAAGCTCATCCACATGGTGGTCCCATCGGCCGTCAATGCCGAGATGGCCTCGGAAGATACCGAGCTGGCCATCACTGCCGTCCCTTGGCGAGCAGAACGGAGAATGCTATTCCCGGTGACGGGCAAGACGTTGCCATGGACATCGGAGAACTCCATTCCACCCTCCAAAACCTCCATCTCGATGTTATTGATAACCTGGCTCCATGCGCCATCCAGACCGAGCGCTCCCGATTGGCTCCCATCTCCCAGATAGGCTTCATCACCATCGGTCCCTGTGGAGGGGTAATCAAATGGCTCATAAATGACGATCTCCGCAGCGAGCCAAGTCGCCGAGGCGAGAAAGATGGGAAGGGATTTTGCTAATGCTTTCATACGATGGTCTCCACTTGATGCCAATTTCAGTAGGTATTGGCAAGCAGATAGATTTATCAGCAAAAACGATGCCAGAACGCTCACTCGTTTTGAACGCGATCCCCCTTCACTCCCACGCCCAACCGAGTGACAAACCTTCGCCCCACCCTTCCGTTCCCCGGACTGCGGCAGCCTGCTGCCGCTCCATTGCAGGGCCAGCCTGCTGGCCCGGGTAGGACTTAGGGATTGCTTCACCTCTCCGTCCTCTCCAACCAACCAGCCAACAGCTCACCCACTTCCCACTTCCCACTTCCCACTTCCCACTTCCCACTTCCCGTCCCATCACCACCTCCTCCCTCTCCCTCTCCACCACCCCTCTCAACAGGCTAAGAGCCTTCTCATCTCGGCTGCGGACTGCCGCATTCCAAGGACCGGAATTCCCCCTCCATCCTTGCTCTCGACAGATTGAGCCCAATAATTCGCTCCGACCGTGTCTCATCCACTGATCTCTGCAGCCGAATCCTTGCGCAACGAAGTCAACCGCCTTCAGTTCGCCAAGCCCGTCACCCACATCTACAACCCCTTGGACTACGCCTGGGAGCCTCACCGAATCTACCTCGAGCGATTCGGAGAAGGAACCAAAAGAGTCCTCTTCCTCGGGATGAACCCCGGCCCTTGGGGGATGAGCCAAACCGGTATCCCCTTCGGCGAAGTTGAACTCGTGCGGGATTGGATGGGAATCAACGCCCCCGTCTCAAAGCCTCCAGTCGAGCATCCGAAGCGGATCGTCGAGGGCTTCGCCTGCCAGAAGTCGGAAGTCTCCGGTCGTCGCCTTTGGGGCTTCTTCAAAGAGCGCTTCGGAGCAGCGGAAAATTTCTTCCGCGACCATCTTGTCCTCAACTACTGTCCTCTCGTCTTCATGGAGGAATCAAGCCGCAACCGCACTCCTGACAAGCTTCCCAAGACAGAACAAGCTCCCCTCCGCGCTGCCTGCGACGCTCATCTACAGATCCTCATCGATACCCTGCAGCCGGAGTTCGCGGTCGGAGTCGGCAAATTTGCGGAAGCTTGTTTCAAGCGCATCAACGTGCCATCGCACACCACGGTCACCACCGTCCTTCATCCCAGCCCTGCCTCTCCCGCAGCAAATCGTGGCTGGGCCGAGGCCGCCGCTAAACAGCTCCATGCCAATGGAGTCTGGCCAAGCTGACAGCAGATGGCCAACGCGGAAGCAAGGAACCCCAACCGCCATGCTTCGACCTCTCAATGATGTTCGCCTTCACATTCATCCCCTCACAATTAACTTACCCGTAGCATCTTGCAGCAGGTTGCCACCGAGGCTCGCTATTCCAGGCTGCGACCTTGATTAGGTCTTTTTTCACTTTTCTTCCCTCGCTTTGTAATGACAGAGTAGTCATTAATTAGTCGAACCATAGACCATGAATTCAATCAAATCATCGCTCATCGCCCGTGGACTTCTCCCTCTATTCCTGGGCGCGCCAGCAGCCTTTGCGGCCACAACGGCTTTCTCATACGACTTCGAGGCCGCAACTCCCGGCAATCTCTCCGGCACCGGGAGCTTGGGAAGCCCCTCGGTTGGAACCTTGAATGCCACTGGTGGTTTTGTGAGCACGGGGAACCAAGCCTACGCAACAGGCAACAATGGCTCTAACAATCCAATCTCTACCGCGAATAATAGCACCTTCAACGACGTCGGCACACCGGCTGGAAATTACATCACCGCATCCCTCTCGGAGCCTCTCAATCTTGCAATCGGTAATCCAATCAGCGTCGGATTCTCCCTCGGCAGCTACGGCACGAACAACCCCACCCAATTCAAGTTGGTGCACGCCATTGGGCTCTCGTCTACTGGGGATGAGGTTTTCCACCTCACTTGGAGAGCAGGAAGCGGCGGTAGCACCCGGGAACTTTATGCCCGAACCTTTGGACAGGACAACACAACCTTCGGAGCCTCGGGCTACCAGTCAATGGACGGCACGAAGATTCTCGATAATGTTCAGAACGGCATCAACTCGACCAACACTTCCAACCGCCCAGGAGGAATGATTGATATCGACCTTTCGATTGACGGGCTTCTCTGGGGAGCAAGTGCTACCCCGACCGCCGGCACGTTTGCTTCGACTCCGGCCAGCGACCTGGCAATCACGAGCGGAGCGAGCGACTTAGCTTCTATCCAGTTTTTCTCTTCCCACAACTCCTCCGTCAACAATCAGAACAAGGGCCTCTGGCTGGATGACATCACTGTCACCCAGATTCCAGAACCATCGACCGCGCTCTTAGGCGGCATGGGCCTTCTCGCCCTCCTCCGCCGACGCCGCTAATCGATGGCTTCTGGAAAGAAGAGCGAACGATTTGAGAAAAAAAAACCGGCTCCTAGCAGGGCCGGTTTTTTCGTGGAGCGATTTGTCTTTCTCTGCAGCGAGAGAGACTTCCTCCTCAATCGACCTCCACTTTGACACTCTCACTATGAGCCGAGAACTCGGGAGCATACATGCATCGGATCTCAGCCATGCCGGTCTCGTATGCCCCCCGATGCTGCACTCTCACACTCGTCTCAAAGACGTGAGTGCCAGCCGGTAGGTAATCGATGAAGAAATGGCTCGCGGTATCACGTGTCGTCTCGTAGTAGCCAAACCCGTCTTGCCAGCGGTAGCCGCTCAGCACATTCATCGGCTCGGTCCCGCTTCCTCTCTGATCCTTCAAATGAACAAATTCCATCGCCCGATCATTGCGAAGGACGAGACGGGTCACCAGCTCATCACCCACCTCGACGGGACCGGAGAGCGGTTGAAGCTCCTCCCCCTGATCGGTGTTGACCTTGATAAAGAGCTTCTTCTCCAGCTGAAGTTCCTTGCCTGCGGCACTCGTCACTTCGCCAATATCCTCAAGATATTGCCAATGAAGACTGGCCCAAGCCACTCCATCGTCCTTCTTACTAAGCACCACCTTACCAAGGTCCGGCCTCACCGACTCTCCGGTGATGCGCTCTTCATACATCCCTGTGCCGGGCTCCACCTTGCCCGGCTCAATGGTCTCACCCCCCAGGGAAACCGCTAACAAGTCATCGGAGCCAAGAAGGTTACCTCCGCCCATCAGGAGAGAATAAACAGCATCAGCGGTCGCTTTCGTCGTTTCCCAATCGCTCACCTGCTTTTGCTTGATGAGCCAGACTTGGCAATTCTCCACGGCCTCGGCGTCGTCATCAATTTCGCCGAAGGCTTCAATCATCATCGCTTGGGTCTCGATAGGCGCCTGCCACCACCACCAACCGCGAGGATCATTCCAGTACATCCCCTGCTCCTCGTCGACGATGGCGTGCTCTCGCAAGGAGCGCGTGATGAGTTTGGCCGTTTCCGTCTCACCGAGACGATGAAGGGCTAACGCCACGTGGGCCCGGGAGAGCCGATTGCCCAGATCCGTCCAATGCTCTTTGGCTTGCCCGACGAAATAGTCGAACGCCAGCTGGTCCTTGGCCTCAAGCTTCTTATCCTTCAGGAAAAAGGTCCGACTATAGAGATGATGGGCAATCCTGCGGGTTAAGTTGGCTTCCTCAAGCTTCTCGTCACGACGTAACTTCTCGTAGTGCGATGTCATATCGGCGTCGAGAGCGGCTAGGGATTGCAAGGCCGGGGTGATATCGGTCTCCACCCCGAGATGACGCAGCCGGCCGAAGCCCGTGGTGATATAAAGGCTGATGTACTCGCTACCCCTCCCACCCGGGAACCAGGGCCAAAGACCATCCGCCCCTTGCATGGCCTTCACTTTCTCCAAGGCTTTTTCCAGCTCGAAGCTCAGCTTGTTCTCCTCAAAGAGCAGCCCCACCCTCCGCCGTGCCTCGGACTCGTCTTGAGCCTCGGCCAGCCAAGGCGTCTCCTCAATGAGCAGACCCTTGAGATCCTCGTTCTTCATGAGGGGACTCTCAAGAGCATCAGTCCCCTTCCAGAGATCAAAAATCCGGCGAATCTTAGGATCTGATGCGGTGATATGGCCGGCCAGCGCATTGGCATAGTAGCGGTTGAAGGTTTGCTCCGCGCACTCATGGGGGAACTCCATCAAATAAGGCAAGGCCATCACCGCATACCAGGCAGGCTGGGATACGACTTGCAAATGGAGGAAACGGCTCTCCAGAGTATCCGATTGGCCGCTATCTAACAACTTGGTGAATTCAAACTTCTTCTCCCCGGCATCACGAATAGGTAACGCCATCGACTCAGTGACCATCACCCGGCGGGGAAGGACTGGCAGCCAACCTTCTTCACCATCGCTCAGCGTTTCCGTCTCCGCGATGGCTCGATAGCGGAGAAACTCTTGGCCATCGGGAACCTTCAGCCGCCAGCTCACCGTCCGGCTCTCCTTGGCCGGGATGGTGAAGGCTCGCTCCAGCTCATTGACACCCAGAGCATCGTTCCGGCTTTCCTCCGTTGCCGCATCGCTGAGAAAGAGCTTCGCGATGCCCTCCTGAGGCTCCGTACTTTGATTCGTTACCTTCACCGTAAATTCCAGCTCATCACCCTCCCGCAAGAAGCGGGGAGGATTGGGCTGCGCCATCAGATCCTTCGAAGTCACCACCTCGGCGTTCAACATGCCACTACGCAGGTCGTTATCATGAGCCAAGGAAAGGAAGCGCCAGGTGGTTAGAGCCTCCGGCATGGTAAAGGTGATGCGCACCTTACCATCCTCTCCACTAACCAGATTGGGGTAAAAGAAAGCCGTTTCACTAAGGTTCGTTCGTACCGGCACGGCAGGGACCCCCTCCTCGTCCTTTCCCTCCGGATTATTGAGGATCTCATCGATTGAGTCTTCCCTGACCGCAAAGTCGCCAGACCGAAGGCCCGAGCTTATCGTTCCTGAGGCGAAAGGATCGCCCAAGGGGGACAGAAGACCACTCGCGTCGCGCTCCGCAGAGAATGGGTCGGCATCTGCGAAGTCCGCCCCGAGCGCTGACTTCGACATGATGCGTCCCCTTGAACGACTCCCTTCGAAACGACTCCCATAGTAAAAGTCCCGGTAGAGCTGGTTAAGACGATGCCTGGACGGGCGCTCGAAATTATAAAGGAAGCGAAATCGCTCAAGGTCCGAACTATACCGCGAACCCATCCAAATTCCGCCAGGGCCCCGCAGCATGGACTGAAAACCTCGGAATTGATGCGGAACGAACTCGTCGAGCGACGCATCGTATAGCGTGGCCACCATTTCTGCCACCGCCGCCTCACCATCCGGCCCCTCGATGATCGCGGTCCAGCTCTCTTTCGCTCCAGGCTCAAGCTTATTGACCATATGCTCCCACCTGACCTTCAAATCCTTATTAGTCCATGGAACTACGATGGAAAGGGTCTCTTCCTCAAATCGATTATTTGCCACCTGTTGAATCAATACCGAGAAACCTCCGCGTTGCGCCTCGGTCACCTCAAACTGGAGCATTTGTTGGGTCTGTCCTGGCTTTGTCCACTCTCGCTTCAACAGGCGATTGTCTTGATAGACCTCGATAACTGCCTGAGCTTCCGCATGTCCACTGCCCCAGAACAAGTGAAAGGTCTCACCGGGCTCAACCACTTGCCTTGGACTACTGGTATAGAAGGGAATCATCGTAGGGAAGTCAGTCCCCGCCGGATCCACGACCTCGATTTCGTGAATAGCTTTCACCTCCTTGCCTCCCGTGTCCTTGCTGGTTAGGACGAGGCGATAACGACCTGCATCCAGCTGGCTCTTGAGTTTGGCTTTTCCGGCTTGTTCGCCCTCAGCGGGGGTATCGAAATCCAACGACGCGACAAGCTCTCCAAGTTCCCACCGGGTCGTCTCATTTGGAGAATGCGATCCCGCCCCCGGGTCAGAAGACACAGGATCCGATCCTTCCTCCTGAGGAACATAATTTGGCCGCGGGCAGATCTCCGGCTCCTTCAGTCGATGAATCATCACCCGTCCTTCGGCAGGACGAGGCTCTCCGTCATAGGATTCTGTCCGAACCGTAATTTCAACGGCATCTTCCACCGTGGTCCATTTTGGAACTTCAAGACTTGCCCGCATCGTGGTGTAGGCCAAGGAGACCAAGTTGGTGGCGCTCCGTGTCTCTCCTGCCGAATCAGTGATATCAACCTGCACCTGATAGTTGAAAA
Source organism: Verrucomicrobiota bacterium JB023 (assembly GCA_030673895.1). Taxonomy (GTDB): domain Bacteria; phylum Verrucomicrobiota; class Verrucomicrobiia; order Verrucomicrobiales; family Akkermansiaceae; genus Roseibacillus. The sequence goes on from JAUTCR010000017.1 coordinate 88,615, forward strand.
CTGGCTCCGATTTCGGGTCCACCGACTTGTCAGGTTTGGCGATGAACTCGATATCGAAGTGACCGCTTGCATCAGTTTCTCCCGTACCATAGGCAATCTCTTCGGTTTGACCCGCGCCGTTTTGATGCCCGGTCCAGTATCGCCAACTCGGCCAACGGATGGTGCGGGTGACCTTCCAGGAAACCTTTGCTCCATCCACTGCTGCTCCTGTGTAAGCCTCAGCTCGGGCCTGCACTTTCACCTTTTGTCCCAAGGACGCTTCATTGGAAACCGACCCTAGCTCTGCAAAAAATTTGGGCCGCTTGTACTCTTCAATCGCAATGGTGCCCATGCCACTCATCTCATGACTGCGGATCGAATATCGGCCCAAAACTCCCGCTTTGGGCGCGATGAAGCTTCCGCTCAATGACCCCCGGTCGTTCGTCTTCAGGTCCAGCGTGCCCACCTCTTCGCCATTTCCATTTACTAGAATAACCGTGAATTCCTCATCAGGAATCACCCCGTAGCGAGCTTTTCCTGTATGGTAACGGCAGGCGATCGCCTTAAAGTGGATGGTCTGGCCGGGGCGATAGATTGCTCGATCAGTGAAGAAGATAAGTTGTTCACGCTCCTTGTTAGAGTAGCTTCCATTGCTGGCCCAGCCACGAGTCACGGCACGCTCATCACCTCGCCGAGCAACAATGAGACAACTCTGATTCACCTCGGGAAGGGCGAAGAATCCGGACTCATCACTTTCGATCTGCTTGACGATGAGGTCACTCCGGTCGCCATTCATCCAACAGGCTTCCATCTCAATATCCGAGAGTGGAGCGCCCGTGACGGCATCGACGACATAACCATCAAGCCCTCCCGCCGGCCTCCGCCGGGTGACCACAGCGATGGAGGTGACATGCACGCCCGATACGGCGAGCGCATTATCATCCGTCGTAAAGTCCTCTTTCCCACTTGCTACGACCACATAGTAGCCCGGGGCCAGATCTGCAGGCGCGGGAAGATACGTGGTCATCTCCTGGTAATCCCCCGCATCATGGATCGCCACATCCCAAGCTTGCTCCGGCTTGTCGGCAAGAAGTTGGCGGAGGGGCACCCTCTGGGGGAGAGGATCCGCGCGCAAGGTCGCTTCTCCCAACTCGAAGGGCTGTCGATAGAGTCGGAACCAGAGGTGATTGAGATTCTTCGATTCGACCACGAGTTGCTCGGGCGCGGGAGTCCATTGGGATTCCGTTTTCAATCGGAGACTCTTTGCTTCAAGCTCGGCAACGAGATTCCCACATTGCTTGCCGTAGGGATGCTCCGGGAATAGCTTCTGACCGGCGGACGCTAGCGCGTAGGCTTCCTTGGTTTGTTCGTTACCTTTCAGAAGTTGAGCCAGAATCTCGCGAGCCTTAGCGCTGACCGGATGTTCTCCGTTCTCGGCGATGAAGTCCCAAAGCGCGGACTTGTAGTCTTCGGTGAAGGCATCTCCCTGTGCCGCTCCCCGCGCCCAGACGAGGCGCTCAAGCTGGCAGTGAAGGAAAGCGGCTGGGTCTTCATCCTCCTGATGGAAGCGCAGCAAGTCTTGGTAGATGCGCAAGGCTTTGCCCTTGGGAGACTCTCCCGTCTCCGGACTCCAGGCAAGGAAGGTCGCCACATCGGCGAAGACAGGCGAACCCTCATTGAGCTCGAAAGCGTTCACCACTTGGGCCGCGACGCTCACCTCCATTCCGTAGAAGTCGGCCGCCTGATGGGCGATGAAATCATAAAGCGTGGGGCGCAGTCGATCGCCTAGGTCCCCCGCGACAAGCAATCCGTCGAGCGTGGAGGCAGGTAGCGTCTTCAGCATTTCCTCATCGGCCAAGGCTGCCTGCAATCGGTCGTCCAATTCGTTGAGGATCCGGGGGAGACTCCATTCCTCAATGGTGTCGCCTTCCGCCTCGCCGGCGTGGTTGCGCTGAACGTAGATCCAGAAATTCTGCTGATAATGATGATAGAGCCAATGGGCTGAGACGAGCCGAAGTATCGGGCGCAATACCTCCGGAGCACTCTCGATTTCAGCTTCGAGGGACTCCGCTGCGGCGGCCGAGTCCTGCGTCACCTGGCTCTCAGCGAGGAGCCGCATGACGAGAGCCTTACCCGCCTCACCCCACTTTTCCTCTTTGAGCGCCGCCTCTTCGATCGGTCGGAGAAGCTTGCTAACAGTTTGAGGGAGATTCTTTCTTTCCGCCTCCTCGACGGCCTTCCACTCAGCGTCCCTTTCCGCGCTCAATGCCATCGTCCCAGCACATAGGCCGATTAGCAGGCCAACCCAAATTCGTATCATTGTTCTTCCCATTTGTTTCCTCCTATTTGCACCAACATCCCAAATTGTGACACGCCAAAAGGAATTTTCTCCAAGACCTCGCGGAGGGCCTTTGCCTCTCCTTCCTCCTTCCCACCGGCCTGGTCGCTAAGGAGGTCGAAAGGGTGGAAGAATGCGGCCTTGCCTCCGTAGCTACTCGGACAATGAAGCAGTTAGTCGGATTAAGTTGGCTTGTGATGGCGGGTGTGATGGAGGCTTCTCTGGAGGTGCCCTCCTTCTTCTCGGAAGGCATGGTCCTCCAGCAAGGAGGCGGCGCCGCCGTCTGGGGAACAAGCGGAGCGGGGAAGGACGTGACGCTCACCTTCGCGGGCAAGGAGTATCAAACCAAGGCCGCGACGGACGGCAAGTGGACCATCAAACTCGACGAGCTGGCCGCAAGCTCGGAGGGGAAGGAACTGACGATCACCTCGGATGGCGATAATCTCTTCATCTCCGATGTGGTGGTGGGTGAGGTTTGGATCGCCTCCGGGCAATCCAATATGGAATGGGCGCTGAGCCGCCTGCCCAACTACCAAGATGAGGTCGAAACCGCGCAAGATGATCTCCTGCGGGTGTACGTCTCCCAGAATGCCGCCACCGCTACGCCGCAGACCGATTTTCCCGGTCATTGGAAGTCAACTCAACCGGAGAACACCGCCAGCTTCACCGCTGTGGGTTACTTCTTCGCGAAGCGTCTGCGGGAGGAATTGGATGTCCCCGTCGGGGTGATCGAATGCGCCTGGGGCGGTAAGCCCGTGCAGGCTTTCGCTTCTGAGGAAGCACTCGAGAAGCTGCCGGAAGCGAAGAAGCTTCTCGCCGCCAAGGCTCGCGCGGTCGCGGCATGGGACGATGACAAGGAGGAGGAGCGCTACCAGGCTCTGGTCGAGAAATTCAAAAAAGAGGGCCGCAAAGGCCGGCCCGTGCGACGCCCCCACCCCTCCGTTAGCCCGAGGAATGCAGGCACCATCTTCAATGGCATGATCGCTCCCATCACGGGCTATGGCGCCCGTGGAGTGATCTGGTATCAGGGGGAATCGAATAGCAAGCCTGGTGAGGCTGAGCACTACGAGGAATTACTCGGCAGCCTTGTTGCCGACTGGCGAAGCCGGTGGGGCAGCGACCTGTCCTTCTACTGGGTGCAACTCGCCAACTTCATCCGCAAGGGAGAGAGCGAAGAATGGGTGACGGTGCAGGACGAGATGCGCCGCGCCCTCGATAGCATCCCCAACAGCGGGATGGCCGTTATCAATGACATCGGCAACGCGAAGAACATTCACCCGAAGAACAAGGTCGATGTGGGAGAGCGCCTCGCCCGCTGGGCTCTTGAGAAGAACTACGGTGTCGAAGTCGGTGCCGTCTGCGGACCGCTCTTCGATAAAGCAGCGAAAGAAGGAAAGCGAATGGTCGTGAGCTTCAAGCACTCCGAGGGGCTGAAGAGCCGCGATGGCAATGCTCTGCAACGCTTCGAGATTGCCGATAAGAAGGGAGCCTGGAAGGCCGCGAAGGCAAAAATCGACGACGGCAAAGTCGTCGTCTGGCACGATGAGGTCGAGGAGCCCACCGGCGTTCGCTACGCTTGGACGGATAATCCGACCGGAGCCAACCTCGTCAATGGCGATGGCCTCCCTGCCAGTTGCTTCACGACCGAGTGAGTGAATTTGACCCAGAAAAAAGCGTGCCCGGCTGACTTGCCGAGGCACGCTTTTCTTTTTCTAAGAGGGGTTGGAAGAGGCCGTTCAGGCCTCGTTTGTTTAGGCGTGATACTCTTGGACGGACTTCACCGTCATGTCCTTCTCCTGGAGAGACCGGATTGCCCGCACACAAGCGCTGGCTGCGGCCAGGTTGGTGCAGTGAGAGACTTTTGTGGTGACCGCGGTGCTGCGGATCTTCACCTCATCTTCCCGCGCTTCGGGGCCGCTCGGCGTGTTGATAACGAAGACGATTTCCCCGTTCTTCATCATATCGACCACGTTCGGGCGCTTCTGCTCCGCCAGCTTGTAGACCCGGTGGACCGGGACTTCCTTCTCCTTGAGGAAGCGGTAGGTCCCCCCGGTGGAGAAGATAGTGAAGCCGAGGTCGGAGAGCTCCATTGCGATGGAGACGACCTTCTCCTTATCCCGGTCATTGACCGAGATGAAGACATTGCCTGCCGTTGGCAAGGTGTTGAAGGCACTGATCTGCGACTTGGCGTAAGCCATGCCAAGGTCGGCATCGATGCCCATGACCTCGCCCGTCGATTTCATCTCCGGCCCGAGAACAATGTCGATGCCCGGGAAGCGGGGCCAAGGGAAGACCGCTTCCTTCACACAGTAGTGAGGCGGCGTGATTTCCTCGGTGAAACCGAGATCGACCAACTTTTCACCGACCATGATGCGGGCGGCGAGCTTGGCAAGCGGGACGCCGATGGCCTTGGAGACAAAGGGCACCGTCCGGCTGGCACGGGGATTCACCTCGATAACGAAGAGTTCATCATCCTTCACCGCGAACTGGATATTCATCAACCCGCGAACTTCGAGAGACTTCGCCAATTCCTTAGCCGCGCGGCGGATTTCATCCTTGATGCCGTCACTCAGTGAGAAAGCAGGAATCACGCAAGCCGAGTCTCCCGAGTGGATTCCAGCCTGCTCAATATGCTCCATGATGGCACCGATGACGGTGGTTTCGCCATCGCTGATGCAGTCGACATCGACCTCGGTCGCGCCTTCCAAGAAGCGGTCGACAAGGACGGGACGGTCCGGAGTGGCGTCAACCGCGTCGCGCATGTAGTGGCGAAGCTCCTTGTCATTATAAACAATCATCATCGCCCGTCCGCCAAGGACGAAGGAAGGACGGACCAACACGGGGTAGCTGATACGATTGGCAATCTCGACCGCCTCATCTTCAGTCACTGCGGTGCCGGCTTCCGCCTGCTTGAGGCCCAGCTTGTCGAGCAGGGCAGAGAAGAATTTCCGATCCTCGGCCAGTTCGATGGATTTGGGCGAGGTCCCGACGATGGGGACGCCTTCCTTCTCGAGCTTCTCAGCGAGGTTGAGGGGTGTCTGGCCACCGAATTGGACGATGACGCCATCGGGCTTCTCCTGGTCACAGATGTTGAGGACGTCCTCCAGCGTGAGCGGCTCGAAGTAGAGCTTGTCACTGGTGTCATAGTCCGTGGAGACCGTCTCCGGATTGGAGTTCACCATCACCGTCTCATAGCCGAGCTCCTTGAGCGCGAAGGCAGCGTGCACACAGCAGTAATCGAATTCGATGCCCTGACCGATACGGTTGGGACCGCCGCCCAGAATGACGATGCGCTTTTTGTCACTCTCGCGAGCCTCATTCTCATCACCATAGGTCGAGTAATAGTAAGGGGTTGCAGCCTCAAACTCGGCAGCACAGGTGTCGACCAGGCGATAGGTGGGGATGAGTCCCGCCTCCTTACGGCGAGCGCGGACAGCCAGCTCGTCCTCGCCCGTGGCTTGGGCGATTTGGTAATCGCCGAAGCCCATTTTCTTGGCCCGGCGAAGGTCCATATCCGCCAGCTCTTTGCCTTCATCGACAATCTGCTTGAGATGGGTCAGGAACCAGCGGTCGATCTGCGTGGCTTCGAAGACTTCCTCGATGGTCCATCCTTGCTCGAAGGCCACCTTGAGCCAGAAAATCCGCTCGGCATTCGGGACGTGCAACTTCCGCTCGATGACTTCACGGTCGGGATCGACCGGGTCCTTGCCATCGAAGCCGAATCCGAGGCGGCCAGTTTCCAAAGAGCGGAGGGCCTTCTGCATCGACTCCTTGAAGGTACGGCCGATGGCCATCGCCTCACCGACCGCTTTCATCTGGGTCGTCAGGACAGAGTCGGCTGTCGGGAATTTCTCGAAGGTGAAGCGGGGCAGCTTGGTCACGACGTAGTCGATAGTCGGCTCGAAGCTGGCCGGGGTCTCCCGGGTGATATCATTAGGCAGCTCGTCCATCGTGTAGCCGACTGCCAATTTCGCGGCAATCTTGGCGATGGGGAAGCCAGTCGCTTTCGAAGCGAGAGCTGAAGAGCGCGACACGCGGGGGTTCATCTCGATGACGATGATGCGCCCGTTCTCGGGATTGACTGCAAACTGGATGTTCGAGCCTCCGGTCTCGACACCAATCTCGCGGATACAAGCGAAGGACTGGTCCCGCATGATTTGATACTCCCGGTCGGAAAGGGTCTGGGCCGGCGCGACGGTGATGGAATCGCCGGTGTGAACACCCATCGGGTCGAGGTTCTCAATGGAACAGATGACCACGCAGTTGTCGGCGCGGTCGCGCATGACCTCCATCTCGTATTCCTTCCACCCGAGGAGACTTTCCTCGATGAGGATTTCCGAAACAGGCGAGAGGTCGAGACCGCGAAAGCAGATTTCCTCGAACTCCTCGCGATTGTAGGCAATGCCGCCGCCGCTGCCGCCGAGAGTGAAGGCGGGGCGGATAATGAGAGGGAAGGAGCCAATCTCCTCAGCCACCTTACGCGCTTCCTCCATGCTGTGCGCGGTATCGGAGATGGGGAGGTCGAGCCCAATCTTGAGCATCGCGTCCTTGAATCGCTGGCGATCCTCTCCCTTGTCGATGGCATCGGCGTTGGCGCCAATCATACGCACCCCGTATTTGTCCAAGGTGCCGTCCTTGAAGAGGTCCATGGCCGCATTGAGCGCGGTCTGCCCGCCCAAGGTAGGAAGAAGGGCATCGGGGCTCTCCCTTTCGATGATTTTCTCGATGACCGCGGGAGTGATGGGCTCGATGTAGGTCCGCTCCGCCGTCTCGGGATCGGTCATGATGGTGGCCGGATTGGAATTGACCAAAACGACCTCATAGCCCTCTTCGCGAAGCGCTTTACAGGCTTGGGTGCCCGAGTAGTCAAATTCACAACCTTGTCCAATCACGATCGGCCCGGAGCCAATCACCAGAATTTTTTTGATACTCGTGTCCTTCGGCATGCTAGCTTGCGGCTAAATTGGTGTTGTACTGCCAACGCAATGCCCGGCGGTCAAGCCCTGACGGCGATTTTAGTGAAAGAAGATCCCGAACACGAAAGGATCACCCCAGAAACGAAGAAAGAACAACCGATTCCCCCTTCTTGTGGCTAGCGCCTGCGCCTCGCGCCTTAGCTCGGCAACTTAAGCTCGCGAGTCATGTCGGGAGCCGGTTCTGGTAGCGGACGAGCGACGAAGCGCTCGACCTCAAAGACCAAGTCCGCATCGGGCTGCTCATGTCCATCGAGCACCCGCCGCAAGCGGGAGCGCCAATCTTCCGCCGGGACCTCGTCCTTGGCAGCCAAGGTGTGAGCGAGCTCGGAGAGGCGGCCGCTGGGCGAGAGCAGACGCCGGGCTCTGGGCAACCACTTGGCGTAATAGAGATGCATGGGATCGGATGCCATGCTCTTTATTTTGCTTAAGATTGCTTAGCAATCAAGTCGACTCAGAGTTTATGACGAAGGTCCCTTGAGGAGAAGCTCGGCGATCTGGACCGCATTGAGGGCGGCACCCTTCCGCACCTGATCTCCCACGACCCAGAGCGCGAGGGCGTTGGGAAGAACCTTGTCCTCACGGATCCGGCCGACAAGGCAATCGTTCTTACCTGTCGTATCAAGCGGGGTGGGATAGAGAGCCTGGGTCGGATCATCGCAGAGGCTCACGCCCGGCGTGCCGTCACCATAGACGGCCCGGGCAGCCTCCACGGAGACCGGCTTATCGAAGACTGCGGTGATGCTGACGGAGTGGCTGCGGTGCACGGGCACGCGCACACAAGTGCAGGTGACCCCGAGCTCGGGCTGGGCAAGGATTTTCCGCGACTCATTGAGCATCTTAAGTTCCTCCTTGGTGTAGCCATCTTCCAGGAAGACGTCGACATGGGGAATGACATTGGAGACAATCTGGTGCGGGTAAACCTCGCGCACGATCTCTCCACCATTCGCCAAGGCCTGCACCTGTGCGTCCAGCTCGGCTATCCCCGCAGCTCCGGAGCCGGAGACCGCTTGATAGGAGGAAGCGATAATGGACTTGAGCCCAAAGGCTTTGTGCAGGGGCGCGAGCGCCATCAGGGAAATGATGGTCGTGCAGTTGGGATTCGCGATGATCCCGCGTGGATGGTCGAAGGCGGCCTCGGGATTGATCTCGGGGACGACGAGCGGGACCTCCTCATCCATGCGGAAGGCGGAGGAGTTATCAATCACGACCGCACCCGCTGCGGCGGCGTGGGGGGCAAATTCCTTCGAGATAGAACCACCTGCCGAGAAGAGAGCGATATCGACGCCCTCAAAGGAAGAAGGAGTCAGCTCTTGGATGGTCAGCTCCTCACCTTGGAATTCCACCTTCTTGCCTGCGGATCGAGCAGAAGCGAGCAAGGTCAGCTCCGCGTAAGGCACCTTGAGATCGGCGAGGCATTCCAGCATCTCGATTCCAACGGCACCCGTCGCTCCGGCAATGGCGATATGAGGAGGATTCTTCATATGGGAAAAAATGGGCGGGAACCCTAGCCGCGACTCGGAAAGATGCAATGCCCTTGATCCGGGACCTATTGCGCAACCACGCGATAGAAGGCCCTCACCGGTGGCGGCGAGGGGTCCGTAAAGAGGTGCGAGACGCCTCCCGTAAAGGCTTGGCCCACCGGCACTGCAGTTGATTCCGGGCTTTCTCCCCGGAAGAGCTGATAGGTCGCAGCGGGGGTCAACTGGTCAACTTGAATCTGCACCTGAGTTCGGAGATGCGAGATTGCGACCACCCTCGGTCTCGCTGCCGGGGCCTCCGACTCCACGAGGCGGAAGGCGCTTTCCTCTCCGCCTCTCCATAGCAGATCACCATCGGCGAGGTTCAGATCGGCACCCAACACAGCGAACGATTCAGGATTCCGGAGCAGCCAATCGTCATTGGCCGCCGTCACGACATTGCTTTCCTGACCCCCACTGCTGAAAAAGCGGATGCCCAGTCGGCGAGGATACTCATTAGGAGCGATCAAACCCGCCTCCTCCTTGGAGGCGAGGCTTTCAGCGAATGAAAATTGACCGCTTTGCTGGGTGGGCTCCCCTGTTTGGTCGATGATCCCGATTTCATTCGGCTCGATTGCGGAAATCGGGGTGAAGTCCGCCCACTCGCCCGCCGAATCTGGAACGGCATCGCTGGCGAAGTAGCCAATCTCATAATGGCCTGTCGCCGCAGTGCCATCACTCGCCATGATCGGCGTCACCGAGCTGCCGGCGATCTGCAGATCGGCGTGCGCACTCAACCAACTCAACAAAAGAAGGAGCCAGCAGGTGGAGACTCGATTCATGACGGCCCGAAAGTTGACCTGGGTCTAGGCTCGGCGGCGCCGACCGATCCATCCGCACCCCATCGCTAGGAACAGCCAGGTCGACGGCTCTGGTACCGCCGTGAAGGGCGATGAGGAAAATTCCCAGACGAGATCCTCGTCCTGCAGGCTGAGTACTGAGCCTGTCGGAGCGAAACCCTCGGGATCATTCACCAGCCAATCGCTGTTGTAAGCACTCACCGTGTTCCATTGCGTCCCGCTGGAATTGAAGAAACGGATGCCGAGGCGGCGGGGGTAGTCGGACGCCTCGGTGAGCCCGATCTGCTCGCGCTCCGAGACATCGTAGGAGAAGGCGAATTGGCCATCCTGAGGCGTTTTTGACCCTGATTGCGCGATGGTCCCCAGCTCCATGCTATCAAAGCCAGCCAAAGGCTCGAACGTCGCCCAGCCCGTTCGGGAGTCGGGAGCCTCACTGCTTTCGAAGTAGCCCACGAGGTAGCTCGAGGCTGATTCCCCTGAGGTGAGCACGATGGGTTGGGTCGAGCTCCCGGCAATCGTGATGGACGATTGCGCACCAAGGGGAGCGGTTGCCGCGATGAGTGGGAGAAGGACCAGCTGTTTTCTCATGGTTCCGGGTGGTTAATGCTCTTACTGTTCTGAGGAGAGGTAATCAGGGATTTGGCGCGTGTTTGTTGGAGTCGCCGTGGCCCGCGAGATAAAGAGAGCGCTATTGGGCGGGATAATGGTGCCACCGGCATCTTCGAATGGATTGCCGGCCGCCCGCCATGCCGTGCCGTCATGGCTGAATTGCTTCCAGGAATCATTGCGCCAGAGATAGAGGCTGTCCTGGGTAGAGTTCCATCCCGCGAGTTGCTCAATTCGCTGTTCGGCGAGGGTCGAGGATACTGGATAACGATTGGAGATGAGGTGCAGCCCCGCTGCATCGAGCGTCGCTGTCTGGACCTTGGTCGGCACTTCGCCAAAGAAACGAAAGACCAGCGGGGTAGGCTGGCTTCTCTGGATCAGGAGCCCTTCTTCCGGAAAAATGACGGTATTGCCTTGGTCAGTGAATGGATCGCCCGCGACCACCCACATGCTGCCGGTGTAGGAATATTGCACCCACTTGCCAGACCAGAGATTAAAGCCATCATTCCTATTAATCTCATCAACTTGCGAACCAAACAGACTGTTGATGGTGTGAGCCTGCCGAATCACCAGCTCCACATTCTCGCCAAAGGTTTCCAGCGTTTCAGAGTCCCCCCTCAGGTCATATCCGCAGTGAATCGTCAGCTGACCATCCGTGGTGTGCCCGGTGATGAGAAAGGCTTCCTCCGCTCCTCCGGCATTGGTGAGATAAGCCAAATGAGGGCTCGCCAAGAACTCGTTACTCGCCCAGTCCGCTCCTGAGACGACAACCGATTGATAGCCGTCACTATAGTCATCGATGAGGGTCGCCAAGGTGCTCACCTTCTCTTCTCGAAGAAAGTTAGCGGAAATGGCTGTGAGACGGCTTTGTCCCTCGGATTCTGCGGCAGCGACGGTTACCTTGGAAAAACCAAAGGGTGAACTCAATATCTCTTGCGCCGGGGACATCGCAAGAGGGATCGCAGTGAGGAGAATAATAGAGAATCCAAGCTTCATATAGGAGGAATTCGGGAGATTGTTTGCATTTATTAAATTAAAGCAAAAGCAAATAATCCTTTGGAAATGACACTCGCTCTATCAAATATCCCTTAGGACTGCTTCAAAAACTTCTTCCGCTTCGTTGGCTGTTAGTTGCTTGGATGAACTGAGGCGGAGGTGAAGAGTTGCCAATCCATACTCGAAAAGAGTTTGGGCCAAGAGAAGCCGGTTCTCATCCCGCGCGAGATCGAAAGCGTCAGTCGCCTCGCCCGCGCGCCAACCTTCTTGTAAAAGGCGCTCAATCACCCGCCCCCGTGCCGATGAGGGAACCTGCTCGAGATGCCGCTCGAAGGTGGCCACTGGCTGGCTCAACGATTGAGCCTGGCTGCTAGTCTGGCCAACGGGGCCTCCGAAGCGCTTGCGAGTCGCCCGCCTGGCGCGGAAGGCCCACCATTCGCTCAAGGCGACGAGCTTCCGGTTGATCCATGAATCAAAACCCGGTGCCAGACGCCGCCTCGGCATGCAGGAGCGGGAGGCCATCTGATAGTCCGCCTCTCCCAGCGGACCGTGATAAATCGCCGTGCCGGGCTCCACTAACAGGGGCGAGCCCGGATAGATGACGCCTTCCCAACGGATCCCATCCGTCGAGAATCGTTGGGGGTGCTTTTGATAAAGTAGGGCCTCGGCCTCACCATAGCCCCGTTGTTGGCGGACGAATTTGGCAATGGTCTCGCGCCGATCGTGGAAAACGCTGGCCCCGGGATGGAAAGCCAGCTCATAGCCTGCATCCAACAAGCGCCAACAGATATCGACATCATCACCTGCAGCATGGAATCGCTCGTCGAACCCTCCTTCCGCCAACAGCACGTCAACCTTTACGGCCAAATTGCAGCCCGGCAGATGCTCGGCGGTGGTGTCACTCAGAAGGACGTGGGAAACATTACCTCGGCAGGCCGTGACGACAGCATTCTCTCTCGAGATGGGCGCGGGCGGCAGATTCGGACCGCCCGCAGCAGCAGCCTTAGGATTGCGGGCGAAGGCGCGCCTGAGATAGTGCAACCAATCCGCATCCGGACGCGCGTCATCATCGATGTAGGCAATGATCTTACCGCGCGCCAAGCGGGCAGCGTGATTCCGCGCCACCGAGAGGCCCCCGGGCGGTTGATGGCTGTAGCGGAGGTCGAGCGTGGTATGAGCAGCAAAGGCGCTGACGACCTCCTTGGTCTGATCCGTCGAGCCATCGTCGATGATGAGGAGCTCGAAGTCTTCATCGGCAAGAAGCTCGAAGCTGGGCAAGTTATGCCGCAGCCGTTCCCCGCCATTGCGGGTACAGACTGCGATAGTGATCAGACCCTGCCATGAGGAAGGCTGCGGAGTCCGGTAATCAGCCAAGGTCGACAAGGCCGGCTTGTCCGAGCGATCGCGCCGGGTGAGGCCGAAGGACCAATCCGTGACCTCCTCGCCGCCGGTCTTCCAGCGGTCGGACCAAGAGTAGACCGTGAAGCCGGCCAATGCCTCGGTATGGCTCGTCTCCAGCGCCCAGCGCAGTGTCTTCGCTTGCTCCTCTTCCAGAGCCTCCGCGCTCCGCCCAGTCTCGCGCGGATGGGTATTGAAACCGAATTCCGTCAGCATCACCGGCCGATCTCCGCCGATATTCTGCAGACGCCGCAGGTAGCGGGCGAAGTCCTCCTGCTGCTCCAGATAGACGTTGAAGGCGGTGAAGTCGGTATTCCCCAGCTCCAGGTATTCGGTGGTAGGGAAGCTGGCATAGGCAATCGGCAGGCGGGGAGCGAGAGGGCGGCAGAAGGCGACTAATTCCTCCAACTTCTCCCTGGTCGCCACCGGCCCCATGAAGCGGACCAGATCCGGCCGGATCTCATTGGCAATGAGGAGCGCCCCCAGAGCTGGATGCTCGCCATAGGCTCGGAGAAATGCCTCCAAGGCCGCTCGCGCTTTCGCCAGGGTCTCCTCGTCACGCGTGAAGAGACTATCCCAGTGCCAAGGCACGGTGGCCATGACGTGCAAGCCGTGGCTGGACGCGCAATCGAGAAGACGCCGGTCAGGCGCCTGATAGGTGCGGATGGCATTGAAGCCCGCCTTGGCGATGCGGGAAAATTCGCGCTCCGGCTCCAGCTCACCTTTCTCTGGGAAGGGACCATAGGTCACGGCCCGGAGAAATTGTCTCTCTCCGTCAACCTCAAAGAACCGTCCCTGGATGGCTAATGGCACCGGGCGAATCCTTGCTTAATATCAAGCGTCTGAAAAGCAGCGTCGCGGTCAGGCTTTCCGCTGCCGCCGCCCAGCGAGAAGTGCGCAGCCCAAGAGACCAAGCCAGCCAGTCGCCGGCTCGGGCACGGTGGCGAGGAAGAGCGACGCCAGCTCGGCATGAGCGGTATCCCCGGGGTGAAAGGAATCATAATAGAGATACTCCGAGGGATAGGCCGGGGAATCATTGATGATCGTCCCCGTCACATTGGTGAGGCCATAGCTCGAGGGATTGGCATTCATATCGGAGAAGGGTGCAGCGATATTGAAGAGGCTCACCCTGGGATCACCCAGCGAGGCCAAGGCGAGCGAGAGACGCAAGTTCCATGTCGCAGCCAAGTTGGCCAGGGCAGCCAAGGCAGCTTGGTCTCCGGCTGCCAGGTCGGTGGCCAGAGGAGTCAAGCTGACATCAGGAGCATTGGCGATCAGGACCTGCGTGGCTCCGAGGTCAGTCAGTTCTACCGCTTGATTGAGGAGCTGGGTCACGCGATTGTTTACCCGATTGAACACTTGGAAGATATTGCGCGAGCTAGCGGCTATCGCCCCGAGATCATTGCCCCCGACAAAGATCACATAGGTCGCCAAGGGATCAGCCACTCCCCCGGAGGCCAAAAGATAGTCGTCCACCTGGGTGAGCACGTCCGCCGTCTGCGCGCCACCCCGGGCATAGATCGTGCCGCCGGTATCCGAGGGTGAGGTCGCGATGCCAATCTGCTCATGCCACAAGAGTCCATTGGTCCAGCGTCCTTCATTCCCACTATCGGAAAGACTGTCCCCGAAGACATAGACGGCATTGAGAACCGCTGGAGTCGGCAAGCAGGAGACGGCGATGAGGAGAAGGATGAGGCGTTTCATGGTCGGGAGGGCACAAGGTGGTGAACTTGAGAGACCAAGTCAAAACTTCTACCTCGGGCCGCCGCGTTTCGCGTCTGTCACTATTTTTGGCTCGTGACCTCTCTCGCATTCCGGTTTAGCCAAGCGCGTGTTCATCGCCGCTCAATACGTCCACGACCTTGATCCTGTGATCTTCTCGGCTGGTCCCCTGGCAGTCCGGTGGTACGGGCTGGCCTATTTAGCCGGTTTCCTCACGGGTTGGTGGTTGCTTAAGAAGATGGCCGAGCGCTCGCTCTACCCCATCGCACCTGATAAGATATCGGACTTCATTGCCCTCTGCGCCTTGGGGGGTGTCTTTCTCGGCGGACGTCTCGGCTATGTTCTCTTCTACATGCTGCCATCTCACGAGGGCCGAGCGCAGATTGCCGCCGATCCCCTGACCATCATCAAGGTCTGGGAGGGCGGAATGGCCTCTCACGGGGGCATCCTCGGCATTTGCGTGTGCGCCTACTTCTATGCTCGGAAGAATCAAATCTCCTGGGCCGCATTGGGTGATGGGCTGGTCTGCGTCGCGCCGCTGGGTGTCTTTTTCGGTCGCTTGGCCAACTTCATCAATGGCGAGCTCTATGGCCATGTCGCCAAGGGCGTCGCTTGGGCAGTCAAATTCCCCGGCAGCCTCTTCAATCCCGCTTGTGATGAATTCAAATCGCAAAACGAGGCCATGGTGAGCGCCATCCAAGCCGCCGAAGGCACGACGCGGGAGAACCTGATCGCAGCCTATGAGACCGGAGCCAATGGCGAGCCACTGCTCAATGCCGCAGTGCGGGAAAGTGATGCCGTCAAAGATGCCATCGAGCCCTACCTCCTCCCCCGGCATCCTTCCCAGATCTATGAGGGATTACTCGAGGGGCTTCTCCTCTTCGGCGTTCTCACCTTCCTTCGCTTCCGCTACCCGAGGCTGCCTCACGGTCTTCTTACCGGGCTCTTTTTCCTCCTCTACGCCGCAGGCCGCATCTTTGTGGAGCAATACCGGGTGCCGGACTCGGCAATGGTCGGCCCACTGACCAAGGGGCAATTTTACTCCCTCTTCTTCATCCTCATCGGAGCTGCTTTCGTCTTCCACGCTTGGCGTCAGCAACAGCGGAAGCCCGTTTCCTCCAATTGACAATAGGTGTCCCGTGTGGGACTGGTCTGCATGCCTGCGCGGGAAAGTCGAACCGAGTTACTGGTCGGAATTTTCATTCTGTTCGGTCTCGCCGTGCTTGGATGGCTCATCATCAGCTTTGGCAACTTCAGCAAGGGTTATAAGGACGGCTACCACGTCACAGTGCGCTTCTCCGACGCCAGCAACGTGATCAAGGGCACCAAGGTGCGCATGGCAGGCACCACCATCGGAGAAGTCGCCTCTCCTCCGTCACTGGAGGAGCTTCAGGTCGGAGCCAATGAAATGCCCAAGGTGCGGGTGCCTCTGGTCATCGATAACCAGCGCCGCCTCCCCCGCAATACGGTCTTCCAGATCGAGAGCCTGACCGTGCTCGGAGACAAGGTCATCGTCGCCTCCATCCCTGAAAATCCTTCCACCGCGCTTCTTGAAGAAGGAGAGATCGTGGATGGTGGCGGAGCCAGCGGTCTGGAGTCCATCCAAAGTGACGCCGTGGCTGTGGCCAGTGATATCCGCGAGTTGGTCGAGGATTCACAGACCAGCCTCATCAAGTTCGATGCGGCTCTCGATGACATCCGCGCCATTGCCCTCCGCCTCACTGAATCCATTGAGCAGGTCAATAATGGCATCCTCTCCGATCGCAATATCGGCACCATCTCCCGCACGTTGACGAATATCGAAGACGCCTCCGTCGGAGCCAAGGCCGCCTCTGCCGATATGCAGCCGCTCCTGGCCGACGCCCGCCTGGCCGTTCAGGAAATTACCGCCTTGGCCGACCGGGCTCAGCTCACCTTCGGCGAGGTCGACAAGCAACTTGCCCACATCGGCCCCGCCATGGAGGAAGTCCCCTCGACCGT
The DNA here is from genome assembly GCA_030673895.1 of Verrucomicrobiota bacterium JB023. Taxonomy (GTDB): domain Bacteria; phylum Verrucomicrobiota; class Verrucomicrobiia; order Verrucomicrobiales; family Akkermansiaceae; genus Roseibacillus. Next base: position 104,927 of record JAUTCR010000017.1, read on the forward strand.
TCGCTCAATCAAGGCTGTCGCTGACGACGCCCAAGGAGCGGTGCAAGAAGCGGAAAAGACCCTCGCCAAGGCCGGCGACACCCTCGACAACCTCAATTCCGAGAACGGCCTGGTCAGCGCCCTAGGCAAGGATGAGGACATCTCGACCGATACAAAAACCTTCGTCCGCAACCTGCGGCGCTACGGCATCCTCGGTTACAAGGACGAGGCCACACCGGAAGACGATCCCCGGGAGCGCTATCGCGGACGTCGCCGCTAAGCGCCCTCCCCAGGGTCTGCGGCTGATTACAAAAGAGGGATTCGATTGTATCCCGCACTTTTTGCCCGTTCGCGTCTATTCCGCTGAACAAAATGCGGATTCGAGTCCGCTATCAAGGTAGAAAGTTACCCCCATGACCTCCGACAATCATTCTGACAAAGCTGATCAAGCCCACTCCGAGAGCCCCTTCGCGCGTATCGAGGAGACCATGAAGAACGCCTTTGAAGACGCGGGACGCAAAGCCCGCGAGAAAGCGCCGAAAGTTAAAGAATCTCTTGATGGAGCCCTAGTCGATCTCGCGTATGGTATCGCATACGGCGCGGGATTCGCCGCCACCTTCGCTCGGGAATTCGTGCCAGAAACAGTGAAAGAATCTGTTGCAAAAGGCATGAACGCCGGACAAGACGCGGGCCGCGAGGCCAGCAGCCGGGTGAAAGAGGCGGTTGACAAACGCACGAAGCCGGACGAACCGTCCACAGACGAGGCTCTCCTTATTTAACAGATTTCCTGCCCTGTATTGTGCGTGTGACTGGTGAGAGCGGCCCTCGGGAAACCGGGGGCCGTTTCTCTATTTCCCGGTCGACCCAAAAGGGCAAAAAGAGCTGAGGGTCATGAATTACCGAGTGGACTCATTCTAGTGCAGGAGCCCGCCCTGCTCCGGGTCATTTCACAGAAAGAGACCGGCGATACTCGCGCTCATCAGATTCGAGAACGTCGCGGCCAATACGGCGAGAAGCCCGAGACGAGCAATATCCGGGCGTCGCCCCGGAGCCATCCCTCCGAGTCCTCCGAGAAGAATCGCGATCGACGAAAAATTAGCAAAGCCGCACAGGGCGAAGGTGATGATGCCTTTGGTCCGCTCCGAGAGTTCGCTGAAATCGCTCTGAAGGGAGAAAAAGGCGACGAATTCATTGGCCACCACTTTCTGTCCAATCAGTGAGCCCCCTTGGGCCGCCTCGGTCCAGGGGATTCCGACCAACCAGGCAAGAGGTGCAAAGAGGAAGCCGAGAATCTTCTCCAAGGAAGTGCCGAGCGCCTCGAGACCCAGATTCAGCACCGCGATTAAGCCAATGAAGGCCAAGAGCATGGCTCCGACGTTGAGCGCGAGTTGCAGGCCCTCGGCTGCGCCCTTGGCGGCCGCGTCGAAGAGATTGACCGGCTTGTCCTCCTCATCCAGGGGGGGCGGGGTGAGCGCGGGCTTCTCCGTCTCCGGCAGGATGAGCTTGGCAAAGAGCAGCCCGCCGGGAGCGGACATGAAGCAAGCCGCGATCAAGTATTTGAGCTCAATACCCATCCCGGCCAAAGCAGCGAGGACGGAACCGGCAATGCTGGCCAGTCCTCCCACCATCACCGCGAATAGCTCGGACTGGGTCATCCGCGGGATATAGGGCTTCACGACCAAGGGGGCCTCGGTCTGCCCGACGAAGATATTGGCTGTTGCCGAGAGTGACTCGGCCCGGCTCGTCTTCAGGAGGCGCTGCAAGGCGCCGCCCAGGATGGCAATGACCCATCGCATGACTCCCAGATAATAGAGAACCGCGATTAAGGAGCTAAAAAAGACGATGACGGGCAAAACCTTGAAGGCGAAGACGAAACCGAACTTCTCATCCACTGTCGGCCCGAAGATGAAGCCGATCCCTTGATTCCCCGCGCCGATAATGGCGGCGACGAAATCACTCACCCTAGCCAGGAAGGTCACTCCCCAAGGCACAATGAGGACGAAAGCCCCGATGCCAAGCTGGATGGCGAAGGCCCCGCCCACCGTCCGCCAGTTGATTGCCTTCCGGTCTCGGGATATCGCCCAGGCCAAGAAGAGGAGGGTGGCGATGCCAAGCAGGCCTTGCGCATTCATGATGACTTAGCGGTTCATCCTCTCGAGCGCGCGCTCGGCGAGGTAGGAGACATCGTCATTGGCATCCTCGCGGAAAATCTCGACAAGCTCGATGGCCCAGCGGTCATTGTAGTTGCTGGCCAAGGCGGTGATGAGCGCGCGCTTCTCGGTATCATTGCGCAAAGAGACGGAGACGGCCTTCCACTTGTTCGCCAGGTCGTCAGCCTCGCTCTTTTTCAAGAAGTTGATGATCGTCTCGAAGACCTGTGCCCGGAGCACTTTGTCGGATTCATCATTCAGAGCCTCGAGGTGCAACTCGAAGAGTTCGTCATTGGGCCAATTCTGCAGAGCGGTGAAGGCCGCAATCTTCAGCGTGCGATCATCGCCAGTGAGCGCATCGTTGATAGTCGGCTGGGCCGACTTCATGCCCGTGGCGCCAAGGAGTCTCAGGAAGCTTTGCTTGGCTTCGCTATCGAGCGCGGCCTCATAGGCTTGATTGATATTGTTCGCGAGGACGGTGACCGGGCCCCGGCCCTGGGATTCCGCGTATCGCATGAGGGCCTTCTCGGCAGCGAGGCGGATCGATCTGTCGGAGCCAAAGGAGATGATTTTCAATAGCTCGGGGACTTCGAATTGGGTGATGCCCTTGGACGCGGCCTGCAGCGCGGCTTCTCCGGCGCGACTCTCAGAAGTCTCGCCCGCATAGGTCACCAGCCGGGTGACGACATCATCGGCCCCCCTCTTGTTGAGCACCTGGAAGAGACGGACCCGGATCTCCTCGGAGAGATTCTTCTTGGTGGCGAATTGCGCGATCTCACGGTTGAGACCAGAGCCCTCGGTAAGGGTGGCCAAGCTGAGAGCCTGGTAGAAGGTGCCCTTGTCCTTATCGAAGCCGGGGCTGCCGATGTGATTGAGGATGGCATTGAGCTTCGCCTTGGTAAGGGGGATTTCCTCGGTGCTGGGATCGGCCGCCAGATTGGCAATGACCTGGAGCTCCTCCTGATCCTTGTTGTTCGCGATTTTTTGATAAAGGACGACGGCCGTGACGAGGACGGCAGCGGTGAGAAGGGTGGCGATGGTGGCTTTGAGCGCGGTGCTCATTCCGTCTTTTTCTGGCATGGGCAGTTGATGAGTTTGAGTCTCTGCTGGAGGGGCGGGAGCTGATGGCGGCGCGGAAGCAGCCGCCCCTGGAGGAGCGGGTGGTGGAGGCGACGAGGCCGGGGCGGACGCCATCGGGGGCGCGGGAGGCGCGGGAAAAGGGGTGGTCGAGGCAGGCGCCGCAGGGACGGCGAGCTGATTGGGTGGGACCGGAGTGGACTGGGCCGGAGGGGCCGGAGTGGACTGGGCCGGAGGGGCAGTGCTTTGCAGAAGGGTCGGCCCGGTGGCGGCGCGGAGAACCTGCGAGGAGGTGTGCACACTGGGCTTGGACCCTGGCGGTGGGGTCAAGGGTTGCGGCGAGGTGCTCTGCTCAGCAGCAGGCTGGGCTTCCGCCGGGCTGGCTGTTGGTGGCCCGGTGACCAGCTTGACTGTCCCCGGGGGGGTCGAGCTTTGTGGCTGGGCATGGAGAGGGACGGGTCCCGTCGTTGCGGAGACGGTATTAGAGCGCAAGGCGGCGGCCGGAACAGCCTTAACCTCCACGGGAGCGGTGGCCGAATTGACCGGTTGGTCGAAGACGAGGAAGCGCTCGAGGGATTCACGGGCATCCTTGGGCCGGTCCTCCATATTGCGGGCGATATGCCACTCAATCCATTGGCAGGCCCAGTCCGGCACATCGGGGCGGATCTCCTTGAGCGGGGTGAAGGTATTTTGCAGGTGGGAGGCCATCACCTGCGGCGCGGTATCGCCATCGAAGGGATATCGACCGGCCAGCGCGTAGTAATAAACGCAGCCGAGCGAGTACATGTCAGTCCGCTTGTCGAGGTGGACCCGCTCGAACTGCTCGGGGGCCATGAAGTGGATTGAGCCAAAGACGGCATCCCCATGATCGATGGTCTGCAGGGAGGGCTTGGGTGAAAATTTGGCGAGACCGAAGTCGAGCAACTTGACCTGGAACTTACCCGAGGGAAGCCACGTCACCATCACGTTGGAGGGCTTGATGTCCCGGTGAACCAAATCAAGCTCTTGGGCGGCGATGAGCGCTTCCTGCGTCTGGATGGCGACCTCGCGGAAGTCGCCCCAAGTCATCGTCCCCCGCTCCACCATCTCCTCAAGAGTCCGACCGCCGAGCAGCTCCATCACCACATACGGGCCATCCTCATCAACGCCGGCATCATACACGGTGACGATGTGCGGGTGCTGGACCGAGCAGAGGGCGGTGGCCTCCTTCAGCAAGGACTTGGTGGCTTCGTCGTCGGCATTCTTCGGGTCAAAGCCCTCCTCGGTGAGGACCCGCTTGATGGCAACCTCACGATTGAGGTTGCGGTCAAAGGCCCGATAGACAGCCCCGACGCCCCCTTGGCCTACCTTACCTCGAATCTCGTATCGTTCGTCACTCATGCCCGCTTTGTTAACAGCAACCCGTTCATCTTCCTGATTCTCGCCGCCAAGCAAAGGACAGAATCGGTAAGCAGCTCATGCAGCCACGGAAAATGGCGTGCGTCAGCTCGAAGAGGCGAGTTGGCCTTAATTCCCCGGGAAGGGATTAGCACTGTGGCGCAGCTCGATTTCCTGCTGGGTCCACACCGGCGAGGGCAGACTTTTTTGCAGGGCCGGGGTGAGGGTATTGAGTGCGACCGCCGTCCCCAGAGTGAAAAGGAGAGTGAGCAGAATCGAAAGCAGCGACAGAGGCTGGGCCGGGGCGAGGAGGTTCTCGACTCTCCCGCGCAGAGTGGACTTGGTCGCCATCGTCAGGGCAAGAGTGGGAGCCGCAAGGTCAGCTGGCTGCGCGAGATCACAGAGCGTATGGGCATACGCCTTGGCATCCAAGCCGGTGGCCAGCACCCGGTGGTCGCAGGCATACTCACATTGCGTCAGCAGCTGCCGACGGAGAAGCCACGTGAAGGGATTGAACCAATGGAGGACGCAGGCGGCTCGGGCAATCGCCGAGGTCCACAGATCGCGCCGCGCATGGTGCCCCACCTCGTGCAGCAGCACGCATCTCAGGGTCTCGTCCGACCAATTGACTGCCTCCTCCGGCAGATAGACTGCCGGACGGAAGAGGCCGGCCGCCACGGGGGAATGCAGGTCGTGATGCTGCCTCAAACTCACCGTCCTCCGATAGCCAAGACGAGCTTGGCATTCTGCCAGGATCTTCCCCAGGGGCGCGGCTGTCAGCGGCCTGCTCTGCCGCTGCCAACGATGAAGCGCGAGGAAATCCAAAGCGAACTTCCCCCCAAAGACGATGACCCCTCCGGGATAGAGCAGCCAAATGCGGGCGGATGATGTGCCTTCCACCAAATTCCCCGCGCCGGGAATTGCCACCTCCACCTTGGGAAGAAAGCCCAGGAAGGGGAAAAGGAGAAGCGTCACCAGCGTGATGGAGGTCAACACTGGAGAGCGGCGCCCTGCGAGTCGGACGGCCAGGAGGCCAATAGCGGCAATCAGGATGGAGGGTAGAAAAGACATGGTCAGTAGGGGCCGAGCCGGCCGCCGGGGAGTCACTCCCCTTGCTTATCGTCGATAAGACTGCGGATATTCTCAATTTCTTCATCGGAAAGCTTCTGATCCTTGGGATCGAGGAGCGAGGCGACGAGATTCTCCGGCTTGCCCTGGAAGAAGGTGCTGAGGAGATTCTTGATGGCGGAACGCTTGGCGCTGTCTTCGCTAATGGCTGGATGATAGAGATAACGGCGCCCGGATTTGGTGTGCTTGAGCATCCCCTTGTTCTCCAAGGTCACCAGAAGCGCGCGCACGGCGGAGTAGCTGGGCGGATCCGGCAAATTATCCTGCACATCCTGCGCGGTTGCTTCTCCCAGACGATAAATGATGTCGAGGATCTGCCGTTCGCGCCGCGAAAGCTGGTTTTTTTCAAGCCGGTTCATGCGGGCAAATTAGTGGGTGCTGGATTTTTCGCAATTAAAATGTTGTTTTTCCGGCTTTTCAGAATGGCAGGCGGACGCATTTTTGGAATGTTGCAAGGCTGCGGAATGGGGTAGAGTCAGCTCATGTCAATGAACGAACAGAGGCAAGTGGTGAGTCCATGGGCGGAAACGACCGCCGATGTGGGCTCAGCGGTATTGGGGGTGGCCGCAGGCATCGTCCTGGGCGATCTCCTGCAGGAGCGGGCGCGCAAGCCGCTCGCGTTGTTGATTGGCCTGGCTGGGGTGGCCGCGGTGACTCCAGCCATCGTCGATGGCGTTCGCGAGGTGATTGCCGGACCCAACACCCGCCGGGGAGTCAAGCGGACCTTGAACTCGATCCGTGATGCTGGCGCGGCGACCCGCGCCGAGCTGATGAGCGAGGAAGACGAAGAACTCTTCGTCGGTTAGAGAAGGGCGTCAATCGACTCCCCAAACTGTTAGAGGCCGGCAATGATTCGCAAAGGAGTCATCCTCGCGGGCGGTCGCGGCACCCGGCTGGATCCACTCACCCGGGTGGTGTCCAAGCAATTGCTGCCGGTCTATGACAAGCCGATGGTGCTGTACCCCCTCTCGCTCCTGATGCGATGCGGGATACGGGAGGTCATGCTCGTGACCAGCCCGGAGTGGCTGCCAAGTTATCGCTCCCTCCTCGGAGACGGGAGTGAGCTGGGGATGGAGATCTCCTACTCCGTGCAGGAGTCTCCTCGCGGCGTTCCCCAAGGGTTGGCCATTGCCGGCCCCTGGCTGGCCGGCGAGGGTTGCTGCTTCATCCTCGGTGACAATCTCTTCTTCGGGAATCTCGATCCCTTGCGGGAGGCGATGAATCTGGAGAAAGGCGCCCGCATCTTTGCCGTCCCCACCCGAGAGCCGGAGCGTTTCGGCATTGTCGAGGTCGATGCCACAGGACAGGTCCTCTCCATTGAAGAGAAGCCCAGGACGCCGAAGAGTGACTTGGCGATACCCGGTGTTTACCTTTTCGACGGTAGCGTCGCCCGGCGGGCCGAGAGCCTGCAACCCTCCCAACGGGGCGAGACCGAAATCTGCGATCTCATGGCGTCCTACCTCAGGGAGGATGAGCTCGAATGCCGGGAGCTGGGGCGCGGCTTCGTCTGGCTCGATGCCGGCACCCCCGCAAGCTTGTTAGAGGCAGGCAACTTCGTATCCGCGATGGAGCACCGCACCGGCTACGAGGTCGCTTGCTTGGAAGAGATCTCCTGGCGGCAAGGCTGGATTAACGAGGCACAACTCGCCGACCTCGCCCGAAAGCAGGCGAATCCCGCACGCCGGAAGTATCTCCAGAGCTTGACCGAATCTTGACCCACCTCGAATACGGCTTGAGCCGTAGCAACTAGGCTCGCCGTAGAATCTCCCTGGGCTTGGCTCCATCCGCCGGGCCGATGTAACCCCGCTGCTCCAAGATATCCATCATGCGGGCTGCCTTGGTGTAGCCGAGGCGGAGACGTCGTTGCAAGAGAGAGGTGCTCGCCTTGTTCTCCGTCATGATGACGTCGATGCAGCGGGTGACGACCTCCTCATCCTCATCAGAGACATCATCCTGCCCCTCGTCGGAGCCGCCCTTGTCGATGGTGTCTTGAATGCTCTGCTCAAACTGCTGTTCGGTCTGGTTCGAGCAAAATTGGACGATCGACTCAACTTCCTCATCGGATACGAAGGCCCCTTGCGAACGCTCGAGCTTGGCCGAGCCGGGAGGCAAGAAGAGCATATCTCCCTTGCCCACCAACTTCTCCGCGCCCTTGCTATCGAGAATGACGCGTGAATCCAGCGCACTGGATACCTGGAAGGCGATGCGGGAAGGAATGTTGGCCTTGATGATGCCGGTGACCACGTCAGCCCGCGGCGTCTGGGTCGCGACGATGAGGTGGATCCCCGCCGCCCGCGCCTTCTGCGCGATCCGGGCAATGGCCGACTCGATATCCGCCGGAGCCGTCTGCATGAGGTCGGCCAGCTCATCGATGATCACCACGATGTAAGGGAAGCGATCCGGGATCTCTTCTTCCTCCTCATCCTCGTCTTCATCGCTGAAGCCCATGGGGCCCAGCTCACCATCCTCAAGAGCAGCGGCGATGGAATCGATCTGCTCGTCGCTCAAGGCCTCCTCCTCCTCGGGCTCCGGCTCCTGCGCGAGCTCCAATTCCTCCTCGGGCTCTTCCGCCTCTGGACGCACCCGGTTGTTGAACGAGTCGAAGTTCCGCACGCCCATCTTGGCGAAGACCTTGTAGCGGCGCTCCATCTCATTGACGGTCCATTTAAGAGCACCCACGACCTTGCGCGGATCCGTCACCACGGGCACGACGAGGTGCGGCAGGTCGTTATACATCTGCATCTCCACCACCTTGGGATCAACCATGATGAAGCGGAGTTCATCAGGGCCGAACTTATAAAGAATCGAGGTGATGATTGAGTTGATACAAACCGATTTACCCGAACCAGTGGCTCCAGCCACGAGGAGGTGAGGCATGGCCGCGAGGTCTCCGATGACGGCATTGCCATAAACATCCTTACCCAGCGCGAGTGGGATCTTCTTCTTCGATGAACGGAATTCGGCACTCTGCAAAAGCTCGCGCAGCGGCACGGCCACGCGGTCGTTGTTGGCAATCTCGATACCTACGGTGTCCTTGCCGGGGATGGGGGCGAGGATGTTGATCCGCTCCGCCTTGGTCGCCCGGGCGAGGTCGGACTCCAGCTGGGTGATCCGGGAGACACGTAATCCGAGCGAAGGGTAAATCTCGTAGCGAGTAATGGTGGGGCCACGGGTGATATCGCCCGCCGTGACCTCCACACCGAAGGCCTTCAGGGTATCGACAATGGTCTGCTGGGTGGCGAAGAGTTCGTCGTGATTGCTATCAGTTGGCGATTCCGCAGCCTCATCGTAGTCGAGGAGGTCGAAGCCGGGCAGCTCATACTCATCGAAGCCTTCCGTGCTGAGCGCGGCATGTTCGGGCTTCTTGCGCTCGAAGGCGCGTGGTCCCGCATCGGGCGCGAGACCGCGCTTCTGGTTGGCATCGATGATCTGCGGCTCAGGCGTCTCGCGCAGAGGGAGCTTCGTCTGCCCGGTGTCCTCGACGTCGAAGTCCTCCTCCACCACCGGGGTATCGTCGTCACCGACCGGATCCTCGATGATTGGTTTTGGCTTCTTCCGAGGATTCTTCTTCGCGGGAGCGGGACGGACTGGAGTGGCGGACTGCCTGGACAGCCGCTTGGCCAATTGCAAGTTCTGCACTTCGCCCCACAGGGCCTTGGCGAATTCCACCGGATGGAGACCGAGAAAGAGGACGAGACTGGCCAAGTAAACGACGCCGAGAATGAGCACGGAACCCGCAACATTGAGCAATTTCTCAAAGACACCCGAGCCCAGGATATTCCCCACCACTCCACCCGGTCCGCCGCCAACGCCGTTGTTGATGGCCCATGTCTTCCAGAGCTTCATCACCGCGACGAGCGAGGAGGCACTGGCGAGGAGAACGCCGAAGCCAGTCCAGGTCATCCACCCGAATTCGCCCCGAAAGAATAGCTTCCTCACCCCGAGCCAAATCAAGCCCAAGGGCACGAACCACGAAGCCACTCCGAAGAGTTGCAGTTGGAGAAAGGCGAGAATGGTCCCGATCACTCCGGCGAAGTTATGGTTTGGCCCCTTCTCTCCTCCCTCGGAGAAACTTTGCAAAAAGGGGATCCCAACCAGATCGGCCCGATGAAAAGTGGTCAGCGACAACAGCAAAAGCAGTCCGGCTACCATCAACCCCACGCCCCACCAGAGACGCACCGTACCCTCGTCTTGCTTCGACGCCGTTTTGCTTCTGTTTGATTTGCGGCCCATCGTGCCTGACGAGAATCTCCTTAAGCTTTCTTAAATACAAGGTTGTTCTGTGATTTTACCCGTTCGATGGAGACAGCGTCGATCGAGACTCTACTTGCAAGTTGCGCGGGATATCACGAGTGTTGCGCACGTGAAGCCAGCTAAAGCTCTCATCACGTCAGCCAACCCCGCCGACAAGCATTTGCCACTCCAGACAATTGTGGATGCCAAGGGCGAGACGAAGACTCCATTGCAGATCCTTCTCGATGAGATCTTTGCCGCAGGGCTGGAATCCGCCGCCGTCGTCATCGCTCCGGGTGAAACCGAGTCCTACCGCGAGGCGGCCGGTCCTCACGCCGACAAGGTCGAGTTTATCGTCCAGAGCGAGCCCCGGGGATATGGACACGCCATCGTCTCCGCCCGTGACTTCACCGGGGGAGATCCCTTCCTCCTCCTCGTTGGCGACCATCTCTTCCGCTCCTACACCGAGAAGAATTGCCTCGAGCAAATCCTCGAGGTTGCGGAGAAGGAGGAGGCCACCATCTCCGGAGTGCAGCCCACCCGCGAGAGCCACCTGAATCTCTACGGAACGGTAAGCGCCAGCCTCATCCCCGGCAGCAAGGGCCTCTTCGACGTCTCCAAGATTGTTGAGAAGCCGACCCCGACCCTCGCCGAGCAAGAGCTCTTCGTCCCCGGCCTGCGTGCCGGGCGCTATCTCTGCTTCTTCGGGATGCACGTCCTTCCCGCGCGCGCCATGGACTTGCTCTCCGACCAACTCGCCAGCCTCTCTCCAGGAGAGAGCCTCGGTCTGACTGCGACCCTCAATCATCTCGCCAACTCCGGCAAATACCTGGCCCTCCAAATCAACGGCAAGCGCTTCAACCTGGGCCGTCGCTACGGCATCCTGCGCGCCCAGCTGGATCTCTCGCTGGCAGGCCCTCATCGCGACGAGGTCATGGCCATGATCATCGAAACCCTGGCCAGCGAAGGCTGATCCCAACCACCGACAACGCACGCCCATGACTGATCTCATCTCGATCATCACCAGCGACGACGCGGCCCGCCGCGATACCGCTCTCGCCGCCGTCTGCAACTCACTCTCCCGTGACGAATTACTGGAAGCTGCCGCCAGTCTGGATGACTTCCGCCGGACCTCGGACAATCTCTACCATCGTGTCCGGGCTCTCTTCTTCCTCTACTCCATCCATCGTTACCATCTCCCTCCCAAGCTGGATAACATCGCCGGTCACATCCCCTTCGAAGGTCATGATCACTTGCTGAACCGTCGCTTCCAGGAAGCCATCGATGTCTTTTTGGCCGAACAGGATGAGAACGGGCCCGGCGACGGCATCTCCTCCGCCCTCGCCGCCTCCTATCATGAGCTCGCCTTCCAGACCCTCGCTGATCAGGTGCGCAAGTCCGTGCGCACCGTCCGCGGCAACCAGTGGATGTTCCGCATGGGTCATCCAGCGGACAATCCCCTTCGCTTTCGCAAGGAACTTCTCGATCTCTCCATGGGAGCCTCACCCATCCTGCGGGAGAGCACCCCGGTCCGCATGGATCTCTCCCACAGCGGCTGGTCGGACATCTTCTTCCTCGGGATGGACTATCCTGCGGGGGCGAAGGTCGTTAATGTTTCAGTCGACTTGGGAGTGCATGGCCGAGACTCGGAAACCCGCCCTCCGGTCGAGGCCTACCTACGGGTTATCGATGAGCCGGTCATCAGGCTGACCTCCATCGACCTCAAGGCCACCGCCACCATCACCAGCTTGGGTGAGGTCTTCGACTTCGCGAAGGACTACCTCGGCCTGCTCAAGGCTGCGGTCATCTCCTCCGGCATTGTCCCTCCCGGCATTGAGGGCTCCGGTCAGCGCCTCGAGGATCTCCTCGCCAGCCTGCTCGGCCCGGGCAAGGGCTTCGAGCTGGTCTCCTCGGTCAATGATATTCCCAAGGGCTCCCGCCTCGCGGTCTCCACGAATTTGCTCGCCGCCCTCATCGGCGTCCTCATGCGGGCGACGGGCCAGACGACCCAGCTGGTCGGTCCATTGGAGGAGAGTGAGCGCCGCCTAGTGCTTGCCCGCGCCATCCTCGGGGAATGGCTGGGCGGCTCCGGCGGCGGCTGGCAGGACTCCGGCGGGGTCTGGCCCGGGATCAAGCTCATCACGGGCGAACCAGCCGGTGAGGGAGATCCCGAGCACGGTATCTCGCGCGGACGGCTCATGCCCAGCCACCACGTCTTTGACGAGGAGGAAATTCCCGCCTCCGCCCGGCAAGCTCTGCAGGACTCCCTCGTCCTCGTCCATGGCGGCATGGCGCAGAATGTCGGCCCCATCCTGGAGATGGTGACGGAGAAGTATCTGCTCCGGTCCGACAAAGAGTGGCAAGGCCGCCAACAGGCTCTCAACCTGCTCGATGAGTTGATCGATTCGCTTAAGAAAGGCGACATCAAGGCCCTGGGCAAAGCCACCACCAAGAACTTCTATGGCCCGATCCAGACCATCATACCCTGGGCGACGAACCTCTTCACCGAGACGCTCATCGCCCGCGCCTTCCAGCACTTCGGCGACGACTTCTGGGGGTTCTGGATGCTGGGCGGCATGTCCGGCGGCGGCATGGGCTTCATCTTCGCCCCCGAGCGAAAGGCCGAAGCCCAGGAAAAACTGGCCGAGATCATGGTCGCCGAGAAGCGACGCCTTGAGCACGCCCTCCCCTTCGCGATGGATCCGGTCGTCTATGACTTCTCCATCAATCCCAAGGGCACAGCCGCCGTTCTCTTGGGCGGAACCTCCCCGCTTCTCCCACCCAATTACTACCAGATCCACGTGCCTCAACTGCTTGGGCGGCAGCGGGAAAGCCTGAGCGAGACCCAGAAGCAGGATCTCCTCCACTTCCGCCAGGCAGTCGATGAGCGGAAGGAATTCTCCCGCTCCATCCACGAACTCTTCGATAATATCCTGCCCAAGGATGAGCAGAAGAATGCGACCTCCGGCTCTCTGACGGAGCTTCTGCGGGAGAACGGATTTGATCGCGAGCTGCATGAAGACATCCGCAGCGACATCCGCGAGGGACGCCTCGGGCTCTCGCAAAACCGCCTCTCCACGACGACGACAATCAGCGACGTTGAGGAGGACGATGTCCTCGATACGCTTGAGATTGATACCAGCGGCGCGGAAGCTGTCGGTCAACAAGCCCTGAGCAATGGCGAGGTGGCCGTCATCACCCTCGCTGCGGGTGCCGGCTCCCGTTGGACGGGAGGCGCGGGCACCTGCAAGGCGCTCAACCCCTTCGCTCCCCTCGACGGTCAATTCCGCACCTTTCTGGAGGTCCATTTGGCAAAGTCCCGGCGGGCGACGAAGAGCTGCGGCATGCCCATCCCGCACATCTTCACCACTTCCTATCTGACTGACGGCCCGACCCGTCGCTTCCTCGACTCGGTCCACAATTACCAATACCCCGGCCCGGTGCTCCTCTCGAAGGGGCGCTCCGTCGGCCTGCGCCTGGTGCCCACGGTGCGCGACCTACGCTTTGCCTGGGAAGAAGTGGCCCAGCAAAAGCTCGATGAGCAGCAACAGAAAGTGCGGGATTCAGTCCGCGCCGCCCTCATCAACTGGGCGGAGCAAACGGGCGAGTGCACGGATTACACCGACAATCTGCCCCTGCAATGTCTCCACCCCGTGGGCCACTTCTTCGAGGTGCCGAACCTCCTGCTCAATGGCACGCTGAAGTATCTCCTGGAGAACCGGCCGCAGCTCAAGACGCTGATGCTCCACAATATCGACACCTTGGGTGCCAACGTGGACGCCTCTCTCCTCGGCCTGCACCGCATGAGCGGCGACGGGCTCAGCTTTGAGATGATCACTCGCCGTCTTGAAGATCGGGGAGGAGGTCTCGCCCGCATCAATGGCATGCCCCGCCTCGTGGAAGGACTTGCCATGCCGGATGAGGAAGCCGAGTTCGAACTCTCCTACTACAACTCCAATACCACCTGGATCGACATCGACCAGTTCCTCCGCCTGATGGGCCTGACCCGGGACGACATCCTCGCCGACGAGACCGCCATCATCCAGCGCGCGGTCCGCGAGCTGGCCAATCGCCTCCCGACCTATGTGACGCTGAAGGACGTCAAGAAGCGCTGGGGCCACGGGCAGGAAGATGTCTTCCCTGTCGCCCAGTTCGAGAAGCTGTGGGGCGACCTCACCATCCTCCCGGAGGCCAATGCGGGCTACTTCGTCGTTCCGCGCCTGCGGGGACAGCAGTTGAAGGACCCCGCCCAGCTCGACGGCTGGCTCCGGGACGGCTCGGCCGATTATGTGAAGTCGCTCTGTGAATGGTAAGCCGTGAGGCCTTCCGCTTGCGACTGGAGCGGCTCGCCTAGAGCCGCTTCATCGCCGTCGCGCGGGGGATGCCGCCCTTTTCAATCGTCACCTCGAAGGCGAAGCGCTGCTCGCGCTCCAGATTGGTCTCGTTGAGGGCCGTCGGCACCACGACGAAGAGATGCTGCTCGCGGCCCTGCTCTTGGACGACCACTTCGACAAATTTGCCGTCATCCCGGGGCTCGATGGAATGGACCCGCCCTTCCATCGAGTAACGATTGCCACGAAGGGAATTGGCATTGCGGAGGAAGGACTCCACCGGAAGGGGGGGGGAGGTGAAGCCCTTCGGCTTCTGGTTCATGAAGAAGTAGCCGGCTCCGAGAAGGAGCACGACTGCTCCGATAATCCCGAAGGTGACAGCGGGGCTTTGGCTGGATGATGCGCGTCGGGCCATGGATTGATTCTGGTGAAAGGAGGGACGGGTGAGAAGGATATTAGCGGCTCAATGCTCCCACTTCGGTCGATTCAGGCCGAGGAAGGCGACCACCAGCCCGATGAGGAGATGAGAGGCGAGGAGGAAAAGGCAGACTCGCTCCGGCGAGAGGGTGGTCTCGGTGACCCCCTTGATGGCCGAGTAAGTTTCCGTACTCAGTGCGGAGATGGAGCCCGACCAGGCCCAATAAGCGGAGATGAAGGGCCGCGTGAGGGGCTCCACCGCGGCAGGCAAGGCCAGGACCGCTCCGGACAAAGGCAATTGAAAGCCAACCAAATAGATGGATAAGAGCGAGGCTTGTTCGGCCGACTTCGCTTGGGCAGATATGCCCAGGCAAATCGAGGTCATCGCCGCATTGACGAGGACGAGGAATCCGAGGTGAGTCGTGAAGTCGCCCCGGAACTTCCAAAAGTATTCCACGAAGAAGCCCATCCACAGCGATTGGACGAGGACCAGCACGGCCAGATAAGCCGCCTTGGCCGCGAGATAGGCCGCGGGCGATAAGCCGCCGAACTTCTCCTTCTCAACGATCCGCCGCTCGGCCGCCACCTCGCGGGCCGCATTGTTCGAGCCCATCAAGCATAGGAGCACCACCTGAAACATGATGATACCCGAGTTCGCCGATCCCACCTTGAGCTGGGATTCGCGGACCTCGGCCCGCTGGGTCATCTCCTCGATGGCGTTCTCCGACAAAGAAGAGGAGAGCCTTTTCCCCTGCTCATTCGCTCGGGGCGAGAAGAGGGCGACAAGGATGGGAAAGCCGACGATGAGCGCGAATTGCAGAATGATCTGGGCACGATCGCGGGAGAAGATCCGCCAACGACGGCCCAGTAGAGTTGCGAATTGGGCGAAGAAGCCCGGCGACTTGCGGATTGGACGGGTCTCGTCCTCCTCCTCTACCTCATCGGGCGGCAGCTGCAGCTCGCCCTTCTCGATCAATCCGGCCCGCTTCTCGTCCAGCTTGGCCTGATAGCGGGCGCGGTGCTTGTCCCAGGAGCTCTTCCAACCCTCGGAATCACGTTGCGCCAAGGTCGGATAGACCTCCTCGGTATCATCCACCGAGAAGTAATGGGTCACCCCCGAGGGCGGGCCGTGATATGCCACCCGCCCCTCGTGCAGCACCAAGAGGGAATCATAAAGCTCCAGGTGGGCCAGCGAGTGGGTGACCGAGATGACCGTGCGCCCCTCCTGCCGGGAGAGGTCGTGCAGCAGGTGAACAATCTCGCGCTCGCTGCGAGGATCGAGCCCCGAGGTCACCTCATCGGCGAGCAGAAGCTTGGGCGACGACACCAGCTCCATTGCGAGCCCCAGCCGGCGCTTTTGGCCACCGGAGAGCACGCTGACCGGGCGGTCGGCAATCTCGGTCAAGCCAGTCTCGTGCAGGACCCGGTCCAGCAGGGTATCCAGCTCCTGCGCATTCTTCGTCCTCACCCGCAACCGGGCTGCAGCCTCGATGGATTCATCGACGGTCAGCTCGTCATAAGCGATTGAAAACTGTGGAACGTAGCCAATCTCATGAGGCTCCAGATCACCTTCTTCAGCCAAGTTACGACCATCATAGTAAATGGCGCCCTCGCTCTCAGGGTTGATGCCCGCGATCGTCTTCAGCAGAGTCGTCTTCCCGCAGCCGGAAGGTCCCACGATGGCCATGAAGTGCCCGGCAGGGATTTGGAGAGTCACCTTGTCCAGGAGAGCCTTGGTTCCTCCATCTTGATTGATGTGAAAGGAAATCTCATCGAGCTGCAACATATTCACTCTCTAACGATTCAGATCCCGCCCTCTTGGGCAAGGAACAAGATTCTCTTCCCTGCCCCCCTCTCACCAGTTTGCAAGGGAGCCGGGAAGGTCCAACTCAGCGCGAGAAGCGGAATGAACCGTGCTTTCAACCCTCCCATCGGATCATGAGTCACTCCAAGGCCAGGCTCCTCCTCTCGGCCACGTTCGCTTTCCTTTTCTACTTCACCTGGACCTATCTCGTGAACCGTGGACCGGAGATCGAGCCGGCCATCACCCTGCGCGCCGCCTTGGTGCAGGGCACCTACAGTGGGGCAGTCACGCTGGGCTTCACCTTCATTCTCGAGCTGCTCGTCGAGCACTTCGGAGCCCACTGCTTCTCCCTCGCCTTCATGACGCCGATCCTCTCAACAGCTTCCGCGAAGACGGCCCAGGCCAAGGCGATAGGAGCAGCCTTCAATCATGCCCTCAACAAGGCAGCCGATTTCTTCCAGGGCGCGCGCATCCCCGGAGCCCTCGTCGCTCCCCTGCTTCCCCTGAGCGTCCAGACCATCGCGGTGGTCTCGGTCCATTGGCTGAACCGTACGCCCAATCTTCTCCTCACCGTCTCACCGAGCATCCTCTTCACCGGACTCTACGGCTACCTCTACACCTTCTCGCTCCTCCGCAAGAAGCGGGAGCGCCCGGTGCCCGCTGATTGAGGAGCCTGCCAACGGGCTCTTGCAGGAAGCTGGCTCTGGCTCAGCGAAGTGGCTCAGCCAACTGACTCAGGCCTCGCCATGCCAGACCACCCGGGTCTCCAGCGGTGCCCGCGTCGAGCGAGGCTCCTTGGCTCCCTCCGGCAGGTAGCCCAGATAGAGCAGGCCAAGCACGCGATGGGTCTCATCCAGCCCGAGCCATTGCCCGAACTCCGCACTGCACGTCACCGGAGGCGTGCTCCAGTAGGAGCCAATGCCCTGCTCGTGTGCGGACAACATGAGATTCTGTGCCGCGCAGGAGGTCGCCGCGATCTCTTCCCATTCCGGAATCTTGCCCCCGGGCTCCACCTTGGCCGCCAGGGCGATGACGAGAGGCGCATGCCGCAGGACCTTGCCAAGCTTTTCCCGCTTGGCCTCATCCCTTGCTTCCGCAGGAATGATCTCATCGTAGATGGCCTGCAGCTGGTCCGCCAGAGCGGCGCGCGACTCGGGTGCTTGAAAGACATGGAAGCGCCAAGGCTGGGTCAGCCCATGCGTCGGTGCCCAGTGGGCATCCTCCAAGAGTGATAGAAGCGTCTCGCGGGGCACTTCCCGATTCGGGTCCATATCCAGCGGTTTGAGCGAGCGACGTTGGCGATAGATAGACATGAGCGATTGAATGCAGCGGACCCGAGACTTGCCACGATGGGCTCCGCTGCAAGCAAACTTATCGCCCTTTCTGCCCTCCAGGCCGCTATGGGGCCCATTCGGAGAGGAAAAAGGTATCGCCCGCATATTGACAATTTCGCCATCTTCCTTCCCCGTTTCGCCGTCATGGATTCACCTCGCCTCGCTACTTTCGAAGAACCCGACGTCGTCCTCATCGGTGGCGGCATCATGAGCGCCACGCTCGGCGTCCTCATTCACCAGCTTGATCCGTCGCTGAAGATCCAGATTGTTGAGGCCCTCGCCGAGGTCGCCAAGGAGAGCTCGAATCCATGGAACAATGCCGGCACCGGCCACGCCGCCCTCTGTGAGCTGAACTACACCAAGGAGAAGCCCGACGGCTCCGTCGATATCTCCAAGGCGCTGGAAATCAACGAAGCCTTCGAGCTCTCGAAGCAGTTTTGGGCCTATCTGGTCAAAGCCGGCCTCCTCCCCGACCCCTCCTCCTTCATCCATCATGTCCCCCACATGAGCTTTGTCCGGGGCGAGGAAAATTGCGACTTCCTCAAGCGCCGCCATGAGGAAATGTCCGCCCACCACTTCTTCTCGGAGATGGAATTCTCCACTGATCCGGAGAAAATCCGCGAATGGGCTCCTCTCCTCCTCGAGGGCCGCCCCTACCTCGAGCCAATCGCCGCCACCCATGCCGCCGGCGGCACCGATGTCAACTTCGGCGCCCTCACCGCCGCCCTCGTCGACTATTTGGAGAAGCAGGACAACATCAAGCTCGCCACCCATCACCAGGTCCGCAACATCAAGCGCCTGGATGACGGGCGCTGGAACCTCACCGTCCGGAATCTCGACAAGCGCGTCAATCGCTCCGTCAATACCCCCTTCGTCTTTGTCGGCGCTGGCGGCGCCTCCCTTCCGCTCCTTCAAAAATCCGGCATCGCAGAAGGAAAGGGCTACGGAGGCTTCCCCGTCAGCGGACAATTCCTCGTCTGTGACAATCCGGAACTCGCCGAGAAGCACCAGGCCAAGGTCTATGGCAAGGCCGCCGTGGGCGCGCCTCCAATGTCTGTCCCGCATCTCGATACCCGCATCATCGACGGCAAGCGCTCCCTCCTCTTCGGCCCCTTCGCCGGATTTTCGCCCAAGTTCCTCAAGACCGGCTCCATCTTCGATCTCCCCGGCTCGGTGCGCATGGACAATCTCGTCCCTCTCCTCGCAGTCGGGAAGGACAACATGGACCTCACTCGCTACCTCCTCGAGCAGGTCATCCAGGACCCCAAGGATCGGCTCGATGCCCTCAAGGAATTCTTCCCCGAGGCCTCCCTCGGCGATTGGCATCTCTCGACGGCCGGCCAACGGGTCCAGATCATCAAGCAGGACAAGGAAAAAGGCGGCATGCTCCAGTTCGGTACCGAAGTCGTCGCAGCCAAGGACGGCTCCATCGCCGCCCTCCTCGGCGCATCTCCCGGAGCTTCCACCGCAGTGGATGTGATGGTCGAGATCCTCGAACGCTGCTTCCCCGACAAGGTGAAAGAGTGGACCCCGCGCCTGCAGGAAATGCTGCCCGGCTACGGCCAAAACCTCGCCGAGAACGAAGAACTCTACCGCCGCGTGCGCACGGAAGCGGACGAAGTCCTTGGCCTTTAATGGCTGAAGCCATGCGCCAAGGTCCCCCGCTTTCACTTCCTCGTCTTTTCACCAAGAAAATTGCCAGCTGCCCGTTTCTGAGTTACGCTCACCTTTACGATGGGTGCGCGGAAGGAAGAGATGAGCGCGATTGCACGAGACGAGTTCGTCGCCCGGGCCCTTGATCGATACGAGGCCCCGCTGATTGGCTATGCAGCGGGCATCGTCCGGGACCCGGAGCGAGCGCGAGACGTCGTGCAAGACACCTTCATCCGCCTCTATCAGCAAGATATTGAGAAAGTCCGCAAGGGCCTGAAGACTTGGCTCTATACGGTATGCCGGAATCGAGCCCTCGATGTCCTTCGCAAGGAAGGACGGGCCGTTGTCAGCGATGAGGAAAAGTTCGCCCACTACGAGGCCGAGGGCCTCTCGCCCCGCGCTGTCGCCGACAAGGAGGAGCGCCTCGTCCAAGTCGTCGAATGCCTTGACCGCCTCTCCGCCAACCAACGCGAGGTCATCCAGCTGAAATTTCAGCAAGGCCTCAGCTACAAGGAAATCGAGAAAGTGACCGGTCTCACCTCCGGGAACATTGGCTTCCTCATCCACACCGGACTCAAACGCATGCGCAGTCTTCTCCCCGCCGACCTTTTGGAAAATTTGGAACAATGAAACGACTCCGCCCCGACGATCCCCGAGTCACCAGCTACGCGCTGGGTGAACTCCAGCCCCGTGAGGCTCGTATCGTTGAAGAAAATCTACAGAACGACCCCAGCCTCGCTGACGAGATGACCAAGACACAGGCGCTCGGCCGCATCCTTTGTGCCGCCTACGAGAAGCAGGGTCTGAGCCTTCATCCTGTCCAACGGGAAGTTATCCGGCGTGTGGGACGGGATCGCAAGGTCGTGGCACTGCGCTCCGCCCGCCGGCGGAACGAATGGGTCCGGGGTGGTGCCATCACCTCGGCTGCCGTGGCGACTGTTGCCTTCGGTCTCTTCTTGCTCCACCGCATGCCTGTCGACCAAGAGCGGATGCAATCCGCCGAAGTCGAGGAGCTCCAGATGGATGTCGTCCTCAGCCCCGCTGCAGTGACAGAGTGGGGTAACGAGACGATCAAGCCCTCCGACACCGCGACCCCGCAACTTGCCCAGCTCGACCAAGGCAATGGCCAGACAGACGACGACAGCCTGAGGGAAGCAGCCCGCCAAGAGGCAACCGACCGCATCCTCCGCGATCCCCAGCACTTCTTCGCCTCCGCGGAGCTGACCGCCCGTCGCCACAATCTCCCTTCAGCGGAATCCTTCGTCCCTCTCCAGGAGAATGAATACCTCTCCAGCAGTGACGCGCCCAGCACCGTGGTGCCCGTCATGGCTGGACGCACCAGCTTTGCCTGGGTCGAGCGCTTCCTGCGCGAGCAAGGCCAGTTGCCGCCGCGCGATGCCGTCCGCCTCGAGGAATTGGTGAACTACCCGGATTACAAGGAAGAAGCCGGCCGCCGCATCGGTGGCGTCGCCCTGACCACGGAACTCGTTCCTTGCCCGTGGAATCCCGATTCCCTCCTCCTCGGCATTCTCCTCCAACGTGAACCCGGCAGCGAGAAAGAGGAGAAGGTCTCCGTTCGTCTTGAAGTGAAGGAAAATCGCGTCGCGTCCTACCGCTTGCTTGGATTCGCCCGCCCGGATAACGAGGTCATCGCCAGCGCGGATGCCTCGCACCCGCTCGCCGCAGGAAACTCGACCTACGTCTTCTACGAGGTCAAGCCCACGGAAACCCCCTTCAACGAGGCGCCTCTCGGTCGCGTGGCCATGAAGGTGACCTCCGGCGGCACCTCCGTCTATGAGCACCTCGCCATGCCTTCCATCCCCGGCCGCTGGTTGGAGAGTTCGAATTCCTTCCGCACCGCTGCCACGGTAGCGGCATATGCCCTGGTGCTGCGGGATTCGCCTTTCAAGGGCTCCCTCGATTTCGCCCGGGTCGAGAGCTTGGCTCGCCAAACCCTCCACGAGCTTCCTCACGCGGATCCCGATACCCGCGACGTGCTGGAGCTCATCATTGAGACCCGCTCCCTCGCCGGTCTCGCTCCTCGCGCCTGAGCCTGAGCCTTTCCCGCTCAAGGGGCTAAGGCGGCTCAAGGAGGGACGTCCATCAAGAGGCGCTCACTTCATGTTCACCTTGGGAAGCGTCGCCTCCATTGCGGTGCCTTGGCGGGAGAAACCGAGCCTGGTGTCTTGGACGAGAACCGAGGCCACGATCCGGGCCAGCAGATCGCTGGCTTCCATGGTCCGCTGACCATTGACGGACAATAAAAGGTCACCCACTTGGACGCCCGCGCCGGCAGCCAGGCCACTCTCGGCCACTTCGACGGCGAGCACGCCCTGCGCGCCCCGCATCCGCTCGAGCACTGTCAAGTTCCGCACCTTCAGCCCGACACGCTCCAGCACTTCCCGCTCATCGGCGAGAGGTGTATTCCGCGCCCGCTCCTCTGCATCCTTCTCCCACTCCTCCGCATCAGTCACTTTCGCAGTCAAGCGGTGCTTCTCTCCCCTGCGCCAGACGCCCACTTCGACCTCCTCATTCACCCGCGTGCGCTGGATCATGGAGATCAGCTGGGCCAACGAGGTCACGCTCTCATCCTCATAGCTGATCACGACGTCATTCTTGCGAAGTCCTGCCTCCTCGGCCGGACTGCCAGGGACAACGGTCTCGATGGCCACCCCATTGGAGCCATCATAGCCAAGACCAAACCGGACCCGCTGATTGAGATCCTGCCCACTCAAGCCGAGGAAACCCCGGACCGGGCGGCCACGCTCCAGAATCTGCTGGAACACTTCGCGGACATCATTGGACGGGATGGAGAAGCCGACCCCGGAGAAGCCCCGGTTCTCCGTATCCGGCGAGTAGATCGCAACGTTGATGCCGATGATTTCGCCTTGGAGATTCACCAAAGGGCCGCCGGAATTTCCGGGATTAATGGCGGCATCAGTCTGGAAAAGGTCCCGCTGTCGATCAGAGATGGAACGCTCTTTGGCGGAAATGATGCCGCGGGTCACCGTCTCTCCCAGCCCGAAAGGATTGCCAATTGCGAAGACCATCTCTCCAGGTTGGACGACTTCGGAATCACCAAAAGTGAGCGGCTCGAAGGGGCCATCCCCCTCAATTCGCAAGACCGCCACATCGAGAGCCGAGTCCTGGCCGATGAGCCTCGCGGGATAGGTCCGGCCATCGTTCAAGGTCACCTTGATCCCGAGGGTGCCATCAATGACGTGCTCATTGGTGACGACATGCCCCTCAGGCGTCACAATCACGCCGCTGCCTACACCAGTCGTTTGCCAACGACGCTCATAGATTCGGCCGTAATAGGCCATTCTCTCCCGCCGCTCACCCACGGTATCAATGCTCACCACCGAAGGGATCACTCCGCCCACGAGACGAATGTATTCCGCATTCAGCCGATTGAGCAAAGCGACGTCTTCCAGATCAACCGCCGGGAGCTCGGGCAAGGTGTAATCCTCAGGGCGGAAGGCAGCGGTGCCTTGCTCGACCAAGTCCCGCTCATTGCTGCGCAGAAATCCGGGTAAGCCCTGACTATCGCGCCACACGCGCCAGATGGTGACGCCTCCAAAGGCTGCGCAGAACACAACCAGGAGTATCAAGAAACGGCCTATCCTTTCCTTCATCGACTTTTCTTCAGAGTTTGGGGTGAACCTCACCAGCGTGTCGCCCAGAGGCATCTCCGCAAAGTCTAAAGATTTGCCCATTTCCAAGCCGACTCTCCCCAAACTGTCAGAAGATGAGTCGACTGAGGCAGAACCAAAGCCACGCCTCACGGCCCGCTGCGGCACCAATAGGAACGTCCCAACCGGTCAGTTGGAATCAGCCGCAACCTTATCGGCTCGATTTGCTGCGGCGCCTTTCTTCCTGCGCTCGCCTTGCCTCCTCCTGGCGGCGCTGCCGTTCTGCAGCTTCCCGCTGGGATTCCTGCCGACGTCGTTCCTGTGCCTTGGCTGCCTCCCGGGCTCGGTCAGCAGCTTCCCGGGCTTTTTCCGCCGCTTCACGTCGGGCTTCTTCGGCCCGTTGACGATTCTCCCGCTCCTGTTGCTGCCGTCGACGCTCGGCTTCTGCCGCGCGTTTGGCGGCCTCGCGGTGAGCCTCCTCTGCCCGCCGTCGATTGGCCTCCTCCTGTTGGCGGCGGCGCTCGGCTGCCTCCTGCTGACGCCTCCGCTCAGCGGCTTCCTCCGCAGCGCGACGAGCCAAATCTCTCTTCTGCCTCTCCCGCTCTGCCCTGGCCTGCTCTTCCGCCTGGCGGCGCTCCTCTTCCGCCGCTCGCCGGCGCTCGGCTTGCTTCCGCCTCTCGATTTCCAGCGTCCGACGGCGCCTTTCTTCCTCAGCCTGGCGCTCCCTCTCGCGTTGCTCCGCTATCCGTTTCTCCCGTTCGCGCCGCTGTTGCACCTCCAGCTTCCGGCGACGCTCCGCCAGATGGGCCAACCGTTGTTGCTCCAAGTAGTAGCGGTCGAGCTCGGCCTGGCGGCGCTCTTCGTCGAGCTGGGCCAGTAGCTGGAGACGCTCGGCCTCCGCTTCTTGCTGCTGGCGGAGCAGCTCCCGCTCATTCTCGGCCGCCAGCGCGAGCGCCAAGCTGATTTGCTCGGCTTGCTCTGCTTCCAGCCGTGCCCGTTCCTCCGCATCCCTTTGGCGCAGTTCCTCCGCCAAAAGAATCGCCCGCTCCTCGCGGGCACGCTCTGCCGCCTCTTTTCGGAAGGCCAGCAATTCTTCCTCCCGATCAATTTTCCGCTCAACGAGCTCGAAGACGAAGGGCTCCGCCCCAGGCACCACTGTCGACTCGACAAAGCCGTCCTCCTCAAGAACCAGGGAATCAGGTGCCTTCTCCTCAGGCGCGTCTCCTTCGACCTCCTCGTCAGACTCAGGTGCCCTGACGACCTCGACCTCGTGATTTCTGCCGGAGTCAGGCGGCGGAGAGCTCAAGCCCTCGACCTCTCGTTGGGACAATTCGAGCGCGATGAGCATGATAGCCGCCCCCAGCAGCATTGACGCGAAAATGATGCTAAGCAAATGGCCGGACCCCTTCATGATCGATTGAACGGCCCAACCGCTAGCTTATTCAATAACCATCAACTTTTCTTCTTGGGAAACGAGCTCGCCCACTTGCTCGACGATCGGCGACCCAGCCTCACGCAGACAGGCCTTTGCCTCTTCAAGCTGTTCGGGCGCGACCGCAAGGAGCAGGCCTCCAGAGGTTTGTGCATCGGCGAGGAGGATCTTCATCGCCTCCGGCACCCCGTCAGCAAACGAGGTGAGGCCTTCCACCGTAGCCAGATTTTTTTTCGTGCCCCCCGGGACGCAACCTTCGTCGATGAGAGTCAGGACCGACCGATCAATCGCGGGGATGGCAGACGCGGTCAAGCGGGCGGTGACCCCGGACTCACGGCATATACCCCGCAGGTGACCGAGGAGGCCGAATCCAGTGACATCGGTGCCGCAGACGGTGAGACCCGCCTCCGCAATCACGCTTCCCGGCTTGTTGAGCGTGGCCATCAAGGACGCTGAGCGCGAGGCAAGCTCGTCATCCGCCAAGCCACGTTTGATGGCGGTGGAGATGATGCCGGTTCCCAGAGGCTTAGTGAGTAAGAGGACATCTCCGGCCTTGCCACCTGCATTGGTGATCACCCTCTCAGGATGCACCAATCCCGTGACAGAGAGGCCATAGAGCGGCTCCGGATTCTGCACCGTATGTCCTCCCGCCAGCACGCAGCCAGCCTCCGCCACCTTATCCGCACCGCCTCGCAGGATGGCGTTGACGTCTTGCAGCGTCAGATCGTCCGTGGGGACGCCTACGATGTTCATCGCCGTGATGGGGCGTCCCCCCATGGCATAGACATCGGAAAGAGAGTTTGCAGCGGCGATCTGACCATAGAGATAAGGATCGTCCACAATCGGCGTGAAGAAATCGAGGGTCTGTACGAGCGCTTGGGATTCCGACAATCGGTACACAGCGGCATCGTCTGATGAGGCAGACCCCACCAGTAGATTGACATCCTCGACTTGAGCGAGACCACGCAAGACTTGCGTCAGGTCAGCCTGGGAGAGCTTGGAAGCTCATCCCGCACAGGAGGAAAGCTCAGTCAGACGCTTGATATCTTCGCGACTCATCGTCGGCAGACTAACCGGAGACCGGGAGGGGTCAACTGCTCGCTTCCCCAAGAGGGACCCGCGAATCACGGCTTGCGCGCGGGACGAGGAGAGTCTATTGCCCTACTATGTCTTTACCCGCAATCACCCAAGTTGCCGGAACCGCCGTGCCCGTGCCCGGCGTCGATATCGATACCGACCGCATCATCCCGGCCCGTTTCATGAAATGCGTGACCTTCGACGACCTCGCGGAAGGCATGTTCTATGACGTTAAGGTGAATCCGGAGACCGGGGAACGGACGGACCATCCTCTCAATGATCCCAAGCACGAGGGTGCCACTATCATTCTCTCCGGAGCCAATTTCGGCTGTGGCTCCTCCCGGGAACACGCGCCCCAATCGATCTACCGCTCAGGATACCGAGCCATCATCGCCGAATCATTCGCCGAAATCTTCTTCGGAAACTCGACGACCCTCGGCATGCCCTGCGTTTGCGCCGCTGGCCGCGATATCCAAACCCTGATGGACTTCGTCGACAAAGCACCCGAGACCCGAATCACCATTGATATTGACGCAATGAAGGTCTTTTACGCCGATATTAGCTTCCCCATCACGATGCCTGACTCGGCCCGGAGCGCACTCACGACAGCCAAGTATGATCCATTGGCCGAGCTTCTTGGGCGCACCGACGACATCGAGGCCACCGCGAAGAAGCTCGCTTACGTTTAACTGGCGGTCGATTGGTTCTCGATAGGCTGCCTGAAGGGAATTAGAGGCAATCGAATCACATCAATTGTCGCCAAACCCACTCTCGCTGCATCCACCCCTAGCTTCAACGTGCTCACGGTATTCACCGTGCGTATTGTGTCGAGCGGATGCGGCTTACTCTTGCCCTTTCCCCTCGGCTTGATCCGTCCCCCTATTCCGCCATCCCAGTCGCGGAACGGGCGGAGGAATTCGACAACGCACCCCCCGCAATAGGGCGCCTCGTCTTGGCGTCCTGACGCCAGCTCTCTCCGATTAGACATTCTACAAAGCACGCCGTCTTCCATGCGGGAGGGGTTCATCAATTGTCCCACCCTCGCAGAGCAACCTTGGGTAGAGCAATCGCCCTTCCCTGCAGGGAATCCGTGTTTGCTCCTTCATCCCCCCGCCCCTCCTATCCCCTTCAACTCTCCCCACCCTTCACGTCCCCGGACTGCTGCAGCCTGCTGCAGCTCTCTATCCCCGCAGCCTGCTGCGGGGTGTGCCATCGCCATTTCGGCACGCCCAATCAAAAAATTTCCCCACCGCCTCTCAAGCCCGCCCTCCAGCCTCC
>JAUTCR010000018.1 GCA_030673895.1 Verrucomicrobiota bacterium JB023
GCTATTACGGTATGGACATCGGGGAATAAGGTAACCTCAACGACCAGCAGTCCAGCACTCGTCATTATCTCACCGCCAGGCCCTTCTTCAGATTCGACCTTCTCCCCTCTTCTCCCCCACGACCAGCAAGCTGGCCCCCTCCCCCAAAGCGGAAGTTCCGCTTCCGAACTCCAAAACCTCAATCCATCGCCAAATCTCTTTTCTTAACCCAACAACCCAAAGCACCCAACCTCAAACGTTTAAATCCCCCCTGCATCTTTCCTTCCTAACATCTCTCCACACCCAAATCCCGCAATGACCAGATCTTGTCACCCAAGGCCTGCAACGCCCCTCTTGGTTTCCTGGCTCCACTCTTCCTCTTCTCCCCAAATCGCCTCCGATTCCCGGCAAAAAAGTCATTCACAACCCCCTTCCCTCCAATCACCTCCCCATCACTAAAGTAACGGACGCGATGCCGGATGACTTTGTCTTCAGGCAAAAATCGATGAGATATCGGCATCACTTCAAGACAGTCCTCAAAGTAGGCCCCCTCACATCCCGACGCCCCAATTCTACCCTTCAAGCCGCTTCAACACGTTTAGGAATCCGATGCACGGACAAACTATACGGTCTTAGTTTATTCTCTCAAGGATATTTACGGAACGAGACGACCGAATAGACTTGACCTCACACGCCCTTGCTTCCAAATTCCTCCCAAGAGAAACCTTATTTAAGAGTTTTCTCTTAAATAACTTGTTCGGCTCATAAACATCGAGAACGTCGATGGTGTCGCACTCGTTCTCAATTACCTCTCGCGAGATCGGGCCGGGAGTCTCCAGACAAGCCGCTATGCAATCAGCCTCCGACAGTCCTCCACGGTTATCGTTCGCCCACAGTTTTCCAATGACTCGATTCGCAAACTCTTCCGGAAGTTCAATTGTCTTCGTATATCGGCGAGTCTCAATGAGGTCCACCTCCAGCCGAACAAGGCGAGGCACATCAACCTCATTCGCGTTGGAGTCGCTGGGTTTATTCGGTTCGTTTTTGGCGCTCATTTCGGTGTGTGCTCTTGATCGTTCTCCAGGAAATGAACCCTTACCAGTCCCCACGTGAAGAGTCGACGGGTGTCCTTGACGGGGATCTGCCTGCCGATGAGCGTTTGCGAAGGTTTGCAGGTGGATACTACAGGGCGCTTGGATGGCTAGGGTTAGCAACAATGGTAATTTCCATTGCGACGGTCTATTGGACGGATTACCTACACTTTGACTTGTCCTTTCTGCTTTGGTTCTGGCTGGGCAGCTGTCTTAAGCAGGGCAACCCCACAGCTCGCAAGTGGGCAATTGCCTTCTTCTTGCTGGTCACGGCCTTTTCGATCTTTGCCCCCTTCATCCCGGACGCAACAGCCAACTTTGGTGACTTAAGCTTTGATCGAACACAGCCAGCCTTCTACGGGATTATTGCGACAATGTGGTTGATCCTCGCGATTCCCGGAATTGTCCTCTTGGGCCGTCGTGGTAGGGCTGCCTTCAAGAACGAAAAAATCGGAGAACAAGTCGAAGATGGCGACACCTTACAGCGCTCTTGTTGAATTTCCGTTTTGGTGGTTAGAATCCGGCAACGAGATTCGGAGTGGCGCTGTAAGGGACGGTGCCGCCATTTCTCAGACGTTCTGCTCCCCAAATTTCGTGCCGAAATTCGTGTCGCAGCCCTTTCTCTTTGAGCTGAGCACATATTTTCTGGCCCTTTGCTCACGAAATCAGAAACGCCGCAAAACCCGAGTTCGTCCCGCTCGGAACTTGCTCCTGAATGCGGAACCTAAAAGCTCCTCAAGCGTGAAAGACCTGCCATGAACCCTTGCTCTCCGGTGCCCTTGAAAACCAAGCTCTCCCCTCCCCGACTGGCAATGAACTCAAGCTCTAGCCGGCACTGACTTATCTTTTGCCTTGGGCGGCCCCCCCTGAACGAGGCCCATTACCCACTCGCCGAAACAATCCGAAAAGCGCCCTGAGCCCACTAGAAGGCAAAACCACAACAACTCGCGGCAGACGGACGGCAGCCTTCAGCCTTCCCGGCATCCCTCGCGAAAATCAAAGATTTTCCCTCGCTCTTGCCGCCGCTGCGCTCTATGTTCTGCTCCCCAAATTTCGTGCCGAGATTCGTGTCGCAGCCCTTTCTCTTTGCTCTGAGCACATATCTTCTTGCCCTTTGCTCACGAAATCAGAAGCGCCGCATAACCCGAGTTCGTCCCGCTCGAGACTTGCTCCTGAATGCGGAACCTAAAAGCTCCTCGAGCGTGAAGGACCTGCCGAGAATCCTTGCTCTTCGGTTCCTTTGAAAACCAAGCTCTCCCCTCCCCGGCTGGCAATGAACTCAAGCTCTAGCTGGCTCTGACTTCATCTTTTGCCTTGGGCGCGGAAATCCCCTGAACAAAGCCCGTGACTCACTCGCCAAAACAATCCGAAAACGCGCCCTGAGCCCACTAGAAGGCAAAATCAGAACAACTCGCGGCAGACGGACGGCAGCCTCCAGCCTCCTCGGTATCACTCGCGAAAATCAGAGATTTTCCCTCGCTCTTGCCGCCGCTGCGCTCTATGTTCGCCTCAAATAATGATCTCAGTCCAACTTCCAACTGGTGGGTCGCTGATCCGCGAAAGTGACTGGGTCGAGATCGAGCAGGTCGCATCGTCTACCCCTCCGAAGTGGTTCAAGGATTTCTCATCCGCCAATGCAATCGGTGGCCTTCATCTCAGTTTCCCAAACGGCTCATTAGCTGGTTTCGCAGGTGATGCTCGGTGCACAATTCACTCGGCCGCTTACTACAAAATGATGATTACTCATCACTATTTGTGGGGTCGGTCATCGCCAACCTCTGATTGGGCGAGAGGTTGGTTTCCCGTCGGAACTGCTGAGAACGGAGACTATTGGAATACACCTAGTGACGGCGACTCCAATGCTGTCCACTACTTCTGTGACAGTGCCTTTGATCCTCAAGCACCCAGATTCGGAGATCCCATCGCTGATTTTGACACGTTGCTAAAGGCCGCTGAAATCACTCCAATCGATAATGAGTGGGACTTCGCCGGACGCCCAAACATGGGCGAACAAGACGTCGATCTCAACACCTGACCCTTGGCGAGCCGAAAGCCTCATGACCATTCAAACATCAACCCAGAAGTCGGAGTCCATCCCCGGTCAGGTGTGAGATGACTCGGACGTTCTGTCAAAAATGACTCAGCAAAGCACGGCATCCAGAAAGTGGAAGCGACTCGCTATCGGGGCATCTCTGATTGGCGTGTTTCTTCTCGCTGTGATTAGTTGCGGGTTATACATGGCGAGGCTCACCTTGACGGATCATCGTAATCTTTACTACACTCTCTGGAAGGCCGGTCTTCGAGACTATGATTGGACGGTAGCGAGTGGCGGTCTGCTGCACGATCATGGGTATCGGGATTCACTCCGGGGATTGACCTTAGAGAAGTTTGAGCAGCGCTTTCCTAACACATTCTACAAGATGCAGTCTCCACCACCGAACGCCGTAGAAGGACGCACTTATTACACGGACAACTATTTCGCCTCACGACCTGATGGTCATCAATATGGGTTTGGCTGGGTGGTTGTTTTTGAGGATGGCGAGTTATTGGAGTTCGGTTTTGAGAAGGGCATCTAAGACGAATCGAACAAAACAGAACAAGCCGTCGCTCTCAACACCTGCCCCGCCGCGAGTACAAATTGCCATGACCCTTCAACCCTCAACCCACAGTCGAAGCCTCGCCCTCGGGCAGGAGTGAGAGGACTTCGACGTTCGCCAAAAAATCGATGCGGTCGATGTTCCTACTCGTGGAATCGATTAGCGATGCGTTTCCGATGGGACTAGACTCCGTTCAAATGAAATTCACTCTCGCTCGAATGTCATGGGTCATGCCAATAAAAATTTCGGTAATCTCGGTATTCACTGGGCTCAACACAAAGACTTCACAGAGTGATTGGTATGGGCTCGGCAAGGTTCTTCCAATCTTTTGGGGGTTGGTAATAGCTTCGCTTATTGGAGTAATTTGTTCAGTTGCGTCGCATAAAATGAAGGAAGAGGACCAAGCAGAGGCGAAGATTGGAGGTCTTCTGAGTGGTGGCTTTCTTCTTCTAGTGGGGTTGCTGTTTGCCTCCGCGTTATTCAACTAATTTGATTTTTTCGCACCTTTCTGGCTCCAAGAATAATAGAGGGCGAACAAACCACTGAGGCCGACTGACAAGTGATTTTTAGGAAAATTGTTCACAGAGTTCGGGGTGGTTTTTTCTGATGGCTTCAATGGTTTTCAGGAGCGGGCTTCCTGATTTTTCGGGTGCTTTGAGGTCGCGTTTTTCATCGTAGGGTTCACGGCATTG
>JAUTCR010000019.1 GCA_030673895.1 Verrucomicrobiota bacterium JB023
CGGAAGAAGCGGGACTTCTCCAAGTCGGGTGTGAAGAACGGGATGGTCGCAGTGACCACTTCCACGTCGCCATCCGTTCCGATGGTGAGCGGC
The DNA here is from genome assembly GCA_030673895.1 of Verrucomicrobiota bacterium JB023. Classification (GTDB taxonomy): domain Bacteria; phylum Verrucomicrobiota; class Verrucomicrobiia; order Verrucomicrobiales; family Akkermansiaceae; genus Roseibacillus. Next base: position 94 of record JAUTCR010000019.1, read on the forward strand.
ACGTCTTCCAGCGCATACCAGGTCTCCATATCGGAGGAGAACTGCACGGTGTAGACCACGCCCTCTTCATCCGCATTGGTCCGGCGGAGGAAGGTCATGGTGAGGCCCACTTCATTCTCTCCGGTCTCAATCTGGAAGAGCTCGGAACCGCGGGAGATGACATTGCCGTTCTCATCGACAACCAGCTCCCCGCTAGTGCCAGGAGCAATCCCGTAGGCGTAGGCCATGATGGTATCGTTGTCGGTAGCATCTGCGCCGAAGGAAGCAGCGAAGACATCCAGGCCGAGACTATCGAACACGGTGCCCATCCGGAAACCAAGGTTCTGGATGCGCTCATCGTAGAGCGGCCCAAGGTCGGTTTCGTTATAGGCAGAGGCGCTGCTATTGTGGTTGGCGAGGAGATACTCGGCGAGAGCGTCTTGCTCGCTTCCGCTATCCGCGAAGGTCGCCGAACCGTCTCCGATGGCCAAGTCTCCGAGTTCCACCACGTTGACGCGGGCCGCATCCGGTCCCACTTCACCCACCGAGGCATCGGTGTTGATGTTGGGGAAAGGATAACCGTCACCAGCTCCGATGTGGTTGCCTGAGGCATCGAAGTTCGGGCTCGAGAGGAAGTCGAGGGTCACGATGCGGAACTGCTCGTCGCCGTCTCCGACCATCATGCCATTGTCCATCAGGACTTGGGTGACTTCGCCGTTGAGGTCGACCAAGGCCACATCAAGCAACTTGCTGCCGCTGGCGGCGGTTTGGTCGAAGCTGAACTTCACGCCCGCAACCTGAGGGAAGGCGCCCGCCACACCGGGCAGGGCATCGACGCCGTGCTCGAGGAGGGCGAGGATTTCCGACTTGGTCAGGGTCATGAGACGCAGGCCGTTGTTGAAGGCGAGGACGGTCTTGATGTCGTTCTCGCTGATTCCACCTGCGGGCTTCACCAGGTTGTCGCTGCTATCGCGCACTTCTTCATTCGGCAGGCGAATGGGCTCTGTGCCGCCAGCTGGCACCACGGTCTGTCCGATGGACGCACGGATGCCACCGCCATTTTTGATGGAAAGCACCACGCTTGGGTCAATCGATTGAGCGTAGACGAGGTTCGCATCCGCGGTGAGGTCACCGAGGTTGGTCTCCTGCGTGCGCACGCCATCGGGGTCCAGCGCGGTGAAGGTGCCGGAGCGGTTTCCGTTAAGGAAGACATTGGCAATGCCGAAGACGTTGCCCTCGGTGGCGATGATTTGCGCCTCAATGGCATCGGCAATGGCTTGCACTTCAGGGTCAACCAAGGCTTCCGCACCGAGGTCGGCCACGCCTTGCTCGTCGGTGGCGTAGGCACCGCTGACGGTCTCGTCGTAGCTGGAGGGAATGATGTTTCCAGCTGCATCGAAGTCGAGAACCAGACGTCCGAGGTATTTGTAGGAACCATCCGTATTGACCACCGCGACAGGGTTGCCATCGGCATCAGTGCTCATGATGGGGTAAACTCCCTGCACGGAATCTCCTTCACGCACGCGGTCGTTGCTGTCGAAGAGGCGGGTGTTCGAGCCCCCGGCCACGATGATGTCCACTCCACTCAGGCGGGTGGCCAGCTCTTGCTCAATGCTGATTTGCTGCATGTGGGCAAGGAGGATGACCTTGTCGATATCGGCATCCGCGAGGAGGATGGCATCCACTTCCGCTTGAATCTCCGCCGCGAGGTCATCGAGTTGATCCGAGGTCGGATTGGCTTCGAATCCAGTCGGATAAATGGCCAAGCTGCCCGGGCTGGAAATGCTCGCGAGGGTCGGCGTAGTAGTTCCCACCACGGCGATGCTTTCTCCATTGACATCAATGACGGTAGAGGAACTTACCACGTTGCTCTGCGGAGCTTGTCCGCCAGCCACTTCGAGCGGCGCCATGCTGGAGTCCGTCGCGAAGTCGAGGTTGGTGGAGAGATAAGGGAAGTTGGCTCCCGCAAAGTCGGCATCATCCAGAGCGGTTCCATCGAGGAACGAGCTGGTGAAGTCGCCAGTGGCCGAGCCGTCGATGAGGCTGGCAAGCAATCCGGTGCCGAAGTCGAACTCGTGGTTCCCCAGCGAGATGGCCTGGATGCCGAGCTCGTTCTGAATCTGGATATCCGCGATACCTTCTGTTCCGAAGACTGCCGCCGAGGCCTCGAAGAAAAGGCCCGGGATGATGGCGTCTCCAGAGGAGAGCGTCAGGGTGTTGTCCGCGATGCCGTCGTTGCCAACATCCTCGGCGCGCAGAGCGTTGAGAACGGCAGAAAGACGGGGGGCATCGCCGATGGCTGCAGCGGCGGCCTCCTGGTCCGCGAGGTGAAGCAGCTCCAAGGTGAAGAGCTGCTCGACGGTGAAGGTGGTCATCGTGTTGCTGTCCTCATTGGTCACAATGAGCAGCGGGGTGCCGGTCGGATTGTCCGCTCCGTCCACAAAGACGAGTCCCTCGGGAGCGACGTCGCCGGGCACTTGCTTGAACTCGACAAAGCTTGGCGCGGTCGGGTCGGTGATGTCGTAAACCATCACACCCGAAATCCGCTCAAGACCGATGAAGCAGAAGGTGCGGCCATTGACGGTGCCAATGGTGAGCCCCTCGGGCTCAATGCCCTTGTCATCCGAACGGTCGTCAAAGTCGGCCGCATTCCCGCCATCGGCGTTGAAGAGTTCGGGCACGAGCTGGGCAGTGATTTTTCCAAACTGGTCGCCAGAGTCGAAGACCACTTCGCCAGTTTCCGCATCCCAGATGGTGAAGGAACGGGCGCCGTAGCTCCAGAGCTCGTCGTAGTCTCCATCGCCATCGGTATCTCCATCGACAGCGGAGATTTTCAGACGACCGAGGTTGGCCTCGTTTTGCAAGAAGACCGCGTTCGGGAAGGTGTCCGGATCGAGGGTCACATCAGCCACCCGCGCTTCGTCCACATCACGACCGTCGCCTTCGTTGGCAGTGAGGAGGTAGGTCTTGCCGTTCACCTCGAAGGTGTCGACTTGGTCGGGCATATACATCCCGAGGACCGGCCAGTTGCGGATATTGATTTTGCCATCTTCGTTAGAGGCATCCAGCTGATTGCCTTCGAGACTGTGGTCCTTCAGGCCCAGCGGGAAGATGCTGGTGACGGTGGCAGTAGCAAGGTCGATTTCAGCAATCGCATTGTTCTCCTGCAAAGTGACCCACGCTGTCGTGCTGGCCTCATTGATGGCAACCGCTTCCGGCTCGAGGTCTTGGGAAACGGTGAGGTCGGTGTCGTTGTCGACCTCGGTCTCATCGGCGGTCACGTTCGGGTAGAGACGCACGCCCATGGAACGCAGTTGCTCGACCTGATTGTCAAAGGCGTTGAAGTCGGCCGTAGCCACTGCGGCTTGCGCGGGCGCGGTGCCGTTTCCGTTCATGGCAATGACTGCCACCGAACCCTCTGGGTTGGGCAGGATGAGAGGGTCGTTCTCATCGGGGTCAGCGGATTGACCTTCGTTACAAACAAGCAACTTGGTGCCATCGGGAGTGAAGGCGATTTGGTCTGGCAGCGCGCCCACCTCGACGAGGCCGAGGAAGTTGCCAGTGCTGGCCTGATAGAAAGCCACTTGACCAGGGTCGGTCTTGGGCAATCCGACAACTGCAACAGCTACGATGTCTTCCGTAGGTGAGGTAGCGGTGCTGGTGATTTCGTCGGTGTCCGCTCCGTTAGAGGAGGGAGTGATGAGGCTCAGCTCAACAGGATTGGTGGGGTCGGAATAGTCGACCACTTGCAAGCCTGCTCCGGAGGTCACGAAGACGCGTCCGGAGGTTGGGTCGTAGGCTCCGATTTCCGCGCCCTCGGTGAGGGTCGCCCGACTAACAAGCGAGAGGAGCGAACCATTGAAAACAGGCTCCTCGTCGGTGGGCATAGCCAAGGTGGCGAAGCGGCTGAAGGCAAGGTCGAGACCAACCGTTGTTGGATTGATGTCAAACTCGTTGCTAGCGCGCAGGAAGTAGGTCTCCTCGCTGTTCAAGCCGGTGAACTCAACATCAACCGGCACCCCCGCTTCGGCGCTCACGGTCTGAGTCGCCAGAACACTGGAGACCTGACGAGTGGAGTCAAGGTCGATAGTGAGAGTTCCCGTCTCGGAGGGAGTCACCGTGACGATGGCCGAAGTGCTGGTGATATCGCTTACCACAACGGGGAATGCGTTCTCGAAACCCTCAACCATACCGGGCGAGCCCAGTTCCGCGCCTTGCACAGGAGCGTCGGTGCCGTAGTTGGAGCCCGTTGCCGCCGTGTAGCGGGGAGACTCGGTGCCAGAGGTCGGAACCCAAACGAGCGCGTGGAAGTCTTCACTGCCACCACCCGCGATACCAGCGTGACCGGGGTCGCTCGCGTCCGTGGGGTCGGTGTCGCTTTCGCCAATGGAAGGGCTACCATCCTCTTGGGTAAAGCCGCCCACCTCGTAGGTGAAGTAGAAAATCTCGTTGCCAGAAGCATCGAAGAACGCCACCCCGTCGCCTTTTCCAAGGCCGGGAGCGTCAGCGGTTTGAATGACTTGAATGGAGCTATCCAGTCCCCACCAAGCGCGGAAGTCGTCCGCATCGGCTGAAGTCACGATGACCGATTCGCCCGCGGCAATGCTGGTGCCACTTGGGAAGGCCCACTCGGCAGCAGCGTCGGCAGAGCGGGAGTTGTCATCCCAGCTGAAGCCGGAGATATCCACCGCTTCGGTGCCGAAGTTGGTCAGCTCCCAGTAGTCTTCCGCACCGGAAGGAGAGGTGCCGGATTGCTGGGTGAGAATCTCGGTGAGTCCAAGGCTGAAGTCGAGCACGTCACCATCATCGGTCACGGTCAGGTCAGCGGAACCCGGCATGGCATCGGTCGCCAGCGCGGAGATGGTCACCGTCTGGCTGCCGTCAGGAAAGCTATCGTCCACCGCATCAACTGCGAAGGTCGCGGAAGCTTGGCCAGCAGGGATGATCACACTAGCGGGCACGGTGGCTTCGCCCTCGTCATTGGAGGTGAGCTCGACAGTGACTGCTTCGGTGGTGTCGCCATCGCGAGTGACCGTTCCCGTGGATGCGGAAGTGCCGGCGTTTTCCGAGAAGGTCTCGGGAGAGAAAGAAAGGGTCAGCGCGAAAGACGGTCCACTCACGTTGAGCGCCGAGGTGCCGGGAGAGCCGGTTTCGCTGCCGCCGGGGTTGGTGGTCGCGAGCAAAATGCCATCGGCAAAGGTGTAGCGGGGAGTATCAGTGCCGAAGGCGGGATCGAGCACTGCGGACTGCGCGTTGTCGCTGCCACCAGCGGAAGGACCCGCGTGACCGCCATTGGAGTCGCTGCCATCGGACTTGGTGAACCCACCCGCCGCGTAGCTGAGGGAGGCAACCACATTGTCGCTGGCGTCAAAAAGATAAACCGTATCGCCCGAGCCAAAACCGGGAACACTATCGGTGGGAGAATTGTAAACCTGCACCGACTCGGGGAGTCCCCAATACGAGCGGAAGGTCGCGGGATCGTCCTCAAGGAAGATGATGGATTCGCCCGGGGCAATAGAGGTGCCATCAGGGATAGAGACCGTTCCGGCAGCCATGCTATCGTCGTCCCACGAGAAACCGGTCAGGTCGCCGGTCTCGTCGCCGATGTTGGTAAGTTCCCAGAAGTCGTGCGCCCCATTGGAGTGAATCTCCGTGACCAGATAGGCCGGGGCCGCCGAGGCCAGATTCGTGCCGAGCGCTGCGGTCAGCGCAATGGCATAGCGTTGTTTAAACATACGCCCGTGTTTCAAGCACCACGCCCGAGAGCTGGCTTGAAAAACTATCTGACAGATTCGTCATCTATCTGTCGATGTCGTCACATTAGATTATTGCTCCGACTTGCGGGAACGCTGGGCGTGGCTTTCCGAAGATGATGATTCGGGTTCGCGATGAACGCCGACGGTTTCATTCTCTGCGAGTTGAGTCGCTTGAGGTGAAGGCGGCCTGACCGGCAGCCGGGGGTGGCTGGTCATTCCAGTATCATCCTGGCGTTGTAGGCTTCCATGATAGGGTGGGGCGTGGGGTGAAGGATGGCGAGCTTGGCCAAGGCTTCGGCGGTAGCGGAGGTATCGGCAAAGACTGAAACGGAATCGATATCGAGCGCGTAAGGCTGGACGGGGGAGTGCTCCCAATCATCGTCGCTGAGGCTCTCAAGCGATACCGTGCCCGCCGCCGCCGCCAGCATCTGCTGGATCTCACCGGACTCTTGGAGGAGGACGCTTTGATCCTGCCAATGGGTCATGCGGATGATCCCGCGTGTGCCCAAGATAGCGGTGACCTCAGGCGGGACAATTGAGATGGCCCGATCGATGGCCCAACCGCGCGCGAAGTGATTGAAATTGAGGTGCAGTGGTCGGTGAAAGGCGACGAAAGTGTCACTCAGGCTAACATCATGCCAAGTGGGGAGTTCCCGGCGTGCTGACTGTCTGCGTGGCGTCAGGTCGCGGGAGCCAAGTTTCTCCGCTCGGATGGGAGAGATAGCGCCCTCGGTCCGAGCCGCCAGTTCGAGGGCGAACGCGAGAGCTTCCAGGAATTCGCAAGGAGCTTCCACTGGCTCTTGGCCTGCTGTCTGATTGATGTAGCTGAGTTCGCTATCGTTTCTTAATGGGCTCAGCAGGCGATCGGTCTTCTGGATTCGCGCCTGCATTCCTATGCTGAGATCGAGGAGCTGATCTTGGTCGAGATGATCAGCACTTAGAGAGACCTCGTAGGAGGCTCCAAGGGCGGGAAAGGCTCGACTGATGGAATTCATGCGGAAGTTGGTCTCAGCCAGTGGCGCGGGGCGGTCTTCCGACTCCTGCGCTGTCTGTGTTGCTCGACTGCTGAAGATGCAGTTCGAATAATGACTGCAAAACACACGGTTGCGAGAAAATGTTCTCGTTAGAGAGAGAGTTCCACAAAAGTTGGAGAACAATTTAAACAATTCTGACTAAATGGTATGCCGATGTAAAAATTTGCTGATGAGGTGAGTAACGATCCTGTTTCTCCTCACTGTCCGGGATACCTGATGCCATCAGGATCTCTGGCTCTCAAGATGGATGAGCTTGCTCAAGAAGGGCTTTCCAAGCAGTAAGGAAGAACGCAAGGAGAGTCAGATGCCGCGGCGAGAAGCGCGGCCACAGGTCAATCGAAAGGCCTCCCGAGTGGTCCGGAGAGGGCCGTTGTTTCGAAGGAGGTCTCAATTCGCCCCTCATTCGAAGATAATCACCGTCGACCGGACGGATTGTCGCCGCCTTCGAGATGGGGCTTTGTGCCTTTAGAAAACTAAGTGCTGATGGAGAGGACGGGCAGGAAGCAAAACTTTGTACCTGCCGAGGGAAATCCTTTACCAGCCGCGATAATCCTCAGGGCGAGGATTGTAGTCAAAGTTGCTGACGCCGTCAGCGCCCCCCGTGCAGATGTAGAGGCTGCCAAGGGGAGGAACTGTTTCGCCCTCACCATCGACGAAGGCGAAAACCACGCCGTCACCACTGGCCGGATGCGCAGGCAGGTCGCCTGGATTACCGCTATCGTTCGCGACGAAAAGATTGGGGCCGAAGATCGAGTCGGGCATACCCGGGAGCTCGCCTTCTTCAACCAGCTGGCTCGTGGCGTAAGCGCGCATGCCGAGCTGGGCCGCACGAATGACGACGATGCTGGAGGCTCGGTCGGCTCCTTTTTTCCAAGACCGAGCGCCCATGACGAGAATGGAGACGAGCGAAAGAAGAACGAGAATGACGACAGTCATCTCAAGGAGAGTCATGCCTTGCTTACGGGAAATGCGGGGGGAGGGGGATTTCATTGCCTGATGCGGTTAGGGTTGACGCTCCAAAATATTCAAAAATTATAAATAGATATCAAGGTTTAATTTCAAAGGTGTGGTTTTATTTTTCGTCAGCGGGCAAGTCGCTGACTATGAAATAGCAGTGGACCCGGACAGGCTTCACTTCTCCGAGGCATTAAGAAATTGCCAGATCGCTTCAAACTGCGCCTCGGCTTCGTGGTCCAAGGCGGGGAGATTGGTTTCGCCTTTGTTGTCGGCGTATTTAGGCATCTTGGTCCCTGGGGTGATTCGGGTGGGATCGTGCATCCATTGGTGGAAGAAGTCCTTGCGCAGTCTCTCGTGAGTCTGTTCGAAATTGATGCCCATCACCTCGAAGGCTGCGGTAGGCGCTTGGTCACCGATGCCGTGGCAAGTGGTGCAACCGAAGCCTTTCTCCGAACTGATTAGGTCACGCCCGATTTCAGCCAGTTCCGAGTCCGAGGGGGCGTCCGGGGTATCGACCGGGCCGAGGCCATGTTGGGCAGCCAAGCCGTGAGCCAATTGCTTGGGAAAATGATTGGCGAAGCCGGGCATGCGGGCCTCCAGCCAGGGGCGAGGACGAGGCTGGACGGTGCCGGCCAGCATGCTCGCGAGGTAATCGGGCTGGAGCATCTCACCCAGATAAGTCAGCGAAGGAATGGTTTGCTCCAGTTTCTCGCCGTGGTCGTCGGCAATGGCGAAGGCGGCGGACTCCGGATGGACGCTGGCGAGGAGGGCGGGGGCCTCATCGTAGCTGTGGCAGGCGTTGCAACGGAGGTTGGAAACTTGTCGTCGCGTGTAGTCGGCGGGGGTGTCTTGCCGAAGAGCGGATAAGTGGGTGGTGCGGAAGGCTTCCAAGGCCTTTCCCGCCTCTTTGGGAAGGTTCAGCGAACCGTGGGGGCCTTCATAGCACGAAGTCTCGGCCCACGAGTGGGAGGCGATGTCCTCGAAGCTGGGCAGGGCGGACGTATCATAGCGAAGTCCTGCATGGCAGGCTCCGCATTGGCGTTCTTCGATGAGCTGAAGTCCCCGGACGGGATCGCCTTTGAGGGGAGGGGGGGCATCTTCTCTCGCGGTCGAAGAGGAGGTTTCGCGGCGGAGGAAAGAGGCCAGATCGGCCGCTTCCTCGTCTGAAAGCCGGAAATTCGGCATCCGGGTGTGAGGGGCTAGTCGCGCCGGATCCTTGAGAAAATCCGCGAGGGCTCCGGCTTGGTATTTCTTCCCCACGTGGGCAAGGGGCACGCGCCCATGCGAGGGAGATGTCTCCCCAGGCGTGCCGTGGCAACTGACGCAGGCGAGCTGGTGATAGAGAGTTCCTCCGCGTTGGCTGTCTCCTTGGGGGGCAGACGGCGTGGTGTCAGAGCGAAAGGTCTCGATGAGATAGGCGGCCATATCGGAGGCCTCCTGTCTTCCGGTTTCGTTGTCGGGAACGAGACGCGGCATGTTGGTATCGGGTCGGAACGCGGAGGGATTGGCGATCCAGGCGGCCAGCCAAGGCTCGTTCAGTCGGTCTCCGGTGAGGGCAAGGATAGGGGGAAGATGAGCTAGTTCCGGCATGGCATGGGGGCCGAATCCGTCGCTCGGTTGGTGGCATTTGCTGCAAAGGTGTCGGGCGAAGAGGTCGCGACCGTGGTGAGCCAGTTGGAGAGGCGAGGCTTCCGGCATGGCGAAAGCGGAAGGGGGAATGGGTTCGGTGGGAAAGGAGCGCTCTTCCCAGAGAAGGCGAAACTGGGCGTCTCCGTCCGAGGGCGCCTCATAGTTCAGCTCGAAGGGATGAGCCCCGGCGTTCAGTCTGAGGCGGGCGGATTTCTCTTTTCCCAATTCACCACTCTCTTCAAGGACGGTTTCCCCATTAATGGTGAGCGTGGCGCCGCCTCTGCCTTCGAAGGAAAAATAGAGTCTTTGTCGCTTACTCACAACAAGTTCGCCTTCCCACGAGGTGGAAAATTGACCCGCTTTCAATCCGGGAGCAGGAAGGCCGTTGGCGGGGACGAAGAGTGCGGGCAGCCGCTCGTCTTGGCTGACCGTTTTTGTCCCTTGGCTGTATGTGGCCCGCACTCCCGCTGAGGAGAGCGGAGCGAGGCAAAGCAGGATGAAGATGAGTATCCGGAACATGGAGCGCGTTGAGGTGTGGGAAATGATGCCGGTGGGCGAGGCGTCGCCGCAGGTCCCGCTATTCATGTCAGGCGAGATGAAGTCTGACCAAAGGATTTTCCTGACAGCAGGGCGGTGGGTGAGAAACACGACGGTCTCCTTGTAGAACAGCTTGCCGAATCCCTCCCGAGAGGCTGGATTAGCGGAACGACATCATGGCGGAGGCGAGAGTGAAAAACGGAGGAAAGAAGAAGGACGGTGATTTCAAGCTGCAGGGAGGCTCAGCGGGAGAGATTCTTGCCGAGGCCCGCTCATTGCCCAATGCTCTGGAGCCCGAGAAGTCGATCCTCTCCTCGATGCTGCAGGATCCCCAGGACCGCATTGGTGAGGCCCGGGAGGCTCACTTGGGCCCGGATCACTTTTATCTGCCCGCCCATAGCACCCTCTTCAAGGTATTGGGTGAACTCTATGATGAGGGCAAGCCGATCGAATTGGTCGCGCTGCATCAGGTGCTGACCGATCGGGGTTTATTGGACTCGATTGGTGGCCCCGCCGCGCTTGTGGAGCTTAACAACTACGCTCCCTCGGCGGCTCACTTCAGCCATTACCTCGAGATTGTCAGGAATAAATACATTCTCCGGCAAATCATCACCACGGCCAATGAGGCCATTGGTGAGGCCTACGGCAATCCCGAAGACGTGAATGGCTTCCTCGATACCGTCGAGGGCAACATGTTCAAAATCAAGGAGAGCCTCTCCACCTCGGGAGAGATTCGCGTGAAGGACGTCATCACCGATGTCCTCGATGTCTTCGAGCAGCTCCTCACCGGCGAGCGGGGTATTGAAGGGATCGAGACCGGCTATCCCGATCTTGACGGCATGTGCAGCGGCCTCAAGCCGGGGGAGATGTTCATCATCGCGGCGCGTCCTTCGATGGGGAAGACCTCCTTCATGATGAACATTGTGGAGCACATCGCGGTGGACAAGATGAAGCCCTCCCTCGTGTTCTCCTGCGAGATGTCCGCCCAGCAGATTGTCCAGCGTCTTCTTTTTTCCCGTGCCCGTTTCGCGCTTTCGGCGCTCAAGCCTGGCTTCAAGCCGACCAAGGAGGAGCTTCTCCGCATCAAGAAGGCGGCCTCGGATTTGTCCAATGCCCCGCTCTTCATTGATGATACCCCGTCCTTGCCCATCGGCGACTTGCGCGCCAAGGCCCGCCGGAAGAAGCGGGAGGAGGATATCCAGCTCATTGCGGTGGATTACCTGCAGCTGATGCGGTCTGGCACCAAGCAGGCCAGTGATTCGCGGGAGCGGGAGATTGCGGAAATTTCTTCAGGCCTCAAGGCCATTGCGAAAGAGCTGAAAATCCCGGTCGTGGTGCTCGCCCAGCTCAACCGGGGCCCCGAGCAGCGGGGCGGAACGCCGCGCATGAGTGACCTGCGGGAATCCGGTTCCATCGAGCAGGATGCCGATATGATTGGTCTCCTTTTCCGGAAGGAATACTACAACGATCCGACCAAGGACGATGAGGCGAAGCAAGAGGAGCAAGAAGCCAATGCGGGTCTTGCCCAGCTCATCCTGGCAAAGAACCGTAACGGGGCCACGGGAGATATTCCTCTGACCTTCATCAAGGAGTTGATGCGCTTCGAGAGCCGGGCCTGGGAGCCGGACGAGCAATAAAGACTTTCCGAAAAACGACTTGCTCAGAGAGCGAGGAGCCCGTGGAAGGCGGCAGCGAAGGCGACCAGGTGCAGGCCGGCCAAGGCGAGAAACTTGTTGTAGCGAGGGGAGGGCGGCGTCGTTTTGACTGCTGAACGGAAGTAGTAGGAAGGCAGCACGATGAGTATCAGAATGGCAGGCAATCCCAGAGTGGTGAAACCAAGGGAGTGGAGACAAAAGGACAGTCCAAGGATCGCAAGGAGGTATTCCACGAGAAGGAGATGGCGCCCCTTCTTCCAGCCGAAACGAACGGCCAGCGTTCGTTTTTGACTCTGCGCGTCTTCTTCCACATCACGCAGATTGTTGATGGTAATGAGCACTGCCGAGAGGCTTCCCACCACAAGCCCGAGCCAAAAGGCTTCTGGAAATAGCTGACCGGTCTGCACGAAAACGGTGCCCATCACGGCAATGAGTCCGAAGAAGAGAATGACGAAAATCTCGCCCAGCCCCAGATAGGCAAGGGGGAAGGGGCCGCCGGTGTAGCCGTAGGCGAGAAAGAGGCTGGGAAGCCCAATCGCAATGATAGCGAGGCCACGCTCCTGGATGAGAGGGAGGGAGAGGAGGACCGCCACGCCGAGGAAGCCGGTCGCGAGGGAGTAGACCACCTTCCGTGAGAGCAGCCCGGAGGCCGTCGCGCGGATGGGGCCGAGGCGTTTGTCGGTATCGGCTCCCTTGTCATGGTCGAGGGCGTCATTGAAGAAATTGGTGGCAATCTGAATTGCGATGGCGGAGCCCAGGGTGCAGAGGGCGAGCACCCAGCTAAACTGGCCCGTCAGCTTCCAAGCCAGGACGCAACCTGCCCAAACCGGAACGATGGCGGCTGGCAAGGTTTTGGGGCGGGAGGCGAGAAGGATGGGTTTGAGCATTCTAAGAGGATTGAAAAGGATCAGGGTCTTCATCAATGACGCTGGCCGGATCGACATAATTTCCTAAGGTGGCCTCCAGCTTATACCACTTGCCGTTCGGTCCTTGGATGAAGTCTTCATGGCTGCGTCCCTGCCACACCGTGCCGTCTTTGAACTTAATGGTGGTTTTTTCGTCCCACTCAATGCTCGTCGCCCTCTTTCCAAAATACTCCAGTTCTCTGGAGCTGAAGGTTCGGGAGCTCGGAGCGTGATGGTCAGTAAGAAAAATATCCATGGCGTGCCCAGATTCTCGAAGCTCTTTACGAAAAGCGTCGCGCTCCATCGGCGAGGGCGAGTCGCCGTGGGTTTGATAAAACGCTTTAATCTCCTCAAAGGCAGCGAGCTGCTCCTTGGTGAGGGAGTGCTCCTTGCGGTCGTGATCGCGCACCTCCAGGATCCCGTCGACGAGGAAGAAGAGGGCAAAGACCACGGCCCAGGCCTTGACCGCTTTGGTGGCGAATTTGATCTGCCGGGAGCGATGGACCAAGAGGGCGAGGGAGAAGAGGCCTGCGACCAGCATGCCCGGCATGATGGCAAGCTTGAAAAACTCGAGGGAGAACAGGGGGAGCCACGAGCCGTCTTCGAACTCGATCGGGCGCCAGAGGCAGAGGTGATAGAGGATGAGGGCGATGAGGGAGGCCAATAGAAAACCGGTCGAGAAGGTGATGTAGCGCAGTGCGGTGTGGCTGCTTCGGAAAAGCTGAACCCCGGCAATGAGAAGGAAGATGTCGCCAGTTCCGGAGACTTTGTAGTCCGAGATTGCGAAGAAGATCGACGTCGCAAGGAAGACGAAGAGAGCGGACCAGGAAGTGATCTTGAGCAAGCGGTCCTCGCGGGGCTCGGGGATGCGTCCGAACAGGCGGAGGAGGAGGTAACGGGTCAGGTTGCCGAGGTCCTTGTTTTCAGATTGGCGGGGTCCGGCGATGTTGAGCGTAGCCGGACGATGCTTTCCAAGCCACTTCCGCAAATCCTCCAAAAGATCTTCGGGCCCTTTCAGGGAGCGCGGAAGGATAAGGAGGGGTTTTTTGAGTTTCTTGGCGGTCTCAATGGTGAGATTGGTGCCGGGGGACTCCCGGCATCCGATATCGGGCAGGATGACCAGGGTGGCGTCACTTTCGCGAACGTTGGCCCTCGTTCGCTCTTCGGGGTCGGCGGTAGAGGTTTCCTGAAGTTCGGGATAAGCGTCGACGGGGATCGGGCCGTCCTCTGCGAGACGACCCAGCGGCATCCATCCTCCGAGGGGAACGCTGCATTCCCGTGCCGCCTCGAGCGCAGCACGGTCGACACCGGTCTGGCCGCCGGAAATGACCTTGGAAGGTAGGTGCACAGACTTCTTGTCTTAGGGGACGCGGGGAAATTTCGAGAAATCAGGGGCGCGCTTCTCGAGGAAAGCGTTTTTGCCCTCCTTGCCTTCCTCGGACATGTAGTAGAGGAGGGTGGCGTTGCCTGCGAGGTCGAGGAGGCCCATTTGCCCGTCGCAGTCGGCATTGAGCGAGGCCTTGAGGCAGCGAAGAGCGATAGGAGAGTGATTGAGGATCTCGCGGCACCACTTCACGGTCTCGGTCTCGAGCTCGGCAAGGGGCACGACGGTGTTGACGAGGCCCATCTCGAGCGCTTGCTGCGCGTCGTATTGGCGGCAGAGATACCAGATTTCGCGGGCCTTCTTCTGTCCCACGATGCGGGCGAGGTATGAGGAGCCGAGACCGCCGTCGAAGGAGCCGACCTTGGGGCCGGTTTGGCCAAAGCGGGCATTGTCTGCGGCGATGGAGAGATCACAGACCACGTGGAGGACGTGGCCTCCGCCGATGGCGTAACCCGCGACCATGGCGATGACAGGCTTGGGAATGGAGCGAATTTTCTTCTGGAGGTCGAGGACATTGAGACGGGGGACGCCGTCGTCGCCCACGTATCCGGCGTGGCCGCGCACCTTTTGGTCGCCGCCGGAGCAAAAGGCGAGGTCACCTTCTCCAGTCAGGATGATGACGCCCACGGTGGGGTCTTCATGGGCGAGGTCGAAGGCTTGCAGAAGTTCGCGCACGGTGAGGGGGCGGAAGGCGTTGCGGACCTCCGGGCGATTGATGGTGATCTTGGCAATCGCGCCATCTTCCGTGGTCTCATACTTGATGTCTTCGAATTCGGCTTTGGTAGTCCAGCTCATGTGCGGCGAAGTTAGCGTAAGATTGAAATTTTTGAACAGACTGAAAGGGAAGGAAGCGAGTCTTGGACTCGCACTGAGGACGTCCTTGGCATTTCCAAGGGTTGACCGTGGTTACGGATGGGGTATGGAAGCGGCGTGAACGACGAGGTGAAAGAACCTGTAGAACAAGAAGAGAAGGCGCCTGAGACCGCTGCTCCCGATGGCGAAGCGGCCGCGCCGTCCAGCGAGCCCCAAGCGGAGGCTTCTTCGGAAGCTCCTGAAATCACGGAGCAGGAAGAGGAATTGGACCCAATGGAAAAACTGGAAGAGGAGATGAACAAGTGGCGCGACGAAGCTCTGCGCCGGGCGGCTGAACTTGATAATTACCGCAAGCGCATGGTGCGCGAGCTGGAGGAGGGACGAAAGTATTCCAACCAGCGCCTTCTGGGCGAGCTTCTGCCGGTTTTGGACAATTTCAGCATGGGCATGATGATGGCCGAGAAGGAGCAGGGCTCGATGCTCTACCAGGGCATGGCCATGGTGCAGGGGCAAATCACCGAGTTCTTGACCAGTCAGGGCGTCACCGTGATGGAGGTCGATGCGGGCTCCCCCTTCGATCCGAATCTTCATGACGCGGTGTCCCAGGAGGAAACATCGGAAGTCGAAGACGGCGCGGTTCTCCGCGTGGTGCGCAAGGGTTACCAACTCGGGGACCGATTGCTGCGTCCTGCAAATGTGGTGGTAGCCAAGGCTCCCTCTGCTGAGGGTAGTGAACAGGAAGGAGCGGAAAGCTGATGGCGGAGCGAGATTATTACGAGGTCTTGGGGGTGTCCAAAGGGGCGTCCGCAGCCGAAATCAAGAAGTCCTATCGCAAGCTCGCGATGAAGTTCCATCCGGATCAGAATCCGGATGACCCGAAAGCCGAGGAAAAGTTCAAGGAGCTGGGCGAAGCCTATGAGGTGCTCAGTGATGAGGACAAGCGGGCAGCCTATGACCGCTACGGGCACCAGGCCTTCAAGGCTGGTGGCGGCGGTGGAGGCGGCTTCGGTGGAGGCGGGGGCTTCCACGATCCGATGGATATTTTCTCCCAAGTCTTCGGCGGAGCCTTCGGGGGTGGAGGCGGCTTCGAGGATCTCTTCGGCGGCGGCGGTCGTCGGCGCGATCCTTCAGGCAAGCAGCGGGGCAGTGACCTTCGCTACGATTTGGACCTCACCCTGGAGGAGGCGGCCCAAGGCACCGAGAAGGAGCTCGAGATCGAGCGCTACATGGGTTGCAACACCTGCAATTCGACGGGTTCCAAAGGTAGCGGCAGCCGCACTTGCTCGACCTGTGGCGGCCGTGGGGTGGTCATGCGTCAGGCGGGTATCTTCGTCCAGCAGTCCACTTGTCCGGAATGCCGGGGCTCGGGGCAGATTATCTCCGACCCTTGTACCCAGTGTGATGGCCAGGGCCGGGTGCAAAAGACGGACCGGATTAAGATCAAGATTCCCCCGGGCGTCGATGATGGCGTTCGCCTGCGCTCCAGCGGTAACGGTGATGCCGGCCTGCGTGGCGGAGCGACCGGTGATCTGTATGTCTTTCTCCACGTCCGTGCACACGACGTCTTTCAGCGGGAGGACGACGATCTCTTCTGTGAGGTGCCGGTCCCGTTCTCAATTGCTGCGCTCGGCGGTGAACTCGATGTCCCGACGCTTGAAGGCAAGGCCAGCATCAAGGTGCCGCCGGGGACTCAGGGAGGCACAGTCTTTCGTCTCCGCGGACGGGGAATGCCCGTCGTCGGTAGTGCGAAGAAGGGCGATCTGCACATTCAAGTGAACGTCGAGGTGCCCACCAATCTGGATGGCAAGCAGAAGGAAAAACTGCGCGAATTTGCCGAGTCGATCGGGCAGAAGAATTCGCCGGTGCAAGAAGGCTTTTTGGAGAAGGCCAAGAAATTCTTTGGCTCTTAATCGACGATGGACCGCTTCTTCCTTGCTGCCGCCCAGTGGACGCCGGAGGTGCTTCACCTCGGGGGCGAGGAAGGGCATCACGCCGTCCGGGTGATGCGGAAGAAGGTCGGCGACCTCGTCGAGGTCTTCGACGGGGCGGGTCGCTGGGCTCGCGGCGAGGTGCAAGGAGCGGGCAAGTCCAGCCTCGAGGTAAGGATCGATGAGGAGGGAACGCAGGCACCGTCATCGCCAG
Organism: Verrucomicrobiota bacterium JB023; assembly: GCA_030673895.1. Classification (GTDB taxonomy): domain Bacteria; phylum Verrucomicrobiota; class Verrucomicrobiia; order Verrucomicrobiales; family Akkermansiaceae; genus Roseibacillus. Next base: position 16,885 of record JAUTCR010000019.1, read on the forward strand.
CTCTGGAGCTGGCGGTCGCCATTCCCAAGGGGAAGACCATGGACTGGATCGTGCAGAAGGCGGTCGAGCTGGGCGTCTCCCGGATCCAGCCCTTGGTGACGACCCATACCGTCGTCAAGCCGGGCTCGGGCAAGGATGACAAGTGGCAGCGCATCGCGCTGGAGGCCTGCAAGCAGTGCGGACAAAATCATCTCCCTTTGGTGGCTCAGCCCCTGAACTACGAGCAGTGGCTGTCGCAACCCATGGGCGGCATCAAGGTCATAGCCTCATTGGCTGGCGAAACCAAGACCTTGAGAGAGGTCCTTTCCGCGCAGGAAGGGGACGGAAAGTATATTTTCTTGGTGGGGCCGGAAGGAGATTTTACTGCGGATGAGGTCTCACGGGCTCTGGCGCAAGGCTTTCATCCTGTGACTCTTGGGGGGATTGTTCTGCGGGTGGAGACAGCCTGCCTCTATCTCTTGGCGGCGGCCCGTTGTCTCCTGACTTAAGATGTAAGATAGACTTTCGAGAGGAAGCAATCTAAGGGGGGGGTGGAACAATGACTGAACTACCCTTGCTCTTGGGGATCGTCGGCACCTGCTGGTTGCCGGGACCGACTCATAGTGATGCCACCGAAGGTTTCGAAGTCGATACCTCGTCCCGTAATGAGGTGTTATCGTTTTATAATTCAATCTACCTCTCGTCCTCGGACTATCGCGACCATATTGGCTGGGAAGGGGATTATTCGATTTGCCGAGCCGGGGGCACATCGGTCGAGTTCAACAACGACGTCAAGCGGAGGCTGAACTTCTATCGGGCCATGGCCGGGGTGCCGGCCGATGCCAGGCTGAATGAGGGGGCCAAGGTGGTCATTGATGGAGATGATTCCTATAAGCCCAATGCCAACACGACCCGCCAAGCTGCTGCTGAAGCCGCCGCGCTCATGGTGAGCTGGCAAGGGGATGTCAGCCATAATCCGGGGACCAATTGGTTCTGCTGGTCGCGAGCCGCTTGGAATGCCGCGAACAAAGGGGCGCTCTCCCTTGGCTTTTTCGGTCCGGAGGCCATTGATGCCTATGTGCGGGAGAATGATCCGACCAGCCTCTCGATATGGAACACGGAGGTGGGGCACCGGCGCTGGATCCTTTATCCGGCCGCGACGGAATTCGGGAGCGGCGACGCGCCGGGCTACGTGACCCAACGGCCCGCCAACGTGCTGTATGTGCTACCTGGCGATGAGCAGGTTCTCCAGCCCGCCAGTTTCACAGCCTGGCCACCGGTCGGCTACTGTCCCGATCATCTTTGCCCCTTGCTTTGGTCTTTGGCCTATCCTGGCGGAGACTTTGCAAACGCGACCGTCCGCGTCGAGGATGCCGAAGGGCGTGCTCTGGCTATCGATGTCATGCCCTCAACGCAAAATTACGGCGACAACGCCATCGTGTGGCGGATGCCTGAGGGTGTCCTGGAGCCGACGGCAGGGTCGGATCGGACTTATCAAGTCGTGGTCACCGGCATCGGCGGAAACGGTCCTTCCAGCTTCAGCTACGAGGTGACTCTCTTCGATGTGAATACGCTCGGAGAGGATTGGACCATGGGCGGGGCAACCGATCCTCCGCTGAGCGGAGCCAACTACTTTTTCGAGCCCGTGCCCGGGGCCGAGGAATATCGCTTCGAGGTGAGCCAACCCACGGAGGCCAATTGGACGGAAGGGGCCGAAAATGGGACTCTCTCCCAGATCATCGATGGGACCAGTCCGGTTTACGATCTGTCCTCTGGAAGTCATTCGAAATCCGGGAACCGCAGTTTCCGCATGGCCTTTCCCGAGGGCAACGAACAGAATGAGGACCAGAGCTTCACCATCGACCGGCTGATTATTCCAAGTGCCAACACGAAGCTCAGCTATCATTACCGAAGGGGCTGGATGGTGAACACCACGACCTTGACGGTGGAATACTCCAGCGATGGCAGTTCCTGGACGACCGTGGACACCATCAACGGTCGGACTGGGAAGACCGACTCGGGTTTCACAAATCGCAACGTGACCTTGCCGCATGGGAGTGCGCTACTCGTGCGCTTCCGCCTCAGCCATCCCAATGACGCGGTGGATTATGGCCTGAGCGGCACCTCGTCCAATTCGAACCACGGCATCTTCATCGACCAAATCACGACCAGCAACGCCTTTGAGCCGGCGAATCTCAACGTCACCAGTCTGCCTGCGGATGCTCTTTTTGCTCGCTTCGACGAAGCGACGGCGGGGCAGAGCCTCGAGGTGGGCGAGGACTTTACTCTCAACCTCAAGGCTGTGATCGGAGGCAAGGAATATGCGACGGATGAGGTCCTTGCCGTGCAGGTCGCGCCGGCAGCGGAGGAAGGCTTCACCGATTGGCTCGCGTTCGATTACCCACTCTTGAGCGGAGAATTCACTGACGATTACGACGGCGATGGCCTAGCCGACGGGCTTGAATATGCGGTCGGGACTGATCCTCTCCAGCCGGACGCCGGACTCGCGCTGCAAACAGAGGCGGAAGGGGGAGAGCTCTGCCTTGCCCTGCCGATCGACCCGCGCGGCGGCGTCAACTACAGCGGTGAGTGGTCTTCTGATCTGGACGAATGGTTTCCCTTGGAGGGGAATTTCGAAGAAGGCCTCTTCATTCTGAAGCACAGGTTTGAGGGCAAGCAGTGTGGTTATCTGCGGTTGAAGGTGAGCGAGCCCTGATGGCGTTAAAGTTCGCTTCCCGGTCTTGCGCGACCGGCAGGGTGGGTTTAATTGCGGGACATGAAGCCTGCCGCCCTGCTTCTTCTTGCCGCCTTGTCTCTCTCTTCCTGCCGGAAGTCGGGTGACGAGGTCGCTGTGGAAGAGACCCGCCCCCTGAGCACGATGGATGAATCGCCCAAGCTGAATGCAACCAGCAGCGAGCGGTTTCTTCCCCCCGACCTGCAGCAGCAGATGCCGGAGATGCCGGAGGCGGAAGGCAATTGGTCCTACGATCTGCCGGCAGGCTGGCGGGATGCGGGACCTCGCATGATGAGGGAGATCAACCTGGCCTTTGGCGAGGGAGGAGAAGCTTATGTCAGTCTCTCGGGCGGAACCTTGCAGGACAATGTCGACCGCTGGTATGGGCAATTCGGAGCCGAGCCACAGGCGGTGGAGACCCTGCCTCGCATTGAGATGCTCGGCGGCGAAGCAATCGTCATCGAGGCACAGGGCACCTACAGTCCCGGGATGGGGCGGCCAGCCAAAGAGGGGCAGGCCTTGTTGGGGGCCATGATCGTCAAGGATGGCCGGATTGCGACGCTCAAACTGACCGGTCCGGCGGATGAGGTGGCATCCCAGCGGGAGGCGTTTCTCCAATTTGCGGCCAGCCTGAAACAAGGTGAATGATTGGCCCCAATCGCACGTAATCTCAGCTCCTTAGTTGATGGAATCTTCTGTAACCAAGACCGCGCGACGCAAGAGCCCCGCGCTGGCCGTGTTTGACTTTCTGGCGAGTCTGAAGCTTGCCACCGTTCTCCTCTTGCTCCTCTTCGTCCTCACCTGGTTGGCGACGCTGGAGCAGACGGTCAACGGCCTTCGCCCCATGATGTTGAAGTATTTCAACTGGAAGGAGTTGTTCTTTTTCCCAGAGATCGGACGGCCGTTCAATAACACCGGGGAAGAGCAGAAGGTGACCGTCTTCTTCCCCATGATCAGTGGATTCTGGCTGTGTGCTCTTTTTACCCTGAACTTGACCCTGGGCGGGCTGGTCCGCATCCGGAAGACGGCGCGGGTGGTGCCGGTCATTGTGAGCCACTTCTCCATTGTCTTCCTGATGGTGGCGGCAGGCGTGACCCACTTCATGGAAGAGCGGGGAGCGCTGATGGTCTATGAAGGAGAGACGAGTAACGTGGCTCAGGATTATCACGAGCAAGTGATCGAGGTCTCGGAGTTTGCCAATGGCGCTGTCTCCAAGGTGCATCTCATTGAGGGCAAGCCCCTCACTAGCCTGAAGCCGGATGAGACCCGGATCTTCAAGATGGCCAACTTACCCTTCGACCTGAAGGTGAGCAATTTCATCGAAAACGCCCAGCCAATGCCTGCCATGATGCAGCCTCCAACCCAGGGGCAAGAAGTGGTGGACCGCTTCTGGCTGCGGGATTCTGGACCGATGAAGGAGACCGAGCTTCATCAGGCAGGCTGCTTCGTCGAAGTGCTGAGCAAAGAGGGCCAGCCGGTGGGCGAGAAAATCATCTTGGCTTCACGCTCCAACTACCCGGCGACCGTCAGCTACGAAGGCCGGCCTTATCTCATTAATCTTCGCAAGAAGCTCTGGGTCTTGCCCTTTGCAGTGCAGTTGGACGAATTCCGGGTGGAACGGGACCCCGGGACGAACCGGCCCGCGACCTTCGAGAGTGACGTCACCCGCCTCGATGGAGGCACGCGCGAAGAGGTGCATATTAAGATGAACGAGCCCATGCGCCGGGAGGGCTACACTTTCTTCCAGACCAACTGGGGACCACAGGATGAGGAAAATCCGGACCGCTACTATTCGGTCCTCGAGGTGGTAAAAAATCCGGCCGATCACTGGCCCTTGGCTTCGCTCATCGTGGTGATGGCGGGGCTGTGTTGGCAGTTCGGTGCAAGTCTGTTCCGCTTTATGAGCAAGTCAAAGAAGGAGGCAACGTCATGAAAACAAGTATCGGGCGCTGGATCGCATTCGCCCTCGCAGGAATCTTTCTGCTGGGACTCTTCGTGTATGGAGTGAGGGGCCTTTCGCCTCAAAAGACGGGACTGGTCATCGACGAGTATGAGGAGTGGTCTGACGAGGTCCTTGCTGCGGCTCGGGAGATTCCGGTGCAGGAAGGGGGACGGGTGAAACCTCTGGATACTCAGGCTCACTACGCGATGCTGAAGCTGCGTGGGGATCGGAAGATCAAGATCGAGAATGGGCAGGGCGAGAAGGTGGTCATCACCCCGATGGCGCTCATGCTGGACATGCTCTTCCGCCCGGAAATCGCGCATCGGCTGCCAGTCTTCCGCGTGGAGAATTCCGAGATTCTCGAAGCGGTCGGCTTAGAATTTCCCGATCGGGGGAAGCGAGACCGTTACAGCTTCGATGAACTGAAAGAAAAAATGTCCGCCTTCATGGAGCGCGCGGGGGACTTTCAAGCGCGCAAGCAGCGCCGGGAGACCCTGTCGCCTGTCGAGGAGCAGACCATCTCCCTCGCAAGTAATCTGCGCGACTATTACTATCTGACCCACTACCTGGACTTTGCTCGTAACAAGGTCGAGCTGAGTGTGGTGGAGGGCGAGGGCAAAAAGGTGCCCATGTCGGTCGTGATGGCGGTGAAGGAGATGATCGCGGAGGCGATCCGCGAGAGTCAGCAAAATGGAGAGGAACTCCCGACCCATGTGCAAGATTTCCTCGCCCAGATTCAACAAGCGACGATGAACTCGAGCTTCGGGCTCCATCCCTTCCCGCCCTATGCACGGGACGAGAAGGAGTGGTCGAGCGCGGGTGAGCTGCTGCAAGGCACGATCACGGGGCAAATCACCGAAGTGGGCAAAGCCATCGAGGATGTGAAAAGCCTCGAAACCCTTGTCGCGGCAGCGGGAGGGGGTGACTTCGCCAAAGAATTGAAAGCGTTCGGCGAACGGACTTCGGCAAGAGCCAGCGAAGGCGAGATGCGTCCTCTCCGTTGGGAACTTTCCTATCAGAAGGCCGGCTGGATCAAGAATGCGCTCTACTGCTTTGGCTTTGGCACCTTGGCCGCTCTCTTTTCCCTTCTCGCTCCCAAGACGAAAGCGAGTTCGATTCTCCGGCTCACGGTTTGGATTCTGACTTCCGCTGGCCTCCTGCTGTTCTTTGCCGCGATTGTTCACCGCTATCTTGTGGTGCTCCGGCCTCCGGTCACCACGCTTTACGAGACCATTCCATTCATCACCGCCTGTTCGGTCGCGGTGGCTCTTTTCGTCGAAGGGATCACGCGCCGGGGGCTGGCTCTTGGCGTGGCACCCGTCCTCGGTTTGGGCGGCGCGGTGCTGGCCTTGGTTTTCGAGGTGAGCAATGCCACGGATTCGCTCGACCCCTTGGTTGCCGTTCTGCGTTCCAATTTCTGGCTGACGACCCATGTATTGACCATCACCTTTGGCTACGCGGCGGGTCTGCTCGCGGCGGCCTTCTCCGCGGTTTACATTCTCTGTCGCCTGCTGGGCCTCGATCGCGAGTCACCGGATCTGCGGCGGACTCTGACCCGCATTAGCTATGGGGTGGTTTGTTTTGCTCTCCTGCTCTCCATGGTGGGCACGATTCTTGGCGGGATCTGGGCTAACTATTCCTGGGGGCGCTTCTGGGGCTGGGATCCCAAGGAGAACGGGGCGCTGATGATTGTCTTGTGGACGCTGGTGATCCTTCACGGTCGCTTCGCGGGATTACTCCGGGAATGGGGTATCCATCTGGCGACGGTCTTCCTCGCCATCGTGGTCACCTTTTCCTGGTTTCACGTCAATATGCTGGGCACCGGCCTCCATTCCTATGGATTCATGGAGGGGAAGAATAAGATCTTCTTCTTCTACGGCGCGATCTCCGCGCTCATGCTCACCGGCTTCATCGGCTCCCTTGTGCTCGACCGGAAGCCTCGCAAGAAGAGCGAGACGGACGATCTCTCCCCGGCGAAGCCGCAGGAGGCTTGATATCGCCTTCAGCGTCGTTTCCGCCTTGGGTCGAAGTCTCTCCAGCTAGCGGGGTGCCAGTGATTTGTATTGGGTCGCGGGCTTCCTTGCGCTTGCATTGGGGCTGTGAACTTGAGGCTTCTGTCCAAGGTCCTGGGCTTGCTGCTCTCGTTGGAGAGCCTCGCCTTGGTGGCTTGTGCTCTATTTGCGGTGTATGACGATGGACTGCGTTCGTCGGCTTCCGGAGCATTGTTCTTCGCCGCGCTCACGGCCCTACTGATTGGTTTGTTCATGGTCTATCTCGGCCGGGGGAAGTTCGATCGCGTGCCTCGCCGGGAGGGGGTAATGATTGTGGGCTTCGCTTGGTTGGTCTCAGGACTCATCGGGGCGGTCCCGTTCGTTTTGGCGGAGCCCGGGCTCACTTGGCCCGAGGCTTTTTTTGAGTCTCTCTCCGGACTGACCACGACAGGATCGACCGTCATTACCGATCTGGAAGCTTGGCCCCGCGCCATCCTCCTCTGGCGCTCGGTCTCCCAATTCTTGGGCGGCCTGGGTATTCTGGTTCTCTTCGTCGCTCTGCTGGCCACCTTGGGAGCGGGGACGAAGTCGCTTTTTCGAAACGAATCTTCCTTTCAGGCTTCCGAAGTCTCCCATGCCAAAATTCGCGACACCGCCATTTTGCTTTGGAGAATTTACCTCGGGCTCACCGTGGTTTGTATCCTCGGTCTCAAGGTCCTCGGGATGAATTGGCTCGATGCCATCAGCCATGGGCTCACCTGCGTCTCGACGGGTGGCTTCTCCACCCGGAATGAAAGCGTGGGCTACTACTCAGGATGGGAGACGGGCCTCGCCATCGAGATGTGGATCATCCTTTTCATGATTCTCGGGAGCTTGAGCTTCCTGGTCTACGTGGTTCTCCTCAGGCGCAATTGGCAGCGCTTTCGTCGGGAGGAAGAGGGGAAGTGGTATCTGATCCTGATTGCGGCGGCGGTGCTCGTCATCACCGCCTTGAGATGGGGGATGGAAGGGGACGACGCGGGCGCCAGCCTGCGGGGCGTAATTTTCACCGTCGTGTCCATCATCTCCTCTACCGGCTATGGCACGGTGGACTTCGAGGTCTGGCCGGTCAGCACCCACTTTGTCCTCATGGGACTGATGTTGGTGGGTGGTTGCGCGGGGTCGACGGCCGGAGGGATGAAGGTCAGCCGCCTCCTGCTCCTCATGCGTTCCGCGCACCAGGAGATCGTGCAGGCCTTCCGACCGAATCAGATCTTCCGCATGCAGGTGAATGGTAATTCCATCGACGATCGCGGGCGCGCGCAGACCATTCTATTCGTGGCGCTTTTCTTTCTTCTCGCCCTTTTTTCTATGCTCGTGGTGTCGATTCTGGAGGCGAGACATGGTCTTGATTTTGAGACCTTGGTTTCCTGCGTGGTGACGACCTTGGGCAATACGGGCCCGGGCTTTGGCGAGGTAGGACCCACCGATAACTTCGCCGAACTCCGGCAGGGGACTCTCGTTTACCTCGGGCTCCTGATGGTCATGGGTCGACTGGAGCTGTTCGCGTTCCTCGTTCTCTTCGTGCCCGCGGCGTGGCGCAAATATTAAGCCGCTGCTCACAAGCAGGATCGCCCTCGCGTCACGCCTCGCCAGTCGAATCCTGCTGGAGCGCTTTCTCGAGAAATGAGGGATAGGCTCGCATCACCTCAGTCATTGCGGGCACTTTGGGATTCTCGGACTGCATGGAGGTCATGCGGACGCCATCCAGCCCACAGGGCGTGATGGCTTGGAAGGGGGGCAGTGCTTCCGGGGTCACGTTGAGCGCGAAGCCGTGCCAAGTCACCCACTTCTTCACTCCGACTCCGATGGAGGCCAGCTTGCGATCCTCGACCCAGATACCAGTGAGTCCCTCCCTGCGGACGGCGGGGACATCGAAGTGTTGGCAAAGTAGGATGAGTGATTCCTCCAAGTCACGGAGGTAACGATGGAGATCTTGCCCAAATGGTCTCAGATTGATGATTGGATAGCCGACCAATTGCCCGGGACCGTGATACGTCGCTTGCCCTCCGCGCGAGATCTCGAAGACGGGATGAGGGAGGTGGTCCCGGTTCGCGAGAGAGCTTTGATCCCGGGTCCGGCCGATCGTGTAAACCGGGGCATGCTCGAGTAGTAGGAGGGTGTCTTCACCCTGTCCGGTCACCCGCTTTTGTAGAATCTCACCTTGGATGGCGAGTCCCTCCTCATAGTCGACCTCCGAGCCGAGTTGCTTGACCTCCAGATTCACTCCCCACCACTAGCACTGCCCCTGCTACCGGGAAAGCCCCGGCGCAGAGATTATCGAACGAATTCGTCCCGCAATCGTTTGCTTTCTTGGAAAGGGGGGAATTGCCGGATGACCGACAGGCCTCTTCGCCCGACAGGTTGCGGTCCGAATCGTCGTTACTTGACCTCGAAGGTGTAAGTCCCCGGCTGCGCGATGATCTCCTGCCGCCCATTGGCGTGGCGCATGATGCGTGCTCCGAAGGACTCGTTTACCGGCTTGCCCGACTCCAGGATCGTCGCGTCCTCTCCGGCAGGGAGAGAGATGATCGCGTTGGTATTGCAAGGAATGGCCACCTCAGCTTCGAGCTTCCCGTCCTCATGCCGCTTCCAGTGGATGGAAAGGCGACCGTAAGGGGTGTCGTGGTGAGCCTTCACCCAAGTCAGCTGGCTATCTTCGGCAGGAAAGTAGGGAGCCAGGTAACTGGCGCGGAATCCAGCGGCTTGATGGTTGAGGCCGGCTGCGAAGGACATCATCCATTCTGAGCTGGCGGCCAAGGTGACCAGGTCCGCCTCGCTCTCTTTGGCAAATCCCCGAACCAGTTGCAGAGCTTTATCCTCCTGCCCGGTCCAAGTCAGGACGGGCAACACGGCGCTGGTCCCAATCGGTCCGGTCTGGAGACCTTCCTTCGCGATCTGCTCACCCAGCCGCTGCGCCATCGGCAACTTGGCTTCCGGAGGAACGACTCCGTAGCGCAGCGCGAGAATGCGGGATGTCTGTGTTGGATCCTTCAGCTTGTTTTCTTCTGTGAGGAAGTTCCGCTTGAAGCCTTTGCTAACCCGATCGAACCAAGCATTGTGCTGCAGAATATAGGGTGGATGGGGAATCGCGGTAGCCATCTCGCCAAGGATCCGGCAATCGAGCGCGAATGAGGTCAGGCTGAGGAGTTCGTGGCTGATGGCGTCGGATTTGTCGTGAAGGGCGGTTCCAAAGGCCTTTCCGTTGAAGTCCGGGTCAAGGTCGCGGCGCTTCATCCCGTACTCGACCAGGTTCTCGAAGCGGCCACGGAAATAGTGATCGTCGCCGGTCATCTGCCAGAGGGCGAAGGGGACGATGACTGCGGCATCGGAATAGATGGGCGCATATTCGGGCTCGTCATTCCGGCTAGGGAGGAAGGCTGGATAGAGCTTCTCCTCAGTTTGCGCTTCGTCGAGAGTGGCGAGCCACTTCTCATAAAGTGGGCCGACGTGGGCATCGAAGGCGAACGAACGCGCGCAGAGCTGCTGGATTGCTCCCGAGGAAATATCGCCTAAGTGCTCTTGGCGGGCTTGCCGGGACTTGGCGAAAAGCTCGTTCAGGGCGGGGTCGCTGCACTCGAAGCTTGAGAGGATCGCCGGTTCGTAATCGGCATACGATTCATCCAGCGTGGCCTTGGGATTGACCTTGAAATGCGTGGGCTCACTCCACTCCGTGGGTTGATCCTGGTGGTTCCAGATTTTGACTCGCCAATAGATGTCAGAATTTAACGGCAGCTTGGGAACATTAACCTCAACGAGGTGGGAATTGGGGCTCTCCACTTTTTTGGAATCCCACAGCAGACCCTTTTCCGCTTTGAGGGCATCTTCACTGCCTGCCATCTGGATTTGATAAGCCGTCTGACGCTGCCCTCGTTCCCCGGAGGCCAGAACCCAGGAGAAGCGGGGGGACATGCCGGTGACGGTCGGGGTGGAAAGGTTCTCGACCTTCAAGCGGGAAAGTTCGATGGGAGCCAACTGGCTGTCGTCGCCATGCAAGGAGGCCAGGGTGCAGCTGGCGAGAAGGAAAGAGAGCAGGGATTTCATGGTTTGGGTCGCGGCGAAATAGATCGCCGAAGTCGCGCCGGGGTCAAGATCCCAGCGTGGAGATGGCGAGAATTATCCGCACGGGTTTGATGCCTAAGAGGGTGCGATGCGCCTCACCTCACAGTGATGGACTGATCCTCCGGATTGGCGGCTTGCTCCTGTTCGGGTGCCATTTCCCGGATGAGCTTTTCCATCTCCGGGCGGGGGGATCCGCCGGCTTTGCGGAACTGACGATAGTAGTCGAGAGCGAGACCCTTGTCCCCGATCTCCTCGTGAAGAACGCAGAGATTGAACAAGGGATCCAGATACTGGGGGTTGAGCTTGTGGGCTTCCTCGAAGTGTTCGCGTGCCTTCTCAAGCTCGACGGATTGCGCGAAGACGACACCCAGCCGATTGTGTGCGTCGGCATTCGTGGGTTGCAGCTTGATTGCGAGGTCCAGCTGAGTGCGGGCTTTCTCGAGGTCGCCCTTCGCGAGGTGCGCGGCCCCGAGCATATGATGGGCGTAGGGCAGAGGGCTGGTCCGCATTGCAACGGCATTCTCAAAGGACTCGATGGCAGGATCCAAGCGGCCCATGCGGAATTGAATGACCCCCTGGTTCAGCATCGTGGGGATGTGGCCCGGATGCTCCTCGAGGATCTCTTCGCACAATTCCATCGCAACGTTCAGTTTGCCTTTGCGGTAGGTGCGCCGGATGGTGTTTTCGAGCGCCTCGATGTGGCGGCGTACGCGGGCCCCGGCTTGACGGCGTTCCTCGGGCGAGGCCCGTTCGGCATCGAAGCGGAAGGTGCCATTGGTCTGGGTGGTATCCACCATCAACTGCTCTTCCGCAGTCAGGGTGAGTTCTTCGCCCAGAAATTGGCGGACGGCGAGCCGCACTTCCTCGTCATTATCGGTTTCACCCATCTTGGCGAGCTCGGTCAGAACAAGATCGCCCATCTCGCGCCGCCGCTTTTGCATGCGGAGGTTCTTCTCGATCACCTCGCGCAGGATGCGGTTCTCCTCACGCAGGTCGGCATCGAGATCCGCAAGATTGGTCCGGGTGTTAATTTCGGCCAGAGCGTTGCGCAGCTTTTGCTCGGTAGCGAGGAGGCGCAAGCGGTCGTTCTCCTTCTCTTCCTTGAGTTGGATGATCTGGTCCTTGGCCATGGCAAGGTCACGTTTGGCCTCATTGAGCTGTTCGCGGGTAGCGTCGGAGTCCCGGGAGATGGCTTCCATGTTCTGCCGGGCCTCGCGAAGATCGCGCGCCAAGGTCATGTTCTGCTCAATGAGCTTCTGCAGCCGGTCGCCCTGGTTGAGCTGGAGGAGGTCGGCCAGGCTATCCCGTTCTTTGGCAATTTTGTCGCGCTCGCTGATTAAGGAATCCACCTCGGTCCGGGCTTCCGTGAGCAGGGTTTCGAGGCGGGAGGTGCGTTGGCGCTCAGCTTCCAGAAGAGTCCGGGTCTTCTCCAGCTCGGCACGCACTTGCTTGTCCTCCGCCCGGAGCTTGGCGATGAGCGCCCCACCGACTTCTCGCTCTTTGTCCATCATCTCCTTGAGTTCATTGGCCCGCTGACGGGCCAGCTTCTCCTGGGTGTCGAGATTGGAGAGGCGGGTCGAAGCCTCTTCCAGCTGGGAGTGGGCATCCGCCAGCTGGCGGGCCAGGGCACGCTTCTCTTCTTCCACGAGATCGAGCCGATTGCGTAGCTTCCGCACCTCGATGGACAGCGAGGAGGCGGCGAGTTCATCCCTTTCCTGCTTGAGGGTGGTGATTTGGCTCTGCAGGCGGGCGACGTCGGCATTGCGCAGATCCTCGGATTTGGTGAGACGGGCTTGCAAGGAAGCGATTTGGCGCGAGAGCAGGGCGGCGGTGTCTTTCTGTTTTTCCGTCATCCCCTCGGCGGTGCCGACCGGGGCCGCCGATTCGTCGTAAAGTGCCAAGGGGGCATCGTTTGCTGTGGCTTCGACTTCCGGGGTCAGTTCCTCGATCAGCCAATTGATTTCCTCTCGTTTTTTCTCAACGAGGCTGGGTTTCCACTCCGGATGGTAGAGGGCCACGGCATCGAGAAAGCGCCGGGCCCGACGAGCGGCATCGAAGGCTTCTGTTGCCTTTCCTCCTTTACGAAAGTCGAGAGCTTCGCTGTGAGAAAGGTAACCTTCGAAGTAAACGTCGGCGGGATTGATAGTCGAGGGGTCCTTGTTTTCATCCGCAGCCAGGGGGAGCGAGGCCGAGCAGAAGAGAAGAAGAGCCCAGAGGAAGGGGTGTGCAACCTTCATGAAACTCCGTAGTCTAGGGAGGAACGATGAAACTTAAAGAAGGAAAATTGGCAGGCTGGGGCTGCGTAAAATGACAACCGGAAGGGCGGAAGATCGGCGTTGTCAAACGGGGGGAACCTAGCAGGATGGCGGAGTATGAGTTTCTCAGACAGAAAAATCCGTATGGGCATGATTGGTGGAGGTCGCGACGCCTTCATCGGAGGAGTTCACCGCATCGCCGCCGCGATCGATCAGCAGATCGAGCTGGTCTGCGGGGCCTTCAGCTCGACGCCCGAGAAGTCGAAGGCGTCCGGGAAGGATTTCCTCCTGCCAGAGGATCGGTGCTATGGCACCTTCGAGGAAATGATCGAGACCGAGGCCCAGCTCCCCGTGGGCGAACGGATGGATTTCGTCTCGATCGTCACTCCCAATCACATGCACTTTCCTGCTGCCAAGGCTGCCCTTGAGGGAGGCTTTCACGTTCTTTCCGACAAGCCGGCCACCCTCGACCTCGCCGAAGCCAAGGCGCTGAAGGAAGTGATTGCCAACTCCGGCAAGCTCTACGGCCTGACCCACAATTACCCGGGCTATCCCATGGTCAAGCAGGCGCGGGAGATGGTGCAAGGAGGAGAATTCGGTAAGATCCGTAAAATCGTGGTCGAGTATCCGCAGGGTTGGTTGGCAACCCGGCTGGAGGCTGATGGCGCAAAGCAGGCGGAATGGCGGACAGATCCCAAGCGTTCGGGCGCGGCGGGGTGCATGGGGGATATCGGTACCCATGCCGAGAACCTCGCGGAATACATCTCAGGTCTCTCGATTGCCGAATTGGCCGCAGACCTGACCTCTTTCGTAGACGGTCGCTTGTTGGACGATGACGGCAACGTCCTTCTCCGCTTCGAGGGAGGAGCCAAGGGCGTCCTCCACGCCTCGCAGATCTCTGTGGGCTGCGAGAATAACCTGAACATCAGGCTGCACGGGGAAACAGGAGGTATTGAGTGGCATCAGATTGAGCCGAATACCCTCAAGGTGTTCCGCCTGGGCAAACCAACCGAAATCTGGCGCACCGGCAACGACTACGTCGGGGAGGCTGCGGCGGCTAATTCACGCACCCCTTTCGGCCATCCCGAGGGCTACTTGGAGGGTTTTGCTAATGTTTATCGTAACTTCATCAACCACATCCGAGCGGTGGAGGATGGCCTGGAGGTCACGGATTTGATTCTCGATTATCCGAAGATCGATGACGGTATCCGGGGAATGGCCTTCATCGAGGCCGTGGTGAAATCGAGCGCGAACAATGCGGCTTGGACCGCCTTGGAGGCTTAAGTTCGACATCAAGTCAAAAGGGGCGGCAGGGTTTGGGCAAACCCCGTCGCTCCCGGGCTCCCTAACAGCCTGCCACGGTCATTTTTGACGCTCAGCTGCTTGACCCATTGACCAGTATTTGGTCCGCGAGGTGCTTTTTACCGGAGACGACACCTTAAAATTTCGGAAAAAACACGGTTACAGCAGGGAGGGTGGTTGACTCTCGGCCTCGAGGATCCTACCAATCCCTTGGCCAACGCGGGGGGTCCAAATTGGCTGAACGAGACCACCACTGACTCATGAGTTCCACTGTTTCGGCGCGCTTGAACGCAAATCTTTTAGAGGAAAATTACGAGCGCTGGCAGAAGGATCCGCGTTCTGTCGATGAGAGCTGGAATGCTTTCTTCGAGGGATTCGAACTCGGAGTCGTCCAAGCCAAGCCAAAAGGGAAGCCGGGCGAGAAGGTCGCTGGGCCCCAAGCTGGTTCTGGTTCCAGCTCAGGAGCCGCTTCCGTTGATGCTGCCTTGGATGGGGATCATGGACTCAACTTCCTCGGTCGGGTGGTCAGCTTGGTCTATAACTACCGGACCCTCGGACACACGCAGGCCCAGATCAACCCGTTGGAAGAAGAGGCCGAGCGCAACCCGCGTCTCGCCATCGACCGCTTCGGCTTGAGCGAGGAGGACCTCGAGCGGTCCGCGGCGACCCAGTTTTTCCGCAGTGGGCAGCCGATGAAGCTCCGGGAGATGATTGAGGCTCTCGAAGAGACTTACTCCGGCTCCATTGGCTTTGAATTCATGCACATCCACAATACGGAGGTGCGGAATTGGATCCGTGAGCGCATCGAGAATCGTGGCAGCCGGGACCGGATGACCAAGGAGGAGCAAACTAAAGCTCTCCGTTCCTTGATGGAATCCGAGCTCTTTGAGCAATTTTTGGCCAAGAGCTTCTTGGGTGAAAAACGCTTCTCCCTAGAGGGCGGGGAGGGAACGATGGTCCTCCTGAATCGCATCTTGGAACTCTGCCCTAGCGAAGGGGTCAAGGAGATCGAGATGGGAATGGCCCACCGCGGCCGGCTCAATGTGCTGGCCAATTTTGTCCGCAAAAGTTTGCGGACTCTTCTTTACGAATTCACTCCTAACTATGTGCCTGACCTCATCGCCGGTGATGGTGATGTCAAATATCACCTTGGCTATGAGAGTATCCGGACCCTTCCGGATGGTGAAGTGCGGGTCAACCTGGCCGCTAACCCCAGCCACTTGGAAGCAGTCAATGCGGTCGTCGAAGGAAAAGCCAGAGCGCGCCAGCGCCTTATCGGCGATGACGGGGTGAAGACCGACCGGACCCGCGTGCTTCCGCTTCTCATCCACGGTGATGCCGCCTTCGCGGGACAAGGATCCGTGGCGGAGGTGCTAAATCTTTCCCAGCTTCAAGGTTACCGGACGGGTGGCACCATCCACCTGATCATCAATAATCAGATTGGCTTCACCACGATGCCGGCCGATGCCCGCTCCTCGAGCTATGCAACGGATGTGGCGAAGATGATCGAGGCTCCCATTCTCCACGTTAATGGCGAGAAGCCGGAAGAGCTTTGGTGGGCTGCTCAATTTGCTCTCGAGTTCCGCCAGCGTTGGGGCCGCGACGTGGTCATCGACATGTATTGCTACCGTCGCCAGGGTCACAACGAGACCGACCAAGCGGCCTTCACCCAACCTCACATCTATCGCAAGCTCGATGGACGCAAGACCGCGGGCCAGCTCTATCGGGAGGAAGTCGTCGGATCCGGAGCGGTGAGCGAGGACGAGGTGGATCAGATTCACAAAGAGCTCTGGGGACGCCTGGAAGAAGGCTATCAGGAGATGAAGCGCCTGGAGGAAAAAGGCGAGCGCACCGTTTTCAGTGGTTCAACCGCCGTTGCCCAAGAGGCTTACCGTCACGATGCCATCGAGACCGGCGTCAAAGAGTCCATTCTCAAGCAGGTCGGCCAAGCTCTGGTGACCGTTCCTGATGACTTCAAGCTGCACCCAACCCTGGCCAAACGTTTCATCCCGCGTCGTCGCGACGCTATTGAGAAGGGTAAGAACGTCGATTGGGCCTTGGCCGAGTCACTTGCTTGGGGGGCGCTTCTCCTCGAGGGTTATCCAGTGCGTCTTTCTGGTCAGGATTGCCGACGGGGAACCTTCAGCCAGCGGCACGCTGTTTTCTATGATCACGAGACACGGGAGCGTTACACGCCCTTGAAGAATCTGGGCGAGGATCAGGCAAAATTCTGTGTTTATAACAGCCTTCTCTCAGAGGCTGCGGTCCTTGGCTTCGATTATGGTTACTCTCTCGGTTGCGAAAGCATGTTGACGATGTGGGAGGCCCAATTCGGTGATTTCTCGAATGGGGCGCAGGTGATCATCGATCAATTCATCGCTTCCGCAGAGTCCAAGTGGCAGACGCCGTCGGACTTGGTGATGCTGCTTCCCCATGGATATGAAGGCATGGGCCCCGAGCACTCGAGTGCCCGTCTGGAGCGTTTCCTCCAGCTCTGCGCGGAGTGCAATATGATCGTGGGTAACTTCACGACCCCAGCCCAGTATTTTCACGCACTACGTCGCCAGAAAATCCGTGAGATTCGCAAGCCATTGATTCTCATGACGCCGAAGAGTTTGTTGACCAAGCCTGAGGCGGTTTCCTCCTTTGAGGAGATGGGAGAAGGCACCACCTTCCGCGAAATCATTGGTGATGCCGACATGGCTCAGAAGCCAGCGGAGGTTGAGCGCGTTATTTTCTGTTCCGGCAAGGTTTACTACGACCTCGTCGATTATCGTCGTGAGCATGAGATCGACAATGTGGCTATCATCCGGGTTGAGCAAATTTACCCTTATGCGGAGGACCTGGTCATTGAGGCGGTGAAGCCTTACGTCAATTGCACGAAGTGGGTCTGGTGTCAGGAGGAGCCGCTCAATATGGGAGCATGGAGCTTCATCGGTGACCGCCTGCAGGAAACACTCGATAGCCGGGTGCGCTATGCGGGACGAGGCCGGGCCTCGAGCCCAGCCGCTGGCTCCAAGGCGATGCACAAGAGGGAACAGGCGAAACTCGTCGAGGACGCCTACGAGGTGTGAGAAAAATTCGACTCTACTGAGAGAAAAAAATTATGGCCGAGGAACTGAAGATACCGCCGTTTGGAGAATCCATTGTGACAGCGAATGTGTCCCGCTGGCACAAGGCTGATGGCGATAGCGTGAAGAAGGGTGAGACGCTTGTGACCTTGGAAACCGATAAGGTTTCCCAAGATTTGGATGCGCCGGTTGACGGTGTCCTCAAGATTCAGGTGGAGGAAGATGAAGAGGTCGAAATTGGTGCGGTGATCGCAACGATCGACGATTCCGCGGCCGCCCCATCCTCCAGTGAGGAGAAGCCTGCTGAGTCGGCTCCTGCCCAAGAACCTGCCGCGCAATCGACAGAAGGAGCTGGAGAAGTCGTTCCTGTTAAGATTCCTCCCTTCGGTGAGAGCATTCAGACCGCCAGTGTTTCTTCCTGGGCGGTGAGCAACGGACAGACTGTCTCCAAGGGACAGGCCTTGGTGACGCTCGAGACCGATAAGGTCTCCCAAGACCTCGAGGCTGAAGCCGATGGAACAATCGAAATCCTTGTCGCCGAAGGAGAAGAAGTCGCTATTGGTGCGACCATCGGTAAGCTGACCAAGGGGGCTGCGCCTGCGCAGGCTGCGCCCGAGAAGACGGCCGCGCCTAGCGAGAGCAAAAAGGAGACCCCGAAAGCCGCCGAGAGCAAGCCAGCTCCAGCAGCCCCGGTAGAAAAAGCTCCCGATAAGCGTGACCCTGCCAAGGAGGGCAAGGTGACCCGCCGGAAGATGTCCATGTTGCGGCGCAAGATCGCCCAGCATTTGGTCAATGCACAGCAGACGGCAGCCATCCTGACCACTTTCAATGAGGTCGATATGACCAACGTGATGGCCCTTCGCAAGGAGGTGCAGGAAGATTTTGTTTCCAAGCACGGCGTCAAGCTAGGTTTCATGTCTCTTTTTGTTAAGGCGGTTGTCTCCGCCTTGAAGGAAGTTCCCGCCATCGGCTATTTCATTGAAGAGAATGAAATCGTGGAGAATCACTTCTACGATATCGGAGTGGCCGTAGGCACCGAGAAGGGCCTTGTGGTCCCCGTTATCCGCGAATGCGATGAGAAAGGGTTTGCCGATATCGAGAAGAGCATCGCGGACAGCGCGAAGAAGGCTCGCGAAGGTGCCTTGCAGCTGGAAGACCTCCAGGGTGGGATCTTCACCATCTCGAATGGCGGCGTTTACGGATCGCTCTTGAGCACGCCGATTCTCAACCCTCCGCAGAGCGGGATCCTCGGGATGCACACCATCCAGCAGCGCCCCGTCGCAGTTGATGGCAAGGTCGAGATTCGTCCCATGATGTATCTCGCCTTGAGCTATGACCACCGCATCGTGGATGGCAAGGAAGCGGTCACTTTCTTGATCAATATCAAGAACTCGCTCGAGAATCCGGCACGGCTTTTGCTTGAGTGCTGATACCGACCATCCACCTGCAGCAAGGTGTTTCTGAGCAGCATCACCACGTCGACCGCCTCTTGACGAGGCGGCTACCGACGCTGGACTTATTTTCCGGGTAGCTGTTCGTTGTCCAAGTGGCAGTGCGGTCGATGTGAATAAGTTCTGAATAGTTTGTTCTCTCTTGGACCGCCAAGAGACGCAAAGACGGTTTGTTGTCCACAAACCGTCTTTTTGATCGGGCTGAACGCATCACTGTGAACAAGTTATTCACAATCAGCAACGCTGTTCATCTGTATTGTTGAATCGATAAATTGTTCCCTGTCAGTCGATTAGGCGACCGATAGAAGCGGGTTTTCACCATTGTGAACAGGTTATTCACAATCTGTCTCCATACATTGAGGGGATGAATGGGTGCCAAAGGTGAGTTTGGACGATTGTTAAAAAACAATGTGAATAACCTGAGGGCTTCTTTTAAAAATTCGCTTTGCTAGCCAATTTTGGGGGGCAGGGGAGATGGATGAGGATTGCCTTCGGTGCAAGAACTTCTCTGTAGAAAATTGGGACAACGAGCGATGTTTGAGGCAAGGCACCAGCAGTGCCGGTCGGCAGAAAGGGTTAGTGGGGCGCTATTGGCTGGGAAGCGGTCCGCCTTCGTCGTGGGCGGGTGGAAAAAGAAAACCCCGGGTTCCTCTCGAAGAGGGAAGCCCGGGGCAAGAATTGGCTTTTGAGAGAACTTACTGCTCCTTGTTGCCGAAGGCTTTTTCGAATTCGTGCAGAAGGTCATGGAGCTTGTCCACGTTGGCAGAGTCAGTGGATTGCTTGCACTTCATTGCGGTGACGATCACCTGGTGGCAGAGTTCCAGCTTCTCCATGTATTCCTTTTTGCCCGCTTCGTCAGTAGCTGGCTTGAGGCGTTGGGCCATAAAGTAATCGAGCACGGTTTGCTGGATGCTCTGCGCATGGCTCTCCTTGTTCATGATCCAGCGGGTGAGCTGATGGGCGTTCGCAGCAGGGTCCTTGGACAATTCGTCGATTTGCTTGGTTGCCTTCTCGATGGTCAACCAGTCGGTGTGAAGGTCCTCGATGACGTTGTTGTCAGCGTAGATTCCACAAGGGATCTGGCAGTGGGCTTGAAGAGCTGGCGCGGACGCAACACCCGAGGCGATAATGAGACTCAAAAGGTAATTTTTCATGGCGGCAGAAGGTTAAAGCGGTTTGTTCGCGCTGCAACGCTTCGATTGTCCTCAGCCTATTTTTTCAGGTTGAGCAGCCGTTCGTTGGTTTCATCAAGGAGGAACAGCGAACGCCTGAAGTCGATGAAGTCGTTCAGCTTTTTCACCTCGAGGCGGGAGTCGGGATCGACCTCCAGTTTCATCTGTCCCAGCTCGATGCCCGGGATTTCCTGCACTAGGGTCGGCTCGTCGACGTGCAGGACGAGAAGGGGAGGGCGGAACCAGCGTTTCTGCAGATCCACCCGGGTGACCCGGGAGTAGGGGATCTCGATGAGCGTCATGTCACCCGGTCCCTTGGTGAAGACGTTTCCCTTCAGCCGCCAATGGAGGTCGATGTGCTCGGCGTGGAAGCGAAGGTGCCCCTGCACCGTTTCTCGTCCGAGGTGGTCGGTGGCTGGGATGGTGAAGTGGAGACTAATCGGGTCGGTATCGAGCACCTCTGTTTTTTGCCGGAATCGAGACCGGGAGTCGATTCCGAAGCTTGCCGTGATTACTCTTTACCCAGAGATTGGTCAGAAACTGACCAGCAGAATAGTGAAGAATGAGTTAAATAAACAAAAGAAACGGGCCGACCAAGTTAATGGTCGACCCGCTCAAAAGAGTTATTAGAACGCGAAGCTTAGTTGACAGAAACGGCTTCTCCGCCGGTTTCACCGGTACGGATTCTGATAGCTTCTTCGACAGAGGAGAGGAAGACTTTGCCGTCACCGATTTTGCCGGTGTTTGCACTTTTCACGATGGCCTCAGCGACAGGAGTTGCATCTTCATCTTTTACAACGACTTCCACCTTCACCTTGGGAAGGAAATCGACGGTGTATTCGCTGCCGCGGTAGATTTCAGTGTGGCCTTTTTGGCGTCCGAAGCCCTTGACTTCGGTGACGGTCATTCCTTGGATTCCAACTTCGGCGAGGGCTTCTTTGACTTCTTCTAGTTTAAAGGGTTTTATAATGGCTTCGACCTTTTTCATAATGAACACGTTATCTGTGGACCCAAAGTGTAAGCAAAAGGTGTGCCAGTCTAGTTTTGTAAGCTTTTGGCATGAAAGGCGGATTTTTTCGCTTTTCGCTGGAAAGCTGTTTTGAACAAAGTCAGCTTTTGCTTCGTCGAACCCCGAAACAAAATGAAAATTCCCTGCCTGCTCGCTGCCCCCATTGCATTTTCCTTCCTTGTCAGCTGCCAACCTACCAGCCAGCCGAGGAATACCGTCCAGCCTGTGGTGACCCAACGTCCGCCTGCTCCATCGGTCCCGGCAAGTTCGTCCTCGCAGCGTCGAACCTCAACGACTCCATCGTCTGTCTCGGTGCCGGAGCCCAAGATTGAGCCGAAAACTGAATCGCTCAGTAAGCCGGATCCTCTCAAGAGTTTGCAAAAAGAGGAAGTCCCCAGCTTTGACGTGCCGGATAACATTAAGCCCAAGGTCTCCGACGGGATCGATCAGGGCGTCTTCATCGAATTGAAATGGTGAGGCATCGGCGAGGCTGACAGTCTTGCCGGTATGGCCGAACTTGAACGGGCCGGGGTCTCTGCTTGGATGGCGGGGATGTCGGCCTCTTTTGTTCATCTCCACCTCCACACAGAGTATTCCACCCTCGATGGCGCGGTCCGGATCAAGGATCTGGTCTCCAAGGCGTCGGACCTAGGGATGCCAGCGGTGGCGATGACTGACCACGGGAATCTCTACGGGGCGGTCGAATTTTATCAGAAGGCGACGGCTGCGGGGGTGAAGCCGATATTCGGCTGTGAGATCTATCTGGCCCCTTTCTCGCTAAGCGAAAAAAAAGAGGTCCCCGGTCGAAAGCGCGCCACCCATCTCACGCTCTTGGCTGAAACCGAGGAGGGCTGGTGGAACCTGGTCAAGCTCGTCTCACGGGGTCATCTCGAGGGGCTCTATTATGGCAAGCCGAGGGTGGATCGCGAAACCTTGCGGGAATTCTCGAAAGGAATCATCTGTCTGAGCGGCTGCATCAGTGGCCCCGTCAATGAGTGGATCCTGAAGGGCGAGAAGGATAAGGCCAAGGAGACCCTTGCGGAGCTAGTCGACATTTATGGTAAGGACAGCACCTTTGTGGAAATCCACGACCATGGGCTGGAAGACCAGGCGAGGGTGAGACCCGTCTTGGAGGAGCTGGCTCAGGATCTCGATCTGCGCTTGGTCGCCGCCAACGACGTGCATTTTCTCAATCGTGAGGACCACGAGTCTCACGATGTGATGATCTGCATCGGGACGGGCAAGCTGCTCTTTGATTCGGATCGAATGCGGTATTCGCCCGAGGTTTACTTCAAGAGCGCGGAGGAGATGCGAGAAACCTTCGCTGATTATCCGGAGGCGTGTGACGTGACCCTGGAAATCGCCGAGCGGTGCAACGTGGAATTGCACCTGGATGCAACAAGTTCGGAGAAATACCCGCAGTTTGATTCGCCGGACGGCAGTCCGCGCGAGGACTATTTTCGCAAGGTCTGTTTCGAGGGATTGACCGATCGCTACCGCGATGGGCGCTTGGAGGAATTGGCTGACTACCTCGGCGTAGGCGTCGAGGAGATGCAAAAAACCTTGGACGACCGTCTCGACTACGAGATTGGCACCATCAATCAGCTTGGCTTCGCGAGTTACTTCTTGATCACGGCCGATTTCATCAATTGGGGGCGGGAGCAAAATATCCCTGTCGGCCCGGGACGCGGCTCCGCGGCGGGTTCGCTCGTCGCTTACACCCTGGGGATTACTGATATCTGCCCGATGCGTTTCGGTCTGCTCTTCGAGCGATTCCTCAACCCCGAGCGAGTCAGCCCCCCTGATGTGGACATCGACTTCTGCCAGAGTCGGCGGGCGGAAGTGATTGAGTATGTTCGCCAAAAGTATGGCGAGCGCTGTGTCTCCCACATCATCACCTACGGCACCCTGGGGGCAAAGAGTGTCCTTCGCGATGTCTCGCGGGTGATGGGGCTGAGCTACGGGGATGCGGACAAGCTGGCCAAGATGATCGAGACCAAGCCGGGAGTGAAGCTGGCCTCCGAGTTCGAGGCCAAGGATGAGCTTAGGGAGGCGGTCGAGGGCAGCAGCACCTATCGCGAGCTCTGGGACCACGCGCTGAAGCTCGAAGGATTGACTCGAAACGTGGGTGTCCACGCGGCCGGTGTGGTGATCGGTGACCGCCCGCTGGACGAGCACGTTCCTCTCACCCGGGGGAACGAAGGGGAAGTGGTGACCCAGTATGACATGGGGGCGATCACCGAGGTGGGTCTGCTCAAAATGGACTTCCTGGGTCTGAAGAACCTCACCGTCATTCAAGACGCGGTGAATCACATCCGGGTCCATACGCCGGACTTCGATATCCGGGAAATTGCCTTGGACGATGAGCCCACCTTCCAGCTCCTCCACCGCGGGGAGACGATGGGCGTCTTCCAGCTGGAGTCCGGCGGCATGACGGAGACCTGCCGCCGCTACGGGATCCGACGGATTGAGGACATCATTGACCTCCTCGCTCTCTACCGTCCGGGCGCGATGCAGTTCATCGACCAAATGATCGATGTGAAGGAAGGGCGGGCCAAGCCGGACTACGAGCACCCGCTCCTCGAGGAGATCTGCGGCGACACCTACGGGGTCATGATCTATCAGGAGCAGGTCCAGAATGCGGCTAAGAGCCTCGCGGGCTACACTCTCGGTGGCGCGGATATTCTCCGTCGCGCCATGGGTAAGAAGAAGCCCGAGGAGATGCAGAAGCAGCGCCTCCTCTTCGTGAAGGGCTGCAAGGAGGTCAATGACATCGACGAGAAGTTGGCCAACCGCATCTTCGATAAGATTGCCATGTTCGCCGGATATGGCTTCAACAAGTCGCACTCCGCTTGTTACGGGCACATTTCGTATTGGACGGCTTATTTGAAGGCGAATTTTCCCGTCGAGTTCATGGCCGCGCTCTTGTCGAATGAGATCAATAACACCGATAAGATCGGGGTTTTCGTTGCCGAGTGCCATCGTATGGGAATCGAAATTCTTCCCCCTAACCTCAATCGCTCGCGTTTGCGTTTCGCGCCGGAAGATGCCGACGGGCGCAAGGCGATTCGCTACGGGCTCGCCGCCATCAAAAACGTGGGTGAGGCCGCCATGGAGAAGGCCATCCGGGAGAGGGAAGAAAAGGGCGACTTCAGCTCCTTGGACGACTTCACCAATCGGCTGGACTCCCGCGTGGTCAATAAGCGCATTCTGGAGAATCTCGTTAAGGCGGGGGCTCTCGACTGGACGGGTGAAACGCGGGCGGGCATGTTCGCTCGCTTGGAGAAAGTGGTCGCCTCGGCGACATCGGCACAGCGGGATCGGGCCGCCGGGCAGGGCGCGCTCTTCGATACCATGGATTTTGTGGGTTCCACGCCCGAGCCCGAAGCCGAAGCGGCAGCCGTCGAGGAATGGCCCAAGGAAGAGCGGCTCGAGCAGGAAAAGGAGCTGCTGGGATTCTACGTCACTGGCCATCCCCTCGATAAATTCCGGGGGGTGATCGATGCCGAGAAATACTGCCGTCTCGGGCTCATCGACGAGCTGGAGCTTGGCGACCGACGCACGCGCTACCTCTTTGCCGGGATGCTGCGCTCCGTGGAGCATCGAACCACGAAAGCAGGGAAGCCCTTTGGAATCTTGACTCTCGAGGACTTCACCGGAAGCCGTGAGATCGTGGTTTGGAGCGAGAGTTACACCCCCGCCAAGGAGGCGGGGCTTCTCGAGGCCGGCACGGTCGTGCGGCTGAAGGCGTCCATCTCCATCGATGATCGCACGGAGCAGCGGCGCCTGTCGGGCAGTGATATTAAGCCGATTAAGTCGAAGGCTCCCGCGCGCAAGGGCAAGGGGCCGGTCGAGCTGTCTCTCCGGGTGGCCACCAATTGCCGGCAGGACTTGGAACAAATTCGGAAAGTGCTGACGCTACATCCCGGCAAGACCCCCGTTCTCGTGCATGTCTCGAATGGAGCGGGTAAGCGGGCCACCGTTGAGGTAGGAGAGGAGTATTGGGTGAAGCGGGGATCCGATCTGGAGACTGCGCTGGCTCCATGGAGTCGATAGGTCGAGTTCAAATTTTATTGAACTTTGCTTCACCCTTCGGCATCTTCCTGTCGTGTCGGAGGCAGTGACAGACTCAAACCCGGGTCTTACCGAAATGGAGAGCCGAACCATTTCTTATTTTTGCGATGGAGTAAAGGTTCTCGGCTTGCCCCGTTCGGTGGGGGAAATTTACGGGCTTCTCTTTGTTTCGAGGGAGCCCTTGTCGATGGCTGACCTAGTGGAGAAGCTAGGGATTAGCAAGGGTTCAGCTAGTCAAGGGTTACGTCTCCTGCGTGCCTTGGGAGCGCTCAATGAGGTCAAGGGGATTGACGAGCGTCGCACTTATTTTAAAGCGAATATGAGTTTGAAGCGCTTGGTCGGAGGCTTTATTCGCGGTCAGATTCGTCCGCATTTGCGGAGTGGGGAGGAGAAGCTCGATCAGCTTCATATGATAGTTGAGGAGGTAGAAGATGAGGAGTCGAGAAAGTTTTACCAAGAGCGTCTCGACAAGTTGGAGCGTTGGAGTAAACGGGGGCAGATGGTTTTGCCTCTCCTACAACGATTTTTGGGCGAATGAGTTCCGACGAAGAATCGAAGCCAGCCTGGTATTGTCTGCGTAGTCAGACCAAGCGCGAGCACATCGCCGCGGCCACCTTGGCGCGTCTGGATGAGGTTGAGGTTTTTTGCCCCCGCATTCGTTACCGCAAGCCCACCCGGCGGGGGGTCATCTGGTGGGTCGAACCCCTCTTTCCGGGTTACCTGCTGGCTCGCTTTGAGCAGACTCAATCGTTGCGCGATGTTCTTCATACCCAGGGAGTCAGCGGGATTGTGAAGTTCGGCAGCACCATCCCGGCACTCGATGCGGCATTCGTCGAATCGCTACGGGAGGAATTCGCCGCCGAGGCGGATCAGGCCGAGATGCTTACCATTGAGCGAAAGCTCTCTCCGGGGGATGAAGTGGAGATGGTGGATGGGGCCTTCAAAGGGCTCACCGGCCAGATCCTCGAGGTCATTCCCTCCAAGGAGCGGGTGATGGTTCTGCTCGAGTTTCTCGGTCAGGAGCGTCCCATCGTGGTCGATCCCTTCAGTCTCGTCCTCCGTGAAAAGGACGCATGAACTGATTTAGTTCATTTTTTATTGAACTCGACAGCGCTTTGCCGTTTCTAGAGGCCGTGTCGCGGGTTCGCCCGGCTTTTACCGTTGGTTCCGGTTCTGCTGGGACCAATGGCGGACGCATGGCACAACAAATCGACGTTCTAACAACGTCTCAACAACGCAAACATCCCAAGAGAAGACAGAGCTTATGAGCAAGAAAGTCCTTGTAGCAGGTGGAGGCGGCTTTATCGGAGGCCATCTCGCACGAGTTCACATCGAACGAGGCCACGATGTCGTCGTCACAGACGTCAAGCCTATCGACCAATGGTATCAGCTTCATGAGAGCGCTGAGAATATTCAGGCTAACATGGAGGAGAAGGGGGCTTGTTACAAGGTCATGGAAGGTTGTGATGAAGTTTACAACCTCGCTTGTAATATGGGTGGCATGGGCTTCATCGAGAACAATCGCAGCCTCTGCATGTTGAGTGTTCTCATCAATACCCACATGCTCATGGCTGCCAAGGATCTCGGTATCGACAAATATTTCTATTCGTCCAGTGCCTGCATCTATCCTGACTACCGTCAGACGGATGCCGAGGTCACCGCCTTGAAGGAGAGTGATGCCTATCCTGCCATGCCCGAGAACGGCTATGGTTGGGAAAAACTCTTCTCCGAGCGTCTCTGCAAGAATTTCGAGGAAGACTTTGGTTTCATTTCCAAGGTTTACCGTTTCCACAATGTCTATGGTCCTTATGGAACGTGGGATGGTGGCCGTGAAAAAGCTCCTGCCGCAATGTGCCGCAAGGTCATTGAGTGCATGGACTCTGGTAATATGGAGATGGAGATTTGGGGTGATGGTGAGCAGACCCGTTCGTTCATGTATATCGATGACTGCATTACCGGCATCGATAAGTTGATGGAATCGGATTACACGGATCCGCTGAACTTGGGCCGCAGCGAGCTGGTCACAATCAATCAGCTTCTTTCCACCGTGGAAGATATCGCGGGCGTCAAAGTCGACCGCAAATACAATCTCGATGCTCCCCAGGGGGTTCGCGGACGGAACTCCGACAACACCCTCATCAAGGAAAAGCTGGGTTGGGAGCCGGAAATTGACCTGCGCTCGGGCATGGAAAAAACCTTCCATTGGATTAAGGAGCAATACGACCGCAAGAAAGCGGGCGAGGCGACTGTCCTCTAAGAATTTCGCATCACGGCGGGAAGGTAAGTCTTCCCGCCGTTTTACTTATTCACCCCTTCAGCATTTCACGGTGATTACCAGCACCCGCGAACCGCAGCTGCCGGCTCTTGCCCAAGGTCGTTCCAACGTCCTTGGCGTGGGGATCACGCCGCTCAATCTCGACTTGGCCTGTCAGGCCTTGGCGGAAGGAGCGGATTGCCCGGGCTTCACTGGCTTTGTCACCGTCACAGGTGTCCACGGGGTGGTGGAGTCCTTGCGCGATGAGGATCTCCAGCGCATTCACAACCGTTCCTTTCTCTCTACGCCCGATGGCATGCCCATGGTTTGGGTTGGCCGTTTGAATGGTTTCAAGCACATGGACCGGGTCTATGGCCCGGACCTCATGCTTGATGTGTTCAAGATGAGTGAAGCCACCGGTCACCGCCATTTCTTCTTCGGAGGTGCCGAGGGAGTGGCTTCCTTGCTCCGCGAGAAGCTGGCCGAGCGCTATCCCAAGGCGTCGGTGGTCGATGTTTACACTCCGCCCTTCCGGCCTCTGACCGAGGAGGAAGAAGAAGCCTTGGTCGAGAGATTGGATGAGCATCGACCTCATTTCTTTTGGGTCGGACTGAGCACTCCCAAGCAGGAGAAGTTCATGTCCGCCTTTCTCGAGAAATATGCGGACCGCTTTGCCGACTGGGAACATGGACTCGTCATGCTCGGAGTCGGGGCGGCCTTTGATTTTCATTCCGGCCGCGTCGTGCAAGCTCCCCGTTGGATCCAACGCAGTGGTTTCGAGTGGTTGTTTCGGGTCTGCATGGATCCCAAGAGACTGTGGAAAAGATATGCTGTCTCTAACACCGTCTTCTTGTCTAGGTTGCTGCCGGCGATGATGGGGCTAAAGAAATACCCTCTCAAGAGCTAAGCGCAGCCAATCTCCCTTTTGCATCAGTTATCCCCCAATTAGGAACAATAATGAAACTTCTAGTCACAGGAGGAGCCGGATACATCGGTTCCCATACCGTCCGCGAACTGGTCTCGGCAGGTCACGAGGTGATTGTCTTGGATAATCTTGTCTATGGTCACCGTGAAGCCCTGATCGACGACGGCGTTCAACTCTATGAAGGAGACTTGGGCGACCAGGATTTCGTTCGGCAAATCTTCACTGAGCATGCCATTGAGGCCGTCATCCATTTCGCCGCCTATGCTTATGTTGGCGAATCGGTTCACGAGCCTCTCAAATACTATCAAAACAATCTCGCCGCTCCGCTCAATCTCCTCACCGTGATGAAGGAGTATGATTGCAAGCGCTTCATCTTCTCCTCCACCTGCGCCACCTACGGCGTGCCGGCCACCATTCCGATCTCCGAGAACGAGTCGCAGGAGCCCATCAATCCTTATGGCCAGAGCAAGCTCATGCTTGAGCAGGTGCTCAAGGATTGCGATGCCGCCTGGGGCTTGAAGTCCGTCTTCCTGCGCTATTTCAATGCTTCGGGAGCCTCTCTCGATGGCAAAATCGGTGAGGCCCACGACCCGGAGACGCACCTCATCCCGCGCGTCCTCATGGCCATTCGTGGAGAGATTCCGCAAGTCGATGTCTTCGGGACCGATTACGATACGCCCGATGGCACCTGCATCCGCGACTACATCCACGTCATCGATTTGGCCGACGCCCACCTGCGAGCCCTCGATTTCCTGCAGCGCGAGCAGGTGAGCGATTACTTCAATCTCGGCACCGGACACGGCATCTCGGTCAAGGCCATCCTCGAGGCTGCCGAAAAAGTCTCCGGGAAAACCGTGCCCGTCGTCTATGGCGACCGCAGGGAAGGGGACCCGCCCCGTCTCATCGCCGATGCCTCCAAGGCCAAGGAGAAGCTTGGCTGGGTCGCGAAACACAGCGACGTCGACCAGATCCTGCAGACCGCCTGGAACTGGGACGGAAACTTTGGCAAGTGAGCCGGGCCCGACCCGCTCCCCACTCGTTTTGAAAGAGAATATCCACCCTGACTTCGAGCGCTTTGTCAGTCGGCAAAGCAAGGAAGAGCTGCTTGGGCAAAAAGGCGTCGTCCTCTGGATGTATGGCCTCTCCGGCTCGGGCAAGTCGACCATCGCCACACAGGTCGAAAAGTCTCTGCGCGCGCAGAATCGTCTCACCGTGGTCCTCGATGGCGACAACCTGCGCAGCGGACTCAATTCGGACCTCGGTTTCACCGATGAGGACCGCAATGAGAACGTCCGGCGCACCGCCGAGGTCGCGAAGATATTTGCCAATCAGGGACTGATCACCATCGTCTCGGTGATCACGCCGCTCCGCCGTTTCCGCGATCTGGCCCGCAACGTCATCGGCGCCGATTTCCGCGAGGTCTACGTGCACGCGAATTTCGAAACCTGCGCCCAGCGTGACCCCAAGGGACTCTATCAAAAGGTGGCCTCTGGCAAGGTGGCCAGCTTCACCGGCAAGGACAGCGGCTTCGAGCAGCCCGAGTCCTGTGACCTTTTTCTCGATACCGAACAACAATCGGTCGATGACAGTGCCCAAGCGGTCATTCAGCTCATCGACGCCATCACCCAAGACTAACCAATGCCTGACTACCAACTCAGTCACCTCGACCAACTCGAGGCCGAAGCTCTCTTTATCCTGAGAGAGACCGCGGCCCAATTCGAGAATCCGGCCCTCCTGTTCTCAGGCGGCAAGGATTCCATCGTCATGGCCCATCTGGCCTACAAAGCGTTTCACCCCGCTCGTCTCCCTTTCCCGCTCGTTCATGTCGATACTGGGCACAACTTCGTGGAGACCATGGAATACCGCGACCAATTCGTGGAGAAGCTCGGTGCCCGCCTCGTCGTCGGTTCCGTGCAAGAGTCCATCGACAAGGGCCGCGTGGTTGAGGAGAAAGGCCCTGATGCCTCTCGGAACAAGCTGCAGATTGTCACCCTTCTTGACACCATCGAGGAGCACCAATTCGATGCCGCTCTCGGCGGTGGTCGCCGCGATGAGGAAAAGGCTCGCGCCAAGGAGCGCTTCTTCTCCCACCGTGATGACTTTGGTCAATGGGATCCTAAGAACCAGCGTCCCGAGCTCTGGAATCTCTTCAATGGTCGCAAGCACCAGGGCGAGCACTTCCGCGTTTTCCCGCTCTCCAACTTCACCGAGATGGACATCTGGATGTATATGAAGCGCGAAGGCATCGAGCTGCCCTCCCTCTACTACGCCCATGAGCGTGACTGCGTTATTCGTAATGGCACCATCCTCGCCGTCTCTGAGTTCGTGCAGCCCCGCGAAGGCGAAGAGGTCAAGAAGATGCGCATTCGTTTCCGCACCATGGGGGATGCCACCATCACCGGAGCCGTCGAGTCCGACGCCGACACCATTGACAAGATCATCGACGAAGTCGCCGCCGCCCGCCAGACCGAGCGCGGCAACCGCGCCGACGACAAACGCTCCGAAACCGCCATGGAAGACCGGAAGAAGGAAGGATATTTTTAGGAAGTTTTCAGAGGACAGTGTAAAGTTTTAAGCGGCATCCTACCGTGGCCTATCAGTCCTTCGAAGATTTGCTTGTCTGGCAGCGTTCTTGTCAACTTGCAGTCAAGGTTTACGAACTGATGAGGTCTTGCCGGGATTTCGCTTATCGGGACCAAATGATCCGGTCCTCATTGTCCATCCCATCAAATATTGCTGAAGGTGCGGAGAGGGGTTCCACCAAGGAATTCTGCCGCTTCCTACATATAGCCAAAGGCTCTGCCGCCGAATTGAGAACCCAATTTTATCTTTGCCAAAAGCTGGCCCTCATCCCTCCGCAGGAAGTGAAGAGGGGAATTGAGGAAACTAAAGAACTCAGCGCCATGCTACAGGGTCTCATTAATAAACTGAAAACTTAAAACTTTAGACCTAAGACTCAAATGGATTTACTCCGATTCACTACTGCCGGTTCCGTCGATGACGGAAAATCAACTCTCATTGGCCGCCTCCTTTACGATTCCAAGTCGATCTTCGAGGATCAACTTGAGTCCATCGAGGAGTCGTCTCGCAAGAAAGGGGATGAGCACGTTAATCTCGCCCTCCTCACCGACGGCCTGCGTGCCGAGCGCGAGCAGGGGATCACCATCGATGTCGCCTACCGCTACTTCGCCACCCCCAAGCGCAAATTCATCATCGCCGACACCCCCGGCCACGTGCAATACACCCGTAATATGGTCACCGGCGCCTCTACCGCCAACTTGGCCATCATCCTCGTCGATGCGCGCAAGGGTGTTATCGAGCAAACCAAGAGGCACTCCTTCATCGCCGATCTGCTCCGCATCCAGCACGTCATCCTCGCGGTCAATAAGATGGACCTCGTTGACTACTCCGAGGAGCGCTTCAATGAGATCGTGGCCGAATACGAATCCTTCGCTTCGCGCCTCGGCAATATCGTCGATATCCAGCCCATCCCCATCTCTGCCCTCAATGGCGACAACGTCGTCGACAAGAGCGACAAGATGCCTTGGTATCAGGGCCCGACCTTCCTCTATCACCTGGAGAACGTTTACATCGGGGGAGAGGAGAACCACGTCGATGCTCGCTTCCCCGTGCAGTGGGTCACCCGCCCGCAGAGCGACAAGTGGCATGACTTTCGCGGTTTTGCCGGTCGCATCGCTGGCGGCGTCTTCAAGCCCGGCGACGATGTCGTTGTCCTCCCTTCTGGATTCAAGTCTAAGGTCAAGAGCATCCACACCGCCGATGGCGACCTTGAGGAAGCCTACTCACCCCAATCCGTCACCCTGACCCTTGAGGATGAGATCGATGCCTCGCGTGGCGACATGATTGCCAAGCCAAACAACCAGCCCAAGGTCGAGCAAAATATCGAGGCCATGATCTGCTGGTTCTCCAAGACGCCCCTGCAGGCCCGGGGTAAATACCTCATCAAGCACACCTCCCTGGAAACCAAGGCCATTGTCCAGGAGATCCGCTACCAAGTGGACATCAACACCTTGCACAAAAAGGAAGACGCTCCGACCTTCGAAATGAACGACATTGGGCGCATCAGCCTTCGCACCGCGGCCCCGCTTCTCCACGACGCCTACCGCCGCAACCGCACCACGGGCTCCTTCATCCTCGTCGACCCCGGCACCAATGAAACCATGGGTGCAGGGATGATTGTGTGAGGTAAAATGGACCCAAATGCCCTTTCGCTGCTAGATTGACCAAGAGACACTAAGATGAAAAACGGTGTTCTCATTCGAATACTTGGAAATGATCTTAGAACCCTCCATGGAGATCGACAGACAATCGACAATCTTAAATTTACTCTGCGACACGAATGCGAGTTTGAGGGTATCGAGAAGATCTTTCTTCTAAATCGACTCTGTTCAGAGGAAAAACGAGAAGAAATCCTAGAAATATTAAATGCATTTGGAATTGCCCACTTCGAAATACCTTTTTCGTTTTCGGAGTTTCTGAATATTTCTGGTGAACGATTGACCAAAAAAGAGTTCTCGCTTCTATCTAGAAAGGATAAGGTGAAATTTCTTTATCCCTTTAATCTGTACTTGATCAACAACAATGGTTCGAGAAATTATTGTATCGATTATGCGAAGCGGCAAGGGTATGATTGGGTGTTTCCATTAGACTCTAATAATTTCTTGACTCGTGCTTCTTACGAGAAGCTGGCGCAAGGCTTGAAAAAACGAACGCAGTATATTGTCTTGCCTCAATACCGTATAATGGATGCGGGATTATCGAACGATGACTGGGCAACACAGGCTTATGAACTAGACGGTTTGCCTATTCATGAGCCTCAACTCGGGTTCTCAACAAGTTGTCGACATCGATTCAACGAGAAGATATGCTATGGTTGTGGGCCTAAGGCGGAAATGCTCAATGCTTTAGGGGTTGAAGGAGAGTGGAATAAGTGGCGGGATAACGAGAAATATCTAAGTATCAAGACCAGACGTTTCTGGCTGACCCGCACACAAGTAATTGGTGAGTCCGTTCGGCTAAATCCACTATCACGGAGGAATGAAAAGTCGGCAAACTGGAATCTTCGTCAAGAAGGGCTCTACGAACTCGTGAGAAACCTTTGGGAAAAGTAAAACCGTTGCACGCCGATCTAATTGAAGTTTCTTATGCGCAACGTCGTAGCAGAAGAGGCGCTTTGACTTAGGTTAGGTAGTTATCCCGGGTAAAATCGATGCCAACCAATTTTTGTCAGAGGCTTTTGAGGTCTGGGACGGCGACGCAATGGCTGTTTCTTATCGTAAGACCATTGAAGTTGCTTCTTTTGACACCCCTGGTGTTAGGGAGTTGGACAGAGCAGGAGATTGCGGTTTTTTACATTGTACTATCAGTAGTAGCATTCACTAATCTAATAACTGAATTTCTTCCCGGGATCCTAAATCCGGTGCTCGTATTTTTCTATTCGGGAGTCGAAAATCTCGAAAATATTGGAAAAGAAAATCATGCATCTAATGAGCCCAATTGGAAGGGGTTTGGTGACACTCTCCATACGCTAAGAGCTTCCCAATGGATTCTAATGATTCTGTTTGTAGCTGTTTCGACAGCTATCTTGCTGAAGTCGCTAGTAAATCAGATTGGCTGGGAACCTTTTAAAAATCATTATTATGAGGTCCCAATAATTATCGCCCTGCAGATCATACTGCAAGTTTCGGCAGCAGGATACAGTGGTGCGCTTCGTGCGGTGAACGAAGTAGCTGCGGTGAATAAGAATGGAGCGATTTTCGCATTACTTCAAATACTGGGTTCCGCTCTTGCTGTTTATTGCGGCGGAACACTTACGAATATCCTATGGATACAGCTGATGGTCGCTCTAGTGGGTCGTCTCGCGCTTTTCAGATTATACCGATCCGTCTTGCCCGATTTTCCCGAGGTACAATTCAGCAAAGAAATCCTGTCTTTTGTATTAAAACCTGCTTTGAAACGTCTGGTTGGTGTTCTGAGCGTTACAGGTGTACGGCTACTAAGTCCCGCACTTCTGGCAGGCATACTTCTCAGTCCACAGCTCATTCTGTATTCGCTTATGTTAGCAATACTGAATACGCTAATTTCAGCCTCGAATGCCTTCGTTCTAAGTCAACTTCCTCGACTAGGTTCTCTTTATGCCAGAGGAGAGGTTGGTAGGCTACGGAGTCTTGTTTTTAGACGGGTTTGTTATTCGGTATCGATGTTTCTGGTGCTCGCAATTCCTTGTGTGCTGAGTGGATGGTTCTATACTAACCATTTTGATTCCAAGTTGGCACCTTTGAGTATGGTCGCTGGAATTCTCGCAGTCTTTTTGTTTCTCGCTCTGTTTTTGATAAATATCCTTTCGGCATGTTACAACGTGACCAATGAGCGCCCATTTTATTTGAGAAATTTGTTCTCCGGTCTGATCACTTTGGGTTTGTTGTATTCTCTCGCACAAGCCAGCTTTGGTGGCATTGTTCCCGTTCTACTTATAGTCATTGCTCCCCAGGTTCTGTTGGTTTTTCCTTTGCTTATACAAAAAATGAAAATGTTTCTCTCGCTAAGTGATCAATATAGCTTCAAAAATTACATTAAGGTAGAATCTGCGCGATTACTCGAAGAGTTGAGAGGTTATCCTAAGAAAGGCAAAAAGCTCTACTCCTAACTGTGCTGCTGATCTTGGCCCGAAGAACAAAATCTGTCTAATTCAAAATATTTAATATGATTAACATCAAGAAAATCGTATGGGATTCTACTGCTTTCTTGCCCGCTAGAGCAAGAATGCATGCTGATATTTACAAACAGCTTTTCAGGAACAAAGACTCTTTTCTAAATTCGACAGGGTGGCTCGAGAGTTTCAAAGAAAAGAAGCCAGTTGATAGCAATGGAGATGAAACCGTCTGGATGAACTATGCCATTACGAGGTTCCTCAAACAGCGGCTTAAGCCCGATTTCAAGCTGTTTGAATACGGTAGTGGATACTCAACAAGTTTCTACGCTGGTCTAGTTGAAAAGGTTGTTTCGGTGGAGTACGATCAAGAATGGGCTAAATTGGTTAAGGAGAAAATTCCATCCAATGCCAGTTTAATTATCCAGGGAAAAGATGTTGATGGTAAATATTGCCGCTCGATCAAGGCTGATAACGAACTCTATGACGTCGTGGTGATTGATGGAAGGGACAGAGTCAATTGTGTTCGTCAAAGTGAAGGGTCGCTAACGTCTAGAGGAGTGGTAGTCTTAGATGATTCACAGAGGGAGGAATATAAAAAGTCATACGAGATCATGAATGAAAGGGGATATCGTTTCGTGGAGTTCGAAGGAATTAAGCCGACTGGAATTTATTATTATCGGACGACTGTGTTTTATAAAGACGGAAATTGTTTGGGGATCTAACCGGTAATCTTTGCTTCTTCTTTCCAATGAACGTATTCATATTAAATACTGGCAGATGTGGCTCTACGACTTTTGCCAAAGCCTGTAGTCACATCGAAAACTTTACAGCCAAGCATGAGTCCCGGACGCATCTGTTGGGTGAATCTCGGTTAAACTACCCACCGAACCATATCGAGGCTGATAATCGGTTGTCGTGGCTTCTGGGTAGGCTCGACGAGACTTATGGTGATTCCGCATTTTACGTCCATTTGACCAGAGAACGCGAGCAGGTGGCCGAAAGTTTCGTGAAGCGCTATGATAGCGGAATCATCGAAGCGTATCGAGGGAAAGGCATTATGCTCAATTTGCCTGATAACTCTAATCCTTTGGATGTAGCTCGAGATTACTGCGAAACAGTAGACTCGAATATTCGGCTATTTCTTCGGGATAAAAGCATGAAGATGAATATTCAGCTTGAAACAATCGAGGTAGGATTCAGGGATTTCTGGGAGAAGATCGGTGCTGAGGGTGACATTGAAGGAGCTATCAAGGAGTTTTCCATTCGACACAATGCCTCGAAGGAGCCGAACCCTAAGAAGCCTAGCCTTCTGGGTAAGATTCTCTCCAAGAAGTGATGGCTTTGCCGAATGGCTAGTTCGGTACTTTTTTGCCTTTCTCGTCTATCTTTAGATGTCGTTCTCTCCAGTAGTCTCGATTGTCATCCCGCTCTTCAATCGGGCTCGGCTTGTCTGTAGAACAATAGAATCGGTCCTTGCTCAATCATACGATGATTGGGAGGTTCTTGTTGTTGACGACCATTCGACGGACGATTCATTTATAATTGTTGATCGATTCGTTAATTTAGACTCGCGAGTCCGTCTCTTCGAACGAACTGGGGACCGGCGGGGTGCTTGTGTTTGTCGGAATCAGGGTTTGGAAAAAGCCAAAGGAAAATATGTTATATTTCTTGATTCAGACGACATAATGGCAGTAGATGCTTTGAGATCAAGGGTAGCTACTTTGGAGGCTGATAACCAGCTTGATTTCGTTGTTTCGGGCACTGTGATTTTTGAGGAGCAATTAGGCGATGTCTCAGCCTATCGATGTTTTCCTCATGAGACCGAGATTTCAGATTTCCTGCGGTTTCTGATGTTCGATCAGCCTTGGTTGACGACTGGGCCGACTTGGCGCAAGAGCTTCTTGGATAAGCACGAGTTGCACTGGGATGAGAGTTTGCCTTGCTGGCAGGATTGGTTTTTCCATCTCAATGTCTTAGTGACGGAACCCAAGTATCAACGAATTCTTGGTTTTGATTCGGGTTGGAGAAGAGGAGGTATTGGTCAGATCTCAAAACCAAAAAAGGGAGATAAACGCGATTTCAGCGGTTTTTTCTCAGGCCTCGCACCATTTTTCAGTCGTGTTGCATCCGGCGGAGGTGAGTTGTCATCGATTCTACGGGAAATTTACCGAGCAGCTCTTCTTACGAAAGGAATCGACAAATCCGCTTTCGGTTATTCGCATGATTGCCCCTTTAAGGACTATGTGATGTCTTCTTGGTTTCGAAGGTTTCTCCTGCTACAATCTCAAGGCCTTCCTCGTCCTGTTAGAGGTGAGATGATTAAGTGTTTTGACCGTTTTGATTCTCTACAGCGTCCTCCTGTGAAGCTGACGTAAGTTCTTGTGTTTATTCAAATTTCTTTCCGATGTCTCGGGTTAACCGTCCTCATATTCTCTGCCAGACAGGTATCCGTGGTCTGGCGGCTCTCAGCGTCGTGCCTTCCCATCTGGGTTTGAAGTACATGTTTCCAGAAAGCGGTGCGACTATCGCTGGATTTTTTCCTTCGGGAATCGCGGTGAACTTCTTCTTTGTTCTTTCCGGTTTCA
Source organism: Verrucomicrobiota bacterium JB023 (assembly GCA_030673895.1). Lineage (GTDB taxonomy): Bacteria > Verrucomicrobiota > Verrucomicrobiia > Verrucomicrobiales > Akkermansiaceae > Roseibacillus. The sequence goes on from JAUTCR010000019.1 coordinate 54,403, forward strand.
TTCTTTGCTATGTGTACATGCATGATGGCAGGTTCTCAGGAAGCTGGAATAAATTCTATCGTGCCCGCTTCGCACGGATCTATCCATTGTATCTTTGTTTGATTCTGGTTGGCTATCTTGCTAATCTTTTAGCGGGCACG
>JAUTCR010000020.1 GCA_030673895.1 Verrucomicrobiota bacterium JB023
CCCAAGTGCCAGAAGACAGGTTCCCCGGTCGATGTTTACAAGGCTCACCGCATCTGGTCAGCCCTGATCCTCTCTTCCTGGAGTTCCCATCCCGAAATCTCGTGCAAGAAGTGCGCCGTTAAGCGTCAAATTGGCGCCGTCCTCTTCTGTGGCACCCTCGGTTGGTGGGGTTTTCCTTGGGGTGTCATTGGAACTCCCGTCCAGATCATCCGGAACTTCTGTGCGATGGTCGCCAACCCCAAGGCAGGGCAACCTTCGCCCCTGCTCCTCAACCACGTCAAAGTTACCGTAGGCCAAAAGCTGGCCATCGATCTACAAAACGAGCAAGCCGAACAGTCAATCCCGCCTGCACTCCCACCGCAGGTCTGAGCATCAGGCTTTGACCAATGTCCGAAAATGCGAGAGCGTTTTCCTTGTGAGCACAGCCATCACCATCGGTGACCCTGCGGGAATCGGGCCGGAACTGGCCTTGAGAATCCTAAACGATCCGCCCACCGGAATGACCCCCGTTCTTGTGGGTGACTGGAGCCTTCTGCAACGGGTCTCCGCGACCACTGGCATCCCGGCCAATCACCCCGTGCTCGACCTCTCCTCTTTCACTCAAAAGCCCCCGAACACACCGGCAGTGCTCAACATTCCCCTCGAGGGCCTCGACCAACTCCCCCCCGGCCTGCCGACCTCGCTCTCAGGAGATGCCGCCTACCAGTGGCTGACCACCGCCATCGACCTAACAATGGCAGGCACCTTCGACGCTCTCGTCACCTGCCCCCTCTCCAAGGAGGCCATGAACCTCGCCGGACACCACTACGATGGCCACACTGAGATCCTCGTCGAGCGAACAAAGGCCAGCCAACACGCCATGATGCTGACCTCTCCCGAGGTCACCGCCACCCTCGTCACCACCCACACCTCCTTGGCCTCGGTCCCTCAAAAGCTAACCACGGAGCGCATTCTTGAAGTGACCCGTCTCACCGCCGAGGTCATTCCCCGCCTCTATCCAGAGGCTCCGAGCAAGAGAAACATCGCCATCCTCGGCCTCAATCCCCATGCGGGAGAGAACGGGCTCTTCGGCGAGGAAGAAGCCACCTTGATTGAGCCCGCTATCGCTCTCCTCAAGAAGGAAGGCCTTCCCATCATCGGACCTCTCCCGGCGGATACCGCCTTCATCAATTCCCTGCGTCCCACCATTGCGGCGCACATCGCGATGTATCACGACCAAGGATTGATTCCTCTGAAAACCCTCTCCTTCGACCACGCGGTCAATGTCACGCTCGGCCTCCCCATCGTCCGGACTTCACCCGACCATGGCACAGCCTACAATCTGGCATGGCAAGGCGAGGCCTCGGACACCTCGCTGCGCGCCGCTTGCGAAATCGCACTCCGCCTCGCCCAATGAGATTATGGGCCCGTGACTGACAGTAGTCAGACCACGGGCTAAGTGAACTCGCAGGATGATTAGCGGAGCAAATTCCAAGCGCAGACGAGCGCCTTGACCCCCGCCAATTCGATCGACGTGTCGACGCCCGCGCCCCAGATGATGGAGCCATCATCCTTGCGGAGCTGCACGTAGGCAGCCGCATCCGCCCCCGAGCCTCCCTTGATGGAATGAGAACGGTAATCGGTGAGCACGAAGTCCTTCCATCCTTGCGAACTCATTGCCTGCACGAAGGCGTTGATTGGGCCGTTCCCGACCCCCTTCAGGGTCAGCTCATCCCCCTTGCGACGCACCTTCGCCGTGCAACCCACCTCGCCCCGCTCACCCACGTGGTGATCGAGTTCATAGTCGAGAAGCTCCAGCTCGGTCTGGACATTGACAAACTGCTCGCGGAAGGCCGCCCCCACTTCATCCGGGCTTAGCTCGCTACCGCGCTCATCAGCCATGTCGTAGATGCGTTTGCCCACCTGGGGATGCATCGTCTTCGGCAGATCGAAGCCGTGATCCTTATCGAGAATGTAGGCCACCCCTCCTTTCCCGCTCTGAGAATTGATTCTAACAATTGATTCGTAGCTTCTGCCAATATCTACGGGGTCTATCGTTAGGTAAGGAACTCCCCAGTAGATGGCATCATTCTCCTTGGTTTCCTTATCCCGCCGGTCGAAGCCCTTCTTGATGGCATCCTGGTGGCTGCCGGAGAAGGCGGTGAAGACAAGCTCGCCCGCGTAGGGCTGCCGGTCGGGGACGACCATCCTCGTCGTCCGCTCATAGACTTCGCGCAAGCGAGGCAGGTCCGAGAAATCCAACCCTGTCTCAATGCCATGGCTATTCATGTTTAGAGCCACGGTGACGATATCAAGGTTTCCGGTCCGTTCGCCATTGCCGAAGAGAGTTCCTTCCACCCGATCCGCGCCGGCCAGAAGGCCCAGCTCCGTGGCGGCAACCCCCGTGCCCCGGTCATTGTGGGTGTGCAGGGAGATGAAGACCTTTTCTCTCTCCTTCAAGTTCCGGCACATCCACTCGATCTGATCGGCGTGCACGTTCGGAGTCGTCCACTCGACGGTCGCTGGCAGATTGAGGATCATCCGGTCCTCCACCGTGGGCTGCCAGACCTCCATCACCGCTTCACAAATCTCAAGCGAGAAGTCCAACTCGGTATCCGAAAAGGATTCGGGCGAATACTGGAGGCGGATTTTCGTCTCAGGAATCGTCGGAACGAGTTCCTTGACCACCTTCGCTCCCTCCACCGCGATGGCTTTGATGTCCTCCATGGTGGCATCTCCGAAGGTGACCTTCCGCTGCAGGGTGCTGGTCGAATTGTAGATATGGACGATGACCTCCCGCGCCCCCTTGATGGCCTCGAAGGTTCGCTCGATCAAATGCCGACGGGTCTGAACCAGGACTTGCAAGGTGACATCCTCGGGGATGCGATCTTCGTCAATCAAGCGGCGCAGAAACTGAAACTCGGTCTCGCTCGCACTCGGGAATCCGACCTCGATTTCCTTGAAACCCACACCTACCAAGAGATCGAACATCTCCAGCTTTTCCTCCACGGTCATGGGCACGGGAAGTGCCTGATTGCCATCGCGTAGGTCCACCGAACACCAGGTGGGTGCTTCGGTGATCTCCTTCTCAGGCCACTGCCGGTCCGGCAACGCAACCTTGGGAAAAGGGCGGTACTTTCGAATGGATTCGATTTTCATGCTGCTTGGTTTTCGTTTAGGTGACGTCCCTAACCCTCTTTGCCAAGCGCCAAACAAAAGAATGACCGATGAGGTCATCTCCAAGGCCGACGCTGAACAATAGAGAATTCAACTCCCGGCCTTCAGGCGAGGAGGAGGAGCAAGTTAAGCTCGAGGTTCAGCGTCACGGGAATTAAGAAAACCCCGCTTGCCTCAACTGTCCAGCCTTCAATTCTGGCTTCAGTCCCAATGACATTTGAGCACCCCCGCACACCAAGGCGTCGCCCCCTCGGCGATTAAGGGCTCACTCACCACTTCTGCTAAGACGGGTCGCCTTCCGCCACTCTTCGGGCGTCAAGCCCGGAATCGGTGTCGTCATCCAGACGAGATCACCTCGATTGCCCCTACCAGGCAGCCCCTTATCGTCGACCTTGTCTGGCCCGACCGACCAAAGATGCGGGGTGCCATCTGGCTTTCTCAGGTAGCGAAACGGAGCCTGCGAGAAAGGATCGTTGGGCAAGGTGACCGGGAGTTCGCTCAACTTTTCCGGATAGACTCCATGGCTCAGCCGATAACGCTCCAAGGCAATCGCAGTCAGAACCAACAATCGCTGAGCTTCAATACGACGGACCTTCGCCAAATGACTTGAAATTATCCGCGCAGTTCCCCCGAGATAATCGTGCAATGGCAAACGAGCTTCCGCCTCTGCCGCCAAGCGTTTTTCAAAACTGAGACGATCAGGCTCTTTGCTTAAATCAAGACCTTGCAAGGCTTCCAGCACCGCACGAGCCTCGTTCGCCCACGAAGCTTTGTAGGTCCCCTTGGGGATGAGAGCGAACAAGTCGCGGTCTTCGAAAAAATTCATTTCTGCAAGAGCCTCCTCCAACGCAACAAGACCAAACGCCAGCTCGCCTTGCACCACCCTTGGCAGCCCGTCATAGGGTGAAGCCCGCAGCAAGGTCTCCACTTCCTGCAACTGGTCATCACTCAACGCCAATCCTCGGAGAATCTCCTCGACGGAATCAAGCATCAGGCTCGTTACCGCCGCCTTCACCAAAGCACTCAGAAGAACGGGCTGCTCCTGGGACCCGAGCATCTTCGCGAAGATGCGAAGCCTCGACAAGGCTCGTTCGTCATCCTGCAAGTGAACGGCAAAGATCACGTCTTCCTCACAGGCTCCCGCTAGATGCAGCATATCGAGGTAACTGAGCGAAGCCTTGTTAAGGTCCAACAACACACTTGGATCGTAATCAATTTGAAATTCCTTCGTTTGCAAGGCTCCAGCCAATTCATCCAGACCTTGCCGACGATCATCCCTGATTCGATCCAGTTCTCGCACGGCCTCCATCAAATCCCCGGGTCGACTGCTCTCTTCCAGCCACAATCTCAAATCCTGTTGCGCGGTAAGCAGCGGCTCCTCCACTGGCGCTCGAACATCCTCGCGCTCGTTCGTGATTCCGGCCGGTTGACGCCCCAAGCGCACCAGGTCGGGTGTCGCTCTATACCGGTCCGCATCCCACTGGTTGGTGAGCATCGGCAGTAAGGTGACATTTTTTTCAGGAGGCAGTGCCGTTGCATTCAGCTGACTCCACTCGAGGCTCATTCCTTGTTCCTCCGCCTGCTGCACCAACCTCTCAATAGCTCGCTCCCCTCGCCGTGTTTCCCAAACAAGGGCGAGGCCCACGAAGGCCATCAAGATCCAAGGGCCCCAAATCAAGATAGGCTTCCAAGGAAATCGGTGCGCGATTAACCAGATCAATTTGGAGACCTTTTGACGCATGTTCTTCAAGGGCTCTGAGGCTATTTCATCTTCCGCAAAAAGAGAAAGGCCTTTGCGGCCAAGTGTCGAGATCGTCAACCAAACAGCGCAAGCTGCCATGCTCTTCAAGCAAGCTGACGCCCCATCTTTCCCCATTACCTCAGCTCAGTTCTAGAGAACGCGGTGATAAAATCCGCGCCCGCCCAACAACAGAACAGCCCGAATTGAAATATTTTTGACAAATCTGCTCCACATCCAGCGAAAAATATCCCATCCTTCACAGATAGGATCGCCACATCATGAAAAGAATCGTCCCGCTCTGCCTTCCTCTCATTGTCACCGCCTTTGCGCTGACCACCGTTCATGAGCCTGCTACCGTCGCTCCTCCTGACGAGGCCTTGCGGGAAGAATTCCAACTTGCCGACCACTACCAGAAGGCTCTCGTTCTCGAAGGATTCCCTATCGTTGCCTCTGGGAAAGTGGCCGACGAGAGCCTCCACGAAGCGGCCTATGTGATCCGGAAGATGCTCAAGAACCGCCCCGATGTCCTCCGTCAACTCGCCGAGAACAAGATTCGCCTCGGCATCATGGCCACTGACGAGCGGACCACCGACCTGCCTGAGCACAGTGACCTCGAGCCACCCGAATTCTGGGACCGGCGCGCTCGCGGCCTTGGAGCAACGCGCATCCGTCCAGCCGTTTCCTGCGGCGAAGAGAACCTCCTCCACAACCCCGGCGATCCTTACAACACGGAGTCGATTATGGTTCACGAGTTTGCTCATGCCATCCACCTCATGGCCGTCAACGACCTCGACCCAACCTTCGACGAACGACTTGAGGCAACCTACCGGGATGCGATGGCCCGCGGCCTCTGGAAGGATAAGTATGCTGCTGAGAACTCGCGCGAATACTTCGCGGAAGGCGTTCAATCCTGGTTCGACACCAACCGTGAGAACGATGATCAGCACAACCACGTCAACACCCGGGCCGAACTCATTGACTACGATCCCGGCCTGGCAAATCTCGTGAAGGAAGTCTTCGGCGAAAACGATTGGCGCTACGTCCGTGCTGACGATCCATCCCGGGCCAACGACCCTCATCTTAAAACCCTCGACCGCTCCAAGCTCCCTTCCTTTGCCTGGACCGAGGAGGAAAACGAGGCCTACGCCGAAGTTTCAGAGAACGGACACCTCAAGGAATCTGCGAAAAAGCCAAAAGAAGAACAGCCCGCCGCTGCCAACTGAACCCGACCCTCTCATCATCGATGAAGATTTCTATTCTCATTCTTTTCCTTTGTAGCCTCACCCTCCGGGCGAAGGAGCCGTCGGTAGAACAATCCGGGAAACCCAACATCCTGTTCATTGCGCTCGACGACTTGAACAACTGGATTGGTTGCCTGGGAGGACATCCTCAGGCACTCACTCCAAATCTCGACCGTCTGGCCGCACAATCTGTCCTTTTCACCAACGCCCACTGTGTCGGCTCAGCCTGTAATCCGTCGCGGACAGCCATCTTCACCGGACAATCGCCGGCCACCACCGGCCTTTACCGCAATGGTCAGTCGATGAGGGAACTTCTCCCCGAGGCCGAGCTCCTACCGGACTACCTGCGCAGGGAAGGCTACTATGCCTCGGGTTCAGGCAAGATGTTGCATTACTTCATCAATGCCAGCAGCTGGGACACCTACTTTCCAGACAAGGAGAAGGAAGATCCCTTCCCCTTCACCCTCTATCCCGAGGAACGTCCCGTTTCGATCCCCCGCGCCGGGAAGTGGATGTATGTCGAGACGGACTGGGCAGCCCTTGACTGCACGGATGAGGAGTTTGGCGGCGACTACGCGGTCTCGAACTACATCGCCGACCGCCTAGCCGACCCCGACCATGGCGAGGGCAAGCCCTTCTTCCTCGCCTGTGGATTCTACCGCCCTCATGAGCCTTGGTTCGTGCCCAAGAAATACTTTGAGCCTTTTCCTCTCGAGTCCATTCAGCTGCCCCTGGGCTACAAGGCCGACGACCTGGAAGACATCCCCGAGCGTGGGCAAAAATACGCCCGTAATCGCTACTTCGATCACATTCGGAAACACGATCAGTGGAAGCAAGCCATCCAAGGATACCTCGCTTCCATCTACTTCGCCGATTGCCAACTGGGTCGGGTGCTCGATGCCCTGGACAAGAGTCCACACAAGGACAACACCATCGTCGTTCTCTGGTCGGATCACGGTTGGCACCTAGGGGAAAAGGAGCATTGGCAGAAGTACACCGCTTGGCACGATAACACCAACGTGCCTCTCATGATCCGGGTTCCCGAAGGAACGACCGGTCTCGTAGCAGGAACCCAGCCGGCCCGTTGCACGCGTCCCGTCTCGCTCCTATCCCTTTATCCAACTTTGCTCGAACTTGCCGGCTTACCCGAGCGCGAGGAGAATGATGGTCCCTCCTTGGTTCCTTTGTTAGAGAATCCAAACGCGAGCTGGAATCATGTCGCCGTCACCCATCTCGATCACCCGGGCGACATGGGGATTAGTGATCAAGAGTATCGCTACATTCGGTACCGTGATGGTTCTGAAGAGCTTTACCATCTCCCGACTGATCCTCACGAATGGCATAATCTTTCCGCCGACCACACACACACCAAAGCGCTCGAGGCGATCCGGAAGAAGGCACCGACCAAGCTGGCTCCGCTCAGGGAGACCCCTTTGAAGAGCTAAGCCCATCGAGCCACGGCTCACTTCCGGAGGCCCGAGCCAGATTAGCCCCTTTGGGTAGGATATTTCCTGCCTGAAGGGGCTTTTTATTTGAATGGTTACCGAGAACGAGTCCGCCTCCCGAATTCTCCAGCCTCTCCACTCAAAGAGCCCCGGCGTCCCGCCGGTGCCAAGTCCCGAGCGTCTCCTTCTCCCAAGGACTTGTTCGAGCCTACGGCTGAGATGGCCGATTCTGCCCAATCTTAAGCCAGCTCCATTCATCCCAAGAGTCGAAGACACCACAGACTGCGTCAGCCTGCTGGAACGCGCCACGGGCACCTCAACGCCTGAAGCACTCGGCACGACCGGAAACGCCAGCAGGCTGGCTTCACCAAAGCGGCAGCAGGCTGCCGCAGTCCAGGGACCGTCTGGGCGGGACAGCTTGTGAGGAGATTCACCCACACTCCGAGCTGTCCTTCTCCAAGCATCATTTTCCTAACGATTTCATCCCGGCTTCACCGAACCTTCACACAAGACGGCCAATTTCATGCCGACATCCAAACCGAGCCATGAAACCACTCTTCCTCCTTTTTGCCTCACCGCTGGCGATTGCCTCCGAACCAACTCTCGCACCCTACTTCCAACTCAGCGGACATCGCGACGCCCAATCCGTTCTCCCGCTCGAGTCAACTCACGCTTCCGTTTCCATCGCCGGAACGATTGCCCAAGTCGAGCTTACCCAAACCTACACCAACGAGGGAGCCGTCCCCATCGATGCCTCCTACCTTTTCCCCGCTTCCACTCGCGCCGCCGTCCATGGAATGACGATGACAATCGGAGACCGCACCATCACAGCTGAGATTCAGGAAAAGACGGAAGCAAAGAAGACCTTCGCCAAGGCCAAGTCCGAGAATAAGTCCGCGTCCCTACTCGAACAACAACGCCCCAACCTATTCCAGATGTCTGTCGCCCGCATCCTCCCCGGTGATGAGATCACGGTCGTTCTCAACTACTCCGAGATGCTCATTCCGGAAGACAACATCTACCAATTTGTCCTACCCACTACCTTCGGACCCCGCTACTCACAAGGCGGAGCACCCGAACCAACCCAGCCCGTCCCAAATCCATTTCTCACCGAAGGCCTCCCCTCACCAGCCTCCTTCACTGTCGACCTGTCCCTCTCCTCCGGGCTCCCGATTCAATCTGTCGATTCTCCCAGCCACCAGCTGACGGTCGATTACTCTTCAGCGAACTCCGCCAAGCTCTCATGGCGGGGACAACCCCGGGACCCCGGAAACAATCGCGATCTCATCATCAACTACCAACTCGTCGATCATGCGATTGAGAGTGGAATCCTTCTTCACCGGGACAAGAAAGAAAACTTTCTCAACATCACAGTGCAACCACCCGAACGAGTCACTCCAGCCAACATCCCGCCCCGTGACTATCTTTTTGTCATCGATGTCTCCGGCTCGATGGGTGGCTTCCCTCTCGATACTTCCAAGGAACTCATCAAGAACCTCGCCAGGAAGCTGCGCCCCATCGACACCTTCAATCTCCTCTTCTTTGCGGGAAGCTCACAAACTCTCTTTCAAGAGCCCAAGCCTGCTACGAGAGAGAACGTAGAAGACGCGCTCAACTTCCTAAGCTCCCAGCAAGGAGGCGGAGGAACCGAGCTCACGGCCGCACTACGGAAAGCACTCAAACAGAAGCAGGCCAGAGAGGGCTCCCGCTCCATCCTCGTGATTACGGATGGATTCATCGATTTCGAGGCCAAGACCTTTGACCTGATTCGCCGGAATCTGTCCCGGGCCAACCTCTTCGCCTTCGGCATCGGCTCAAGTGTCAATCGACACTTGATTGAGGGGATGGCTGTCGCGGGAGATGGAGAGCCCTTTATCGTGACCAAGCCGAGCGAAGCCGAACGAGTGAGCCAGCAGTTCTGCGAAGCCATTTCTTCCCCAATCCTGACCGATATCAAGATCGAGACCCAAGGATGCCAAATCTCCGCTTGGGAACCAAACAAGCCAAGGGACCTTTTCGCCAATCGTCCTCTTTCCATCAACGCGAAATGGTCCGGGAGGCCTCAGGGCCAGATCACGATCAGTGGTCTCACCGGCAATGGCCAGCGTTGGAAGCAGACCCTCGACTTGGCCGAAGCTGCCGAGAAAAATGGACTCCAACAACCAGCTCTCCGCCCTCTTTGGGCCAGGGAGCGGGTTCGACGACTTGCCGACTATGCCGGTCTCACCAAGGACCACGATCTCATTGGGGAAGTCACCAATCTAGGGCTCACCTATTCCATCCTCAGCCCTTGGACTTCCTTTGTTGCCGTCGATACCATCTCCCGCCCTACCGACCAGGAACCTCAACTCGCCCATCAACCGAATCCTCTTCCTCAGGGAGTCTCCAATGCGGCGATGCCGAGCAGTAGCATCACCTCAAGCGGTGCGGCCGCGGTGGTCACCAACGGGAGCGTGCCGGAGCCCTCAACCGTTTCTCTCATCTTCATCACGCTTCTCTCGATCACCCTCCATCGTCGACGCTAAAAATCCAGAGGCAACAGCAGAAGAACTAGCGTTCAATGGGAAAACGATCAGACCTAACAGACATTCGATTTCCCTCTCTCGCAGACTCACTCCCTTCCCCGCGAGCAAGAACACAACAACGCACGATGGCCATGAATCCAGCTATCCCCGTCATCGCCTACCTCATCGCCCTTTGGCCCCAAGCCATCTGGTATGTGCGCCGGTGCGGGGATGGCTCGGATGAACCTCTCGGCCTCCTCGCCCTGCTCACTACTCTCCTACTCATTCCAAGCACACGCAGTCACGTTCTAGCGAGTCCTTCATTGAAGCGCATTGCTCTCGCCCTCCTTTTGCTGACGGGCCTTGTCAGCTTCTTCTTGCCGCCACTGATCACATCCGCGGTCGCCCTTCTCTCCATCTCCTTTTATAGCGGGATCATCCGTAGTGCCGGTTATGCCAGCCTGCTTCTCCTCTCCCTCCCCCTTCTTGCCAGCCTCGACTTCTATCTCGCCTTTCCCCTGCGTCTGGGCGTGGCTATGGCCAGCCACACTTTGCTCTCGGTTCTTGGCTTTGAGGTCAGCCGTCACGGCACAAGTCTTCTCAGCGGAGGTCACGAGGTCTCCGTGGATCCCCCATGCGCCGGTCTGCAGATGATGTGGTTCACTTGCTATCTCTTCTTCACGCTGGCCGCTCTCCACCGACTCTCCTGGGTTCAATTCCTCTGCCGTTTGCCGCAAGTTATGGCGCTAACAATGGGTGCCAATGTGGTCCGCGCCACCCTGCTCTTCTTCCCCGAGGCCCAACTCATCATGCTTCCTTCTTGGACGCATGAGGGGCTTGGGCTTCTCCTCCATGCCCTCGTCATCTTCACGCTCTACCGCATCACCTCAGTCAACCAACGATTAATCAAATGCTCCAACACACCCCCATCCTCCTTATCGGTGCCAGCCTCGGCATGATCCAAGGGATCCGCCATCTCCAGCAAAGGGACATCGCCGTAATTGACCAGCCTGGCGAGTGGCCGACTCACTTCGAGGGTTCCACCTTGCATCGCATCCCGGCCAGCAAATTCGAACAACGTTTCGGAGCCAACTTTCCCGGGGAGATTGCTAGCTTCTCGTCCGCGGGTAAGCAGATCATCCTCCGCCGGGTCACGCGAACCACCCGTCGGCTTCACCCCTCGGAGCATTGCCTACGTTCCTCGGGATACGACATCACCCCCATCGGGCACGACCCCGAAGGCTGGCTCTGCTACTATGCATCCCGTGGGGGCAAACGTCTGCACGTGAGAGAGCGCATCACCGAATCCTCGGGGGAACGCGTGTGGACCACACCCTCGAACTGGTTCTGGCATGCCACCTTCCATCCCCAGTCCGGTCCTTGGCTGGCGACCACCGTGATCACTCCACTCAATTTCGAGTGAGGGAAAACGACCGGGATTTCTTTGGAATCGCTGTGACCAGGCTCCCCCTCCCTTGATGGTACGTCCAGCGGAGATAGGTCAGCCCTCCCAGGGTCAACACAATGTGGAAGGTGATGACCAATGGGAACCAGCCTCCGACCTCGATGCCTAGATAATGCATGCCTAGACCGACGACAATCGCCAGCGTCAGCAGGATGAGAGAGACTCGATAAAATGTCTTTGAGAGTTCCTTTTTCAACCAGCCATCCAGCCCGGAATGGAATCGCTCCACGTTCCCCCAGAGCTGGCTGCTCCACATCCAGATCCAGCGATTGAGTTCAAAGTAGCAGATGGCGAGAGCTGCCTTCCCTGCCCATTCCCCGAAAAACGAAGTTGAGTAGATGCATTGATGAGCAAAAGCGAGAAGGGCGAGACGAGGAGGAAGGTGGAGAACGACGTCAACGAATGCCTCTTTGAGAAACATCACAAAGAGTGTTTTCTCCGAGATAGGAAAAGCCCCCAAAGCCGAAACACGCTTACCGCCGGGCAAGCTAAAATCGCGAAAGGCCATGTTTTTGACGCCGCTCTTTTGGCTCCCCCGAAGCAAGACCATCAGCAGTGCGAGTGCCGGGAAGGAGGCCAAGCCCACGAGCCCGTTTTCAATGAGCACGGGCATACCTACCACATAGTAGAGAGGGACGAGGGCGAGAAAGGCCCCAAGGATCCGCCAGACCACTCGCTCATCCTTTTGATAAACGAGAAGATTCGCCAATTCCCTTTCTTGCGCGTTCCAGAGAAAGCAGGGTTTTGAGCGCTTCACGGGGTGAGAGTCATTCGTCGCAACCACCAGCTGGTCAGCCTTTTCATCCGCTACCGAAACCTCCTCTCCCCCTTTAGGCCGAGACTCAAGGGCAGGAAGGAGAGCTCTCCAAGAATAGAGCCGCTGCCGACGTTCCCAGAGAATGATCGTCAAGATGGTGAGAAAGAGAGGAACAAGCCAGCCCACCCAACCCTGATCCAGCCAGCGGTGAGGTAAAGCACCATGCCATCGCGCGTAGTAGGGCTCAATCTGATTGAATGAAAGAACATGCCTTACCAGACTTTCCAATACGAGAGCCACCCCAAGCAGGACCCCGGCCTTCTTCAACCAGTCTCCCGCCGTTCCCCAACGATAAAGCTGCCAAGTCACCGCGACGAACGGCACCGTCATCCAACCCAGAGCGCGGACCATGTATTCTCCCCCCTCCTTCGCAAAGAAAAAACAGGCCAATGCATAAGCAGCGACAAGCAACCAGGGAATCCCGCTCAATGAGTGCCACCAGACCTTTCTTCGTCCAATGGGCATCGGGGCAAGGACGAAACCATCCCGAGGTATGATGATTCCCCGACCGACCCAATCCGAAAGATATCCTCCTACGAAGAGACTCACCGCAAAGATAAAAAAATCAGCCTTTTCGGAGGTCCAGGATTGCGGAATCGACAAGAGAACCAGCCCCAGCCAAAGAGAAAACAACGACGCAAAGAGAAAGTTAAAACCATCCAAGAGAGGCTTCACCCGGAGCCACTGCTGGTCCTCGCCCGGCACCCCTTTGGCTCGGATGGTCATCGCCCGCTGCAGGCGACGCTCCCGGGTGAAGTCACGTAAAAGCCAACGTGCGTTCATCTTAGTCGTCGAGGAGAACCTCCAGATAGGGATTGCCGGCGCGGGCCGCTTCCTCCAGGCCATTGACAGGTCCATCGTGCATCATCACCCCGCCGGAAATGACGGTCACCCGATGGGCGAAGTCCCGGACCATCTCGATCATCTGAGTGGTGTAGATGACCACCCGACCCTGCTCCACCTTCTGGCGGACAAGCTGCCGGAAGGCTTTCATTCCCATCGCGTCCATACCGGAAGCAAAGGGCTCATCAAGTAGCCAGATAGGCGGGTCAATCGCTGCTAATGCAGCGAGGGCCACCTTGTAACGTTGTCCCCGGGAGAGAGTGGCAACAGGTTTGTAGCGCAGATGCAGGACGCCAAAGCGGTCCATCCATTCTGCGGCGTTCGATTCCCGATCAGGGCTGACTTTCCATAGCCCCATCATCGTCGCAATATTCTGGATGGCGCTCATCTCAGGAAACAAGGCGGGCTCGTCTCCCAAAAAATAAAGCTCGCGGCGGAGGGCCACGGCATCACGCTTTAGCTCCTCACCAGCGATCCGCACCGAGCCGTGTTCTTGCCCCGTCAGGGCCGCAATGGTTCGTAGCAAGGTGGTCTTGCCCGCCCCATTGATCCCCATCAGGGCGACCAGCTCCCCGGGATACAGGGTCCAGTTGATGCCAGCCAAGACATCCTGCTTCCCATAGCGCTTCCAGATGTCCTTTAATTCGACAGGCGGAACCTCACTCATCTTACGATAGTCCTAGTGGTTCAAGGTCACCTCGATCACGACAGGAAAGTGGTCCGACGGAACCCGCGCCCGGGATTCTCCCCCGAGCTCGTCCATGCTCCGGTAAGTATCCGTGAGAATGCCATAACGATGCACCGTGAAATGCTCGCTCACAAAGAGATGGTCAATGCGGGAAGCTGAATCGGAATCCGGGTCAAAGCCGTTGAAGGTGCCGACGCGAGCAAGCTTGACTGGGGCCAGTTCGAACGAATCCCGCAGCCGTTCCGAACGCTGCAAGGTGAAGTAAGCCTGGCTCTCTTCTGTCGCATTGAAGTCGCCTAACAGAACGACCGGACCTTCACCTGCGATGGCATCAATTTTTTCTAATAAGAGCTTAGCGCTCTCCTCCCGGGCCTGCTGTCCCCGGTGGTCGAAATGGATATTGAAAATGAAGAAGGAGCCACCTGCCCGTCGCTGCAGCTTGGCCCAAGTGCAGATGCGGGGAAGAGCCGCATCCCATCCCTTGGAGAGCTGGTCCGGGGTCTCCGAAAGCCAGAAGAACCCCGAGTCCTCCAATTGGTAGCGGCTCGTGCGATAGAAGATGCCAACATGCTCACCTTTCTCCCGGCCATCATCTCGACCAAAGGAAACCAGCTCGAACTCCTCCAGAGCTGAGGCAAGGTCGCTCATTTGCTTCGAAAGCCCTTCCTGCGTGCCGACGACATCAAAGGCATGAAAAAGGATTTGCTCGGAGATGACGTCCTTTCGCTGCTCCCAACCATTTCCAGCCTGCGCGTCACGCTCGTTTTGGTAACGTAGGTTATACGTTGCTATCTTATCTGCATTCACCGAATGAACAGATAGATAGGCAAAAACGAAGAAAAGAGCGATCAGGGATTTCATGAAGGAGGGAAATGAAGCGGCTCTTCCTCTCACGAGCAAGAGCCGACCTCCTTGGCACTGATTGCCTTTCTAATGAGCCTCCTAGTTCAAGGTAATGGAGTAGAAGGCCTTGAAGCCGTCTGCGGTCGTTTTCGGCAAGTCCTCCGAGATGAATTGATAGACCCGATTGTCCTCGCCGAGCGGAAGCTCCGTCACGGTGAGGCGCAATTCATCTTTCTCCTCATTCAACTGAACAGAGGCGATTGGCGTATCGACCTTATCCATCTCCGGAGAGCCATACTTCGGACTATCAAGGTAGGCCCAAGAGGACAGCTGAATGGCCTCCGCCTCTGGCACAGAGGTAAGGGGTTGGGCAAAGGAGAAGATGAATTCATCTCCATCCCGGGTCAGGTCCAGTAGCTGGTTAGCAATGGGTTCATCGGTGCGCGTGACGCGGACCAGCCCATCTTCTTTCCCTCCCTGGGCGCGCCAGCCGCGACCAGTCTGGCCAATGTAGAAGCCTCCATCGTTGGCAAAGAGCAGGCGCATTGCTCCAGAATCGAAGCCCTGCGCGAAGGGAATGAGCGCTGCCTCGAAGTTCTCTTGGGGGAGAATGCGGAAGACCTGCGAGAGGGTCTGGTCTCCGACGAACATTTGCCCGGCGTAGAGCGCAAAGTTCCCCTCCTCCGGAGCCCACACGGGGCTGCCGGGAGCGTTGGCGAGATGCGAGTGAGCCATCAGGGCGAGGGCTTTCTCCTTACCCTCCTTCACCTGATCCCACTTGATATCGGCGGACGCTGGCGTCTTGCCCGGTAGATCAATCAAACCCGAGGGGTGGCCATAGAACTTGTCTTTCTCGAGCACGAACAACTTGGAGGTGCCGACGTATTCCCCCTGGTTCTCGGTGTAGTAGATTTTGCCGTCGGGACCAGTGGCCAGTCCGGCCGGGCTACGCAAGCCGCTGGCGAAGGGGGTCATCTGGCCCTCGGGAGAGATCTGCAAGGACCATCCCCGCAATCCACCCTGGGTGCCCATGTAGCGGCCATCGGCAGTATAGTTACTCGGGTTGTCATTGCGGTGCCCCAAGTTGGTCTGCACGTAGTAGTTGCCCGCCGCATCCTTGGCCGGACCGTGCAGATACTCGTGATAGTTGTGGGTGAAGAGGTAATCGTCATTGATGGTCTCGAAGAACTCGAACCAGCCGTCACCATCCCGATCCCGCAGGCGGGTCAATTCCGGCTTCTGAGCGACGACGATGGATCCATCATCCTCCACGATGAGGCCCAAGGCATCGAGCAAGCCATCGGCGACTTGCTGCCAGGAGCCTTCCTTGAGACGCCAAATGCCACTATTACGGGTCGAGATGAGCAAGGAGCCATCCTCGTCTTCGTCCATACCGAGAGGCTCGAACAATTGCACCCGGCCATGAGGGTCGAGCGGCGGTTGAATGGTTTCGGCAGAGAAACCTTTTGGCAACCAGGCCGACGGAGTGGAGGTCTTGGCCGGCTGCGGCCCTGAGAGGGTTTCCGCCTTCCAAGGGCGCCAAGCTGGCTGAACAGGAAGCTGGAAGGTCAGCTCGGCAGGAAACTCCGACACCGTCCAATCCTCACTCTCACCCCGGATGAGGGAGGAGAGGCGGAAGGTCTGCGGCTGGGTGAGCTCCCCATCCAGAGTGATGGTGGCCTGTCCCTCAGCCGAGACCTCGAATTGCAGGCCGATCAAGTTCTCACCCACCTGATAGTAGAAGACAGGAACCCGAGCTTGCTTGTAGCCGAGGAAGTCGGCATCCGAGGCAGCCAACTGGTCAAGAAAGTCGTTCGCCCCATTCATATTGGCGACGATTTGTTCCTCATCCTCTGGAGCGGGTGACTTGAAGGAGAGATCAACCGGCTTCTTCGTTGCCGGATCGAGCGGCGCGAGGAGAGACTCCGCGAGTTCGATCTCTTTCGCCTGTTCACCGATGCGGGAGAGCTTGCTCGCGCGGCCTTTCAGCTCTTGCTCGATATTGAGGAAGCCTCCCCACCAGATTCGCTCCACCGAGAGCGTGCGGGGATCAAAGCTGTAGTTGAAGCCATTGGGCATGCCGACATGCACTGCCCGGGCGGAGACTTCCGGCAAACGGGCTCGGAAGATCCGGGTCCGCTCCGTGACGAGAATTTCCGCTGGATCAGTGAGGGCCGTCTTGGCCGCCGCCGGCTTCGCCTTCTCGGCCATCACCACCTTGGGTCCGGCATTCTCTTCCTCATTTAGAGTCAGCAGATAATGATAGATCGCCTCGACCTTTTGCTTGGGAAGCACCTTCTCATCATAAGGCGGCATCACTGGCAGGTAGGGCTCGCCGGCCTTCTCGCCCGTCTTCATGATGGCGAGGTCGGCGGTGGGATCGCGCAAGGAGTCGGTGAGATACTTCAGATCCGCGGGCACGTCATGGCGCGCATCGCCCCCCTGGACCTTGTGCTTGATCGGGTCTTTCTGAAAGACGCCGAACAGCCCGGGGCCGGTCTTGAAGGACGGGTCGTCCTTCATCAAGGCATGACATTCCGAACAGCCAAGTCCGTGAAAGGTCTCTTGGCCGAGGCGGACAAGGTCGATCTTTTCTGCCCGGGCCGTGGCGGCCGCGAGACTGAGAAAGAGGAGGGTCGATAATCGCATAAGTCGTGAAAATAATTGGGTCGTCGCCGAATAATTCCAGCGGAAGGGAGTGCTTTACAAGGAACGGATGAACAAGTTGCCAAATTCCAAAGGCGCTCCATGGTGCTGCAGGGCCAAGCGACCCTTCTCGGGCGCGTCGGGGAGAACAGCCTCCCAGAGCACCGGCTCGCCGTTCAGATAAGCAGTCAGCTTGTCGTCAACCATGCGAATGACAAAGCGGTTCCACTCGCCATCAGGCTTGTCTGCCTTCACGCGAGGCGTCACGCCCGCTTTGACGAGCAGGTCCTTGCTATTGACGCGGACGCCATAAACTTCGCCGGAGCCCACCGGCCAGTTCCAGAGATTGACCTGGGTGCGCGGCGTCCCCCGCAGGTAAATGCCGCTATCGAGCTCATTGACCACTTCCTTGACGATCTCCCCCTTGCCATCGCGCATCTCGAGCCCATTGGGCAGGAGAACCGGGCGGGGCATCTCTTTGCCTCCCCCGACCCAGCGCCAATCGGCCACAAGCTCGAAGTTCTTGAAGTCGTCGAAGCTCCAGAGGTTCTTGTCCTCGGCTTCACTCTTCCCGTCGTAGGCGATGATCCAGCCATCCTTGCTCGTCCAGTGTCCCTCGTGGCCTTTCTCCATGCGCCAGTCCTTCAGGTCGCAGAGCGATTTGAAGCCGAGGTCGGCCAGCTCGGCATCGGCCTTGCCGGGAGCCTGATACCAGCCCTCGGTCGCCGTTTCCCCATGAGGAAGCTCGGCGATGCGGATGTTCTTCCAGTGAACCACATCACCGTGGCCGCAGAAGGCGATGTGCCCCTTGCGACGTTTCGCGCCCTCGTGCTTGGGGAATTTTTCGTTCAATTCATCAAGGTTCGCCCGGGTGATGGTAACGCCGTTCAGCTCCACGGTGACCCAGGGGCCCCGCACGGTGACGCGCTCCTTGTTCCACTCCCCCACCGGCTTGAGGTGCCCACGCAGCGCCGGCACCATGGTGTAGATCGAGCCATGCCATTGATAGTCCTTCAGCTTGCCTTGATATTTCTCACTGGAGTTGTCGAGGATCTGGACCTCCATGCCCACATAGGCGGCATCTCCCTTGCCGGGATAGTGGATGCCGAGACCATTGTTCGCCCCTGGAGTGAGCTTGAATTCGAACTCGAGAATATAGTCCTCATATTCTTTCTCGCTGACCAGATTACGGCTCTCCGGCGTGGACTGGATATGGCCGTCGACCAGTTTGTAACCCGCGACCTCTGTCTCACCCGCTCCGCCGAGCCAACCTGTCAGGTCCTCTCCGCCGCTCAGTCCGACCCACTCACCGGAACAAAATCCGGCAAGAGCTACTAAAATTCCCGTAATTCGTTTCATATCAAAATTTTTGCAAAGGATGGAGCCGCTTCATTTCACCCGGCTCTTGGCTCATCTCACCCGCGCCTCCACGGAGACGCGAAAAACCGGCCCCTCGCGGAGCCGGTCGAAAAAATTCTCTTAAAGCTCGACCATCTTGCCGGTCTGGAAGCTCTCGTGCGCGGCAGCGACGATACGCATCGAATTGATGGCATCTTCCATGTGGTCACTCAGATCGAGGTCTTGCTGAATGGCTTTGAGGAAGTATTCCTGCTCACGCTTGCAGAGTTCATCGTGGTCGGGCTCGTCCTCGGTATCGATCCACTCGTCCGCTTTGACGAACTTGCCATCCGGACCCAGCTCGCTGTGGTGGAGGCGGAGGGATTCCGTCTTGGTGTGGGAGTCCACGTTATCGGAAGAGCCTTCTCCGCTCGCGTCCTTGGCCGCGATGGTCACGCAGCCCTTCGGCCCGACGACATCCTTCACGAAGAAGGCGGTCTCACTCATCATCGGTCCCCAGCCAGCCTCATACCAGCCCACGGAGCCGTCCTCGAAGGTCACCTGCAGATGCCCGTAGTTCACCATGCCCTCAGGCAATTCATCGGTCAGGCGGGCACCGATGCCGCTCACCCGGATGGGCTTGGACCGCGTCATCTGGCACATCACATCGACGTAATGGACCCCGCAATCAACGACGGGGGGAATCGAGGCCATCAGGTTCTTGTGGGTCTCCCAGTTCGATCCGCTGGATTGCTGGTTCAGGTTCATCCGCATCACGAGCGGCTTGCCCAGGGTCTGGGCGACCTCGGTGAACTTCACCCAGCTGGGATGCACGCGCAGGATGTAGCCGATGACCACCTTGCGTCCGAGCTCCTTGGCCTTCGTCACGATGGCTTCGGCCTCCTCAACAGTCTCGGCGAGAGGCTTCTCCACGAACACGTCCGCACCGGCCTCCATCGCCGCGACGGCATACTCGGCATGGGTATCGGGATAGCTGGAGATGGAAACCGCGTCCGGCTTGGTGGCTGCCAAGGCTTCATGAAAATCATTGAAGCCCGCAATCTCTCCGCCCAGCTCTTCCAATAAGCCAGCCCGGGACTTCTCACTCCGGGTCACCAGACCGCAAATCTCAAATCCATCAATCGCCTGATAGGCCCGGGCGTGGGAGGTGCCCATGTGACCGGCACCGACGCATAACACTCGAATCGTTTCACTCATTTCTAAAATCTTTCTTCTCTCCCCGACCTCAGCTCTCGAGGCTCCAATTCCCTCTCATCGGTTGATGGATGAGCGCATTGGCCGCCTCGCTGTCGAACTTCATCGTCTGGCCATCGAACCTGAGGTTCTCGTTCAAGCGATGCGCGATGATGCCAAGATTGACGAGAGTCGCGGAATGGAAGCCGTTGGCTTCGTTAAGCGCAAACTTTTTGCGCTCCCGGACGGCCTCGTGGAAGTCAGTCACTTGCTCGGGAGGATCGGGCAGCTCATCCACCTTACCGGCAATTTCCGCCGGAACGGTCTGGAAGCCCTTCATGATCTTGCCCTTCGATCCTTCGATGAAGGCCGCGTCCTTATCCTTGTCCTCCCCATCGAGGGTGATGGTGGTGCCATCCTCATAGGTGTAGGTGATGCGGCGCCAAGTGCCGACCGCATCGTCATCCTGCTTGTCAGCGTCGATCTCGACACTCACCGGGAATTCGTCGTCCTTGCCGAGGATGTATTGCACCGGGTCGAGGTAGTGCTGGCCCATATCTCCCAAGCCTCCTCCATCGTAATCCCAGTAACCACGGAAGGTCTGGTGGGTGCGGTGCGGGTGATAAGGCTTCATCGGAGCCGGCCCCAGCCAGAGATCGTAATCGAGATGCTCGGGCACCGGCTGTTCATCGAGGTCAGACCGCCCGACCCAATAAAATTTCCAGTCAAATCCGGTGGAGGCATTGAGAGTCACCTTGTAAGGACCATCTCCCAGGAGGCCATGCATCACGGCCTTCTTGATTCGCTTCACCTCGGTGTTCATTCCGTAGAATTTGCTGCGGAAGCGGAACCAAGTGTTCAGACGGAAGATGCGGTCATGCTTTTCGACGGCTTCGACCATCTTCAATCCTTCCCCGATGGTCCGGCTCATGGGCTTCTCGCACCAGATATCCTTGCCCGCCTTGGCGGCCTCGATGGCCATGAGAGCATGCCAATGAGGCGGCGTGGCAATGTGGATGATATCGACATCATCCCGGGCGATGACCTCACGGAAGTCGCGGTAGCCGTCCGGTTGCCCCAGGCCTTCCGCCTTTGCCTTGGCCAGCTTGCCGTCCAAGTGCTTGCGATCGACGTCGCACAAGGCGAGAAGCTTGCCGGGCATGGAGAGGTGCAGATCGGAGATTCCTCCGCAGCCGAGGATCGCTTTCGTTAGCTGATTACTGGGCGCGGTCTCCGCACGAAGGATGTGGCTGGGGACGACCTGCACAGTAGCCCAGGCGGCCAGCCCTTTCAGCGCCGAGCGCCGGGTGAAGGAGGTGGTCTTGCTCATGACTCAGTGGTTTTAGGCTCGCCCTTCTCAGGAAGGACCTTGTCGTTGAAGAGGAACAGGAAGGCGATGAGGATGACGCCGGCAAAGACCGCCGGGAACATCCAGAGACTCTTCCAATTGATTGCCTGCAGCTGGGCCTTGCGAGTTGCCGCCATCTCAGCATTGAGCTCTGACAACTTCGCCTGATCGTCTGCGGATGGCTCCTCGCCTTGGGAAAGCGATTCGATTTCGGCGCCAATGCGGGAGACTTCTTCCCCAAGCTGTTTGACGAGAGGCGGCGTACTCATCTTCTCGACCTCACCCGCAATCTGCGCTCCGACAAGCATGCCGATTCCCAGAGTGAAGAGAACGAGCAAGCCCTGCGCTTGCGCCCGGATGGGTTCGGGAGCCTTCTTGTCCGTGTAAATCTGACCGGTAACGAAGAAGAAATCATAACAAATTCCGTGAATCACCACACCAACCAGAATCATCCAGACCACCTGATCCGGCGCGCCAAAGGCGAAGAGAAGATACCGGATGACCCAGGTCAGCATCCCTAGGGCCAGCATCCACTTGACCCCCAAACGGACAAAGAAGAAGGGCATCACCAGCATGAAGAAAATCTCAGACATCTGTCCGTAGCTCATGGTCTGCCCGATGGGCAAGCCCGCCAGCTCCACCACCCGGCTCGCAATCTGGTAGTAGAAGGCCAGCGGAATACAGATCAGCATCGAAGCGACGATAAAGACGAAGTAAGAGCGGTTCCGCAGCATCACGAGAGCATCGAGCCCCAGGACATCGCGCACGGTCACTTTCCCCTTTGAAGCTGGCGGTGTCATCGGGAGGAAGAAACTGAAGAGACCAAGCGCAATGGCGGCACCTGCCGTCAGGCGAAACATGTTCACCTTGGTATCCCAGCCCAGCCGAGTGAGACTCAGCCCGGCCACGATCCAGCCGATGGTGCCAAAGACGCGAATGAGCGGAAATTGCTTCTCGGAATTCGTCACATTCCGCATCGCGATGGTATTGCTCAGCGCGAGGGTCGGGTAAAAGCAGAGCATGTGACCAAAGAACATCCAGTTAATCACGGTCGGGCTCACCCCGGGCTTCATCATCCCTGCCGTCACGTACATGACAATTCCCCCGACCAAGTGCATCACCCCGAGAACCCTCTGAGCCGGGAAAAAGCGGTCGGCAATCATCCCGACGATGAAGGGTGAGAGAATCCCCGCAATCGGCCCCACTGAATAAGTCCAGCTGAAGTCGGTCCCGCCGAAACCTATCGTCCCCAGGTAATTGGGAGCAGTCACATACCACGCACCCCAGATAAAAAATTGGAGAAACATCATGACTGAAAGCTTCGCCACCGTTGCCGTGGTATTTGAATTGCTACTCATAATTAATCTTCCTAATGACGCCTCGAACGCTATTCATCCATCAGGCTTCCAACAAAAAGACACAAACTTGACCGCACCAGAAGTCTTTTTTGTATAAAAATAAATTGGATTTGCCTTTTCGACCTTTCGAGGCTTAATTGCCCGTATGGAAGCCATTACAACAACGCCGGATACCATGGTACCAAAGAAATCACCCATCCTCACCGACCTCGATCCTTCTTATCGCTCAGCTTGGTCGGTTATCTCCGCATTCAAACGTGAAGTGGCCCGCACCCCCGGCTCGGCTCCCGCGCATCTGGCCATTGAGCGCCCGGATGGCTCTTGCTTTCACCACACCATCAATCTGCTCCCCCACACCTCCGGATACCGCTTCCGCAACGAGCAGATCGTGGAGCGCTCTTTGAAGTTCCTTCTCTGGATGAAGGGCGGCAGCCGCATCCACTTCAATGGCCCCAAGGAATTGGCCAACTACCTTTCCGCCACCTACTCGCCCAAGGGAGAGAGAGGCTTCGACAACCACTTCCTCGGCAGACGCGTCTTCCGCGAGCCTTTCCAAATCATCCATCACGAGACCCGCGATACTCTTCCCTGCGTCAATTCGACGGAGAGCAAGCTCGGCGGCCACCTCGAGGGATGCCGCATCGGGTTCGACCTCGGCGGCTCGGATCGAAAGACCTCCGCAGTCATTGATGGCGAGGTCGTCTTCTCTGAGGAAATCCCCTGGGATCCTTACTTTCAAGAAGACCCCAACTATCACCTCGAGGGCATCCGCCACTCCTTGGAAAGTGCGGCCAAGCACCTTCCCCGGGTGGACGCCATCGGCGGCTCGGCAGCAGGCGTTTACATCGACAATGAAGTTCGCGCCGCATCCCTCTTCCGTGGCGTGACCGACCAGAAGGTCTTCGACGAGCAAGTGCGCCCTATCTTCAAGAACCTGCGCAAGGAGTGGAATAATGTTCCCTTCGACGTCATCAATGACGGCGAGGTGACCGCTCTCGCGGCGGCCCTTTCCTTGAAGTCCGATTCCATCCTCGGCATCGCCATGGGCACCTCACAGGCTGCCGGCTACTGCAACCCTAGTGGCAACATCACCCCATGGCTCAATGAGCTTGCCTTTGCCCCCATCGACCTGCGCTCCGATGCCCCAGTTGATGAGTGGTCCGGCGACCACGGCTGTGGAGTGCAGTACTTCTCCCAGCAAGCCGTCGCCCGCCTCGCCCCTGCGGCAGGCTTCGACTTTGGCGACATGAGCTACCCTCTGCAGCTCGTCGAGGTGCAGAAGGCGATGAAGGAAGGCCACCCCGGTGCCCACTCCATCTTCCAAACCATCGGTGGCTACCTGGGCCACACCATCCCTCTCTACGCTCACTTCTACGAATTGAAGCATCTTCTCCTCCTCGGTCGCGTGCTCTCTGGAGACGGAGGACAGGTCATCATCGATACCGCGACAGGGATCCTCGCCAACGAGTATCCCGACTTGGGCGAGAAAATCTCCCTCTCGACCCCGGACGAGAAGCTCAAGCGCCACGGCCAAGCCATCGCCGCCGCCTCTCTGCCCAGCCTTTGATTCGCTATCCCGAACACTTACATGACCCTACCCCATATTCCTGACGCCGCCGAATTGCCTGCGGCTCTCGAACGGACGACTCATCTCGGCATTGGCGCCCATCAGGACGACCTTGAATTCATGGCCTACCACGGCATCCTCGCCGGATACGATCAGGCCGACCAATGGTTCACCGGAGTGACGTGCACGGACGGTGGTGGCTCTGCCCGCACCGGTCCTTTCGCCAACTACAGTGATGAGGAGATGAAGGCCGTCCGTCACCAAGAACAAATCGACGCTGCCAACCTCGGTCAATATGCGGCCCAATTTCAGCTCGGCAAGCCTTCCTCCACGATTAAGGATCCAGCCGACGATACCTTGGCACGGGAGATCGCTGAAATCATCCGGAAGACCCGGCCGCAAACGATCTACACCCACCAACCGGCGGATAAGCACGCCACCCACATCGGCGTCTTTTTGTCCACGCTGCAAGCTCTCCGTTCGTTACCCGCAGAGTTTCACCCACAGGAGTTTCTCGGCTGCGAAGTATGGCGCGACTTGGACTGGCTGCCCGACGCCAAAAAGGTAGCGCTCAACGTGTCCGCCAATCCGGAACTCGCCGAGAAGTTGAACACCATCTTCCAGTCCCAGATCGCGGGAGGAAAGAATTACCACCACGCCGTCATCGGACGGCGGACGGCCAATGCCACCTTCTCCAATCCGCATGCGACTGACGATGCCAGCCAGATCATTTTCGCCATCGACATGATGCCTCTCCTTAGGGAGCCATCCTTGAGTGTGGCGGATTTCATCCTATCGCTGGTTGATGAATTTCGCAGCGAGGTTGCCAGCGCCTTGACCACCCTGGGTGCCTAAGCCAGCTCCTGCTGTCATGTCCTTTTCCATTCTCAATTTTTTCACGATTGGTATCGGACCGTCCTCCTCCCACACCGTGGGGCCGATGCTCGCGGCCAAGCAATTCATCGAGAGCCTGCCGGACGACATCCAGCCGGCGCGGATTCGGTGCGAACTCTATGGCTCACTGGCGGCAACCGGCCGGGGCCACCACACCGACCGCGCTCTCATGCTCGGCTTCCTCGGGCAGACTCCCGAGACGGTCGACGTGGGGAACATTCCGACGCTCATCGGCAGCTTGGAAGAAGCCGAACAACTCGAGTTAACCAACGGGAGAAAGGCGGACTTTGATCCCCGCTCGGACATCGTCTTCAATCGAGGCAAGAACCTCCCCCATCATCCGAACGGGATGCACTTTCTCGCTCTGGATGAAGACGACCAGGTTCTTCATGAGAATGTAATTTACTCGCTGGGCGGGGGCTTCATTGCCTCTGAAGAGGAATTGAACACCCCCTCCCCCCAGCCGGAGCGCCCTTACCCCTTCGATACCGCAGCCGACCTACTGGCCATCTGCGAGCAGAACAACCTGACGATAGCTGAAGTAGTCTGGGCCAATGAGAAAACACTGCGCCCCGAGGAAGAGACCCGCCAGCGTCTCGACAAAGTGTGGCAAGTCATGCAGGACTGTGTCCAGGCAGGCTGCCAGGCAGAAGGCGTCCTCCCGGGCCGCTTGAAAGTCAGCCGGCGCGCCCCGCAATTCCACCAACGCTGTCTGGAGCGGGAAAATGGCGAGGGCGATCCCTTGGGGGCACTCGACTGGGTCAACCTCTTCGCGCTTGCCGTCAATGAAGAGAACGCCGCCGGAGGCCGGGTCGTCACCGCTCCCACCAATGGAGCGGCGGGCATCATCCCTGCCGTTCTTCACTACGCCACCCGTTTCCACTCCTCGCCCCTGGAGCATCCTGTCCATGATTTCCTCATGACGGCGGGAGCGATTGCCCACTTGTATAAAAAGAACGCTTCCCTGTCCGGTGCTGACGTCGGCTGCCAGGGGGAAGTCGGCGTGGCCTGCTCCATGGCATCCGGCGCCCTCGCCGCCTACCTCGGCGCAACTCCCGTGGAAGTGGAAGGCGCGGCCGAGATCGGCATGGAGCACAATCTCGGTCTCACCTGTGATCCCATCGGGGGCTTGGTGCAGATCCCCTGCATCGAGCGGAACGCCATGGCCTCGGTCAAGGCGATCAACGCCGCGCGCATGGCGATGACCAATACCACCCGCGGCAAGATCTCCCTCGATAAGGTGATCGCGACCATGCTCCAGACCGGACGGGACATGATGGACAAGTACAAGGAAACCTCACGTGGAGGTCTCGCTGTCAATTACACCGAATGCTAAATTTCTCAAACCGCACCAGCTACTATGAACGCCCTCGTCAAATCTGAATCCGCACCCGGCCTGACCTTGATGGATGTCCCGACACCCGAAGTCGGCGGCCGGGAAGTCCTCATCAAAGTCTGGAAGACAGGAATTTGCGGCACTGACCTGCACATCTATAACTGGGACGAATGGGCTCAGAAAACGATCCCCGTCCCCCTGGTGGTCGGGCATGAATTCGTCGGCGAAATCGTCGAGATCGGCCCTAATGTTGACTACCTTTCCATCGGTGATCGCGTCTCAGGCGAGGGACATCTCATCTGCGGACGCTGCCGCAATTGCCTCGCCGGTCGCCGCCATCTCTGCCGGAACACCGCAGGCGTCGGAGTCAATCACCCCGGAGCCTTCGCCGAATACATCGTGCTGCCCGCCACCAATGTGTGGAAGCACGCCGAGGAGGTCTCCGACGACCTCGCCTCCATCTTCGATCCCTACGGCAACGCGACTCATACCGCCCTTTCTTTCCCCCTCCTTGGAGAAGACGTCCTCATCACCGGTGCCGGCCCCATCGGCTGCATGGCGGCCTCGATCGCCCTCCATGCCGGCGCCCGCCACGTGGTGGTCACGGACCTTAATGACTACCGCCTGGAGCTAGCCGCCGACCTCGGTGCGACGCGGACCGTTAACGTCCGTCGCGAGAGCATCCGCGAGACAATGAAGGGACTGGGGATGACGGAAGGTTTCGACGTCGGTCTGGAGATGTCCGGCAATCGGCAGGCCTTCAACGACCTCATCGACAACATGGCGCACGGAGGCAACATCGCTCTTCTGGGGATTCCCGAGTCAAACGTCGGCGTCGATTGGAACAAGGTCGTCTTCAATGGCCTCACCATCAAAGGCATCTATGGCCGCAAGATGTATGAGACCTGGTATCAGATGACGACCATGTTGCAATCCGGCCTCAATATCTCTCCGGTCATCACCCACCACTTTGGCTTCAAAGACTTCGAAAAAGGCTTCGCGCTCATGAATGAAGGCAGCTGCGGCAAGGTCATCCTCGACTGGAGGTAAGACCTCATCCCACGCTTCCTCAACCAAGCCATCACCTCGACAGCCCATCCCATCTCCACCCCACTGCCCACATCACTATGATCACCTCCAACTTCCTCACCCAACTTCAGGACACCCTCGGCGAAATCGAAGCCGACGGGCTTTATAAGACCGAGCGCTACATCGACTCCGCCCAGGATGCTGAGATCACGCTCGAGGATGGCCGCCGCGTCATCAATATGTGTGCCAACAATTACCTCGGACTCTCCAACCATGACGAGGTCAAGGAAGCGGCTCGCTCGGCAATCTCCGAATACGGGTTCGGTCTCTCCTCGGTACGCTTCATTTGCGGAACGCAGACCCTTCACCGTCGTCTTGAGGAGGCGCTGAGTGACTTCCTCGGCACTGAGGACACCATCCTCTACCCTTCCTGTTTTGACGCCAATGGAGGCCTCTTCGAGACCCTGCTCGGGCCAGAAGATGCAGTCATTTCCGATTCGCTCAATCATGCCTCCATCATTGACGGCGTCCGTCTCTGCAAGGCCAAGCGCTATCGCTATGCGAACAACGACCTCGCCGACCTGGAGGAGAAGCTGAAGCAAGCGGACGCTGATGGCGCGCGCCACAAGCTCATCACCACCGATGGAGCCTTCTCGATGGATGGCGTCATCGCTGACCTCGCAGGCATCCATGCCTTGGCGGAGAAGTATGGAGCCATCGTTCACTTCGACGATTGTCATGCCACCGGCTTCCTCGGTGAGCGGGGCCGGGGCACCCACGAGCATTGCGGACTCTTTGGAAAAATCGACCTCACTACCGGCACCTTGGGTAAGGCTCTCGGCGGAGCCTCCGGCGGCTACACCTCGGGCAAGAAGGAGATCATCGACCTCCTCCGCCAACGCTCCCGGCCCTATCTTTTCTCGAATAGTATCGCCCCGCCCATCGCGGCGGCGTCCCTGAAAGTGCTGGAGCTTCTCACCGCCTCCACGGAACTGGCGGATCGGGTGAAGGAGAACACCAACTACTTCCGCGAGCAGATTGCCTCCACCGGTTTCACCGTCAGTGGGGATGATCACCCGATTACCCCGGTCATCCTCGGCGACGCCAAGTTGTCTCAGGATTTCTCCAGCAAGCTTCTGGAGAAAGACATCTTCGCCATTGGCTTCTTCTTCCCTGTGGTGCCGAAGAATACCGCCCGCATCCGGACTCAAATCTCAGCCGCACACACCCGCGAACATCTCGACCGGGCCCTGACCGCCTTCACCGAGACCGGTCGTGAACTGGGCGTCATCTGACGTGACCCGCTCCAAAAGCAGGAGCGAGACGAAAAAGTCAGGGGCGGACCACCCGGCCCGCCCCCTTTCTCTTTCGATGCCTCCCCATACGGGGAAAGGAATCGGCGGGAGCCTCATGCTATCCAGACGACGGGTCCACACACAAAAACCCGCTGGATACACTCCCTCTGTCCCTCTCCTACCGCAGGCGAGCTTCCTGTTTTTTTGAATTATTCAGAAAACTTCAGCCCGAGTGCAGGGAAGACACCTCGTGCTAGTATAGACCCAAATTGGCTAAAAAATCGTCACAAAAGTGGCGTTCTCTTGACCAACACTTCATGAGTCACTCGTTTTCCGTGAATTGGGATATCCCCTCCTGACGACACCTGACATCTTTCCGCCGTGCCGCACCTCATTCAGCTGAATCTGCTCGTTCTTCTCTGGAGCTTCACAGCCATCCTTGCGGAATTCATCCAACTCCAGACGCCCTCCATCGTCCTCTGGCGGACCGCCATCGCCTCCCTCGCCTTCTACTTCATCAGTCGCGCGCAGAGAGACAAGAGCGGACAATTCACCCCGCCCACCAGGAGGCAGATTGGCATGGCTTGGCTTACTGGCGCGATTCTCGGGCTGCATTGGCTTTGCTTCTTTGGCGCGATTGTCACGGCCAACGTCTCCATTGGGTTGGCCGGCTTCGCGGCCACCGCTCTGTTCACCGCCCTGTTGCAGCCCGTCTTCGAAAAGAAGGCCCCGACGCGCAATGAGATCCTCCTCGCCCTCCTCGTCGCTGTCGGCCTCATCATCATTGCGAGTGCCCGGACGACGGTGCCAAACGCGCTTCTCGGCCTCGCCATTGCCCTTCTCGGAGCGCTCCTGGCTGCGGCTTACGGACTGGCCAGCAAGCAGTTGGTCGAGGCCCGGCTTTCCGGTCCCGTGATGATGGCCCATCAGATTCCGGTCTCGGGTCTGGTCTCCGCCCTGGCTATCGCAGTGGTGCCCGGCTGGCGATTCGAGGTCCCGGCCCTTCCGGACCTGGCTCCGCTGCTTTGTCTCGCCCTTCTCTGCACCACTATCGCCTACCTCTGGTATGCGGCGCTCCTCAAGCACCTCAGTGCCTACACGGTGAGCTTGGCGATGAACTTTGAGCCCGTTTACGGCATGTTATTGGCGGCCCTCATTCTGCAAGAGCATGAGACGCTGGGACCAAGATTCTATCTCGGGACTTTGGCAATCGTGATCGCCAATCTGGTCCACGCCCGCTTGGAGAAGAAGCCGCAGCCGGCCCCCGCGTGAGTCACTCGCCCATGCTCATGCCTAGCAAGCAAACGTCGTCATCGAATTCGCCATCGACGGCGAATTTCTGAACGCTCTCCAAAACATGATCGAGGAGACCCTCGAGGTCTTGCTGGCCCGCTTCGCGCACCGTTTTAACGAGACGGTTCTGCAAGAAAGCCTCCCCGCTTTCATTCTCCACCTCATAGATCCCATCGGTAAACAGCAGCAGATGGTCGACCCCCTCGAGGGGCACCGAGAGCTCCCCATAGGAAGCATCCGGGAGTAATCCCAGGCCGGGCCCCTTGCCCCGCCCTCCGAGCGGGAGAAGCGCGGCCTTGCCTCCGCCAGTCATGATGCCCGCCGGGTGACCCGCGCTCGCATAGCGAATCTTTCGGTTCCGGAAATCGATCACGATATAGAAAGCGGTGGCAAACATGGTCACCTTCGCCTTTTGCAAGAAGGCAACCAGACCCTTGTTCAGCGACTCTAGAAAGGCGCCAGGCTTCAGCCGCTTCTTCTCGGCCTGCGTCACCAGCCCACGCAGCAGACTGGCTACCAGGGCTGAGCGGACCCCGTGCCCCATGACATCGCAGATGAGTAAGCCCACACGGTCATCCTCCAGGTCCAGCACTTCGAAGAAATCCCCGGCTAAGCCCGAAATCGGCAGGTAACGGTGACCGAAGGAGGCGCCATTAATCTGAGGGTAAGTGCGCGGGAGAAGCCCTTGCTGAATCTCGCGGGCCAGGGCCATCTCCTCTTCATAGGCTTCGTTGCGGGCCTGCAGTTCAGCAGCCATCTCAGCCAGGGAGCGCTGGGTGCGCACCAGCTCGGAGACATCGCTTGAGACGCCAAAGGTCCCCTTGAGCTCTCCCCGCCGATTGCGAAAAGGCAGCTTGGTGGTGAGGACCCAAGTGTCCTCGCGCCCGGACCAGGTCTCCTTCTCAATGACCGACTTCATTGGCTCCCCCGTCTCAAGAATTCGCTGCTCATCCTCAAAAGCCTGTCCGGCATGCTCCTCACCGAAGAAATCAGCATCCGTCTTACCAAGCAGCTCGTTCGGGCTCTCCACTCTCAACCAACGAATCATCGATTTGTTGACCATCGTGAAGCGGGACTTCAAATCCTTGAAGTAGATCTGCAAAGGCACGTTATCCACGAGCGTCTGGGTCAGATGCCTCTCCTCGAGAAGCTGCTGCTCGGCCGTCTTGCGCCGGGTGATGTCGATTATGGAACCGGCTAAACCTGTAAGATGCCCATCATGGAGCACGGGAACTCCCCGGATGCGGAACCACTTCCAAACCTCCCCATCGCACAGCAGGCGGGGCTCGACCGCTAGCATGATGGATTCCCCGGCCTTGACCCGGCGAATGGCCTCGAAGAATTCCTCGCGATCCTCCTCGTGCACCCATTGCGGCTCTTCAAAGAAATTCGGCACCGCTCCATCCGGATACTCGAAGAACTCGCTCACCCGACCGGTGAAGTCCTGGGTATCCGTCTCAAAACACCAATCCCAAATGCCTTCGTTCGAGGCCTCCAAAGCCAAATCCAAACGGTCCATTGCATTAGCCGCCATACCAGACCCTAGCATTGCTCTATCCCCTTGCCCACCAAGAACCCCGTTTAACAGGCACGCAGCCGCCCTGCCCTCCCACAATCGCAGCCAAACTGAAAAATATCGGCTTGAGACCGGAATTTCGATTGCAGATGAGCGGGATCGATTGGAGGGAGAAGGCCGCATGAACCAAGCTGCCCACCATTGGACGAAGGTCCTGCCGCCCGTCCTCCTCTGTGCCGCGCTCTGGGGCAGCGCCTTCCCTTGCATCAAGCTGGTTTACCAAGATTGGGAGGCGCGGGGGATCGAGACCGGGCTCGCCCACTACTGGTGGTTCGCGGGAATCCGCTTCGTTCTTGCCGGCCTGGTCCTCCTGCTCATCTCGAAACAGCCCTTGCGAGACCTGCGAGCGACCCCCGCCAAGCTGATCATCGCTTTCAGCCTGACCCAGACCACGCTGCAGTACCTCTTCTTTTACATCGGCATCTCCTTGGCGAGTGGCAGCCTCTCCAGTCTCATGGTTAGCACAGGCTCCTATTGGTGGATTATTCTCTCGCCTATCCTTCTCAAAACTCCCTGGCCAAACCTACGGCAGTGGCTCGCCATCACCGTGGGAGCCATCGGCGTCAGTATCGCCACCAGCTCATCGGGTGGCGGAGAAGCCGGAGGCAGCGTGGCCGGAGTTCTCATCCTCCTTGCTGCCACGCTAATGGGTGCGCTGGGTCTGATCACCTTTTCCAAACTTCGCCCCACCATCGGCCCCCGCGCCGCCACGGGATATTCCCTCTTCTTCGGCGGGCTCCTTCTCCTCGGCACCGGGCTCCCGGCGGGGCCTGATACTCCCGAGCTTTTCAGCCCCCGCGTCATCCTGCTCACCCTCTGGCTCGCGACCGTCTCAGCCTCGGCCTTCACGCTCTGGAACCATCTCTCAACGCAGCATCCGGTCAATCTGCTCGCCGGATATCGCTTTCTGATACCCATCTGCGGGGTGATCGAGTCGGTCATCCTCATCCCCGGAGAATCGCTCGGCAAAGGTCTCGTGTTCGGAAGTCTCTTGGTGGCTCTCTCTCTCATCGTCGCCCAGCGCACCATGATGCGCACCCCGCCCGCCAAGCCTTGACCCCTCGCCCGCTGTTTTCCCGGACTGAGGAGCCGCGCTGCCCACTGGGAGAAGAGCCGGGCTCTTTGCTTGCCCTCGCGTCTCCGCCTGTCCACAAGTTGTCGGGGATTGGCCTCCATCAGGGCTCGCCCCTCCTCACGCCCTTCCTGTCAGCCAATGGATTCTGCCACAAGCGAACAACTGCATCATCTCTGGTCAACCGCCAGCGACTTCTCACCAGTCGAGAGCACCGAGGTCCTTCGCGAGTTCACCTCCGGTGTCTGCGATTTGCTGCAGGCCTGCAATTGCAGCTGGCTGTGCGCCGTGAGAGGTCAAGCGCCAGCAGACGCTCATTCCATGACCTTGTTTGATGGATGGTGGTTCCATGACCTCATCAACTTCGATCCCAAGCAGTCATCGCAGGAAAACACCGCAATCTTTCTCGCCCTCACCCGCCAATATGGTCATGCGCCGACAAGCCTGAATGCGGTGAAACAAGCAGGCAAAACGCGGGTCCATCTGCGCCGCGATGTCCATTCAGATGAGGAATGGACCGATTTTTGGCTCTACCGGGAATTTCTTGCCCCCCTGTGTGAGGTGGGCGATCGAATGCTCGCGGTCTTCAGCCTGGCTCCCGACCGCGACTCCTACCTCATCATCGACCGCCCAGTGGGCGCACCCTACTTCGACGAGGCTGACCGGCGCTTGGCCTATCTTGCCACCGCCGGTGCCCGCCCCCTCCATCATCGCCTCTTCTTTGAGCGGGGGCTCTTGCCTCCGGCTACCAAACAACTTTCCCCCCGAGAGCGACAAATCTTCAGCTATCTGCTCACCGACCTTTCCGAGAAAGAGATAGCCGAAAAGGTCTCCTTGAGCGTCCACACGGTGCATCAATACACCAGCTCGATATACCGAACCTTCCGCGTCCGGGGGCGAATTGGCTTACTTGCTAGCTATCTCCAGGGCAACCGCTCCGGCGCCGCAGGAGCTGTTCGTCCGAGTATTACCATTTAGGCGTATTGCAGTACGCAAGGATTCCGTCTCATCTCTGTGCCGGGGAACACACAAAAGCATTGAGGCGACGAGCTCTGCTACGCCTTGCTAGAGGCCTCCCCTTAGAAGCTCCGCTTGCCATGGCGTTCGTTCCCTCCCTGGCAAGCGAGGGCTTCGCTCTATCTCACCAGCGCTAAGTTGGCCCAACTACCCTTAATAACAAGTAAGCTACCGGACTCGAGTTATCCTACCAGGCATCGGACTTGATCGAGAGCGGTCTGGCTCACCCGCCACTTGAAGTCGTCACGCGCCCCCGGATAATTTTTTCTCAGAACGAGTGGATCTTTGCCGCGTCTCTCAATCCCAATATAGACTAGGCCCACGGGTTTCTCTTCACTCCCACCGCCCGGCCCAGCGATTCCGGTGACCGCGACGGCGACATCGGCTCCGCTCCGCTCCAAGGCACCCGCAAGCATCTCCCGACAAACCTCCTCGCTCACCGCCCCGAAGCGCTCGAGCGAATCAGCGGAGACTCCCAGCATGTCCTCCTTGGCCTGATTGGCATACACAACGAAACCGTGGGTAAAAATTTGGCTCGAGCCGGGAACGTCAGTGACCCGGCTGGCAATCAAGCCTCCGGTGCAGCTCTCGGCAGTGGCCAAGGTGAGCCCTTGGGCTGCCATCTTTTCGACGACCACCTTCTCCAGAGGGGCACCATCGTCACTGACGAGAAATCGGCGAAATTCTTTCTCAACCAGAACCCGACCGGCCGCAATGGCCTCCGGGCCTCCGATCAGACGAAGGTCCACCTCTCCCAAGCGAGCACAGTAACCATACTCCAATCCCGCAATCCGTTGCAGCTGCTCGTCGATTCCCTCGTGGAAAGAGCTTTCCCCAATGCCGACGAACTTCAGCTCAATGGCTTCACCGGCTTCCTCGATCCCCGACAAGGCCCGTAAGCGAGGCACCACCTCTGCCGTGAACATGGGCTGCAACTCGCGGGGCGGCCCCGGCAAGAGGAAGATGGCGCAGGCGGACGCCTTACCCAAGCGAGGGGGCACATAGATGCCCGGAGCGGTGCCATTCGGGTTAGGCAGCACATCAGCCCCCACGGGCACGAGAGCCTGTTTGAGATTGGCCTCCGGCATGCGCCCATAGCCTCGGGCCGAGAAGAAGGACCGGAGCTCCCGCACCGCGTGCTCATCCTCAATCATCTCGATACCGAGCACTTTGGCCGTGGCCTCCCGGGTGAGATCGTCGCTGGTCGGGCCGAGCCCTCCGGTCACAATAACGGCATCAGCACGCAAGACGGCCTCCGCCAAGGCTTCCTCAATCGCATCGCCATCAGGCACCGTCACCTGGCGCTGCACCCGGAGACCGAGATGCAGCAGCTGCTGCCCCATCCAATGGCCGTGGGTATTGAGAGTGGACCCCAGGAGAAGCTCTGTGCCCGTATTCAGGATCTCGATGCGCATGAACGCCTTTCGGTGAGAACCGGGCGTTTGGCAAACGGATTTCCGGACAGTCTGCCCAAGAGCAAAAGAAAACGCTTAAGCTGCTTCCTGCGCCCATTCGATGCTGGGAGCGTCGCCCCAAAGCTCCTCAAGTGCGTAATGCTCGCGCATCTCATCGTGAAGGATGTGCACCATCACGTCGAAGTAATCGAGCACGACCCATCGGGTCACCGCGCGACCTTCCGCGTGACTAGGACGTTGCCCGGTGGATTCAAATACACCTTTCTCGACATCACGGAGAATTGCCTTCAGGTGCGGCATCGAGCTGCCAGAACAAATCACCATGAAGTCCGTGAGGGTGGAAATACCGCGTAGATCGAGGACGCGAATGTCCTCGGCTTGAATCTCCTCTGCCGCCCGCGCACATGCGACGGCTAATTCCTTTGCCTTCCCTTGCATCGATCAATTTTTACCAACTCAGCACGTCCCACTTTGTCTATCAATCAAACAATCCGTACCACTTGCTGAAGGTGCGAGAAGTGGAGCATAGCGGAGTCGAACCGCTGACCTCTTCAATGCCATTGAAGCGCTCTACCAACTGAGCTAATGCCCCGTAACCTTGCGGGCGGCGAGGGTTATCCCAGCCGCCCGCCGCTGGCAAGCATTGTTTTAATCTGTTTTGCAATTTTTCTTTGCCCGAGGCAACGGCGCGACCCTTGGGCCGCGCTTGCCTCCTCCCCGGTGCGGCTAGATCTCCAGAAGTATCTCACTGAACTTGGAATCAACCTCGAAGCACATGGCGGGCTCATGCTTCTCTCCATCGATGGTCAAGGCCACCGGCTCGGCCTTTAGACCGCGGAGATGGAAGCGGGTGCGTGGCAGAGACCGCTCACCTTCATAGCGAGCCTTCACCCGAATCAGGTTTTCCTCAAGACGTTCACACTCGTAGTAAGCCCGGCAGAAGTCTCCCTCGCGGTAATCATAGTAATCGCCCGAGTCGTCATAGAGTTCGGAGACCACGGGCTTGTCCCCCATCAGCGGCACGAAGAAGTGATACTCGCGGGGATCCTTCACCTCTTGCCAAGAGTACTGCCGGACGGGGTCGAGCGGAATGATTGCCCCAGCCCGAACGTGCAACGGAATCTGCTCGAGCGAAGCCTCGCAGAAGAGCTCGTCTCCCCCGGCAACGACTTTGTCTGTCCAGTAATCGTAGAAACGTCCGCTGGGCAGATAGAACCACCGCCCGGTCGCTCCCTTTTCCGTCATCGGACAAACGATGAGGTGGTCACCGCAGCAGAACTCATCCGCCCGGTGGAAGGTCTCATTGTCGGTCGAGTCCAGATAAACCAATGGCCTCAAGATAGGCACCCCCGTGTCCACGTGCTGGCGGAAGGCCGAGTAAATGTAAGGCAGGAGGCGATAGCGGAATTCGATGAACTTGCGGATGATACTCGTGTAGGGCTCGCCGAAGGACCATGGCTCCTGATTCCCATTCTCACCCGAGGAGTGAACCCGGCAGAAGGGGTGGAAGATCCCGAGCTGGATCCAACGGGTGAAGAGCTCTCCCTCCGGCGCATCGAGAAAGCCGCCAATATCGGAGCCCACGAAGGAGTAGCCGGAGAGGTTGAGCCGTTGGCACTGCATGTTGGCAATACGGAGGTGCTCCCAGCTTGAGATATTGTCGCCTGTCCAGGCCGAGGCGTAGCGCCAGGCGCCCGCATAGGCGGAGCGCGTGATGGCGAACGGACGCTTGCCTCCATTGAATTTCATCAAGCCCTCGCGCGTGGCCCGGATCATCTGGGTTCCGTAAACATTGTGAGCCCTCCGGTGTGAGCAGGGATGCCCGTCGTAGTCGTGGCGGATGTGGCGAGGGAAGGTCTTTGCATCATTAAAGTCGGCGGGCTCGTTCATGTCGTTCCAGATGCCGGCGATGCCATCCTCTTCGACAAGCCCCTTGAACAAGGTCGACCACCATTCCCGCGTCTCGGGCTTCGTATAGTCCGGGAAGTGGCAAGCACCCGGCCAAACCTGCCCGGTGTAGAGGTCGCCATCCATTTGTCGGCAGAAGTGGTCTCCCTCGATACCCTCCTGATAGACCCAGTAGTCGGGATCCACCTTGATTCCCGGATCGATGATTGCCACTGTTTTGAAACCTTTTTCCTCCAAGCCCCGGATCATCTCCCCCGGCTTGGGGAAGGACTCGAAGTTCCAGGTGAAGCAACGGTAGCCATCCATGTAGTCGATATCGACGTAGAGGGCGTCGCAGGGAATGTTGTGCTCAAGGAAGCCTTGGGCGATGCCGAGCAGCTCCTCCTCGGTCTTGTAGGACCACTTGCACTGGTGGTAGCCAAGGGCCCAACGGGGAGGCATCTCAGGCACCCCCGTGAGCTTGGCGAATCGACGGACGACGTCCGCTACGGTCGGGCCATTGATGAAATAGACGTCCATCAGGCCTCCCTGGGCCCAGAAGGAAGAAATGTCCTGCCGCTCCTTCCCAAAGTCGAAAAAGCTCCGGTGGGTATTATCAAAAAAGATCCCGTAAGCGAGGCCATGATGCACGCCGATGAAGAATGGGATGTTTTTATAAAGAGGATCGGTCTCTTGACCATAAGCATAGGTATCCGATCCCCAAAGCTCGAAGCGACGTCCCCTCATCTCGGGGTGGCATGACTTGTCACCCAAGCCAAAGAAGTGCTCGCGCGCCTGAATCTTCCGCGAGTAAAGAACGATGTTACCTCCATAGGTTTTGTTAGGCTCCCAGTGGAAGCCCTTCTCGTCCTCGCTCAAGACCGTTCCGGCGGAATTCTCTATTGTAATTCGCAATCCGTTCCGTGCAATTTTCACGGAAAGCTCCTCCGTCGAGATTCTCACATGATGGGCATCCTCGTTGAGTTTGAGCTCGGGGCGATCTTTGAAATTTTCCGGCAAGGCCGCGTATGAAAAATTGTCGCCCAAGTGCCCGTCGGGGGCGAACTTCAAGCGCACGATACCTTCCTCCATCGCCTCCAACTTCAGCTTGACTGAATTGTCACACGAAAGGATAGCTTCACAGCCATCTTGGGCGATATTGGCTAGGCGGCCAGGGAAGTGCTCTACAGCTTCCCGGGCCTTCCCGCTTTCCATATAATTCTCTTTCTCGAAAGTCGTTTCGTCAGAGTTCTGATCAGATTGTTCCATGATGACTGGGTCGTTTGACAAGCATTCGACAGACCGAATGGGAAGGACGAGCGGAGGGTCTGACAAAATCTTCGTTTTTTCCAGCGATTCCCTCGATTTTGGGTTGCTGGTATCGAACCTGCTGATTTAGACCACCTTGGGAAACGATGATATGAGAGTCTTAATGCTTGGTTGGGAATTCCCGCCACTGATTAACGGAGGATTGGGGATTGCATGCCTCGGATTAGGAAGAGCTATGGCAAACCGTGTCGACTTATCTTTTATCATACCAAAGGCGGATCCTAATTTCTTGGTCGATCAATTGGAGCTAATTGGTTTGAATAACCTCGAAGATCTCCAATGGGATAGAGAAAAGGCTGAAGAAAGCTTGGAAAACTATGGGGAGGTCACATGGGTTGATGGCGCGATTGCCCGCTCTCTCTTTCCTTATGGACTCGAGGAAGAGCATCATGAGCCCGGATCACTCTTGAACAGCACCGGGACCACTGTCGTGCGGGAGACGACGAAGGAAACCGTCCGTGCTATCCAGCGCTTGCGAGAGGTCGGCTTGGAGGATCGGCTCACCATGTTCCGGGACGACAATCTCTACGGAGAGGACGTGGGCGAGCGAGTGTGGGCTTACGCTCAGATTGCCGCCACCCTGGCTGAGGAGAGAGAGTTTGATATCGTGCACGCCCACGACTGGATGACCTTCGTCGCCGGCATGGAGATTAAGAAGAGAACAGGCAAGCCTCTCGTCCTGCACGTCCACTCCCTCGCCTACGATCGTGCCGGCCCCGATGCGCGTGGCTGGATCTACGATATTGAGAAAGGAGCGATGGAGATGGCGGACCTCGTCATTCCGGTCAGCCTTTATACAGGCACCATCTGCACGGGACACTACGGGATCGACAAGAGTAAGGTCCACTTCGTCCACAACGGAGCCGATGCAGTCAAAACTTTCCGCAGCAAGAGTCCCTTCAAGCATGGATTGGTCCTCTTTCTTGGCCGCCTAACCGGTCAAAAAGGGCCGGAATACTTCCTCGAAATCGCGGCCAAGGTGCTTGAGCAAAATCCCGGCGTCTATTTCGTCATGGCCGGCACTGGCGAGCGCATGCGAGGGCTGATCGAGTACGGCGCCTTCAAGGACGTCGGCGACCGACTTCATTTCACCGGATTCCTTAACAAGGAGAAGGTCAATCAGCTCCTTTCCATGACGGACGTCTATTGCATGCCCTCGGTCAGCGAGCCCTTCGGCCTCTCCGCTATTGAGGCCGCGCAATACGGCATCCCGGCTGTGATTTCGAAACAATCCGGAGTTGCCGAGGTCATGACCCATGCCCGAAAGGCGGACTTCTGGGATGTCGACCTCATGGCCAAGCACATCACCGAACTGCTGACTGACCCCGAAGCGCGCGAAGAGGCCATTCGCTACTCCCTCCAAGATCAGGCCAACTGCACCTGGGAGGCAGCCTCCGATCGCATTATCGAACTCTACCAAAGCCAGCTCGGCCTCAGCTAACGGCCAATCCGAAAAACCCGCTCTCTCATGAAAGGCTTCATCAAAAACCTACTAAAAGCCCTCAATGTCCCCGAAGGTGAGGACGAGACCCCCTCCCCACCGCCCGCATCCGCGAAGGC
The DNA here is from genome assembly GCA_030673895.1 of Verrucomicrobiota bacterium JB023. Lineage (GTDB taxonomy): Bacteria > Verrucomicrobiota > Verrucomicrobiia > Verrucomicrobiales > Akkermansiaceae > Roseibacillus. The sequence goes on from JAUTCR010000020.1 coordinate 39,898, forward strand.
AGCCGGCATCCGCCCCGAGCCAGTGCCCGAGACCCCTAGCGCGGAGGAACCAGCCTCTCCGGAACAGCCAGCCCCAGCCCCAGCCCCAGTCCGTGGCCTGAAGCCTGCCAAGCCCAGCGACCAAACGCTCCCCACCGCGCCAGCCCCGCTCCCAACGAAGGGTGGCAACACTCCGGACAGCCCCGTCCTCACCCTCTTCTTCGAGGTCCACCAACCGAATCGTCTCAAGCCATACAACTTCTTCGATATCGGTAACGACCCCTTCTATGAAGACGATGACCTCAATCGGAAGATCCTCGATAAAGTCTCCGAGCGCTGCTACCTCCCCGCCAACGCTCTCTTCACCCGCTTACTGGAGGAGCATGCAGGGCAATTCCGTATGGCCATGAGCCTCAGCGGCGTCTTCATCGAGCAATTGGAGCACCATCGGCCTGATGTCTTGGAGAGCTTCAAGAAGCTGCATGCCACGGGGCATCTCGAGCTTCTCAGCGAGACTTATTACCACTCCATGGGCTACCATCGGAGCAAGGACGATTTCACCGAACAAGTCGCTTTACACAAAGCGAAATTGAAGGAGCACTTCGGCGTCAAGCCCAGCCTCTTCCGCCACACCGAGCAGGTTTACTTCAATGAATTCGCCGCTCATATCGAGCGTCTCAAATTCAAGGGCATGATGGCCGAGGGCGTCGCCCAGCACCTGAACGGGCGCTCACCGAACCACCTCTACCGCTCTCCCAACGTCAAGTCGATGCCGGTCATCCTCCGCAATGGTCAACTCTCCGATGACATCGGCTTCCGTTTCGCCGATACCTCTTGGGACCAATGGCCCCTGACCGCAGAAACCTATGCGGCCTGGTGTGCAGCCAGCGGTGGCGACGTTTTGAATATTGCCCTCGATTACGAGACGATTGGCGAACATCAGGGAGCTGAGACAGGCATCTTCGACTTCTGGGAGGAGTTTCCCCGCCTCTGGCTCGAGTCGGGTCACCGCTTTGCCACTCCCTCGGAGGTCGTTGATGAGTTGAAGCCTGTGGGCATCTACGATTGCCACGAACCGACCTCTTGGGCTGACGCCGAGAAAGATCTCTCCCCGTGGAAGGGCAACGCCATGCAGCTGGAAGCGCGTAAAAAGATCCTGCTCATTGAACAAGCCGTCAAGGACCACGATGATGCCGAACTCCTCCACCAGTGGCGGAAGATGCAGACCAGCGATCACTTCTACTACATGAGTACCAAAGGCGGAGCTGCCGGTCAGGTCCACGACTACTTCCGACCCTATGCCAGCGCCTACGATGCTTACCTCTACTACATGAACGCCCTGTCGGACCTCCAACTCAGAGTGGAATCCGGCGAGGAACCGGTGCGAGAGGAGATCGCCCCGGATCCAAACTACGGCTAGCCCCCCGGCAACTGAAGCCAGGCCGGGGGTGACCCTGCCACCTCAACCAATGGGCGAGATGTAATAGCGACGTGAGATGCCCTCGATATCCTGATGGTAGTAGAACCCCTCCGGGTCAACCTCTTCCACAACCTCCAGCAGATGAGGCAGCTCTTCCTGGGTGACAATAGTCTTGACCAACCAGAGCCCGTCTCCACTCCTTCCCCCAAAGGCTTCTTGGGTGGTGTAGGTCCGATGCTCAAAGGCTTGGTTGATCGCCGCACCCACCTTCTCCTTCTTCTTGGTCACAATCGCGAGCATCGTGATCTTGAACTTCCGATAGAGATTGTTGAGCGTTTCCGCCGAGACGAAAATGTAGATACTGGTGTACATCAGCGTATTGATCACTGCCTCGAAGTTGGAATTCTTCAAATACTCCAAGCCCAGACCGAAAGAGGTGGAAACACAGGCCGCGATCACCGCGATCGAGCCCACGGGCTTCAGGAACTTCATGGCAAAGAAGGCTCCAAGAATATCCTCGTCCCCTGTCGAGCCTCTTGAGCGAAAGGCAATCGCCTTGGCCACCCCGGCTAACAAGCCGCCGAAGATAACAAGGATGATGCGCTCATTCTGAGGCTCAGGCTGCGCAAAACTGAACTCCGGGAAGAAGGTCAGAGCCGATACCACGACGATCACCACGAGTAGCGAGCGCGCCGCAAAGATCCTTCCAATCTTGACCCAGGCAAAGCTGACCAAAATGAGCTGGAAGATGAGATAAAGCCCGATGAACAAATGGTAGCTCTCAAAGTAGTAAGAGAGAGCAGTCGCAATCCCCTCCGTCCCGGTGAGGATGACTTTGGACGGCAGCACGAAGTATTTCAAGGCACAGGCGTAGATCAGGCCTGCCCCGATGATCTGAAGGTAATCCAGCAATTTTCTCACTCCCTGAAAATGCGCGATGTCGGCCTCGAAACAAGAGCCTTGTGATGCGCCAGGGTGGCGGAGACACAAAAAGGCCCCGGATCGCTCCGGGACCTTTCTTTTGGATTGCACCAGGAAATCCTTAACCGGCCCTATCGACGACGTCGTAAGGCGAGCCCCACGAGGGCGCATCCCATCAGAGACCAACTCGCAGGTTCTGGGACAGCGGAGATTTGACCGACGAACAAGTCATCCATCGCAACCCGATCGCCACCCGAAGACAGCGAATCAATCGCCTCCTCCCCAGCCGTGATATCGACCCGCGCCAGCTCAGGCTCATCAAAGAGCACGCCAACGAAGGACAAGCTCCCAAGGCCACCTGCCGCTACCTCGTGAGTGAGCAAGAGATTGTCCGCCGCATCGAAGAACTGCAGGTAGGTTGCGCCGGCTGCCTCGACCCCGGTGAAGATGAGTCCGAATCCATTGGTTACCCCTTGAGCTCCGGTCATCGTTTCCACGAAGTCGATACTGAAGCTCACCGACCCGGCCGGAGCCAGGAGGGAATCCCCGCTATAAGGCACAAAGTCCGCTACATTGGAGGCATCGTAACCCAAGAATTCATCGTTACTGACGGCAAAAGAGGTGCTTCCGAAATTGATTCCAGAAACGAGCCCTCCCGAGAAGCTGCCGTCATCCCAATTCAGTTGGGTCGAACTACCCAGTGCACCTTGGAAAGAGGCAACCGAAGGTGCGACATCAGCAGGTAAATAGCCGGTATCGGTGATGACCAGACTGGCCGCCGAGACAGGAAGCGCGCTGAGAAGCGGCAAGATAAGAAGTGAAGTTTTCATCATTTGTTGTGATTTGTTGATTGCGGTGACCATTGGCTTATTCACTGACGCTGACCCGGAAGGCTTTGAAGGAATCGCCTTCCGTTTCCTCGCGGAATTCCATCACCTCTCCTGTTCCTCTGATGCCACTAAAGATCGGCTCGAAGGTCTCCATATCCGTGCTCCCGAGGAAGGTGTAAGTGAAGCGGGTGGAAGTCGGCAGGCTCACCACCGCGACCGAGCCTTCCATCCTGATATCGAGCGTCGGGGTCGAATTCCCATCGAGGGGATTCGTCCCGAAGAGCTCTTCCTCAAGATTACTAAATCCATCGTTATCAGAATCCTCCGAAGCGATTCCACTGGTCACGTCACCAAAGAACTCGATCTCGAATTCATCCGAAAGGCCGTCGCCATCCGCATCATTGGCCACCACCTCACCGGTGACGAGAACACCCGTTCCCGTGAAGTCGGTGAAGAAGCCATCGATATTGGCTGCAATGTATTGTTCGAATTCTTCCATCGCCGACTGGGGGCTACCGTCCGGGTTAAGCGTGAGGTAGCGTTCCTCATCCCGGAGGGTATAGGGATGAATTTGCATTCCTCCGTTGTGAGCCCACTCAATGAGCGGACGCACCTCCCCGGTTAACTGAGTAGTGATTTCTGCAAGCCCATCCAGATTGCCATCGACGGGTGTCGCGATAGGCTCGCGGAGGAAGATGCTATTCTTCCAAGGCCCGATCCCCTCTGCATAGCGTTGACCGAGGAAGTTGATTGCCTCGGCATTGGCGAAGTCTCGATAAGTGGTCGTTCCATCAACCTCGAATGGGAAGTCGTCGTAGAGGGAAGGATCCGCATTCCCGGCGCTCGAGAAATTGAAGACAATATCGTAAGGCACCGAGAATCCCCCACCGTTCTCATTGATGAAGCGGTCCTCCATGTCCCCGAAGAGCTGAACCAGCGGGAAATCCACCCCGGCGGCAGGCATCACCCGGTCCTGCAAATCGAGCAGGTTGGCAACCTCAAATGATTGCAGATAGACCCGGCTTGGGTCCGTGAAGTTGTTCGCCTTCAGGGTCTCGATCAGAGGCTCTTCCAAAGACAGACCTTGCTCGTCGAAAAAGGTCGGATGCTTGGTCTCGATGTAGACCCCCACTTGCCTTCCGGTAGTTGCCTCGTGCTGATGAACCAATTGAAGGACCTCACTCAAGGTGGGAATTTCAAACAGGCCGTTGAAGCTCTGATCGCGGAATGGCAGTGGCTGAATCGCACGCAGCTGCTTGATCTCAGCAAGCGTGAAATCCTCTGCAAAATAAGCAGTCACCTCCGAACCATCGAGGTTCTTGGTGGCCATTCGCTCGGGTCCGAAAACTTCGGCGACATTCGTCGTTCCATCAAGAATCGGTTCATGTCGAGTGATCAGCACCCCGTCCGATGTCGTGACCAGATCAGGCTCGATGAAATCAGCCCCGAGCATCATCGCGACCCGGTAGGCTTCCAGCGTGTGTTCCGGCCGAATCCCACTCGCTCCACGGTGGGCGACGACGATTGGGGTATTTTTCAGCGCCTCGAGCGGGGCAAGGTTGGGTGTCCCAACCGGAGGACTAAGCAGGTTCCCCTCGAGGTCGAACTCAAGAAGGTAGGGACCAAACTCCTCCCCAATCCAGATGCGGTCATTGGTGATGACGATGGACTCAACATCAAAGTCCGCTCCCGTGAGCATGCGCTCAGTCGACCCCTCGTGAACGATTTCGAAAGGAATGAAATTGTCGGGATCCTTGAAATCGATGAAGCGATTGACCGACACCGCGCCGGACTCGAAGTCCGGGGTCACATTGTAGATCCGCAGCTGATAGTCAGCACTGTTAGATTGACCCCCAAAACCGTTGTCGGTCAGGAACCAGTAACTCCCGTCATCACCAAATTGCACCCCGCTAAAGCCTTGCACCGGCTGACCAGTGAACGGTCCGGTGCGACCATTCGCGCTGATAGGTTGCCCGTTGCCGTTGTCTCCGCCCGAGTCAGGACCAGCGGCGAAGGTATCCGCAGCCAGAGAAGCAAAGCCAGCGAGGGTCGGAACGGTCACCGCAGTATCACCACCGGAAGGACGACCTCCAAGTGCAGGGTCCACGTCCATGGTCCCCGGCAGGTCGATCAGGATGATCTCGTTGTTATCGATATCAGGACCACGCCCGACCGAGAACGGGAAGTTGTTATCATTGGCCACAATGATGGTGTTCTCATCCAGAACCAGAACGTCCTCAATGGTCACGAACGGGAAGGTGAAGACCATCTCACCATCCTGGTTCAAGTCCTCTGGATCCGCGATGTCCAGGAGGTCGACCACGAGTTCCTTTTCAAAGAACCCGAGTTCACTCGTGTTCGCGATATCGACTTTGTAAACGCGCTTGAAGGCCGCCGCGTCGCCTTGCCCGCCATCTCTCTCGATAACGAGAAACTCGTGGGCATTGATCGGCGTGAAGTCACCAATAGCGTGATTCGAGGCATCCGCCGGATAGTAGCCTAACAAGCGGGTGTAGCGACCTTCAGCGACATTGAATTCATAGACCCGCAATGAACGCTCCGGGTCGCCCGCAACCGTTCCCTCCAGCATCGGATAAAGCAGGCTCCGGTCAGGGCTGTAAGCCATCCCTTCAAAGCCGCGGGATCCACTGAGATTGCGTCCGTCAACCTCATTGAGGAACGGGTTGTTAGGAGACCGCACCCAGCGCTGATTACTTGCTGGATAAGTCTTCGGAAGCTCCTCATACCCTGCGGCCGCAGCGGCAATTTCGTAGTAATCACTGCCCAGAATTTGGACACCTTTGGAAAACTCCTCCACAAAGATGTCGAAGAGCTCGGATTGGTCCGCAATTCGGTTTTCCACCCCGAAGAACGCTCCCCAGATACTAACAAGCCCAGCCTCGCGGAGCCCGTCATTGAAAGATGCCGGATTCGTGCTTCCGGTGCAGCAGCTGAAGGAGCTCACGCTCTCCAAAGGAAAAATCGCGTCGTTTTCAATCGCAGAAAAGACCGATTCCAAGCTCGCCGGTTGGAAGAAAAGACCAAGGTGAATTCCCGGATTGGCTGCGTGGACGATATTGGCTTGCTCAACGCTATCCGCGATGAAACGCACGCAATCCTCTGCTCCGAGGTCCGTGATGATTTGAACGACCTCCGCGACCTCTTCCTCATCCTTAAGATCCAACTCGAGGATGGCCCGGCCTTCGGCCCAACGGAGAGCCTCTTCGAGCGTAGGCACCTGATACGGAGTCAGACGACCATCGTTGTCGAACAAGGAGAGTGGATCCAACTCGTCCCAAGTGAGATTGTTGACCCGGCCTTCACCCGTCGTGGTGCGATTGATCCGGCTATCATGCATGAGGATCCAAACACCGTCAGCGGTGCGGCGGAGATCCACCTCCAAAGTGGCCGGGGCAAAGCGAAGCGTTTCTTCGAAGGTCTCGAGCGCATTTTCAGGGTAACCTTCTTTAAAACCTCCCCGGTGAGCCGACACGCTGTTCGGAATCACATCCGGGCTAAAGAAGCGATTGATCTGCCCTTCCGCAACATCGGTGAAGTAGTAGCCATCCTTAACGCCGCTGGTGAAAATGGTTTCAACCTCGATGGCAAAGGCGAGGAATTGCGTTTTCTGGTTGGCTGCATTGAAATTGTTATCACTGACGATCAGCAATGATTGCCGTCCGTCCGGCAGGGTCGGCCCGAAGACAAGAGCTTCGAGATTGTCCGGAACAATTCCCAAATCCTGCTCGATATCGAGAAGCTCCCTCTTAACGACCGGTCCGTTGCCACGCTCGATATTGAGCTCAAAAAGCTTCACCGTGTTCCCCACGCCAAGCGAGAATGCTCGTTCAAGCGCCAGGTAGGAGCCGGCGTCGTCCAGAGCTAACAACTCGACGAGTCCATTCGTGGCGAAGCTTCCAGCTGGCACAGGCGCATCAGGAATCAAGCCGACGGGATAGGTGAATTGCTGGCTTCCACCCTCAACAAGGTCATAGCGGATCATCCGCGCCGGACTCTCCTCTGTCAGGCTCGCGGCCGGCCCATCTTGATAAAGGGCATTCTCGGTCGCTGCCGTGAGAGAACAACCGTCAGGACTCAACGTCAGACTCTCAAATGCCAGGTTATTGCGGATACCGCTGGAATTGTCTTCGGTCGGGAAGAAGTCGGAAGGCACTTCCAGTTCGGCGAGCAGCTCACCCGTTAGGGCATACTCGTTAATGAAAGGATTCACGAGGTTGTTCGCATCCCCCTCCGAGGCGACGAAGAGCGTTCCTTCACTGGAAAAAGCGATCCCCTCAGGGTCCACGGAACCGGCGGCAAAGGGAGATCCGCCACTATTCAGGAGCTTGGTGACTCCCGTAAAGACCACATCCCCCTCATCAAGCGTCCCATCCGTCAGGTCGATTGTCAGGGAGTAGAAGCGAGCATCGTTGATCTGGCTTCGGTCATCAGACAGAGCGTAGTAGACTCCGTTCTCCGAATCATAGGCTACTCCGGAGAGGCCTCCTACTTCGGTTCCTTCGTATTCGTAGCCAGTCGGGAAGGAGACCTCCCCAATTAGCTCGATGTCGCTAATTGATTTCCGCTCGAAAGAGCTTTCACCACTCGCACCAATGACAGTCGCGGGCATCCACCCCACGAGCCACCCGGTCAAGATCAGCGAGGGCGTTCTTGGCAATAGTTTCATGTTTTGATTCGTATCCAGCCTACTGAAGTCATTCAGAGACGGATGCGAAATAGCGAGCATCGGCAGAGTCCGGCCAACCTCCGAAGGTCACAGCTTCGTGACATAGAGAAACCTAACCAAGGACTGCCTTTTCAAATTATGAATCAATAAGTTAGACCCCACCCAACCACACGACTAGAAACACCGCCAAGGAAAAAACAGACCACCAAAAATTAGGGAAACTTAATCAATATTCATTTATCTTTTTCCAGAAAAAACGCTTATTGTTAGAACAATCAACCAATCGCAAAAATTCTTCTAACAACTATCAAACTGTAACAGTTCTGACAGAATTTCCGACCTCCTAACAACCAGAAACTTCCTTCCCCAGAGCAGCGATATTTCTCAATGCCGGATACCCCTCGAGCTGCGGGTCACGCTCAAGAAGTTCTTCTGCCAAGCGCCGGGACTCGCGGATCAATTCCACATCGGCCAGAAAATCCACGAACCGAAGATCTCCCAGCCCGCTCTGTTGTGTTCCGAGGACTTCACCGGGACCTCTCAGTTTCAAGTCCGCGTCGGCTATTTCAAATCCGTCATCCGTCGCGGCCATGACTTCGAGCTTTTCCAAGCCACTTTTTCCATCAGTCGCCAAGACACAATAGCTCTTGTGCTCTCCCCGGCCGATTCGCCCTCTCAGCTGATGGAGCTGAGCCAATCCGAAACGCTCCGCGTTCCAGATGATCATCACGGTGGCATTGGGCACATCCACTCCCACTTCCACCACGGTGGTCGCTACGAGAACCTGAGCCTCGTTGCTACGAAATCGCGCCATCACACTCTCCTTCTCCTCGGCAGCCATCTGGCCGTGCAGCAATTCCACTTCCCAGCGACTCAAGCGTTTCTTCCATTTTTCGAACTCCGTGACAGCGGAGAGCGCTTTGACGGAATCGCTTTCTTCCACGAGCGGGTAAACGAGATAGACTTGCCGACCCTTTCCCAGTTCTTCTTTGAGGAATTTGGTGACCTCGGTGACCTTCGGCTTGACCCGCACCCCGGTGATGATTTTCCCCCTTCCGGCAGGGCGCTCGTCCAATATGGAGACGTCCAAATCACCGTAGAGGGTCAGAGTCAAGGTGCGGGGAATGGGTGTCGCCGTCATCACCAGCACATCGGGGGTCTGACCTTGCTTCACCAGCCGGCCCCGCTGGAGGACGCCGAACTTGTGTTGCTCGTCGATGACCACGAGCGAGAGGCGCTCGAACTCCGCCCGCTCATAAATAAGGGCATGGGTACCGATGAGGATATCCGCGCCGTCGGCTTCCTCTTCACGGTTGCCGGTGAGGAGTCCTACCTTGACCCCCAGAGGCGTCAACCAGCGGCGAAAGGTTAACCAATGCTGCTCCGCGAGAATCTGGGTAGGCGCCATGAGTGCTGCTTGATGACCGGAATCGACAGCCATCAGCATCGAACACATGGCCACGAAAGTTTTCCCGCTCCCCACATCACCTTGGAGCAGACGGCTCATCGCTCGGGGCTGCCGCAGGTCGGCAATGATCTCCTTAACGCTTCGTTTCTGTGCGTCGGTGAGATCGAAAGGCAGGGCTCGATAGAATTCGGTTAGCAGGCCAGTGCTCTTCCCTTGTATACGCCCCTCCTGCTGACGGTGGTGCTGGCGTCGCCAGAGCACCTGAATCTGTATCTGAAAAAACTCCTCCAAGGCAAAGCGCCTCCGCGCGGCCTCCGCCTGCTCAAGAGCTTCGGGGAAGTGGATCTCCCGGTAGGCCTCCAGCCGAGGGTAGCTGGCATCCACCTCGTAGGTGGCCTGCAATGAGTCCGGCTCCACCTCTTGGCAGGCGTCCCAGATCAACTCTCGCAAACGCCGCTGCGGCAGACCGGAAAGACCGCGATAAATTGGCACAATCCGGTCCAAGTGAATTGACCCTACTCCAGCCTCCACTACCTCGAACTCGGGATGATCGATAACGAGTCGGCCGCCGACCTCCTTCACCCTCCCGTAGATGACCACCTCGTGTCCGACCGCTACCATGCGATGAACGAAGGGGAGATTGAACCAGCGACAAGCGACGGTGCCTCCGCCGAAGAAGTTGCCTCCCTGCTCCTCGAGAACCACCTCATAAAACCCGCGCCCGCCTCCGAGACGCTTCCTCATCGAGTCGATCACCTTCCCCCGCAGACAAAGAGCATCGCCACCCGCTTGGGCAGGGAAACTGTCAAATTGGCGGCGATCCTCGTAGCGCTTGGGCAGCCAATCGAGCAGTTGCCCCACCGTCCGGATGCCCGCCTTATCCAGAGCCTCCTGATCCTTCCCTCGAAGAAAATTCAGCTCGTCCTCCGCTCGCACAAGTCAGCCTTCGCCCGGTAAGACCATCCGACAAGCCCCCATTGCGGCTGCAAGCGGAAGCTCCCAGAAAGCCAAACCAGCTTCATGCGGAGTCCTCAATATCCCGGCCGACAAAGAAGCTCACGTTCTCGAGCTCCAACGCCAGGTCGACGTTGTTGACCGTCACCCGCTCGGGAACCTGAAGAACGGTAGGAGAGAAATTGAGAATGCCCTGCACGCCGGCGGCAACCAAATCGTTGACCACCTCTTGCGCATTCTCACCCGGGACACACAGAATCGCCAGCTTCACCTGATTATCGCGGATGAAGCGCTCCATCTTCTCGATGCCCAGCACGGGGACACCAATATCCCGCCGCAGCACCGTCTCCGGCACCGCATCGAAGGCGGCGGTGACCTCAAATCCCTCTTTCTGAAAGCCGCCGTAGCGGAGCAGGGCGCTGCCCAGATTACCGGCACCGACGAGGATGACCGGCTGGAGATGCTCTCGGCCAAGAACTTCGCGGATAGCCCGTCTCAGTTCCTCGATCTGATAACCCAGACCACGGGTCCCGAACTGCCCGACGTGGGTCAGATCCTTGCGAAGCTGCGCGGGTTTGACTCCGGCAGCTTTCGCCAAGGCGGAAGAACTTACCGTCTCGTGCCCGTTCTCCATCAGCTTAAGTAAGCAGCGATGATAGAGGGAGAGACGATAGATAGATTTCTTGGGGATCCCCGCCTTTTCACGTTCGACATCCACAGAATGAAGAACGATTCAAAAGCGGGATTTGTCAAGTGTTGCAGCGTGCCTTACGCGGCACCAGCTCACTTGGTCTTCAGGTGCCAGCTGCTTCTCAGCTCGCCGTCTTCCATGCGGGTGTGAGCCTTCAAGGACTCCAACTCACCCAGACCATCAATGTATTCTTTGATATCGGACTGATATTCGAGGAAGAACTCAAACGCATCATCGTCGGTAAGCAACTCTTCCTGGTTCTCGTCAATCAAGGTATACCATGTGGACAGATAGTCTTGCAGAGGAGCGAAGTTTATCGACAAGACCACACCGGCCATCTCTTCCCCGGGAGCATTCTTGGCTGCGGTCAAGACCTCGAGGGCCCGGTTCTTGGAGGTCGAAAATGCCATGACCGACTCATCAAGAGTGATTGAAGGCACGAAGTCGTCCGTCTGCATTGGGATAGGATAGAACCAGGTTTTCAGGCCATCTTTCTCCGAGCTCATCGGCTTTTGGCGGGGAATCTTGTTACCGCTCAACTCACCGGCAGTCTTGAGCAAGCTTTGCACGGAGCCATCGATCTCCTTCCAGGATTCTCCAAGAGCCTCCCGATCGGTTACAGGAACGACGCTTGTGATCCGGGGGGCGGGAGCTTCTTCCACAAGCACGTCAGGAATGTTGGGAATGGAAGGAAACGTGCCCGCCAAGTCGATTTCCAAGAGCCCCTCAGCTCCCACGCCACGGTCAGACATCTTCAAACCGCTCCACAACTTGAGCGCATCGGCCCGGAAGGATTCGTTGAAAATTTGGTAACCTTCTTTGAAGTCATCAAAATCATCAATCTCCAGCTCGCTGGCGAGCCGGGCGGCTTCATCAACGGTTGCAGCCAAGGTCTCGATATAATCGAGAGCGACTTCATAAGTCTCCTCTTCTTCAACGTATTGAAGGGTGAGGAAGGCGCTATCACTCGCCGAACCCAACTTGTGCGGGGTCGTCCAATCGTAATTCGCATCAACGAGTCCCCCGAAACTTTCACCATAAAGCCCGTCGGCCTTGAGATAGCTTACGGTCCCATTGGCCTGGTACTTGTTCATACCGAGCCAAGCCTTCTCTTGCTTGGCGAGAGAAGAAAGAAGCTCAATCAGCTTGTCGGTCTTTCCGAGGCCGTCGCTCGATTCAAGGCCTTGCTTAATGCCCTCCGCGAGACCAGCCAAACCAGTTTGACCTTCCGAGCTTTTCTTGAACAGCTGCTCGGATACCCAGCTGACACTCAGCAGCTTCTCGCCCAAGTAGTCGTCGACGAAAGCAAGCTCATCGCCCGCCGCCAAACTCTCTTCTCCTTCGAGCACCAGAGGAATCGATTCCTTGTCACTACCGAGGTAAACGAAGATCCCTTCCTCCGTGACCGTGCTGGCCACGACGAAGTCCTTTGCTTCGAGCGACTTGAGCAGATCAGCACTCGTGGCGGCGCCGAGCATCTGCTCCAGTCCTTCAACCATGTCCTCCTCTTCCATCTGCGCGACGAGACCCTCGCCGTCGACTTCCAAGCCTCCGAAAGTCATCCCCCCGTGCTCGAACTCGACCACCTCGATGTAGTCGAGATCCTCGATGAAGGCCAAAGCCATCATCGGCAGAGCCTGGACCGTCGCACCTAATTCTTCGCGAGTCGCCTCATCGGACAAGCGAAAGCCGACCAAAACCGGAGGCATCTCAGAAGCGGCCACCAGATTGGCCAAGAAATCAGGATCACTGAAAAACCCACCTGCAGGATCAACCATCCCGAATTCCCCGGTCGCCTGCTTAACCATCATCTCCACTCCGGACTTAATCTGGACCATGTTCGCCCATTCGCTGAAGGTCACCAGATTGGCTGCCTGATCGGGAGTTCCCTCCCCCACGACGACGATGAACTCCTCGGCAAAGAGGCTGGCCACCATGTGACCCGGACTATCCTCTTCCTCGAGATTGACGTCGTTCTCCTCCAGAAGCCGGAGAGAAGTTTGCCCAAGCTGACTCTCCTTGATCTCATCCCAAAACCCCTTGCCATCATAGAAGGCAAAAACCCCTTCCGCATCGGCACTCACTTGGGAGAGCCACCCGAGCTTGGCGGCCCGTCCCGCCTCCTCGCCGCCACCCTGGCGGGCGGCATCCGCCGCAACCTCACGAGCCTGTGCTGCCAACTTGTCGAGGTCATCAGGACCTTCTCCCAAAACGAACGATGAGCCGGCGGCAGCGAGGCCGGTAACAGAGAGATAGAGGAAACGTTTTCCAAACATGCGCCGATCCCTAACCTTGAAGGACCGACGCATCAATTGCAAAGGTACGAAACTAGTACCTAATTAAGAAACAATGTTGTTTCATTTAGTTGGCTTCAGGAAAATCCGGTTCTCCCGATAGGTAATGACTGCCTCAAGCTCCCGCATATAGTCGGCCCCAAAGAGCCCAACGTAGTCCACATCCTCATCAGCCCGACCAAGGTCCGCCCGGGCGAGGTCGGTCGTCAGGATCACTCGATTGGATAAAATGGCATTGCCCAAGGTGATCTCGGCCACCTTGGCCGCTGCTGCAGGAGCCTTACCACCAATCCCGTAAACCCATTGGTCCATGGGGCCGATATCGCAATCATACTCCTTGGCCCAGTGCAGATGGAGCAAGCTCGAATCAGCTCCGGTATCAATGAGGAACGTCACGTCGTGCTTGTTCATGGTGCCATCGACGTAAATATGATTTCCCCGCCGCTCATACTGGAAGGATTGATAAGCCCGCAGGTCGAGGAGTTCCTCCACGGTCAGTGACCGGCAGTGGGCTAGGAAGGTTGCAGCCTCCTCACTCCAATCGAAGATATAAGTCGCATCCTCGGCCGATAGTGAGCTGATTGGCACCTTGAGTTCGCTGCCATCAATGAGCTCGAGGGTCACAACATGAGGCCCCTTGTCGACGACTTTCCCCCGCAGGGTGCTACCATCCTTCTTCTTGAAGATGCGGAAAGTGAGGTTCTTTCCATCATCCTCGGAGGCGAAGTCAATTTCGCCCACTTGGTTCTCATCCGATAGATCGGGCCGGAAAAAGATGCGACGATCCTTGTAGTCGATTACGGTCTCAAGCTGGGACAAGAGATCAGCGCCCAGGAGGACATCCTCGCTCTCCTTGCGTTCTTCCTCACTCCGGTCCTCGGCGAGGTCAGCGGCAAGAAGCTGGATATCCTTGAAGCCCGATTCCCCAAAGAGAATTGTCGGCACGGGCGTCCACCCGGCTTGAGTCTCTCCCGCAACCCCGTAGATGGTCTCGGTCATCGGACCGACCTCCAGGTCTGCCCTTTTTGCAGAGTCGACATGCAGAATGGTATTGTGGGCTCCCGTATCGACGAGAAACTCAGCCTCCATGCCATTGATGACTCCGTCGATGATGATACTGTTGCTCTTGAACTCGAACTTCATCGACTCATAGCCACGCAGCTCGAGAAGCTGACGAACCGTCAATCCCTGGCACTCGCGCAGAAAGATGGCCTCTTCTTCATTCCACCCGGAGATGTATTTCTGGTCCGCTTCGCTCAGCCGCTCAAGAGGGACATCGGCCCGGCGACCGTTTCTCAAAAGCAGGGTGACCCCGTCCTCTGATTTGCGCAGCAGGACAGCTTCGATCACCTTGCCATTACTGCCGGTGAAGCTGCGATACTCGCTCTCGAGCCCATCCGTCTGTGCACTACTCCACCCGGCCAAGACCAGACAGCCGACTGCTATAATCGCTTTTGCCTTCATCGCTTTGTCTTCGTGAATCAAACAGCCTGGCTCGATTATTTGAATTTCGTGCTCTTGACGAATTCAATCCAGTCATTCTGTAGCTCTTCAACGGATTCAAAGCCGAAGATCTTAGCAATTTCGATGGTTTCTGGAACCTGCTTGTTGGACTCGATGCGTCTCACCATCTCGGCAAAGGCAGAGACCCGCTCAGGAGTGCTATTCATGTAGTAAGCAAAGGAATAGATGGTTACCAAGCGCTCTGGCGTGAGCTGAGAGACGTCCCAGGTCAGCATTTTCTCAAAGTCGAGCTGCACCTTGTCCCCACGCACCATTTTGCGGAGGGTCTTCGCCCAGGATGTGCCATCCTGGAATCCTCGCGCATTGGCAATTTCGTCACTGTCATAGTCGGAGGCATCGAGCAAGGTGGTCTCGGAGCGGTCCGCGAGCAGGATTTCCTTGTAGTAAGCATGGCCCGTCGTGATGGCGAAATAGCCCTTGGGGGAAATGTTACTGACGCCGCCCAGCTGCTTGTTGAGAAGGCTCTTGGCGAGGCAATTGGTAGGGAAAGGGCCAAATACCTTTTTATAACCCCGCTCGGTACCCTCCCGGACATGGAAGACGCGAGAGCGAGCAAAGACGTTGTAGGTCTCCTGCATGTCATTGGACAGGGAAATAGCGCTCCCGCTGGATCGTTCCCAAGTCTGGGCTATCCGGGCAGCATCGCCTTCGAGACCACGGCCTTCCAAGTAGCGGACGTACCATTTGCCCAATTCTTCATGCGTATCCTCGTCATCAACGATGAAGATTACCATGCGCTTGTCTCCCCAATCCTCACGGAAGTTCATGTGCTGGAAGGCCATGCCGTGCCAGAGACGTTCGGCCATCTCTGCAACAGCATTCGGCCGGGTCTTCCCAGCGGTTGCGATGAGGAAGTGGTCGGACTCCATGAGATCGAACATCAGCTCCGTATCCTCATCGAAGACCAATTGCTCTTCCAGCTTCTTGAACTGTCCCTTGTCGATCCGGACATCTTCTTCGGGAACCCCCATCTCGATGCCAGTGAGAATGTCTTTGGGTTGATCCGCGTATTCAACCAAGTGCTGGCGATCGGCCAAACTCAGATCCTTGACGGGCACGGTGATTTCCTTCGGATCGGCGGTCACGAGCACTGCCTTGCCGTCGGAGACGCGGGAGAGCTTCGCTTCGATTGTTGAACCTTTTCGTGAGGTCCAGACTCGCATTTCAGCGGCTTGAGCAAGGCTCAAAGTTCCCAAGGCCAGGGTCACTAATAGTGTTTTCATTCGATTGCACTGTTGAAGACCGAAAATCATTTGTCGATCTCGAAAGCGTGCGAATCGCAGCACTTGGCCTGCCAAATCAGGTCTAGGCCGGAAATTAGCGAAAAACGCCTACAAAAAGCATTTTTTGTAATGACAATGTCCCGCTTTTCGTGTGAATTGAACGGGAGTTGGGGAGCCTTTAAAAACCCATTTCCTCAATATCCTT
The DNA here is from genome assembly GCA_030673895.1 of Verrucomicrobiota bacterium JB023. Lineage (GTDB taxonomy): Bacteria > Verrucomicrobiota > Verrucomicrobiia > Verrucomicrobiales > Akkermansiaceae > Roseibacillus. The sequence goes on from JAUTCR010000020.1 coordinate 56,034, forward strand.
GGTGTGTGCGTAGCCGGTCGGCGGTGTCCTTAGGGCCACCGCCGGCTTTTTTTTCGCCTCTTCACGAGTCGTCTTCAGGGGCATCTGCTGGGCCATCTACCGCCTCGGCGGGGGCTTGCTCCCCATAGTTCATCAAGGACTCGATGAGTTCCCTCTCCTTCGGATCCATGCGCTCTTTAGTCAGCTCGAACATGGTTGGGAAAAGGAGAACACCATTGAGAAAGACGGCGCAGACGAAACCGAGGCCAAATCCGACCCACTTACCCGGGGCCGGCTTGTCCAGAAGCAGCTGGTTACCCGCCGGCGTATCCCAGAGGACGAGGTTCTTCTTCACCAAGAGCCAGGCTGACAACAGGTGAAGTGGAATGAGCAAGAGAAACGTTCCCAAGCCCATCCCCATGAGCCAGACACGAATCGTGCGGAGGATCGCAGCTCCCGCAGTCAATTTGTCATCATGTCGATTGCGCAGCTTCAACCCCGTGAGCCATTTACCCGGGGTCGTTCCCCACTGGGCCAGAAGGATCGCTTCCACCAGGATAGCGGGAAGGATAGTGACCAGGATGACGGAGCCGGATTGGAACAGAGGGACGAGATTAACACCCGCCAGAAGCAAGGCCACGATGACGATGGTCTGAAAGACAGTCCAATCAAACCACCGGGCTGCGAACCGTCGCCAAAGGTGACCCGCCTGCGGGATGGGCGGCGGAACGGGTGCGGCCTCAGCGGTCTCAACGACCTCCGCTTCTTCCTGCTCCGTCGCAAAGTCGTCTTGGTAGAGCTCAATCTCACCCAAGGGTTGCCAAGCATCCATTCCTGTAAACCAAGCCTTGGTCTCAGGCTTCAGCTCACCCCGACGGATGCGGGATCTCACTTCATAATCCGGGTAAGGGCCAGTTTTCTCGCCATTCTCAATCAACCACACTTCCATAGGTGCGGAGCCACTGTCGGTTTTCGGCGTCATTTCGCCAGTCCGATCTGGGAAAAAACAGCAAGAATTTGACCATCTCCCCTTTTCTCCCGCCTTAACGCCCATAGACTCCCGCCAGACCATGCTTTCTCTCGAAGACAATTTTGACGATATTCTTGGCAAGGCTCTGCGCGGCATGAACATGACGCCGGAGCAGCTTTCCTCGCTCTCCGGAGTCTCTCCCGAGCAAATCAAAGCTCTCCTTGATGGTCAGCCTGACGATGCCGCCCTGCGGAAGGTGGCTCCCGCGCTTGGCCTACACGGCGAGACCCTAGTCGAGCGAGCTGGCAACAAATGGCATCCCGAGCAACTCGAGATCGAGGGGCTGCGCCAGATCACCACCCCCTTCGAGGATTTCTCGGTCAATAGCTACCTCATCTGGGATCCCCACACCATGGAGTCCGCCCTCTTCGATACCGGCACCTCGGGAGAAGAAGCCCACTCCCTCTATCAAGCTCTGGGGCTCAAGGTCACCGACCTCTACTTCACCCACACCCACATCGATCACATCATGGCCATCGAGGAAATCGAGAAATGGGCCACACCCAAGATGCATTCCTGCGCCCTGGAACCAGTAGACGGAAGCCAGACGTTTCAGCCGGGCGATCAATTCAAGCTGGGGCGGCTGAGTATCTCCACCCGTTTGACCCGGGGTCATTCCCCTGCCGGGATCACCTATTTCATCGAAGGGCTGGAACAGCCGGTCGCGATTGTGGGAGACGCCATCTTCTGCCAATCAATGGGTGGCGGCGTCGTCTCCTATCAGGATGCACTTGATACCAACCGTTCGGAGATTCTTACTCTTCCCGACGAGACAATCATCTGCCCGGGCCATGGCCCGATGAGCACCGTCGGCCAAGAGAAAGCGCACAACCCTTTCTTCCCGGAATTCAAGTCTTAGCCAACTAACAACCTCTAACTCGTCTCACCTCTATCATGAATCTCGCCTTCGTTGGAACTGGACGGATGGGAGCCAATATGGCCCGCCATCTCAAGCTCGACCTCGATTACACCATCACCGCGGTCTACGATATCAACCGTAGCTGCGCGGAGGAGCTCGCGGCGGAAATCGGAGCCAAAGCCTTCCCGACCCTTGCGGAGGTGACGGCCGCCGCTGACGTCATCTTCACTGTCATCTCCGATGATGAGGCCATGCGCACCATCTTTGCCCCAAGCGGAGACAGTCTGCTCACCGAGGCTGGGGGCAAGACCTTCCTCAACTGCGCCACCCTCTCACCCGGCGTCCATCAGGAAGTCTATGAGGCCGCGAAATCTTGCGGGGCAGATACCCTTGAAGCCGCAATGGCGTCATCTATCAGCCACGCCCGCAATGGCGAACTCTATCTCATGATCGGCGGCGAGGAAGCGGTCTTCGAAAGACACCAAAAGCTCCTCAAGGACCTCTCGCTCAATCTCCGCTACTGCGGTGATATCGGCCGGGCCGCACAGGTCAAGGCCCTCGTCAATATGGTCATGAATATCAACACCGCCGGCCTCGCCGAGGGACTCGGTCTGGCTTCCGCCCTTGGCCTCGACCTCGCCATGGTGCGCGAGGTCTTTTCACAAACGGGAGCGAACTCCCGCGTCTTGGAAACCGATGCGGAAGACATGGTGGAACGCGAGCACGAATGCTGGTTCTCGGCCGAGCATGCCGCCAAGGACTCAGGCATCGCCGGAGCGCTCGCCGAACAAGCCGGACTCATCCTACCCGTGAATGCCGCAACCAAGGGTCAATACGATCGACTGATAGCGAAAGGCCTCGGACATCTTGACAAATCGGGAGTGGCCGAACTCACCTTCCCGGATCGCTCCTAACAAGACCTCTTACCCAAACTCGTTGCAACGCCCTCATCCCCCCGCCTCTAACGGCGGGAGAACCTCATGCTCATCGCGCTCAACAAGCCCTATCAACTGCTCAGCCAATTCAACCCCAATCCGGGCGAGGATGAGCAGCCGACCTTGCGCGACCTGCCCGATCCGGTACCCGACGGCGTCGTGCCCCTCGGTCGCCTTGATTATGACTCCGAGGGTCTCCTCCTCCTCACCGATGAACGGGAACTGGAGTACAAGCTCCTCCATCCCTCGAACAAGCACCGCCGCCGCTACCACGTCCTCGTCGAGGGCCAGCCCGCCACCGACGATCTCGCTCCCGCCCGGGAGGGGAAGCTCACCATCCGGGTCGCCAAGCGAACCCACCGCTGCCTTCCCGTGAAGGCTCGAGTGCTCAAGCAAGAACCTGACTTCCTCTGGCCACGGACCCCGCCCGTCCGCTCCCGTCAAACCATCGTTGATACCTGGCTCATGCTCGAGCTGCGGGAAGGCAAGAACCGGCAGGTCCGCCGCATGACCGCCGCCCTCGGGTTCCCGACCCTTCGCTTGGTCCGAACGGGGATTGGAACGCTCGCCCTCCCCGATCTGGGCCTCAAGCCGGGGCAATGGTGCGCGCTCGACGACAACCATCGGAAGTTGATCTTCAGCAAATGAAAGCCCGGGACATTTTGGCAGATTCACCTTTCCACTTGAGGCCGCAAAGCTAGCTTCAACCTGCAATGAATCTTGCCGCCCTGCCCTCTGTGGAGATCGTCTCCCGCGATCTCGCCAAGGAATCCCAGCTCCCGAAAAGCCTGGTCACCGGATTCGTCAAAAGGCAGATCGAAAGCTATCGCTCCCGCCTCTTGGCCGGCGAGCCCCTCCAGCGCGAAGACATCGTCGCCGACCTCTCTTCTTCGCTCCGCGCCTTTGAAAACTCCCGCCTTCGCCCCGTCAAAAACGGGACCGGCATCCTCATTCACACCAATCTAGGCCGCGCCCCCCTTGGCCAACGGGCCGCCCGCTCCCTCTATGAGGTGGCGACGAATTACTGCAATATCGAGCTCGATCTGGAGACCGGCAAGCGCGGCCGGCGGGGCTCTTTCCTCGAGGAGTCCCTGGCTATCCTGCTTGAGGCAGAGGCGGCGACGGTGGTCAACAATTGCGCGGCCGCCCTCGTCTTGACGCTGCGAGCCTTGATCCAGGAAGGCAGGAACGAGGTCATCGTCTCACGGGGGGAATTGGTCGAAATCGGGGGCGGATTCCGCATTCCCGATATCCTTGAAACGTCGGGAGCGAAGCTTGTCGAGGTCGGCGCGACTAATAAAACCCATCTCGCCGACTACGAGAAAGCGATCTCTGAGCGCACGGCGCTCATCCTCAAGGTCCATCGCTCGAATTTTTTCCTTGGAGGCTTCACTGCCGAAGCCGACGTGCAAGAGCTCTACCAGCTGGCCGAGGCGAATGGCATCCCCCTCGTCGAGGACTTGGGCTCCGGCGCGATGATGAATACGGATGAACTCGCTCCCATCGAACACGAACCCCGCCCGCAGGAGCAGCTCGCGCGAGGTATCGAGCTGGTCCTTTTCTCCGGAGACAAATTACTGGGCGGCCCCCAGGCCGGCATCATCGCCGGTCGGCAGGACCTCGTCGCCCGCGTCAAGAAAGAGCCCTTCTACCGCGCGGTTCGACCGGACAAGCTCATCTTGACTGCGATGCAGGAAGTCGTCATCGACTACCTGACGATCAAGGACGACCCCACCCGGCTCGATCTGGTCCCGGTCCTCGCCATGCTCCACCAGTCGACTGAAGAACTTGGGGAGAAAGCGACCCGCCTGCGCGAGGCCCATGGCGGAGAACTTGCGGAGACCACCGGAGCCACTGGCGGAGGCACCATGCCGAAGTCTCAATTTCCCTCCCTCGCCCTCAAGACGACCGAGAAACCCGCCATCGCGGATCTCATCACCCGCGTCGAAGACGGCCATCACTTGACCGATCCCCGCACCTTGATTGAGTGAGCCGGGGAATCTTCGGGACTCCCTACGGAATCCTTGAAAATCCGGGCAGACGAAAGCCCTTTCCCATCCTCTCATTCCGAAAAAATCAGGCACGAAAGGCACGGAGATTGCTCTTCAGGCAAAGGGCAAAGCCAGCCCGCTCCTTCTCCCATGGCCGAAACACCTTTCACCATTGAGCTGCCGGATGGCTCTGATCGGACAATCTATTCACCCTCCTCGGTCGTGGCTCAATTTCTGTCACCGGGAGCCACCTTGACTGTCTCTCAATTCCTCCCTGCCGCGATCGCAGCTCTCACCGAGGCCAACAACCGGGTGCGGGAGCGGTTTGGAGTCGGATGAGGCTCCGCTATCGAATCTCTGGAAGAGGTTCAGAACCTTTGCTCGAAGCTCGCCCCCGAGGCGGAGAT